>JAVBNB010000092.1:0-6251 GCA_031551825.1 Tannerella sp. | reverse complement strand
CACTAGTGATGCGTTAACTTTAAAAATATTTTTGTAATTAATTAATACACAAATAGATATACTCGTTCTTTGATTTTTTGATTTGAATTGAAATTACTTTTGCACCTCAAAAGAAGTGCAATGATATGAATTCTGGTAAATATGTGTTCTCCCAGTTATTAGATTTTGTGAACAGATATGAGTTTGAAAAATGTGTTGGTCGCTATAATGGTGACCATCGCACAAGAGAGCTTACGTGTTGGAATCAGTTTGTACAACTGTTTTTCGGTCAGTTGACCTCCCTAAATTCATTGCGGAGCATTTGTCTTTGTCTAAAAGCCCACAAACGCAAACTTTACCATTTGGGTATCAAGCAAAATGTCAACCAATCTACCTTATCTCGTGCCAATGAGAATCGTGATTGGCGGATTTTTGCTGATTTTGGAGAATTCCTCATTCAATTGGTACGTCCCTTATATGCCGAGAATCCCATTCCCAACGTGGATGTTGATAATGAAATTTTCGTACTGGATTCAACGACCATATCCCTGAGCATAAAATTGTTCAGTTGGGCGCCGGGGAAATATTCCCGTGGCGCAGTAAAGGTTCATACCATGCTTGATTTGAGGGGGAGCATACCTTGTTTTATTCTCATTACTGACGGAAAATATCATGACAGCAATCTACTGGACGAGATAATTCCCATACCAGATGCCATTTATCTGATGGACAAAGCTTATGTTGATTTTGCTGCATTATATCGTATGCAACAAGCAGAAGCTTATTTTGTAACAAGGGCAAAATCTACCATCAAGTACAATGTAGTCGAACAAAATTACAACATCAATGAAACAACTGGATTGAGAGCTGATAAAACAATTGAGCTTACTGTTCATAAATCCAAACAGTTATATCCGGAGCTTCTTCGATTAGTAGAGTATTACGATGAAGAAAAGGACGTCTTGCTTGTTTTCCTGACAAATAATTTTGAAGTGTCAGCCCTTGAAGTGGCTTACCTGTATAAGAACAGATGGCAAATCGAAGTCTTTTTCAAGTGGATAAAGCAGAATCTCACCATTAAAAAACTATGGGGACACTCGGAGAATGCAGTTAATATCCACATCTGGGTTGCTATTTGCACGTACCTAGTTGTGGCTTATGTAAAACATGCATTGAAAAGCGAACTCTCCATTTACGAAATAATGCAGATTTTAGGAATATCCGCTTTCGATAAAACGTCAATAAGAGAACTCCTTACCGAATTTCAAGTCAATCAAAATGTCAAAGAACAATTAGATTTATTTGATGATTATTTTTAACGCATCAGTAGTAAAGTTGAATCATCAATTTGCTTTTATCGCTTTAATTACTATTTGCTTATTGTTCTTATCATATATGCGGAAAAAGTATAGCCCGGGTGATAACGAAGAAGTATCAATCGTTTCATTAGGATTATTCACAACAAGGCATATTTTTCCTGAAACAGAGACCACATCTACACGTGTAACGGATTCGTATCCTTTAAGAGATACATAATTGGAAAATCTCGTTGGGGAAATGCTAACCGAAGCATTGATGTAATCTGTACCTACTATAGTAATATAAGCCTTATCGCTTTTTTCGCTTTCGATGACATCATCATAAAGTGCGGAAACTTCGTAATAACGAGTAGAGACATAATCCGAAAATGTATATGTAGTCTCCGAAGCATCCATATTCTTATAAGGAGATCCACTACGATAAATGATATATTTTGTTATTTCGGGAAATGCCGCCGGAGCCGAACTGCGTAAAGAAACCGCGTTATCATCTAAAGGAAGTTTTGCTGCGCGAGTTTGAATATTTTTAGTGCTTATTGCTATTTCCGAACTGCGTTCAGAAACGTCATAACTTTTACTATTACCGGATAAATTTCCGTTTTCGGATGATATGATGGCAGTGACAATAAAGTTATAATCACGTTCATCAGGATCATTGTCGTTGTAAAGTTTAGACCATTCGTTGCCATCATAGGAGCAAATATTTCCTTTTCCATCAATCGCATGTCCGCCATCACATACGGCAGGATAATCGGTTCCCACTACTGATGCATAGATGGAAACTATAAGAGATTTAGAGCCGTCAATGACAAATGGCGTTTTTAAGTTGATGGTATTAAATTCCCTTGCCTCAAGAGAAGAAGTTTCTATACTCTGCCTGTAGGTATTTTCTCCTTGTGAGATGTATACCTCATAAGTGTTATCTTCAACAGGTACAAATTGTACTGCTTTAATCGTTTTTCCATTTAAGGGCGAAATCTCACTCGGGGACCATTTCTGTCCATAATAGAATGGTGTTCTCTTCCCTTCAAATCCTACCATATAGGTGGGATCTGCTGTCCCCCAGTAAATGGTTTGTTCATAAACAGGCGCGTTCCAGCTCAATTGGATTTGGTCACTGTCTTCTTTTGGGCGTTCCGCTTTTAAATCGGATGGCGCTTTGTATTTTATGTAGGATATTGTTGCTGTGACAAAAGGTGACTCTTCTTCATCGGCATATACCGCGGATACGGAATAAACCAAAGATCCGATGACCGGATCATGATCTATAAAAGACAATGAAGTTGTTTCGCCGATTTTATTGTTATTGCGGTATACATGGTATCGTTTCGGGGTTTCATTACTTTCCGGGGCGCTCCATGTAATAGAAATACTTTGCCCTAAGTTTACAACTTTCGGATTTTGGGGTGAAGGCTTAAGGACTTTGCGGAAACGGCCAGCCAAAGTTTCCACTCCTGAATTCAGCGGGTCGAACCATACGTCCATACGCGTAGAAGAGTCTGTTTTATACTTATTCCAGTGATAACTCAATTTTCCATAAATGTTTAGCCCTCTCCGGTATAAGCAGGTAGAATTTCCTCCGGTTAATGTACCTATTACAAGCTTGTTCTCGTTGTACAGAGGTGAGCCGGACGAGCCTTCTTCAGTAACGCCGAATCCGTTTTCCGTTTGTGCAAAAGTTACATTCCAGTGAGCATAAGTATCTGCGGTAAATTCTGACGATTGGAAAGTGTATTCTTTTGAAGGATCGCTATAAGTAGATATTTTCTTGTAGTCGCCTAACGGATGATGGATGCTTACACCGGAAACCGCTGCTATACCTCTGCGGTCCCATCCGTTATAAAACACATCATAATTTTCCGGTATCATATCATTCAATTGCAGCAACAAACCGTCGGAACCTCCGGCCATTCCGGTATTGACTAACATTTTGCAGCCGGTCATCGTTTTAGACACAGTTGGAAGGGAGCTATTGCTGCAATCTTCCCGTTCCAAATGGAAATAGAACATCCATTGTTCCATATCCGAACTGCTGGCGTAAGAAGAGCTACCATAAGCACAGTGATATGCTGTTAGGATAAGTGGCTTAAAATCTTCTGCCGTATTATTCATAAGTGAGGCCGTACAAATATAACTTTTGCCACCTATTTTTTGGATAGTATGGCATACGCCTTTTTTCTCATTCTGCCATGCGCCCCCTTCTTCACAATTAACGTTCACCATGCATGTCCCTGAAGTAGAGCGTGTTGTCATGTTGCAAAACGCCCGCAAGGCGGCCGTATTATACCCATACCCGATTTCATTTATATATATACGGGGCGTTTCTTCACTTGTTTCTGATGCTACATATTCGAGAATTAGCTCTTCTCCTCCGATAAATTCCGTAGAGAAAAGCCCTCCGGAAGGATGGGTGTGATGTGTGTATGCCCCCAGTAGTTGTGATTTATCCGCGCTGTAAATAAAAAGTTTTCCTCCTTCGGGAATGTAAAAATCTTTATAATAGAGCATGGTGGCTACAGCGTCTTCCGCTTTAAGGTGTAAGCGCCAGATACGTTCTCCTCCCGGCAGTGTAGTCCAATAACCCGAATTTTCCATTGTATAATCAACAGAGACAAGATTTGCAACGGGTGTAGGAACACCCTCGCGAGCCTGCCAGTTGTCTGTTTCGCGTAAGTCTTCGATGTAAAAGTCAATAGGCACTTTTGTCGCCGCAGTTGCTTTACGCAACATTTGCTGATAACCAAAACTTGGAGGAAGTCCTCCATCGCTGATTTGCGCGAAAATATGCGGAGAGAGAAAGAAAAGCATGCTAACCAAACATATAAACCGTGGCTTCTGAAGTCCAAATTTCATTATTCTATAAATGCTCATCATAAATAGTCTAAATTAATAATTTGCAAATGTATAAAAAAAACTTACTTTTGCGAAAGATTTTAGACGAACATCTTCTTTTTTTATGTTAATATTCAGTATATTTATGTTAAGACTTCATTTTTTCACTAAAAAAGCTATTTTTGCTTTGTGCGGTATCGCATCTTTTTGTACGGTCGGAGCTCAAAAGAAAAATTTTGACTATCGCTTTTATGGTTTTGTACGTGGTGATATCTACTATAACTCAAGGAGTAACGTGGAGGGCGTAGACGGACTTTTTTATCTGTATCCCAAAGATAAATCGTATGATGCCGATGGGAAAGATTTGAATGCCACGCCCAATGGGAGTTTCTATACCCTTGCTACGCGCCTTGGATTAGATATGAATGGCCCTGACGTAGGAACTGCCAAAACTTCCGCTAAGATAGAAACTGATTTCGGAGGGACAGCTAATATGCATTTTATGCTTCGTCTTCGACAGGCTTATGTAAAGTTAGAGTGGCAGAAAGGCTCCTCTCTCCTATTGGGGCAGACGTGGCACCCTTTGTTTGGGGACGTAATACCAAGCTCCCTCAATTTGTCTACCGGGTCACCTTTTCAACCATTTAACCGTAGTCCGCAAATAAATTATCAATACAGACAAGGGAAACTCAGGTTGACAACAAGCGCGGTTTATCAGCTGATGTATACGTCATACGGGCCTGAAGGCAGAGGTGAGCAATATTTGAAAAATGGGCTTATTCCGGAATTATACGCGGGGGTTGACTATAAAATGAATCATTTCCTGATAGGAGCCGGTATTGATATGATTTCCCTCAAACCACGTCTACAATCTGTTTACGACGGTCAGTTATTTAGTGTAAATGAACGTGTTACATCTTTTTCTTATGATCTGCATGCGGAATATGTACATGATAAGTTGAAAATATCAGGAAGGACTATACTTGCTTCTAATCAGGGGCATAACGCGATGATAGGAGGTTATGGGGTGACAGAGATCGACAGTCGTACCGGAAAACAGGATTATACGAGTTTTCAACACTCTACATCATGGATTAATTTTGTTTATGGAAAAAAATATCAAGGTTGCCTTTTTGCAGGATATACCAAAAACCTCGGTACACCGGATAACCTTGTAAGTACGAATAAATTATATGGTTCAGGGTTGGATATTGATCAGTTTATGAATTTAAGTTTTTGCATGAGATATGTTTTACCTCATTGGAATATAGGACTTGAATATTCATTAGCTACAGCCTGGTACGGGGATATGAATCTATCAAACGGAAAGGTCATAAACACACACGACGTCTCGAATCATCGTATAGAAAGTGTATTTATTTATACTTTCTGAAAATCATATTGAAAAGTCTGAGTATGGTAGGGTAGGCCATTGCACCTGTAAAACCACCCAGAATATCGGCGATTAAATCATACAAATCACCTGTGCGATTGAAAATTTCACTTTGTAATATCTCGATAAGGCCTCCGTATGCGAAAGCCAGTAATGTGGATAACAGAATGATCTGAAAATAACTTTTTTTTGTCTGAAAATTGAACAATAAGCTCAATAAAACAGATTGTATGAAGAAAAAACCAAAATGGACCACTTTATCAATATGTGGAATTTTCAGGCTGGGTAAGCTATTGGAGGGCATTGTGCAAAATACAAAGATAAGGATTGCCCATGCAATGCTTAATGTCAATAAAATAGATGTTTTTTTTCTTACTTTCATACTAAAATCTGTTATGCGATCTATATAAGATCAGACTTTTCTCACAATCATACTTTTTAGAAGCGACAAAGATAATCATTTAAGACAAAAATCTTTTTATTAACAAACAACAAAGAGTAATGATTTATTGTGTACAAATAATTTTTTGTCATTCTTTATGAAAATATAGATATTGCTGCAGTTTATAGGGAATGAAAAATAATTATTTAAATTTAGGCACTGTATGCGAATCACAAAACAAAATATTTATAATAATGCATCCTAAAATCGTTTTATTCTGTTCTATAAAGGTTCGATTTCATCAGTTATTTTCTCGCAGCGGCATAATCAAAGTAAACTTTGCTTC
>JAVBNB010000100.1:0-8088 GCA_031551825.1 Tannerella sp. | reverse complement strand
GACTATCGGTCAAGTTAGTTGAATAAGTTTTTTTCATTTTTTCTTTATAGCTTGGTAACCATAAAGATACGAATAAAATATCAATTAATCAACTGATAGTCAATGTTCTATTTGTATTTGTTCTATTTTTAAACAGTTTCTTATATTCGGAAAAATGATTTATATTTGCTTTGTTAATAATAGATGAATTTATATGTCTTTATTCATAAAATGTCTCCGTGTTTTTTGTATTATCCTGATCTTTTTACATTTGGTAGGGTGCATGGTATTTGCCCGATTCGAACAAAATGATAAATACTTCTTTTGGGACGGTGCAGTAAACCGGGAAATCATAAATCAACTGATGGCTTCTATGTTTCTTTGCCTGAATGTTTTATTGTTTACATTGAAAATAAAAAAACGACTAAAAATTGCCGGTACGGTTTTGTGTCTTATATTAGCGTTATTTTCCAGGACTAATGGTACTCCGCTCTTTGACCCTTCCCGTGAGTATTTTTATTTTACTTCTCCGGATAATAAAGAGCTTATTGTTGAAGAAGTGTCATTCCTATTAGGTGGACATAGCAACGCATATATATGGGCCGGTTCGTATTTGGTGAAAGAAATACCATGTAATATTTCTACCGACGACGGATATTGTCCCTTTAGTCACAATGATTATTCAATCGAATGGGAGGGTAATTCCGCAATCATCGTATATGGTTTTAGGGATCTCCATAAAACATATCGTTCGGACACAATAGCATTACCGTAGTTGCGGAATCTCTTTTCACCAATTCTAATTAACCTCTATGATGCTGTATTGAAAGTCCTGAATTATTCCGTTTTAATGCTGTCAACCGGATTCATGCAGGCAGCCTGGTAGCTTTGCCAGAAAATGGTGAAGAACGACAATAGCAGGCAGAAGACGCCGGAACTGATGAATATCCACGGGCTTAATGGTATACGGTATGCATATTCCGACAACCATTGCTGCATGATATACCAGATAACGGGAGTAATTATATTTTTATCAGTATATTTTGGATGAATGTAAAAACCGGATCAACGGGTTAATTTCGGAGCCGGATTAGCTGTCGCGACGCGGTAGCTTTGGAAAGTCACTGTCAGCATTGTCAGGATAGCAATCACGATCAATGCAACTAAGAAGACCCACAGATAGAGCGGTGTTTTGTAGGCGAAACTCTGTAGCCATTGGCTGACTCCATAGTAAGCGATAGGGGCGGAGATGATGAAGCCGGTCAACACGATCCTGAGAAAGGAGGAGTTAAACATCCAGAGTATCTGCTCGATGGTGGCTCCGAACACTTTACGTATGGCTATTTCTTTTTCACGTCCCTGCGATTCGAAAATGACCAGTCCGAATACGCCGACTAATGATAATATAACGGCCAGCAAGCAAAGCAAAGTGACTAAGAATCCCTGCCTGTAGCTTTGTGAATAAAGGTCGTCCAATACTTGGCTGAAGAAACGGATATCAGCGGGATATCCCGGATTTAATACATTCGTAACTTGCCGTATATGGTCGATGGCTGCTTTGGGATTGTTTCCGATGATTTTTATGTAAGAATAGTTTTCCGGCAAAACACGACGATACTGATTCTTGGCAGATGTCCAGAAGCCGAGAGAACGCACTTCCTTGTACAAGGATTCGTAATGGACATCCTTGAAGATGCCGACAATCCGCACCGGTATGTTATTATCCTTGATGTTTGTCCCCACCAGATCCGAGATGTTGCTGATCTCTTCCGGCGTGAACCGGGATGCAATTTCCCGTGCCGCAGTTTCGTTGATGATACATACGGCCTGAGTGTTGTTCGGTGATTCGTCTTCTATCTGTAAATCGCGTCCCGCAATGATTTGAAAATCCATTAGTCCGGGAAAGTTGGATGAGATACCTAACCAGTTCATAAAGTAATGCTGGTTCTTATAACTGTATCCGATCGAAGAGCGGGATTCGTCCGATACGAATTTGAATTCATTAAAAGCAACATCTTTGATGTCAGGGTGTTCCAGAAGGCGGGTCCGGAACAACTGGCTTTTTGACAGGGCCGTACCCATGCTTAATCTAACTTCCAGCACATTTTCCTTATCGTATCCCAGATTAACATTTCCGATGTATTTATTTTGCAGAAAGACAAAGAGGGATCCTATAATCAGGGTCGTTGAGATCGCAAACTGGAATCCGATCAGTATTTTCCGGGTATTCTTCGCCCTTCCGCTCAGGGAGAATGCTCCGTTAAGCGCCATGGCGGGAGGAAATGAAGTTATGTAGAATGCCGGATAGATGCCGGCCAGTACCCCGATCCCTATGATCAGGAAGAATGTTCCTGCCAGGATCGTCCCGTTAGACAACAGGTTCAGCGGATGCCCGAGCATGTCTGTCACCCATTGGGAGTCTTTTAAAAGAAGAATGGCGGTCAGGGCGATTAAAAATGCGAAAATTGACATGCCTAATGACTCGAATATCAGGTGTTTTCGGAGTATGGACTGGGGGCATCCTAAAACTTTTTGCATATTGATGGATTTGGTACGTACCGGAGCCAGGGCTATGGACAGGTTGATATAGTTGATTAATGCAATTCCTATGATCAGGATTGCAATGAATAGTAGCATGTTGGTTCTTAGTTTATTACCTGTCGGAGCTGCGTCCGCCCGGACCTGTTTGCCGAAATAAAGTTCGGATAATGGCCGGATCCTGATGTCTTCGATGGCAAATCCTTTCAGGAAATCCTGATTCTCACCGGCATACTGTTCTACAGAGGCTGGCGCCATCTCCGGAGATGCCATTAATAGATAGCAATAGTAAGACCCTGTAGACCAGTCATCCATCATTTCATTTTCCACGATAGGAAGATAGACGGCATTTTTTACACGGGTATTTTCTGGAAAATCGCGATATACTCCTCCTATCGTATAAGCATCGTTGAATTCCATCCCGTATATTGTAAAACTGTCAGCATCTTTAAATTCATTAAAATAAAGCGCTTTACCAATTGGGTTCTCTACGCCGAAAAATTTCCGGGCCATACTCTCCGATATTAATAGTTTATCCGGTTGCTTTAAACAATCCGTGCTACCGGCAATCATTTCGAAATCGAAAACTTTCGTGTAGTCCGGAGTGATCCGTTCAAGTTGTTCCATATAAGTGGAGGCATCCGGTCCGGAACTGGCTGAAACTCCGAATCTGAAAGATGAATAAGCTAAGTTGTTTGTGATACCTGCCGCTTCTATATAGGGCGAAGCTGCGATGAAACGTTCGAGTTGCGGCCGGGAAAAATTAGATTCCCAGATCCCGTCATTCCGTTGATTCTCGAGTTGAAAAATACGTTCCTTGTTTTTGAGGGAAGAATCAAATCCGTATTCATGATGTACATGTATACAGATCAGTATGAATAGGAGAAATGAAAAGCTTAGCCCTAAGAGGTTCGTAATCGTAGCTAATTTGAAACGTTTAAGAACGTATAATAGATTCCTGAGTGTATTTGCCATAATGAGCTATTTTTGAATATTGATTTTCTATTATCAATATCCAAAAAATGTGCCATATTGTTTAATTGGCTGTTTGTTAGTTGTTTGTGTTTTCTTTTGAATGGGAGTCCGTGTATAATTATTGGACAGGAATGTAAATTTATTTGACACTCACCTGATATATATTGTATTTCCGGACGATAAAAAACAAAAAAGTAGTACAACAAGCGGTTGTACTACTTTGAATGGGTAAAGTATAAAAATGTTTTTGATTTTTATTATTCTGTATCCTTTTGTGTTGCCTGGGCAAATTCAATTTTCAAAGACTCAAAAACTTCTTTTACACTACTTATTTTTTTGGACAGAAATGCGTTTGCTCCGGCAAAAGCATATCCTTTGCTCATATTCCCTTTTGCGGCATTATATAATGCTTTTACAATGCAATATGGGCTTTTTGTATAGTCACATGTCTTGATGCAATTGAAAGGGCAGCTTATCGGTTTTGTCAGTCCTTCTTTTACTCTCCGGATGAACTCTCCATTAATAGCGCGTCCCGGCATGCCGACGGGGCTATCAATGATTTCTATATCTTCCGGATTGGAATTGAGGTAAACTTCTTTAAATGTCCGGGAAGCGTCGCACTCTTCAGTGGTTACGAAGATACTTCCCATTTGTACGGCCGAAGCGCCTAATTCCATGAAGTGCGAAATGTCTTTACCTGTAGAAATACCTCCTGCCGCAATAACCGGAATATGTTTTTCCGATTCATAAGTAGCGGCCACCGATACGATTTCGGGGATCAAAGTTTCAAGTGAATAATTGTTGTCTGTCAATTGTTCTTTTTTGAAACCTAAATGGCCACCAGCTTTAGGGCCTTCAACCACAATTGCATCAGGCAAATAGCCATAATTGGCTTTCCATTTGTCGCAAATGATTTTTGCCGCTCTTGGGGACGAAACGATCGGAACCAACTTGGTGGTGCTGTCGGAAGAAAGAAATGACGGCAGATCCAAGGGGAGTCCGGCTCCGGCGAAGATCACATCGATTTTTTCTTTGATTGCCGTACGGGCCATGTCCGCATAATTGGACAGGGCGACCATGATATTAACCCCGATAACTCCTTTTGTTTTTTCTCTTGATTTCCGAATCTCTTCTTTTAAGCCTTCGATGCATTTTCTGGCATAATCGCCTTTGATCTTAGGGTATAACAATCCCATGCCTGCACATGAAATGACACCGACTCCACCTGCATTAGCCACGGCAGAAGCCAGTCCTGATAAAGATACTCCGACTCCCATACCTCCTTGTATGATCGGAATTTTTATCTCCGTATTCCCAATAAAAAATGATTTCATTAATTTGAATTTAATTAAAAAAAGTCCTTTGTTGTTATGTTAAAATTCACAAAAAGGAAGCCTTGTTTCTATACGACTTCCAATCGGGGGCAAAGGTATGTATTTTAAGATGAACAATGATGAATCTTCGATCCTATTTGCATATTTTTAACAGAAGAATCTTTGCCGGGGGATACAGTGTTAACAGGTCTGCCGTTTTCTTATTGTATTGTCTATTTTTTTGACATTTAGTGTCTAATAATTGGACATACCTATACAATGATTTTAGTGTAATATTCATATTCTCAGTGTTTTGTTTTTATGGCATAGGGTTTGATTGTAATATAAATAGCGTTATTAATTAAAAGGATCGGTTTATGTTTTTAAGGCGTTTAAAGAAAAGTAAATACTTGCGGGTTGTCAATTTATTGGGATTATCCGTTGTTTTTTCATGTTTGTTGCTATCATTTGCTTATATAAAGAAAGAATTGAGTTATGACCGGTTTCATTCGAAAGCGGAGCGGATTGTCCGGCTTTCAATGCAGACCGGCGATGTTATTGACGGTCGAATTTACGGTATGATGAAAAGTAGTCCGGTAGTAGCAGATATTCCTGCTATTGAGGATGTTGTGTTGATGCAGTATGTGAATACCGGTTTGATCGAATATACCGGAAAGTCGGAAATTATTAATGATTTTTACCTTGCCACACCCAACTTTTTTGAAGTATTTGACTTTCGATTATTGGAGGGAGATAAACATACGGTGATTGACGCTCCCGGAAAAATAGCGATTAGCCAGAAATACGCACGGCAACTTTTCGGGGAAGAATCTCCGATAGGAAAAGAAATAAAAATATCCGGACGTAAATTTTCAAACTCTTCAAATCTTTCGCTTTTTATCAATGGCGTTTTTGAGGATTTTCCGGAGAATTCACATTTTCATACGGATTTAATTGTGCATCTTCCGGAGAATGAACAGTGGTGGGCCTATGTTTACCTGCTGCTGCATCCCGGAACGGATATGAATGATCTAAAAACGTCCGTCGCAACAAAAATGGATGAAGAGTATAAGGATAATTCTCAAAAAGTTTCTCCTTATATCATGCCTTTGACGGACATTCATCTGCATAGCCGTGTGCTCCGTGAACTGGAACCTAACGGAAATATAAATTACATTTATCTGATAGCGGGAGCCAATTTACTTTTATTGGTCATTGTGTTGTTTAATCTTTGGCTGAATGCGGGGTTGATATTTTCGTTTAACCGCAAATATTACCAGTTGTTGCGGTTGAATGGCGCGTCGTCATCGATTGTTGTAAAGGATGAAAGTTTATTGGCTCTTGTTTTGGGACTGGTATCCGTATTGTTAGGTAGTCTTGTTTCATTTTTTATTTTTCCTCAGATACATTGGTTGTCGGTTTTGACTGTAGCTGAACTATTTTTGATGGTGGCTTTATTTTTGGCGTTAGTCGTGGGAGTTTCACTTTTTCCTGTTATTACAGGTTTGTCCGCTACTTTGTTCAAAGGATTCCAGAATGAAATAAAATCTTCTAATTTTACACTAAATAAAGTGAAATATCTGCTTATCGCGCAGTATGGAATTGTCGTGTTTATTGTGATATTAAGTTTTGGAATTACCCGGCAGATTGATCGGATAAAAACATCGCAGGTGGGAGGACATCAGGATTCTGTCTTGGTGATGAAAGAACAACCCAGTATTATAGTCGACAGGTATGAATTATTAAAAGCGGAGTTACTGAAACATCCGGAAATAAAAATGGTGACTTCGGCTATGCAGCTTCCGGGTTCTGCCATACGTGACGGAATTTCTGTGCGAACAGAGGGTAATGAAGAGGAAGAAGCCCGCTATATACCGATACTTGCTGTCGGAAATGATTTTCTGTCGTTTTTCAATATTAAACCGATTGCCGGAACCGTTTTCCGGGAAACTAAACGAACATTAAAGGAAGAAGAAACCGCATTTTTTGATATGCTTGAGGGAAAACCTCTTCCTTCGATAACGGAAGAATATGTAATTAACCGTAAAGCGGTTCAGGCTTTGGGGTATAAAAATCCGGAAGATGCCATCGGAAAACAACTCCATCTGGAAGGTCACGGAAGTGGAGTGGATTACATTAAAAAAGGGACGATCGTTGGCGTAACAGACGATTTCAACTATACAACCTCTTTTGAGGAATCAATACCTTTGATTGTATTACAGCGGAAAATGTTTCAACAATGTTTTATGATCCAGTTGTCTCCGGATGAGGATCAGGCTCTTCGAACGTTCAATGCCGTATGGAATCAGGTAAATCCCGATTATCCGGCCGATTATGTTTTTTTGCAGGATATATACGGAGAACTTTATTATAACGAATTGAATGCGGAAATGCTGACGCGTGTATTTTCGCTTCTGTGCTTGATTATCGCTAATCTGGGATTGATCATTATCATGGCGTTTGTTATTAAGCGAAAAACGAAAGAAATCGGAATCCGGAAAGTGAACGGAGCTACTCCCGGTGATATCGTCCGGATGCTGAACAGTCGCTTTATGCTATGGATAGGGATTGCTTTTGTTATCGCAGTCCCCATTTCCTATTCTGTGATGAATTACTGGCTGCAGAATTTTGCCCATAAAACATCGCTCGACTGGTGGATATTCGCCCTGTCGGGATTACTTGTTTTACTGCTTTCGGCCGCATCCGTATCATGGCAGAGCTGGTATGCCGCCAATCAGAACCCGGTAAAAGCCCTGAAAACGGAGTGAAATACGCTTTATAAACTTATTTTGAAATAAATTTTTCCAACCACTTGTCGCAGGCTGTCCTTTGTTCGGGATAGGTCCAGTGTCCGGTGTTGAGGTATAAATCCAGTTCTTTCTTACCCGGAATGACATTGTAGGCTGCGTACATGGAAGTAGGCGGGCATGTCGTGTCATTAAATCCCCAACTGTACCAGCCCGGAATTTTTACGCGTTTTGCGAAGTTTACGACGTCGAAATAGGCCAGTGTTTCAACTTCATTGGGTTGCGGTTTAGCGTCTCTGTAGTAGTGAGGCCAGCCTCCGGCTCGGTTATTCAGATAACCGGCGTAGTCGCACATGGCCGGATAGTATGCTGCCAGAAATTTGATGCGCTCATCAAGCCCTGCAATAATGATCGACAAGGCGCCTCCCTGGCTTCCGCCGGTAACACCTACTGTAAAGCCGTCAAATCCCGGCAACGAATGAATAAAGTCAACAGCACGTATACATCCTGTAAAAACACGTTTGTAGTAATGTTTC
>JAVBNB010000030.1:0-132068 GCA_031551825.1 Tannerella sp. | reverse complement strand
AGGACAACGAAAAAGAGTGGGGTTTATCAGAAATCGCCGACTCGCTGGAACTAAATCACGGTACCTGCGCGAACATTTTAAAAACACTGGTTCAACGCGGATACGTGGAGCAGATCGGAATAAAAAAAGGATATAAATTAGGATATATGACTTATCAGTTGACAAATTACAGCGGATATAACATGGATCTGGTGAATGCGGCTAAAACACTGATGGACGGATTCCGGGACGAGATCAACGAAACGGTGATCCTTTCTGTCGTGAAGAATGATAAACGTATCCTGCTGCATGAAGCGGTGTGTAATCATGAGGTACAGGTACGTACCACACCCGAATCATCCGTTTACCGGGCCACAACCGGACGTATGATCCTGGCTCACTATTCTCCGAAAGAATTAAATGACTTTATTGATAAAACAGGACTCCCTTCGGAAGAAGACTGGCCGGAGGTCACCAATAAATCGGAATTGATACAGGCCCTGAACGAGACCCGGAAAAAAAACATTGAAGTAACCTGGAATAAACATCATGTGGTCGGATTAGCCACTCCGGTTTTAAAAAAAAACAAAATAGTTGGCAGCCTCGGAGTCTACCTGCCTGATATCCGTTTCTCGAAAACAGAACGGAACCACATTGTAAAAGAAATGCTGAAGGTCACCGAAATCATTAATAAAAAACTGAACGGATCGGTTTAAACCGATCCCCATAGTCCATCCACATATCCATCTTTCATCCACGGAAGGTTTTCATGGCGGTAGAAAGGTTCCAGTCTGACGGCCAGATGCTGCATCTCACCCGCAGACATCTTCCTGAAATTACGCATGATCTCCAGATTCGATTTTACCACATCCATACTATCCATTCCGATGACTACGGCATTGGCTCCGTCGAGTGACATGGCATACCTGACGAGATCGGGGACATGCAGGTCTTTTATCATTTCTTTCGGCCGAACGGCTTTCATCAGCAGCACAGCCATATCTTTCGCTAACGCAGCAGGTATGGCGGCTTCCTCGCGCGGTTGCGGGTTTTCTTTACCTGCCCAATGATTCATGGCGATCAGCATACTGTCGAACGATCCCCGTCCGGCCATTACTTTCATCGCCTCAGCGCTGCTATGGCCGGAATATCCGATGAAACGGGTCAGACCTTCCTCTTTCAGCCGGTGAAGAATATCAATCAGATGTCCTTTTTTACTCATCTCATCTACATCTTCCACAGAGCTGACATCATGTATTTTCAGCATATCCAGTTTATCTGCCTGAAGTCTTTTCAGGCTCAATTCAATTTCTCTCATCGCTTCCGAAGGTTCCCGCGCCGTGACTTTCGTAGATAGAAAAACTTCTTTGCGCCGGTATTTTATCACTTCACCCACGCGGATTTCGCTGATAATATGCTTGGGTGATTTGGTTTTGCCGGGCGGAACGGCTATCGTATTATCGTAGATATGCGCCGTATCCCAATAATAGAGGCCATTATCGAGTGCGTAATTCAACATTTCTTCCGAATCCTTTTCTTCTTCGATGTGACAAAAACGACTGCCAAGTCCTAAGACAATACGCGGTATCTGCACACCGGTTTTACCCAGATATGCCAATGGCAATCCTTTGGCATTATACGGATTTTTATCATCCGTACACGATGACAATAAGGGTGTTAATGATCCAAAAGCAGCCAGCGAAGCGCTTGTACCCAATAGCTCTTTGAGAAAAGTCCGTTTGTTTATTTTTTTTGCCATATTATTTTTTGTTTGTAGATAATTACTTTGCCAGGAAAATTTCCGTAAACTCAATTTTTGTCCCGTCTTCATTTACCAGATTTAAAATCCAGCGTCGACCTTTACCGACCATCGGGTCAGCCGGTTTTTCATTTTTTCTTCGTTCCTCCAATGTATTTAACACTTCCTGCATGTCTTCAGCAACCAGACAGGGATGCGTAAAGTTGCGGTCGTCCGACGGATAATGCTCTATAAATTCGACGCAACCGGGTATCTGAAAATAAAGGATCTGCGGTTTTTCGGCTTTATCTTCGGGAATGCGCAGAAACGGTTTAAAACCAAGAATCGACGTATAAAATTCCGGATCATCTTCCATTTTATCCGAATAAAGTCCGGCATGGTGAATACGTTTGGAGATACGTTTCTCCGACAGGTATTGTCCTTTTGAGAGGCGATGTAAGGATCGTTCTCCCCATTCGAGAAACTCTATGGGAACGTCAGCCGCATCATATACCCGGAAAACTTTGTTTCCGGCTCCGTCAATTGTAACCGCAGAAGGCATTTTCACTCCTTTTGCTGCTAAATAACTACGCATTTGTTCGACATTTTCCGTTTCAAACGTAAGACCTACGAAGCGGTCTTTTCTGCCGGCGTCTTTATCTTCGACAAATTCAAGAAACTGACGGTCATTTACTTTATAAGAAACCACTTTTCCCAGCGGAGAATCATAGCTGAAAGCCTGATCAAAACCGAGAAAATCACCATAGTAAGATTGCGCCAGTGCATAATCGCTAATCAGGTACGTCATTTTGACGATTCCCCGGATACGTGGCGGCTTGTTATCCTGCGCATACAGAACATTAGACACGAAAAACAACAGACCGATTGTACCAATAATAAATTTATTTTTCATCTTTTTCATTTTTTCCATCCGGCTATAATTTCATCTCCCACCCTTTTTCATACGCACGTTTCCATAGTTTTTCAGCTTCTTTATTTCCGCGGATATGTCCGTTCGCCGGATCACAAAGCAGCGTCGAACCGGTTCTTTGGGAAATATTGGCCAGATGACATAAAAGGACGCTTTTGTGTGCATCTTCGATGGGCGCCGTGACCTGCGTATTTCCGCGTATACCTTCAATAAAATTATGCAGGTGATATAGGTCAGCGTCGCCGCTTGCGCTTACCGTATTATTCGGATCGGCCTTCACATCCGATTTGATCTCTTTCACCAATTTGTTTCCTTTGTCATACACTTTATATTCCCCGCCTCCGAAATTCATAAGGGTTCCCTGATCGCCGTATATGGTAAACCCCCGGCCGCTTCCTTCAACAGGATACGAATTACAGCTACGCCCTTCCCAGGTGATGACCTTTTTATCGCCAAATTCGAATGAGGCGATTTGCGTGTCGGGTGTTTCCCAATCATCGGTAAAAGCATATCGTCCGCCGGCGGAAGTTACTTTGGTTGGAAAATCAAGTCCCATAAACCAGCGACAGCAGTCAAGTTCATGATTTCCGTTATTACAGGATTCACCCGTACCCCAGTGCCAGAACCAATGCCAGTTATAATGAATCAGGTTGTCTTTATAATCGGTACGCGGAGCCGGACCTTGCCAGAGCTCAAAATCAAGCGTAGCAGGAACAGCTGCTTTCTTTCCGAGGCCGATTGATTTCCGGGAATTGGTATACCACGATTTGGCCATGTAAGGATTTCCGATAAGCCCTTCACGTATTTCTTTTACAGCTTCTATAAGCGTAGGGAAAGAACGACGCTGGCTACCTACCTGGATGATCTTTTTATACCGTTCCTGCGCCTGAATGAGCAACTCGCCTTCGTATGGATTATGGCTACAGGGTTTTTCGACATAGACATGTTTTCCGTTGGCGACCCCAAGCAAGGCGGCAGGCGCATGCCAATGGTCGGGGGCGGCAATAACCAATGCATCAAAATCAGAGCGGGCGACCAGCTTACGGATGTCTTTTTCGACAACCGGTTTCAGAGGTGCATCCTTCACTGCATTAAGGCCGATCTTGATGGCATTATCCTCCACATCACAAAGATAGGCGACCTCCACTCCGGGTATCTGTGAAAATTTTTCAGCATGATAGGCTCCCCGGCTGTTAAGTCCCATTACTGCGATACGCACTTTATTACTGGGTGCATTTTTACCATAAACCGGAAAATTAAGAAAAGTAACCCCACCAGCCACGGCTAGTGATGCTCGCTTTATAAATGCTCTGCGTTTCATAATATTATGTTTTGTTCAAAGTTATAAATTAAGGCACAAATGTATAGAAATATAGCCCGGAAGACTTGCACATTCTCACAATTAACTGTCACTTTTCATCAAAAAAAGAGATTTCATACAAGACGAAACGCCAAACCATTTCCGATTACGATAGTCTTCTTAATTGATAGGTCACCTTATATGCTATTTTTCACTTCCCAAAAACCATTACGCTTTCCATTTTTACGCTCGATAATGCCTTTTTCAACTAAGCTAACCGTTAATCTTTTTACGGTAGCGATCGATTTTCCTATTTGCTCAGCCATCTCCTGTTGCCTTACCTGCGGATTTTTGCGGATGCAATCAAGCAGTGCTTTTTCTTCCAAAGTGCAATTTAAAGTCTCAAATTGATACTTTGGAACTTCGGGCGTGATACTTTGAGCTGCATTTTCTATATGCATCGAACGATTCTTTAATTCGTTCTTTTCTCCCATCAGCAAATTACGGAAGAAGCGTTCTATGTATTCGGGATTTCGCTGAATACCTTTCTGAACATTCTGATAGTTTGCTCTGACTAAAGCATTACGGAAGTACCATGAATGTTTCGCAAAAAGATCATTCTCCACATTAAAGCCTATGGAGCGAAGATATTGAATAGTAAATACAGCAACTGTCCGGGTATTACCCTCACCAAAAGGATGTATCTGCCATAAACCTGACACAAACTTAGTAATATGGCTTACGATTTGCTGCAGACTTAAGCCCATATAGTCGAACACTTTTTCCTGTTCAATATCGTATTCAATAGCCTTGCGAAGATCAGGAGCAGAAACATAAAGAACTGTATCACCATCAAGCACCCATTCTTTTTTTGTAATATTATAATCACGAATCTTTCCGGCAAACTTGAAAACCCCTTCGAATATACGTCGATGCACGGCAGTAAAGCCGGCTACTGTAAAGGCAAAAGAACGTTCACCAAGTAGTTTGGTAATATTTACCGAAGCTCTATCCGCTTCTTCCTTTGCCTCATCCTCTACCGTCCGAATCTTCTTTGATTGATAATAACCCTTTATCTGCTCTTGAACTTCATCAATAGTTATATTACCCTCAATATGTTGCCGAGCGGTTTCAATCAAATAGTCTGATGGTTTCAGACCATCAACTGCCTGCAAACCGATTGCGGTCTGCCACGCATAACCTTTCTCTCGTTTATGCGGCTCGGATTGTCGGATATATTCGTCGAAGTTGTTCATCTGTTTCTATTCATGTTACGTATAGAAGATATACTTAATTTGAGAATACGCTCTGTTTTATCTTTGACCAAATCAAGCATAGCGTTTACTTCTCTTTCGGAAGTAAACACTTCTCCGTGGTCGGCTACGCTCTTATTGGATTTCACCTGTTTATCTATCTTTTTTTCAGACATTTATTGTTTTTTTGATATGTCTAACACACATACAAAGGTAGTGAATTTATGCTATTAAGAAGCCTTTTTCAGAATCTTCTTTTCGCTCAACAACTCGCCCTCAGCCTGTTATATCCATCTACAAATAAAAATCAAGTAAGAACTCCTTATCAGATAGTTTGGGAAACCTATTCTGTTCGAAAGTAATTTATTAATTGTTTTTGCGAAACGATGTAATTTTTGTTATCCCGATATAGTTCAAATTCAAGTTTCTATTAGTCGAGTATAAATGCCCATGATGCGGGGGTATTCTCCGCCAGATGCAGTCGAAACTGCTGCTTACTCCCGTCGGGTTTGGCGACCGTCACTTCGTAGTTACCGAAAAATCCGCGGAATGCGACTTCTCCTTTCCGGTCTGTTTTCAAGGCCAGGTTACGGGTCATCCATTCGCCGCGTATCAGTTTCTGCAGGCGGTGGTAGACCGGTTTCGGATTCAGGTTGCTGTCGAGCAATCCTCCCCCCTCCAACCAGATCATTTTATCGGTAAGTCCCCACCAGTGGACGGAAGCTATGGCCGGGTGGCCAAATGAAAGGATATAGAATTGTTCGGCAAATTCAGCTTGCGCCTCTTCTGTCCACAAACCCTCACGCCATCCGCCGGTGATCTCTTTCATGGATGATTGCGGAATCAACTCCGTGATATGAAGCGGAATTCCCAATGCCTGATATTGGTCATATGTTTTAACGATCTCCACAGGCGAAAACCACATTTCATGCGGTTCGTGCCCCTGGATGCCAATACCGGTGAGCGGAACGTTGCGGCGTTGCAACTCCTGAATCAGTTCGAAGTATTGCCGGCGTACTTCGGGTTTGGCGAGGATAAAAAACTCGTTTATCATCATGTCTCCTTCCGGATCGGCCTCATACGCCCAACGAAGTGATTTTTCCACCCATGGGATAATTTGTTCCATTGTGATGCCGGCTACTTTGTAACGCGATCCTTCGGCAATCTTAGCTTCGCTGATGGTGTCCCTGATAGCCATCTCCCAGGGAATGGTTGTAACAGGCTCGTTCACCACATCCCACATGGTGATCTGACTTTTGAAACCACGCACAAGGTTGAATATTCGCGCTTTATACAGATCGTACGACAAATCAAGGGGCAAACCCATAATGTAACTCGGAGTACCCGACGTATTTGTCCAGCCGAGCGTATGGCCTTTGGGCGTCACGCCGAACTTTTTGCACCAATCCAGCTTTTGTTGTAACTTTTCCCATTGGGGCATGCCCTGCTTGCTTTCGTAGGGCGACCATTTAATGGTCAATTCCGTAAAATTAAAAAGTCCGGTAAAGTGTTTTTCAAATTTGTCTACCTCTTCGGCTGTAAGGCTGGGATTGAAGACTTCTTCACTCAGGTTGCCGAACAGAAAATCCTGGGTGACCTGATTGACTTCAACCTGAACGTTACGCAGCGCTTTGCCGTTAGCATCCGTAAAAACCAGTTTTGCATCCGCTTTGCGGTATTTTTCAATGTTGGCGCGCGCCTGTTCAAGCAATTGCTGCTCGATCTTCGCCTTGTCAGCATCCTGGCCGTAGGACAGGCCTGTAAAAAACAGAAATCCCGAAAGCAAAAAGGCTTTCAGCGCTATTGGGTTCATGTAAGTTGTATTTTTCATCTCATTCATTTCTATGTGGTATATTTGAGCTATCGACCGGTCTTATTTTTTCAGGCCAGTCAGATCCGAATCCACGTGTATGGTTCCATTCCCGGGTTCTACGCGAAAAGAACCGCCTTTACCGACTTCCATATTTCCACTGGTTTTGAGGAAGATTTCTTTTCCGTGGCTACGATTCCTTATTAATACAGTTTCTTCATTATCCAGGAATGTACAGCCTGTAATATGAATATATGTCGGCGGATAGGCGGTGTAGTCCTGCGCATGACCGAAATGAATAGCGCTGTTTTTCAATGTACAGTTCCGGAGGTTGATGAAATCTACCGGTGTGGAGATATGGATGAGTCCATGCGCCTCATCGCTCATCATGTGCACATTTTCGAGTGAGATATTCCCTTGTACCGGTTGGGGAGCGCCCGGATAATACGAGTGTTCCCAATGGTTTGAATAAGAAAGGATACTAAACGGAACCCGTATCCCGTACAGGAAAATATCTCTGAAAACGACATTCCGTACGGCAGCTGTATGGATGGTATCCTGCTGGAACATCAGCCAGTTGATGCCGTCGAGTTTTTTCATGCCCGATTCAAAATCAGGACGTGTTTTTGACGTATAAACTACTGAATCGGCAGGCATGGCGACCCGGTAAATACGTCCGTTGGAAACGACCGCCGTTCCTTGTTGCACTCTCATACCGGGTTTCCAGTCTATCCAGCCCGATGCCACGATTTTTGCAAAAGCGCCTTCCCGTCTGAAGGAACCAAGTTCTGTGATGTTCTCAATGACACCGTCTACCAAGTCACCGTACTCCGGATTTGCCGTCACCCAATCGCCCGGAACCAGCGCCAGCGCATCGTCTGATGTGCGGAAAACGACATTACTGATACGAAAACGTTTGCCCGGGCCGAAATGAACACCATCTTTGTCGCCAATGATGATGGCATCGTTCATCAGGAATTCTTCGAACGTACAGATATGGACACAGAACTGCATCGTGCCCAGATCGGTACACCGGAACCTTTCAAGCTTCACATCTTTCACATAGAAAAAGGCGACATGTCCGCGTAGCCCGTAAATTTCAGACCACACTTTCTCTACCCCATTCACACTCAAGGTAAGGCCTTCGATCGTAATATTGTGATTATATTCGCGTGTATAAGCCCCTTTATTAATAAAAACATGGGTAAAAGGCCCGTTTTCGGCGGACTTTTGTATGATGACGCCATTGCCGAATACCAACGATGTATTATCGCCAATCATGACCGTGCCGGCCAGCTTATAAACACCCGGCTCACTGACAATAATCGTTCCGCCTTTATCCACAGCCGCCTGTAGCGCCTTTGTATTATCAACTCCGCTTGCCTTCGGAGAAAAACCGTAAGAGGAGGCATCCATGAAACCCGTTTGCCCTGTTTTTTGGGCCATAAGCGACCCTGTCAACATAAAGTTGAGGAAGAAAACTAAATAATAAAAATTTTTCATTTTACATAAATGTTATTTGTCAATAGAATAAGAATATAATGCATACGAATTGGGAGTTGACAGATGAAAGGTGATCTCCCCTTCTGCACCGGCGACTGCAGTAAAAGCGCTCCCTTGTCCCAATACCGGCACGCATTGCACCCGGGTTCCGGGTTGCAGCCAGGTGTTAAACCGGGCGGAAGATTCTTTATTTGCTTCCCTGAAGACCAGAAAATAACCATGCGTTTTTTGAACAGACTGAAAACCGGTCCAGCTTTTGCCGGATGGTTCGTTGCCTATCGGGAAGATATCCCCGCTGTGAAGATCGTGTTGTATCTCACGGTATTTCTTCAGGACAGGTGCTAACGCGTCAAATGCTTCGGACGGAAGACCTGTTCCCTCAAACCAGGCCAATGGCTGTCCCGCCATCGTTATAGCAAAAAGATATTCAAAAGAGTAATTCGCCGGAGCAAACGGATCATTGCCATATTTGTCGGTATTGCGCCATTTGTTCAGGAATTCAATTTGTATTTTTTCCGCAGGTACATATCCGGAAAGCATCCATAAATTACGTAATGTGGTATAGGGATAGTAATTGACCCAATCGGTGTACCGGTTTTCCAGAAACAGATTTCCATATTCATTGAAATAATGATACCCGCCACGCCGGTGAGCCGTTACATCCAGGTTGAACACCACATTGTGACCGGTATTGAGGCTTACTTTATCCAGAAACTTCCGGAAGTTCATTTCCGCTGTTTTGGAGGGAAGGTTTACACCATCTATTTTAAAGGTTCGTATGCCATCCTTCCGGTAAAATCCGGTCAAGACATCTGCATCTTTTTCCCAACCGGCATTCTCATTGTCTTTGCTGGGGTTGAACCACAAACAAACTTCAATACCGCATTTTTTGCCATGTTCCACGACAGACTTCAATCCGCGGGGGAACTTCACCGGATCCGGATGCCAGAACTTCGGATTGTTCCAGATTGTATCTAAAGATCCGTTTTTGTAAGCGGAATTGCTCGTCCGCCCTGTTTGCCACCCATCGTCCAGTTGAAAATGTGTAATCCCCAACTGCTTGCCTGCTTCCAGTTCTTTCAAAGCAAATGCTTCGTTGATACGTGTATCTTGTCCGCGATCTCCCCAGGTATTCATTAATATCATTTCGTCCCGTTCCGGCTTCAATATCCGGACATTTTTCTGGTAATTCCGCAGCGCCGGCAAACTGTTTTGCGAACCGCCGGAATACACACCGGTGACAAAACCATAGCCGCGGATCCATTCTTTTTCATCCAGATCAGACGGTTCAATACCGGCTCCAATCACCTTGAATGATCCGAAGTCCGTAAAAAAATCACCTCCCGGATAAGCCAACTGAACATTGGAGACCGGACTTTCTTTCAGAAAAAACACACCGGCATCCGTTGTTTGGTCATGTGCTATAAGGATATTTCCCCGATAAGACATGGGGCGATATGAAAATACATTTACTTCGCGTACCAGATTATTAAAGCGATCGGTTATATCAAAAAATTCGATCGCCCGCAATTGCCAGTGACGTCCGGATAAGGAGAGTTGTTCTATGGCCGGCGGGGTATTGCTTGTTGCAGCCGCATTTAAATTTTCAATATTAACAAGATCTGCAGCGCTTTTATTATCCATGGTCCATGTACCGGATGAACGCCCGCGATAATACAGATCACATGCAATTGCCGGACAACCGGGATAAATCCGGAAAATTCTTTTTACCTCTAATTTTCCTGTCATAAACGCAACTTCTACCCTAAGGTGCGCAGGCATTACGTTTGTTTCCGTCTGATATACGGAAGAGAAAGTAGCATTTTTTGCCGGAGAATGCTCCCAGGGCAAATAAAGATCCGGGTGTCCGGAAGTCGATTGCCATATTTTACCGGTCGATTTATCGGTTAGCGTATGGGTTATGAGTTGTCCGTTGTTCCACCGGTAAACGCGTGATATGCAGGAATTCTGCAATGTCAGCAAATCGTTTTCAAGCGCTGCGGAACATTCCTGTATATTCGTTTGTTCTTGCGCCGTTAACGAAAACCGAACAAAAAATATGAAAATCAATATAATATAAGTACTTTTTTTCATTATGTACAAAAATAATTAAAAATTCAGTTTTTCTCCATTTACAAAAAAATCATTTATGTTTACTTGTTCCGTATTATCAAAGCGAACCGGAGGCCTTACTTCATCTACCGGATATCGGACATGGATACCATTCATTGTCAACCCTTTTACGCTTTTCACATAAAAGGCGGCTACAGGTATTTTTACGCCAAAGGTAATCCGGTTTTCAGGATATGACTTATTATTTTCAATCACTTCCGCCGGAAAAGATTGCAGCATTTCGTTGTTTACAGCCATTGGTAATGTGATATGTATGTTGGAGAGGGAAATGTTTTCGATCGGGCTTTCTTCCAAACCGGCGATAACCGCAGGAATAATGCTCCTTCCTTCGGCATGGATGTTTTGTATCGTGATATGACGCATTCCGGATGTTTTTTTATCCGGTGTCAGAAATCGTTTGCCTACTCTGACGAAAAAAGGGCTTAATACATCCCGCATAATAATATCCGAAAAATTTATATTTTCCACGATTCCGCCGTCAACCCCCATAATCACAATCCCCGTATTCACACTGGGTAATTCCGGTTTATATACAATATCCGGCGTCATCTCCCAATGGCGGAATCCGTTCTCCGCACTTCTGTTTATGACGCAGTTACTGACCGTGATATTCCTGAATCCGCCACGCGAACCCGTACCTAATTTAATACCGTTACAAATCGACGTAACCACACAATTGGTTACCGTGATATTTTCACAATATTTATCCGGGTATTCGCTTTTGAAACAGATGGCGTCGTCTTCCGAATCAATGATACAATTGGTAATGGTTACATCTTTTGCATCAACATCCAGTCCGTCGTTATTCCAATTCACCAGGCTCCGGATGTAAAGGCCATCTATAAAAACGCGTTCACAACCGGAAATGGATACGGTAATCTGGGCTGCATTGTAAACCCGGATGCCTTTGAGGACAAGATGCGTACAACCGATAAAAAAGAGATTTTTAGGTTTTCCGTCCTTATTTAATCCGAGCTGGAAAGCTTCTCCTTCGCCCGCTCCTTTTACCATGCCTTCTCCTTTGATACCGAAATGATGGGCGTTATCGGCTATGATCAGGCTTTTCATGGTTTGCGTGTACACGCCATCGTGTGTAATCGTACCGAATTTCTTATGGGAAGAGATATTGTGATCAGGATAATCCGCCGGATCATAACTTCCCTGTATCACTGCGCCCGGCAAAAGATTTAAACAGACATTCGATTTCAGAAAAATCGTACCGGTATAATACGTTCCCGCAGGAACGATGACTTCGCCGCCTCCCCTGGCATGACAGGCATCAATCGCATCCTGAATAGACTTCGTATTCAGGGTTTTCCCATCGGGTACGGCTCCGAAATCAAGAATATTACAGGAACTGCTGAATGCAGCCGGAACGTATAAAAGGGCAACAAATAAATAATATATTAGTCTCATAATCTATTTTTTATAGTATTCAATCGTATCGCTGAAAAAATCATTGTTCAAAAGCTCCCCGGTCTCTTCTGCCGCCTTTGGGGCGCTTATGACGGAGAATATCCGTTTTTTGCGGGATTTCATCCGTACCGGAATTTATGCCCGCACTACCTTTCTTCAGTTTAAAATCACCCTTCAGCGGATTTTCTTCAATACCGGCAAACTGCGGATCGGCCACTACATCGTTCGGACCGGCAATAACATCCTGTCGTACCGGATACAGGTTGTAATCCCAGCGGATATTTTTATTTTTATTGTTCGATGTTACTTTCCCTCCAGGACGGGGAACGATGATATTGTTCATGATCACAATATCTTCGGATGTGTTGGGAAACAGTTCTCCATATCCTACAGACCATCCGTTCCAGTAAGTTGTATTGTTGATAATATCAACATGAGCGGTACGGAACGTATGAATACCCGAACCGCCGTTAAACATACTCAGATTATTCGCTACAAGGGCGCGGTTTTTCCATACGGGACGGCGAAGCTTACCCGCGTCAGCCTGACTTTGTGCGGACGATGCATTGTTTTGATTTACAACCGCATCCGCATCCGGATTCGTAGCGCCTTCGCGCGCCTGATCCGTCACATCCAGAATGATACCATTTCCGTCACTCAGTTTGCCTACTTTCTCCCACGGAACAAGGCATTTGTTATTCCATACCCAGTTACGTTGAATAACCATGTGGTAACCCGGTTCATCGTCATAGGCCCAGTTATTAAGGGTTGAGATACCCGAACCGGCATACCGCATATACCAGGCATTGTTAAAGATCTTACAGTCTTCGATCGTCACATAATCCGATTCAATAGCGGTAATACCCCCGCCGGCGCATTTTCCGACGGTACAGTTACGTATAATCACATGGTGCGGTTTGTTGTCAGGCGGGCAAACACGCCCGTTTATAAAAATCCCGTTTGTATTGAAATATGGATCCGGTGTTTCTTTTTTAGCATCTTCCAGCGCATCGATCAATGCAATGCCATCGTTGTTACCCAATACCGTCAGGCCATCCAGTATATGATAAGAACCGGAAATCAGAATACCGGACCAGCCTTCGGGTTTGATTACGGGCGTATGTCCCGGCATCGCCTTCCACGTAATCCAGGCATCGGACGTTCCCGACATATGAATGGATAACACGGACGAACCGCTTTCTTTCTTATGACTACCGGTATAGGCCCCGTCGGCTATATACACAATATCGCCCGGCTGCACTTGTCCGGCGGCTTTTTGCAATGTCCGGAATGCGGTTTTGTCCGTTTCGCCGTTGTTTGTATCATTACCCATACCGGAAACATACCACGTCCGGGCATAAACCGTAAAAACCGTAAAAATTAAAAGTACACTGAGTATGATTCGTTTCATTTTGCTTCTTCCTTTCATTCGTTATATATTAAAACCTGATTTCCGTTCACAGTAACAATATAAATATCAGTCTTTTCGATAAACACATTTTGTCATTTCACATAAGCTACAGGCATGAGCCGTATATTTTACCTCTTTACCGATTCCGATGATGCCGTTGATCGATTTAGTGGGGATCATAAGGGACGATTCCGTCAGTTGAATGTCACAAGGCTGATCCGGTAATAAGCGAAACAGTTTTTGCTGTTCCGGCAGTGACCAGCCGCAATATCCCGGACTATACCGGTTTGTCATGTGATATCCTTCCTGAAGCAGCGTTTCCTTCAGGCGATCCTGAAAGATATCCATCGCTTTTTCCACACAGATTCCTCCCAGCATATCGGCATAATAAGCCTTGAGTAATTCATTTTCATGCATATAAGCTTTATAATGCTCCGTCGGACCCGGACCGACCGTACAAACGAAAACGGCTATTTTTTCGATGTTCCTCAACTGGCGCGCAATCTTTTTTCCACAATCCAGGGAGATACCGGAAACAGCGACATTTTCTTTTGTGAGGGACTGGATATCATACAATTCGATAACAGTCCGGGGACGGATAATCTCATTTCCTAAACGGATAACCGCATCAATTTCATTATTCCAGCTATTCGTTTCAGCGGGAATCTCTCCGGTAAGGAAATCGGCACGGCTAACCCGGAGCGCCTGATAAGTAACTTCCATGATCATAGCCGGGCGGTCGACTGAAGGTTATACTCCGAAAGCGCTTCATAAAAAGCATCGATATTGACAAAGGGCACGTTGGGAGGCGTATCACATCCGCTGGATAGGATAAAATTCGGATAAGGTGCCATCGCATGGAGCAAGCCGGTTACCGTCTCTTTCATTTCTTCCGGACTTCCCGATCTGAACATACTGACCGGATCGATATTACCCATAACCAAACCGGAAGAAGGAACAATTTTAGCCGCTTCCGGTAAATCGATGGCATTACCGAAATGATACCCCATAGCCCCGACTTGTGTCATGGCTTGCGTACAATGTCCGGTATTACCGCAATTATGGAGTATGACGGCAAAGTGTTCGTCCTGCAATGCATCGACCATTTTTTTGATATAAACGGAAGAGTTCGCAAAGCAATCGTCGTTCGAAAGCAGTCCGGCTGCAGGCTCGGCCACCATCACCCCGGATACGCCTGTTTCTTTTAAAGCCTTGCCGTATTCGATCAGGAATGTGGTGCATTTCTCCAAAAGTAAAGACGCGGCTGCCGGATTCAGATAAGGCAACATCATCATTTCCGACATATCGTACAACCTTCCGGCCAATGAAAACGGGCCGATACAGCCGGCAAATACCGGCTTATTTTTTATAGCGGCGGCCGTCAGACGGTTCGCTTTCAGATATTCGGGTATCCGGCCGGCATCTGTTCCCGGTATGGGAAGCGCTTCTATATCCGCTTCGGAAACCAATAACCGTTGTTCAACGGAGGGCACTTCATCCGGAGAAAAATGGATCTGTGCGCCGAACGCTTCCGCTTCCACGGTAAGATCCATAATGACGGTAGTGGCGGCCGCCGGGTATTTTTCGTTTAAGGCCATAATGGCCCGGTGATGTATTTCCCCATCCGTAACAGCCTCATTGACTGTCCGGCCGATAAGTTCAATACCCGGATGTGTCATAATAGGAATGGCTACACGAGCTTTATTCGTTAGGACTCCGGACTTCCAGTTTAACATGTTAATTTTTTCCATATCCGTTATGTTGTTTATTTTTATTTCCATGTCAATAATCTTTTGATAATCGCTTCTTCTTCCTCTTTATTGTCGGTCGCAACCCAGAGAAAAATGCCCTTGGGTGAGATCTCTTTCATAAACGCTTCGAGATCCTGCTTGTCCAAATCGACAATGACTGCCACATCTCCGGATTGCAGATACTTAATAAAAGGAATATGTTGCATGACCGGATAATCATCGGCCATACCCTGAACCCACTGAATAGCTCTTACTTCTTTCACGCTTAAAATGCTGTCAATATGATTTGCCACTCCTTTCCCATCCACATGGAATATATTATGCGTCATCGTTTTCACTTCGGACTGCAATGTCGGCAAGGCGAACTCGTCAAATTGCGACGGGGCAATCATAAAGGAAAAATCATTGCTTGGAATATGTAGCCGTCCTTCGACCGGAAAATTCATCCAGGTAACAGAGGGCATACCTGCCGCTTTCAGCTTTTTATCGAAATCATCGTATACTTCCAGAAAATGCCGGCTGCTCAATTCCATCAGTTTTTTCACCTGTTCAGGCGCAAGCATCATATCCATACAAAGATTTTCCGTACCCCTCCATGCTGCAGCGCAATCCATTCCCGGGTGCAGATCCGTATAGCCAACCAGAAACTGCCCGTCGCATATCTCCAGGGCGGCATCCGTAAGAGCATGCATGTTCTGATAATACGGATTTTCTTTGTCGAATTTTATTTTTGACAAATCCGATTCCTCCTGTATGATCGGTTCGCACCAGGATGTTACTTCTCCGAATTCCAGTTCGGCGCCATGTACGGCGGCATAAAAATTCGGTCCCAGATTGGGCATATAAACCGGAAATGTTTCCGCATTGAAAAGCTTCCCTTTCACACTGTCCAGAAAAGACTTCGCCTGGAATTCAGCGTCCATCCACCGGTCTTTCAGAGAGGCGTGTCCGGAATTTGAAATAACGGAATCGTATTCCGCATTATGCCGGTGAAACCGGATGGGTGCACGGTCTATGATTTCCCGGTTGAACCAGGCTTCGACACGTTCCATGCATCTGTTGAAGTCCGGTTTTGTTTCCAATTGTATGTTCATGCGTATGGATTTAATTCGTTTTTAAATGGTTGCAATGTCAGGCAGACAACAATGATTTTGCCAGGGTTACGGCAGCATTTGCATTGTCGCTGTAGCCGTCGGCGCCGATCTGGCGTGCAAATGATGCTGATACGGGAGCGCCCCCGATCATGACCTTCACCTGTCCGCGGATACCGCTTTGTTCAAGGGCGTTGATCACATCCTGCATATAGTTCATGGTGGTCGTTAATAAAGCCGAAAGACACAGGATCTGCGCCTGGCTCTCCCTGATCGCCGTTATAAATTTCTCCGAAGAGATATCTACACCCAGGTTGATCACTTCAAATCCGCAACCCTCGAGCATAGAAGCCACCAGATTCTTGCCGATATCATGCAAATCACCTTTTACCGTACCGATCACTACCTTGCCGATTCGTTGGTCTGCAGCTCCTGTCATGTGTGGCTTCAGCAATTCCAACGCGCCTTTCATCGCACGGGCTGCCATTAATAGTTGCGGAACAAAAGCTTTTCCTTCTTCAAAAAGTTGCCCGATGTCTTCCATTCCCCGCGACATATAATTGTTAATGACCTGTTGCGGATCAATACCTTCTGCGATTGCTTCGGTAGTAACAGCCTTTGCCACCTCCAGATTCCCCTTCAAAATAGCTTCATATAAACTTTCTAAATTTGCCATAAAATAATATTTTAATGATTTATAAATTTCGTAATTCCCGTAAAGTCTCAATCATTGCCACCACATTTTGTACCGGCGCATTGGCCTGAATATTATGGACGGCGTTGAATACGAACCCTCTGTCCTTTCCCAGTATCTCACATTCCTGCAGGACATGTTCCCGCACTTCTTCCGGCGTGGCATTCGGCAAGATACGCTGGGTATCAATGCCGCCGCCCCAGAAAGTAACCTGGTTGCCAAATTCGCGTTTTAGTACGCCCGGATCCATATCTTTTGCATTGATCTGCACCGGGTTGATAATATCAAAACCCGCTTCGATCATATCAGGAAGGAGCGGTAAAATAGCTCCGCAGCAATGCTTGAATACTTTCCAGGTCGTATGTTGGTGAATCCAGTCATTCATCCTTTTATAATGGGGAAGCCACAGTTCCCTGAATGTTTCCGGCGAGCAGAACTGCGAGTCCTGCGTACCGAAATCCGTTCCGCAGGTAAAAACCACATCGACCTTATTACCTGCGATATCCCACAGTCGCTGATAATTTGCGATTGCGATATCAGTCTGTTTCTCGAAAAGGGTATGTATGTAGTTTGGGCGCATGACGGTGGACATATACCACTCCGCTACATTGCGGATGCCTTTCGGATTTTTAAGACCCATGCCGGGAACGAAAGCAATATCTCCCAACGCGGTTCCTCCAAAGCCGGCAACCACGGCTTTTCCGGTTGCTGCCGCCCGGTCTATCGTTTTTTTATAATACTGCAAATCTTCTTCCGACAGCGGACCGAACTCTTCCAGGTTATCTTCCGGGGTGATTTCATCGTCATTTACAGATTCCTGCCGCTCCGTTGCATTGACAAAATAACACCCCGAAGGCATGATTGCACTGGGCGGATAAGAACGGTCGCCCTCAGCATAGATATACACATCGCCTTCTTTGTCGGGCGTCAGGTCGATACCGGAAGCGATCATCACTTTTTGTCCCCAGGGGGTCGTTTGTTCATGCAGTTTTGTTTCGTCGATCTCAAACATATCTTTGCGACCGAAAACGGGGACGCAATCAATTCCCATAATCTCCTGCAAATCTTCTTCAATCTCGCCCAGCATCTGAAAAGGTTCGATGATACGTACCGGATGCGGATCCAATCCGTAATGTTGCCTGAGCGCTTCCACTACCTTGCAATGAATACCGGTTACGGAAGTCGCCCCGAAATCAACCGGTATATGATCGGGAGCGCGATGGTTCAATGCACTTTGTACACGTTGTTTTGATGTCATGTTCTTATATAATTATAGTTACCACACTTTGATTCTGACCTTACCGTCCCTGATGGACTCGAAAGGTCCCGGTTTCGGCTGATTTCCCCGGGCATTACCTAAGTAATCGACGGCAATATCTACCGGACTGCCATCCGGATAGTCATAGACCTGCCGGGGTATTTTGGCTTTTCCCAATCGTTCCGTTGTCACACGGGTTGTCCGTATATTGTCCAGTTCTTTTACCGAGAAAGACAAATAAACGCCACCGGCTGTTTCTTCAATCTGTACATCCGGGTTGAACTCGGGGAGAACAAGCTTGTTTTTTTCTCCTTCAAAAGGCAAAGCGCCATTGTAGTAAACGTTGCCATCCACCATCATCGGATAAGCGGTTTGGTTGTAATCAGCCAACCCGGGTTTCCACTTTTCACCACGATCTTCCGATGGTGAAACGGTAGAGAGAAGGTTATTGATATAACGATCATCTCCTCCCGGAATGATAGACAAGCCTGCCACATCCGTAGAGTGGGGCAAAAAATAAGGCGTGTACCGGGTAAGTTCCACTTTCCGGAAGATATCGCCGGCAATCAGGTTATGCACATACGCGCCTCCCTGAGATTGATCGCAGATACTCCGGCGTGAAGCAAGGATATTATTCTCGATCAGAAACGGACCATGGTTTACTTCTATAAAAATGTCCTCCAGATCGTTATCGTAGAACAGGTTGTTCGACACGATCGTGCCTTGCGTCATCCAATCTAACCAAATAGAGCGCCCTGCATTATGGATACGGTTACGGATAATCCGGGTATCCACAGCGCCATGAAATTTGATCCCTCCGATTTCAGCGCCGGTAAATTGTCGTTTGGCCCAGATATGATGAATATGGTTGTTTTCAACAAGGCTGAAAGCGGCGCCCATACTTCCGCAAATTCCGGTCTGTTCGCAATGGGAGATTTCATTGTTACGCACGATATGCGAACCGATGTTATCTTTATTCCAGCCATTCCGGAGTGTGTTGAATGTCACCTCGATATAATGTATCGAACCGTCTAAACTCGTATCATCCAACCATACATTATGTCCGGTTTTGCGCTCTTTTCCCAACGTGATGCCCGAGCACTTGGCATTACTGATGATATTGTTTTCGATGATCCATCCTTTATTCCAATGGGTGGCGATCATACCGATCTGTTCGGCCGTCGGCGCTCCCCATTGCGTCGCCGCCTGACTAATCTCAAAACCACTGATTGTCAAAAAATTAACTCCCGGATTCTCCGGATAAAAACAAGTAGGACGGACGCTTATTTCCACCAGTTCTTTATTCGGATCGGACTTATGGAAATTAGCCCAGATAATCGTATTCACGCCATCATTCTCGCAATACCAGGTGTATACGGAACCATCCTTATCTTTACTGTTTTCCTCCGGTACGGGATGAAGCACCTTATCAAGCGTTTCCTTTTCGTAGAGGGATTTGTTATTCAGAAAGACCTCGCCGGTATGATGTTCGCGCCCTAATCCTTCAAACCAATCGCCGTAGATCAGATCGGTATACGGATTATAATTTCCGAAAAAAGTATTCGGAATCGTTACTTTCCAAACGCCGTTTTGTTCCTTTGTCCAGTTGCTGATCCGCTCCGAACCTTTTATCTCGACTTTTTCACCCGGCGCCGCCCGGTAAACGATCCGTTGCTCGTCGCATTGGCCGCCTCTCGGCGGATTCACCCATTCCCGGTAAACACCTGCATGTACGGTGATTATATCTCCCGGAAAAGCATATCCGGCGGCTTTTCCGATCGTCCGGAAAGGAGCTTTTTCAGTCCCTCCGTTTGCATCATTCCCTTTCACCGAAACATGGTACTCCCGCGCTTGTACTCCTGTACAACCGATCAGGAGCAGCAGAAAAAATAATAATTGTCTTTTCATCTTCCTATCATTTATATTTTTATGAATACGTTTGTTCGTTTCATGGTGTGCCAATTTTATTGTTACTATGTGTTATTACTTACCTTTTTTTGTATTGATGTGATTCCGTCATAGACAGAAATCCCATTAAAATCATTATCATACTCAGAACTGAAATCGCGTCCAAACTTAATTTCAACCTGAAACTTTCTATCAGAAAGGTTATCATGGGAATGAAATTTATCCACAGGACCGTTACTAATACCCCCAATCGCCTTATGGCATTCAAATAGAACAGGGAGGCTATCAGAGAAGAAAATACCGATAGTTTTATGACAGGAAGCACCTGTTTGAAATGCAATAATGCAAGGTATTCACCTTGCTGCATTTTAAGCAACCATATAGGAAGCATAAACAAGGAGCCTATTAAATATTGTGCGAACAGGATATATCTTATAGAATATTCGGCGGATAGCTTTTTTATAAAAACCGGATAGAATAAAATAGATCCCGCACATAACAGTATATACATCATTCCTTTCGGCGTGACGTTCCACACAGGTAGCCTGCTGAAAGAAAGCAAACAGACTCCTGCCAGCGAGAAGATAAATCCTGCGATCATTACGGGATTTATTTTCTCTACTTTAAATAACAAAATAATGGCAGGCAGAAAAACCGGAAATACATTCTGAAAGAGAGAAACGGTCGTTGCCGGCATCTCCCGCAAAGCATAACTTTCTGCCACAAAATAAAGACAGGGTTCGAACAGGGATATCAATACCAGATATTTATAATCTTTCTTATGGAAACGGATCGAAGGACGCCGAACCGCATAGATGATGCCCATAAACAAAACAGCAATTACAATCCTCAACGTAACAATTGTCAGAGGATTGTAAACATTGAATGCCTCATTGTACCATACAAAGGAATAGCTCCATACGAGTATGGCTATAAACATGCCGAGACAAGCGAATATCTTTTTTCCGGTATCTGCTGTCATTAATACAATGTCCGGCTTAAAATTTCCATTTGTGTACTCCGGGGAAGGTCTACGAACCTTGCCGAGAAGCCTCCCACACGAACGATCAGATTCTGGTAGTTTTCCGGATTCTTCATCGCCGCTTCCAGATCTCCCCTGCCCAGACAATTAATCATCGCCTGTGCGCCTCCCTTATCAAAATAGGTCGCAAGCAAAGCTTCTGTTTTAGCGCGGTATTCATTGAAGGTCTCTTTCGAGAATGCCATATTCTGTACGGCTCCTGCATGATGTGTCACATCAGGTTTAACGATGGAGTTCAAATAGGCTGTGATGCCGCACTTGTCGGCCCCTCCGGTAGCAGCATTGGCATTCGCCAGGAAGGTGAATGCTTTTCTGCCGTCGGCTGTTGCCGGTGTATTTTCACCCATTGTTACGTTCGCATTGTTATTAATGATAACGATCAGATAGGAATCGAGTCCTGCTTTGGGTCCCATGTCGCGCGTATAATTGCAAAGATGTGCATCCACTTCCACCCGGATCATATCTGCATAATCATCGTCATTTCCGTACTTGGGTGCGTTCAGCAGCATCATTCTCTCCCGGTCGAACCCTTCGAAATCAGCATCCAGCATCTTCACCAACTGTTGCAGACTCATTCTCTTATCGTCATAAACCAGCTTTTTAATAGCTGTCAAGCTATCGGCCGTATTGGTATTTCCGTAAGCCTCCAGAGTCCCTCCTAAATGATAGATTCCACCGGTATAGATCGGTTTTCCTCTCTTTATACAATCATCAAACAGCAAGCTCAGGTAACAGAAAGGCGTCTGGCTGCCGATCACATCGTATTCCAGTTTTTCATGGAAAGCCAGCTGGGTCACATAGTGCTCTACGTTCTTCTTGTAGCAGGAGAATAGCTCTTCAAAAGTGTTGAAACCGGTATATTCCTCCGGCGCAATCCCTTCCCGTTCTCCGGAGACAGAGTTCACTCCTTCATGCAGGGTTATATTCAACACCTGCGCCAGGTTTATCACACCACTGGGCGTACCGACGCTGCGGTGATACAATATATACTCTCCGCAACCGAAGGGGAGGTAGTTCAACGCCTCCTCATAAGATACCCTGAAGGCATTCATCACGGCAGGGATATTCACATCATCATTATATAGCATGGGGTAAGGATTGCCCGTCCCGATCACATCCAGAGCCGTCTGATAGAGAACAGGATCCTGTTCTTTGTCGAAGCGCAGTGTAAACTGAGGCGTGATTCCCTTTACCCGCTTGGTCGTCTCCATCGCAGCCAAAGCAAACCGATTGGCATTCGATTCGTTACGCCGCCCTTTTCCTCCCACGATTACACGGGCATCCCATGTCGTATCGCGGCTATCGATCAGAAGCCACAGGTTGGAGAGCAACCCGATAGCTTCTTCTTCGGTCATTCTCTTCTCATCAATCTCTTTTACGTAAATATCTCCCAGATATTCATCCATGCGCCCGTAGTTGATGCTTCCGCTAAGAACGGCCCACAGGAAAACAAGCTGTATACCTTCATGTAAGGAGTCTGCCTTTTGGGTAGCGATCTTCCGCAAGGTATTTTCCATTTGTGAGAGTTGTTTTTTTCTCTCTCCGGAAGCCGACTGTTGAGCTACGGCAGCTTTATCAGCATACCACAGGGCTATTTCCGCAAACAGGTCTAAGGATTGTTCCAATGCATCCCAAAAGGCCGATTGCTCTTTCGTGGCGCTTCCGGCGGCCTTGCGACTTGCTGTTATCTCTTTACGTAAACCATCTATCCCCAGGCGGCATAATTTATCATAATCGCACTGCGTTCCCGACATACGATAAAGGGGCGCAGCCGCAACAGGTTTCTCTGTCCAACCATCCGTATACAGGATCTTTGTCATCTGACCGGGGAAAGCGGCACGCGTCTGAGCCCGTCCGCTTTCTTTTTCCCAGTAATTGATAAGCGATTGTACGATGGCTTTATTCCCCGCAGATAATCGTTCGTCTTTTTTGATTTTCTCCAATGCCGAAAAACCGGCACAATAGCCACCCCCTTCGAACGCCTGAGGAGAAACCACCACAGGCGGATATTTGGCTCTGCCGACAAACAGGTCATTCTCTTCGATCTCGCAAAACATCAACGGATATTGCACCTTCATACACTCCACCTCACACCTCATCGGTTGAGTAGCGTGAAACGTCTTGTGTCTCGCCGTAAATTCGTTCAGATGGGTTACCAACAGATTTACATCGTTGTCAAAACTATTTTTCATTTTATGATCAAAATAGCTGACGGCATGGAGACGTTCCACCCATAAAGAGGGTAAGACGGCAGATACGATAACCCCTTTTCCCAAAGTCTTCAGGAAATGTCTCCGGTTGTGTGTATTAGTTTTCATTTTTTATCCTTTTATGATGTTACTATATCCATATCCTTTTATCTCCCGTATCCACTTCTCCACCAGTTCCGGCTTTGTGGCCGGCAGATGCTTCAATGTATAAGGCATACCTAATTGTTTGTATTTGAATACCCCGAAATCGTGATAGCCGAACACCTCAATTCTCCGTATGGAGGCATACTTCTTACCGAGGTCGGCAATGGCTTTAAAGTGTCCGGCATTGTTGTTTATGCCCGGCACAATGATGCAGCGCAATATCACATCGGCTCCGTTGGAACATAAGAAATGAAGATTTTCCATCAGCGTCTTATTTCCTTTTTTTATGTACTTCAAATGATCGGCAGGATCTGTTATCTTGTAGTCGAAATAGAAATGATCGACCAAAGGCAATAGCTTTTCAAATTCAGCAATGGAACCGTTGCCTTCCGATTCGATACAGGTATTTATCCCGGCTTCCTTCGCTTTTTGGAGTAAGTCTGTCAGAAAATCGAACTGATAGAGCGGGTCTCCTCCCGAGAAGGTAACGCCTCCGGATGAGTTCCGGTAATAAGAAAAATCTTTCATGACCTCGGCCATGATCTCCGCACTCTCCCACTCTTTCCCATAGATCTTCAATGCCTGGGGACTACAAACTTCAAGACATTTACCGCAAGCCGTACAGCGATCGAAATCCGCATTCAGCATCCAAAGGAAAGAACTGAATACTTTTTCATCACAGGCGGAAATACACTCCTTGCAAGTCGTACATTTATCCTGATTAAAAGAGAGTTGGGGCTCTTTTTTTTGTGATTCGGGATTGCAGCACCAGGCACAACGAAAAAGACATCCTTTCAGGAAGACGACCGTTCGTATGCCCGGACCATCGTGCAGTGCAAACCGCTGTATATCAAACACAATACCTTTCATCCTATGCTCATTTATTTGTTGATCCGTATCGTGACCGTATGGCCCTCATTCCCCAGGGTAGCCTGGCGATTGTAAGTCTTGCCCCCATAACGGACAGTTATATCGTATTCACCGCAAAAGCCTCTCACCCGGCACATCCCTGAATCCGAAGTAGCTCCGGCATAATTTGTATTCCATTTTTGGGTGACTAAGTCTACATAGACTCTGCCATTGGGACGTATGCTCCAGTCTTTATTCCACAATGCCGCGGAAGGGAACCAATGTGCTCCCGCCCAAAAGCCCCATTGTAACAATCCGGTAGTGGAAGGATGGCTGAAAACGGCAGTGAAAAAGTCTCTGAGATAATTGGCTTTAAATTCGTCATCATCACTGTTTATATCAAATTCCGTAATAATGATCGGCAGGCCTAATCCGGCAAACTTATCCAACCGCTCAAGCACGAAAGGAATACCGGGAGGTGTTCCGCCGATATGCGCCTGCTCCCCAATCCCATCGATTTGGGCATCCGAATCCACTAAGAATTTCGCGATATCGTAAAAGGCATTACTGGCCTTGTCGTTATGGAACATCGTATAATCATTGAAGAACAGTTTCACACCCGGCGCTCTTTTACGGGCTTCATCAAACCAGGCGGTCATCTCCTCCCGTCCCAGTATATCCATAAAGTCATGGTGCAGCGTGGCTTCATTCATAACATCCCATTCGGTAAACTGCCCGTACATGACATTTGCCTGGTCTCTTATATTGTCCAGAATAGCGCTACGCAAGGCTTCTTTGTCATGTTCAGATTCCCGGAGATACCGGGGGGAGTTTTGCCACGACGGCCATACCATGACATGTCCGCGCGCCGTTATATGATGGGTACGCAGCCAACGCATAGCACGCAGGGTGGAGAATCCTTTTTTCTCTTCGTCAAAGGTCGGCCAGTTTTTCCATTTCATCTCGTTTTCGAAAACCGCCTGGTTGAAATAGCGGGCCAATGTATCACGGTAGTGCTTCATATCAACACTTACCGTATCCAGGATCCTTGCGGAAGTAACGGCCGTTCCCCAGTTATAGGCGATACGGCTCAGACTGGCTGTTACTTCCGCCCCGTTCACCGGATTTCCCGCTTCGTCCGTGACGCGGATCTGCAGATCCCCTTTGCGGTATTTCTCAATCCTTTCGGCTGCCGCTTCCCGCCAGGGTGCATCCGGCTCGTAGCCATCGTATCTGACAACGGTTTTAGGTAGTTCATCCAACGAAACAGGCTGTCCGCAACAGATAAAAGTAATAGGGCCTACTTCAATCTTTTGAGGATAACTATCGAATTTCACAACTACACGTACATCCTCCGGACGGGTATCTTTTGTCAGGATGAACGGAATGCTTGTTTTTGTCCATTCATTCCCAAAAGAGACGCCTCTTTCAAGGTGGGACGGCCACACATACTTTCCGTTTACCAGCTGGTCAAACCGAAGCTCAACAAATCCTCCCCCTGTTTCCCTTTTACTTTCCAGGCTTCTTGCACTAAAGGATATCCAGAGAACATCCCCTTTTTTCAACGACTTTGTGATATTTGCCTGCAAGCCCTGATCATCATACATGTATTCGGAGGTAGTGATCTGAAAAGCATGATCAAAGTCCTGTTCTTTTACAGATACTTTTTTTACGATCCGGTTCGCTTTTCCCGTTCCATAATATTTTAATTCATCCAATCCGCCGGGCAACAAAGATTCACCCGCAGGGACTTGCGCCCATAAATCATTGACGGACAGAAAACCGGAAACAATGATTAAAAGGACAGAGAAGTTCCTTTTTATAATTGTTTGCATAATATTCTATTGTTAAATTTATCTTTGACCATTATTCCATCTTAAGCGTGAGTTCTACCCCCTGGTTCTCCAGTTTTATCTTCTCTTTGATGATCTTTCCGTTGTATTCTACGCTAACCTCATATTCACCACAGAATCCACGGTTATGAAAGGCGCCGTCTTTCCCGGTTTTTCCGTCAAAGTCGCTCCACCATTTATTGGAAACCAGATCCGTGAATACGGCGCCATGTTCACGGATCGTCCAGTCTTTGTTCCATAGGGCGGCTACGGGGAACCAGTGCTGTCCGGCCCAGAATCCCCATTGAATAACCCCTTCCACAGAAGGATGACTGAACATCACCGTGAGAAAGTCTCTGATATAACGCGCCTTGAACTCATCATCGTTGCTATTGATATCGAATTCCGTTATATAGATAGGAAGTCCGAATCCGGCAAACCGGTTGAGGCGTTCTATCACCTTGGAGATCCCCGGAGGGGTACCGCCGATATGCGCCTGTTCACCGATCGCATTGACCGGAGCGTCATGATCCAACAGAAAACGCACATTATCATAGAAACATTCACTGGGCGATCCCGGACCTCCTTCTCCCTGGAACATCGTATAATCATTGAGAAAAAGTCTCACACCGGGCGTCCTCTCCCGGGCATATTTAAACCATTCCGCCATCTCTTCTCTACCCAGAATATCCATGATATCGTGATGGGCATAAGGTTCGTTTATCACATCCCATTCCACAAACTGTCCGTACATGTAGTTTGTCTGCCGGTCGATATTGTCGAAAATTTCCCGGCGCAGCCGTTCCGGATCCTCTTTGTATTGTTCCAGATGGGGCGAGTGTTGCCAGGAGGGCCATACCATAACATGCCCCCGGGCCGGAATATGATGCCTGCGGAGCCATCGTAGTGCGAGCATCGTGTTGGCTCCCCGTTCTTCATCTTTCTGTCGTCCCCATACTTTCGATTTCATTTCATTTTCGAAGACAACCATATTAAAATATCTGAGCAAGGTGTCCCGGTATATCTGAAGGTCTTTGTCGGTATCATCAAGGATGCTTCGGGAATTGACCGCCGTTCCCCAGTTAAAGGCATTTCGCGTCATCTGTACTTTGATCTTCGCCTCCGGAACAGGATAGCCTCCGGCATCCACCACTTTCAAATGAAGATCTCCTTTGCGGTATTTCTCTATCCGGTCTGCCGCTTCTCTGCGCCAGGGAGCATCAGGCTCATCTCCTTCATAGCGAACGGTAGTGCGCGGAAGGTCGGACATCCGGATGTTCTGTCCACAGTTCAGAATGGTGATGGAGCCTATCTCAAACTGTTGCGGATAGGTATCGAAACGAATAAAAACCCGCAGCTCTTCCGGACGGGCATCTTTGGTCATCACAAAGGGCATGCTCATCTCCGTCCATTCCGAACCGAAGGAGATGCCCCTCTCTAAGTGAGGAGGCCAGACATTCTCACCATTTACCAACTGGTCGATCCGGAATTCAACAAAGGCTTCGCCCGTCTCCCGGCGGCTCTCTATATTCCGCGCCACAAAGGAGACCCAGATAACATCCCCTTTCAATAAAGAACTGTTGATCTGTCCGACAAGTCCGCACTCTCCTTTTAAGGAGCGGCCGAAAGTGTTCACGCGCAATGCCTTTTTGAAAGATTGCCCTTTCACATCGACCTTTTTGATCATGGACTTCGGCATGTCCTCTCCGGAAAGTTCCAGATTGTTGATCCAACCGGAGAATATCACTTTCCCTTCAGGCGTTTGCGCCTGAAGGGAAATGGTACACGCAAGGAATAGCGTGATGAAAAGTGTTTTTATAATGGATAACTTCATTTTTATAGGATTATATTGAGATATTAATAACTTTTTATTGAAAGAGATGCACGTTGTAGCATGCCTATTCCATTTTGAGAATAAGTTCCAACCCCTGGTTCGCCAGATTGATCTTCTCCTGGATGGTTTGTTCATTATACTCTACAGAGACTTCATATTCTCCACAAAATCCACGGTTATTGAAGACGCCTTCCTTCCCGGTTTTTCCGTCAAAATGACTCCGCCATTTATTGGTTACCAGGTCAGTGAATACAGCTCCGTGCGCACGGATCGTCCAGTCTTTGTTCCATAGGGCGGCCACGGGAAACCAGTGTTGTCCTTCCCAGAAACCCCACTGAAGAACGCCTTCCACTGAAGGATGGCTAAACATCACCGTCAGGAAGTCCCTCATGTAGCGGGCTTTAAACTCATCATCGTTGCTGTTGATATCAAACTCCGTTATAAGAACAGGAAGGCCTAATTCCGCAAACCGGTTAAGGCGCTCCAACAATTTGGATATGCCCGGAGGAGTACCTCCGATATGCGCCTGTTCACCGATGATGTCTACGGGCGCTCCTTTCTCTAAGAGGAAACGGGCATTATCATAGAAACACTCGCTGGGCGAACCCGGACCGCCTTCTCCCTGGAACATGGTATAATCATTCAGGACAAGTTTTACGCCGGGAGCTCTCTCATGCGTATATTTAAACCATCTGACCATCTCTTCCCGACCCAGAATATCAAGTATATCATGATGGGCATAAGGTTCGTTTATCACATCCCATTGAGCAAATTGCCCGTGCATATAATTTGTTTGTATATCAATATCATCCAGTATCGCCTGGCGCAATTTCTCCGGATCATCCTTGTATTGCTCCAAATGGGGCGAGTGTTGCCAGGAAGGCCAGACCAGAACCTGCGCCCGGACGGGAAGATTATGTTTACGAAGCCATCGGAAGGCTAATAACGCATTTGCTCCTCTTTCTTCGTCTTTTTGCCGGGCCCATATCTTGGGTTTCATTTCATTCTCAAAGGCCACCATATTAAAATATTTGAGTAAGGTGTCCCGGTATATTTTAAGATCTTCTCTTGTATCGTCCAGGATATTCCGGGAGTTTATAGCTGTACCCCAATGGAAAGCGCTCCGCTTCATTTCAACTTTTATTTTTGCGTCCGGAACGGGATTACCCGCAGCATCCACGACCTTTATATTTAGATCTCCTTTGCGGTATTTCTCTATACGATCTGCCGCTTCTCTGCGCCAGGAAGCATCGGACTCATCTCCTTCGTAGCGGACGGTGGTGCGCGGAAGATCGGACATCCGGATGTTCTGCCCGCAATTCAGAATGGTGATAGAGCCGATTTCGAACTGTTGCGGATAGGTGTCGAAACGAATAAAAACCTGCAGGTCTTCCGGACGGGCATCTTTGCTCATTACAAACGGCATGCTCATCTCCGTCCATTCCGAACCGAAGGAAATCCCTCTCTCCAAATGCGGCGGCCAGACATTCTCGCCATCGATCAGCTGGTTGATCCGGAACTCTATAAAAGCTTCGCCCGTCTCTCTGCGGCTCTCGATGTTCCGGGCAATAACAGATACCCAGATGACATCCCCCTTGGATAAGGCGCTGTTAATCTTTCCGGAAAGTCCGCACTCCCCTTTCAAAGAGCGGCCGAAAGTGTTTACGTGCAATGCTTTCTTAAAAGATTGTCCTTTCACATCGACCTTTTTGATCATGGACTGCGGGGTATCTTCCCCGGAGAGTTCCAGGTTGTTGATCCAATTGGGGAATATCGCTTTCCCTTCGGGCGTTTGTGCTTTCAATGAAATTACACATACAAAGAACAGCGTACAAAAAACAGATTTTACAATTGATAGCTTCATGATATAAATGATTTGCTTTTCATAAAAAAGAATACGGTTATTATTAGTTTGAATCGGGAGATTTGTCCTTCCATACCCTGAGATCATCCCAATAGATCTGAAGGGTTTTTCCCTGCGATTTCAGGAAAGAGACGATTTCTTTGGAAGTATAGAGTTTCATCGGGTTATAACCCGTAAATCCGTCCGGCGCCGGGTCTTTGGTGTTATGGGTATAATCGGTGATATCAAATACGATCTGTGTCGGTTCATTTTCCGGGGTGATCGTCATATAAAAACGTCCGGTATTACGATCTCCTTCCTTCAGGTAGTAATCCATCGTAAACCATTTACCGACCGGAACCTTCAGTTCCGTATTATCTCCTACCCATACATCTCTTTTCCCGGAATCGTCGGCTGCTAAGATAAAATTGAGATCGCTTTCTTCTCCGCCCGGTTTACCGATCCCCAGGGTGATACGGAAGCCATATTTTTCTCCTTTGACCCACCATTCGTTATTCCAGAATTCAGCGATGGTAAGCCAGGGTATTCTCTCGGGAAACGTTCTTAATGCGTTCCAGTCTTCCGGTAAAAAGACCCTGACGGATTGATAAAACTCTTTATATCCCTGCGGTATTTCATAAAGAGATACCTGAACTCTCGCCTTTTCCTGGTTTTCGGAAGCCAGCCAGTAGTCATTCAGCCAGAAATGCAACACGTGGTTCTTTTCATTTCCGGGCTCGGGGATAATCCGCGCATACCGCTTCGACTCGTCACCTCCGGTATATTCAATGATAAATAAACCGGCATCCGGATTTTCCGTGATGTCTTTGTCCCAGTCGCTTTTTTCCGTCAATGTATGATCCTTGCCTGTAAACGTTTGATTTACAAAATCAGGGGTAATAGCATTGGTCTTTGACTCATCAAACGGAACAATCCGGGATGTTCCTTCAAAACCTGTCTGAAAAACTAATTGACCGTTCCCGGACGAGCTGCTGCTACAGCTACAGATCGCGATTGTCATTCCCGTCAGGAGGAAGCCGTATAAAATAGAATGTTTCATATGTACAAATATTAATTATCTACATTAAGGTAATATAGAACTCGCTTTTTTGTTCATCGCCTTTGGCGATACATTAATCATGCTCGTTTCATAATGTGCATGTTAGTTTATAGAATAGCGACTATTTCATATTCTGATTGATCAGAATATCATGTTCCGGAAGAGGGTATGTATAACAAGCCTCCGTAATATTGCTATCATAAGGCTGATTCTCGGAGGGATCTCTCTGAGCAAATACTTCGGCAACAATTTCCAAACGAACCATATCAAACCATCTGACCCGTTCCGCACATAGTTCCCAGGCGCGCTCTTGTACGGTTACATCGGCAAATTCCTCTGCAGAGAGGTTGGAATATTCTTCCAATCCGGCTCTTTTGCGAATGCTGTTCAGACACTCATAGGCTAATACGTCCGGACCTCCTGAACGCGCTTTGGCTTCTGCATAGGTAAGGACTGTTTGCGCATATCGCAACAGACGGATAGGCAGAGAAGAGTTAAAGTCATAGTAGTTGGGTGAATTCTCGCTCATAAACAACTTCTTGTAAAGAGGACGCTTAAACTTAAGGTCTTGCCAGAATATTTCCGTGCCGTCTTTTTTCTTTACGACCGTAGCAAACGTAGCCTCTTTTCTCGGTCCTTCCGGAAAGTCGTTATAGAACCGGAGTTCGGTATAACAACAATCCCAACCTCCGACTTCGCCCGGCATCGCCCAAAGACCATAATTAATATTGCTGGTGTTTCCGGCGTATCTGTTGGAAGGAATGATAAATACATCTTCTGCATTGATACAGTTCTTTGTATCATCATTCTCAAATAGTTCCGCATAAGAGCCGAGCAGTTCGAATCCGTATTTGAAATGATTATCGATCACCTCTTTTGCTTTGGCTGCCGCCTGGGCATACTTTGATTGATCTTTCAACGGCCAACCGGCTTCGGCAAGATAGACCTCCGCCAATAAGGCTTTGGCGGATCCTGCATTGGGACGTCCTTCATCCCGTTTGGAATCGCTAAGCATCGATTCGGCTTTCAGCAAATCGTCTTCGATCAGTTGATAGATCTCTTTTACACTACTCTTTTTTATATTCACTACTTCCGTAGAGTAATCCGCCGTAAGGATCAAAGGGATTTCGCCATGGCATCTCACCAACCAGAAATAACTGAAAGCGCGAATGAAATACGCTTCTCCGGCAATGGCTTTGATGGCGTCAGCATTGCCTACCGTATTCTCATAATTCAACAGGATATTATTAGCGCCCTGAATAGCCTTATAACATCCCCAGAATACCGGAGCCATGCTCGCGTCTGTCGAAAGAACCCGCAGACGGTCATATTCGGATATATCTACCGTTACCGGACAAGTATAATCATCACCTCCTGCGGTCATTTGTGATCCTTTAGCATCGCTAAATCCATAGGTCCAGCAGTTGGTCCATCCCCGATAGGCTCCGGTTAAGGCCGATTCGAGACCTGCAACGGACTTTAAAACATCTTCACCCGACAATTTTCCTCTTGTATCTTCTTCCAGGAAGTCCGAGCAAGCTGTACTTGACAAAATGGCCGCAGCAGTTAATACTGCAAAAAATATTCGTTTCATATGAATGTGAATTACTTTTTTCATGATCTATTAAAATGTAAAGTTTACTCCTAAAGTATAAGTCCTGGAATTAGGATAAGCGCCAAAATCCACACTTTGATTAATATCCGATCCGCCGCCGCCGACACTACTGGCTTCGGGATCGATTCCTTTATAATCGGTGATGGTAAACAGGTTCGTCGCGCTCAAAGAGAGCTTCAACATGCCGACTTTCTTAATATCGAAGTTATATCCGACACTCAGGTTCTTCAACCGGAGGTAGCCGCCATCTTCCAGGAACAGGGTAGACTGCGGTTCGACTATACTTGTCGGGCTGAATGCCGGAAGGTAAGCATCTTCATTAACCCCCGGTATATAACGATTCTTTATTTCCGCCAGTGTAACCTGGCGTGCGTCACGTCTTCCCATCAGGTGGATGGCGCGTGTATAATTCAGCTTATCCAGGCCGAATACTCCCTGGAAAAATACGTTTACTACGAATTTCTTGATTGAGATCGTATTGTTCCAGCCTAACGTAGAAGTAGGCAACCCGCAGCCGATAATATGGTAGTCGCTTCCGTCGATAATATGGTCCCCATTGAGATCCTCATAACGGGCATCACCCGGCACCTGTCCGTATTTAGCCCCTTCGGCCGCCTCTTCTTTTTGCCAGGGTCCCAGATAGGTCAGTCCCCAGAAGGAACCGAGGGGTTGGCCTACTTCATAGATAAATTCCGGTTGCGCATTGACTCCGCTTATCCGGGGATTCGAAAAGATAGAGGTCTCATCACCCAAATCTTTTACGGTGTTTTTTACGCGCGAGTAGTTGAAGTCGCTTTTCCAGTTTACATCCCTGGCATTCACAATGACTGCACTTAAAGAGGCTTCCCATCCCTGGTTTCTTATCTTACCCACATTAGAAGTCACACTACCTCCGCCGGCATAATAAGGTACCGACTTGTTTAACAGAAGATCGCGGGTGTCTTTGAGGAAATAGTCAAACTCAACATTCAACCTGCCCTCCAGGAAGCCGGCTTCAAATCCCAGGTCTTTTTGTTCTGTCGTCTCCCAAGTCAGTTCCGGATTACCGGGATCCCCCAACTGGATACCACTTGTCCGGTCGCCTGTTGTGTAAGCATAGTAAATGCTGCTGTAGGTCGATAATGTGGCGTAAGAACTGATCGCCTGGCTACCGGTCATCCCCCAGCTCAGGCGGAGTTTCAGTTTGCTTAATAAATCGACCTCTTCCATGAAAGACTCATTCTTAATGTTCCAGGCAATGGCTGCAGAAGGGAATGTGCTGTATTTATTCCCTTTCGCAAATTTGGATGAACCGTCATGACGTACAGATAAAGAGAGGAGGTAACGATCCAGCAAACTGTAATTTACTCGTCCCAGATAAGATAGAAGCGTCCATTTTGAAAAGCCGGATGCTACGGAATAAGTTTCCGCCTGAGCCAAGTTGTCATATTTCAGATCGACAAATTTTAATTTAGAAGCAGAAGAACTCGATGACTCATACGTATATTTCTGTGTTTCAAAAACAGCAACTGCATTGATCCGGTGGATATTATTAAACTCTTTTTCATAGGACAACTGTGTCGTTGTCTGTATGTTCGTGCTATTGTTGTTGGAGACCGAGGCGCTAGGGTTGTAGTTTGAAATATAATTCCCTGAAAAGCTTTTTCCCGTATTATAGGAAATGTCGACACCTGTCTGGAAATCCAAAGACAAACCTTTGATGAGCTCATAGCGTACTCCTCCCATCAGGTTGGCCGTGCTCCTGTTATTGCGGTTTTCCGTGTCATACAATAAAGATAAAGGGTTCGATTTCAAAGATCCTACAGGGTCGCTGTATATATATCCGCCCTCTCCGTCATACGGATTGGTCGTAGGAGCCCAGGAGAGCGCCTGTACCAACGGGTTTTCCTGTCTCGAACGAGCCTGTGTATTCAGGGCGGCAGCGACTGTTCCGTTGACATTAAAACGGAAAGAAAGCTGATCGTTATATTGGGTAATAAAATTCGTCCGGACCGTATAACGCTCATAGTCGGAATTATCAACAATGCCCTCATTATTCAGGTAGTTAGCGGATATGCGGTATTGCGTTTTTTCCGTTCCTCCCGTAATACTCAATTGATGTTGTGTGGCCAATGCTTGGCGATAAACAGCATCCTGATAATCGAATCCGCCCTCTTTCTCATACCGGTCGATCTCAGCCTGGGTAAAGGTCGGGGCATACCCTAAAACTGCATTTCGCTCATTTACGGTAGTCGCAAATTCACCGGCGCTTAACAGATCGTATTTTTTTATGACATTAGAAATAGAGACATCTCCCTGATACGATATATTCACTTTACCGCTTTTACTACCTCCCTTTGTGGTTACCAGAACGACGCCGTTTGCACCCCGGCTGCCATAGATAGCCGTAGAAGAGGCATCCTTCAGAATCTCAAGAGATTGTATATCATTCGGGTTTACGGTACTAAAATCAGCTCCGATAAATCCGTCAATCACAAACAAAGGGCTGTTATCCCCTAATACGGAATTAGCGCCCCTGATGCGGATTCTTACCTCCCCGCCGGGAGCTCCGCCCGTATTGGTTACCTGCACACCGGCTGCGCGCCCCTGAAGTACCTGATCTAAACGTGTTACATTCTGATCCTGGAACTGTTTGTCGGATACCGAGGAGACAGCTCCCGTCAGATCGCTTTTGCGCACCGTACCATAACCAACCACAATCACCTCATCCAGTTTCAACTGGTCTTCTTTTAGTTGGATACTGAATGTCGTTTTTCCGTTTGTTGATACCTCCTGCATGATATATCCGATATAAGAGATCCGCAAAACAGCCTCAGTACTTACTTTGAGAGAGAAGTTTCCGTCAATATCGGTGATTACCCCGTTGGTGCTTCCTTTCTCGATCACATTCGCTCCAACGATCGGATCACCATACTCATCAATCACCGTGCCGGTAATCTGTCGTTTGTCTTGCTGAGAAATAGTTTGGTTGTTTTTCATCAAAATAATATTGTTGCCAACCATCGCATAGGTAATATCCGTATGATCAAACAAACTGACGAGCAGGTCGGACACTTTCGTATCAGGAGCATTGACCGAAGTCTGCCGATCCAGATTTATCTCCTCCTTATTATAGAGGAACAGATATTCGGTCTTTTCTTCGATCTCCTGTAGTACCTTTCCGATAGGAACATTCTGTGAAACAATGTTCACTTTCATATTCTGTGAATGGGTATTTTCCGCGTATATCCCCATACAGCAGATGAATAAGAATACAATTTCTATTTTCATTATGCGAAAAATGTGTTTTAATAGTCTATTCTTGGGGGGCATATTATCCCCGTACAAAATATTTTTCATATATTTGTAAAAAATTTAGTTGATACTGATTTTGTGAACGCTAAGTCGGATATTAACTTTATTTATCGCCGGGAAGTGGTCGCACACTTTCCGGTTTTTTTGTTTCTGTTGTTTTTTTCATAGGCAATCGTATTTTTAAGATTAACAAATGGTGTTTTTCAATAAATCTGAATGAGATTATTCTCACTGTCCTTCTGGTAGCGTAAGCCGGTTGGCACCTGTAACACTTTCAGTACGTGCTCGATACCTTCTTTAGCGCGAAACTTCCCTGTATAACGCATATCGTTGATGCGTTTGTTGTTATTCTCTATGCGGATATCATAATAGAGCTCCAGTTTTCCCAGTAGATCTTCCACCCGTTCATGATCAAAGCTGATAATCCCTTTTTTCCAAAGGAAATAATCATAATGGTCAATCGAAGTGATCCTCAACCGGTCATCCTTCAGGCAGGCGCGTTCACCCGGCATAAGGGATAACGGTTGCCGGTCGCCGGCCGTTGTTACCTCTACGGCGCCATTGATCAGGGAGGTTTCAAAAGAATTGTTTTTGCTGTAAGCAAACACGTTGAATTCCGTTCCTAATACGGTTATCGTATGCTTTTGCGTATTGACTTTAAATTTTTTGTTTTCATCATGCTTTACTTCAAAATAACCCTCCCCGTCGAGATATACGTCACGGACTGCTGCAAACTGAGTGGGAAAGGTAAATGTGGTAAGTGAATTAAGCCATACTTTCGTTCCGTCGGCAAGAGTCAGTTCCGCCCTTTGCCCGGAAGGTACATGGAGGGTCTGCATAGCAACCGGTTCGGTTGCAGTAAGTAACGGCTCTTCTGCAGGTTGCATGAAATAACGGGTAATGGTGAATGTGATCAATACCGCCGCCGCAATCTTCAGTAACCCGGAAAACATCCGCATTCTATTACTGCGCGGGGAAGACATCTCCTCTTTCTCTTCCGGCAGATGAGCCAACGTGATATCATACAGCATACGTGCCGATCTGAACTTTTTCCGGTTTCTTTCATCCGCTTCAATCCATAGCTGTACGGATTCTTTTTCTTCCTGCGAAGCGTCTCCGGCCATATATTTATGTAATAATTCCCGATTCATTCTATTTGTTGATTAAAAGCCCCATTGAAGAGATCTTGTATACTTAGTACGGATGAAAACAAAAACCGCCTAGTGGAAAAAATGATTTTTATTGAAAAAAACAGGAAAAACAGAAAAAACAGAAAACCGGCAAATAATCTTTCAAGGTTATACGCAGGTTCTGCAATACTTTAGAAATATGATAATCAACACCTTTTGTCGTTATACCGACCGCCTTCGCTATTTCTTCTTTTGTATGATGTTGAAAACGACTCATCAGAAAGATCTCCCGCGTCTGTTGCGGAAGATCTTTCAATGTAGAATCGACAATCGCCATTATTTCTTCCGAATAGATGAATTCGGGATTGCAGGCCTCCAGGGTCATGATCCGGGTATTCAACTCCCTGAGCCCTACCTCCGACATTTGCGCTAATGCATCCTGATGCGTTAATTCATGACGGAGGTGATCGATCGATTTGTTTTTTATGATAGCAAATAAGAAGGTAAGCGGATGATGGATCTCATGCTTTTCCATGGTCTCCCAAAGAACCACAATCGCTTCCGAAACAATGTCTTCAGCCGCAAAAGAATCATGCACATATGATTTGGTAAACAGAAAAGCCTTTCTATAATAGCGCTTATAGAAGTCATTCAGATTAAATGAACCGTTACTCTTCTTATGTGACATGACTGTTCTCTGCTTTATATGGATATTCCGGTATACCCTCTCAGTGTTTCCGGTGATGCGCACCGGTGAAGCGATTCATTTTATAATTTCATCACCATGACGCCTTCCTGGCTCATAATCAGCTTATTACCTGTCATACGGCAACCGGGTGCGGCATACAGTTGTTTTGCTGTTTTCACTTCGAGGTTATCCAAAGTAATATGTTCTTCTTTTGTTGATTTGCTGACACAAATAAGTAGTTTTTCTTTTCCGGATTGCAAAGTACGCATCAGTACATTTTCATAATGTTTATCAAATGAGACAGCATCTGATGAGCGGGGCAATACCGAAAACAGGTAATCGGACAAGGGTTTGTAATCTTCCGAAACATTGGCGCCGAGCGCTACGGCAGAAGGCAACCAGATAACGCGTCCCTTTCCGAAAGTGTGTTGACTGACAAAGCCATCTTTCCCGGCCATTTTACCGTACCAGAGATGGGTCGGTAGCTGATACCCTCCGGCTTCTACCGTAAACAGGTTATCTTTAAGGATGAATTCCGAGATATTCCCTCCGAATAGTTTTTCGAAAGTAAATCCGGTATTCATGGTATTGTGCAGATCTTCGTCAAAAAAGGCACTCAAACCTTCTACCAATAAGGTGCCTCCACGGGATACAAACGTTTCTAACGTTTCGCGGTATTTATCCGGAATAGAAATCTGATTGGAGATGATGATGGATTTTCCCGTATAATCCGCCTGTGTAAAGTCGTATTCGTTGATATTCTTAAGGCCAACATTCAATCCCCTCTCTGTTAAGGCTTTGAGACAGGCTACAGGCGATTTGATAACGGCTCCGGGCTGACGGCCTACATATCTGTCGCTCCGGATCGCCATCAGGTTTTCGGCCCAAAGGGATTCATTTAAATAAATAACATCAATACCGGAAGGGATGATGCGGGGTTCTTTGAAAAGTGCAGCGTTAGCAGCCACTGTTTCGGATACTTTTTTAGCAGCCAACAGCCTTTCGGAAGGTTTTCCCTGAAAATCAATCATGGCCCATTCGCCGGCTTCGATTCCCGAACTGCGGGGGTTCAGCATCCAGAAGATGGCGCCTTTTCCCTGACAACCAAGAGTTATCCAAAGCCATTGGGTTATTTCTTCGGGGGTAGGACACATGGCGTTCACTCCGCTATACGTATTGTTTCCTCCTTGTATTTCGGTCATAAACCACGGCATATCGCCTGCACCCGACCGGATCAGTTCGGATATGGCAAGCATCGCAAGCGAGTATTGCTGACGGGTGAAATATCCGAAGTGCCACGAAGGATGGGCAGATCCTCCAAGACTGGTGAGGAAACTACGCCATGCGGGAAAATCATATTCCTCATAATTACCAAATATGCCGGCCGGGTTTACATGCATATCATGGGCCGTATCATATTTTCTGATCTCACCGGCAATCCATCCTAAAAAGGAGGTGGTAAACTGGTTCAGGAACTCATCATTTTGTGTAGTCATCAATACAGGGTAGCCGTTTTTCTTGAAGTCTTTTTCAGGATGCGTTTTATTCCACTGCGTACGGGCATTTCTTACAAAATCAGTAGCCGGCATCCTTCCATCCATACCGGGCTCGTTGATGATCACCCATCCGTAAAGTGCGGGATGGTCTTTATAATGAGTAACAAGCGCCCGGATATAACGGGCAAAAGATTCTTTTTCGGCTTCATCCTTTGGAAATTTCCAACCACCGATATCTGTTTTTTCAGTTGCCGGAAAGAGGGTTGCATATACTTTCACCCCGTGTTTCGCCGCCGCATCAAATGCATAATCGAAAAGCGTAAAATCCCAACTGCCATCCGGTTGTAACATGTATGATTCGAACATGCGGATGCGGCAAATATCCATTCCGTTTTCATTCAGTGTTTTGTACCATTGTTCTATCAATGACTGAGACTGACCGGGTTCGATAAATACCTGCGCGCCAAAAAAAGGAGCTGAAGTGTTCTGCAACTGTTTATTTTGCGCATCTGCGGCTTGAATAAAACAAACAAATAGGATAGCGCCTGCTATTAATTTCAAATTTTTCATATTCCTGCGTTTTATATTTTTAAATCAGATACTTTAATTTTCATTTCTTGTCTAATATTGTTCCTCTCCTATTCTCTTTTACTCAAGCTTCAGCCGGAATGTTTTCAACTGATACTGCGCAAAATCTATTTTTTGTGTATTACCGGTTGGCGTCAGTTTTTTTTCATTGGTCTCAATATGTGTTGTCTCCCATGCTTCCCCGATTTTCCCATTTACAGTAATCTGCGGAGCTATTTTTGAGCCACCTATATTCCAGAAACGGGCAATCAGGCCGTTTTCCATCCCATCTTCCGAAGGTTTCAGGCTCCACAACAGCACTTCCGGATGGGAAATGGCGAGGAATGAATATTGAAACGCTTCCGAAGCGCCATGACTACCGGATACCATTCCGGTAATGAATGGATTCTGATGTTCCAGAGAGAATTTCATGGATTCAAGGGCGTCAAAACCTTTTTGGTGCGTAGTGATTGCAAACCGATACAAGAAATTGGTTTCTCCATTCTGATCACGGAAGCCTAATAATCCGCCATCTTCTGTTTTTGCATCAATTTGCCCGCCGGCTAACGCATTCAGCTGGGAAGAGTTTTCCCACAATGTATCGATTTTACTTTGTCCCAGTTTAAAAAAGCTACAATCCATATTAGAGAGCGTTACGCCATAATTGTCCTCGCTCATACCGGCAAAGTGGTTGAATGTTTGCCAGTCATAACGGGCATTTTGCGCTGCATAATGTCCGCCACGTGTTTCTTTCCTGGCTGTAAGCACAGCGCCCAACTCTTCGTACCGGGTTGTCTGGCCATTCAAATCGAACGAGAAAGCCCAGGTTTTCACATCGCCGAAATTGGCTTGAATGCTATCTTCTATTTCGATACGAGGCGTATGGGCAAAAAGGGTTACTTTTACAGTATGCCGGACCGGATGGTCGGAAACCGCTTTCAGCGTAACCGAAACAGGGCCTGCATTTTCTATGGCGACAGGTTCTCCGTTGTTTATATCCGAAACGCCCAGGTCATTCAGGTATCTGCCATCTGTCATTTTGATTAATTGCTTGTTTCCGGCGCGTTTATCAATAAGTTCGGTGATGGCTCCCGAAGGGGTCAGTTTCAATTTAAAACAGGAATTAGTGATGTATTCGCCATCGAACGTGACTTCTTTTTTTGTTTTACCCGGTTTCCCTTTTCTTATTTCAAAGACTTTGTATCCGACCGAAGGGATATCGGAAGCCAAAACGCGGATATATTGCCGTCCTCCTCTATTCACAATCTGACTCGGGACTTCCTGCTTCGTGTGCAGGTCAAACACCTTGACCCGCCGGTCTCCGTCCCACGCCACATCGGCCACATCACTTCTGCTCCAATTCAACGCATTGAAAACAAAGAAACGGGGAGCGGAAGCTTTGGCGATCTGATGACCCAATGCTTCGACCGCCCGATCCGTCAATGTATCGACATACGATGTAAGGTCTTCCTGAAGCCTGATCTGCCAGGCCGGGCGTTCTTTCACGCCCACTTCGCTGTCTCCCGTCCAGTCGTGCTCCCAATATTGTCCGAATGCGTTCCATGCCTTACCGCGCATCCCGGTCAGATCGGCGGCAAAATCAGGCTTATTTAAAGAAACAAGGGTAGCCAGGGCTTCCGCACCACGTAGCTTTTCTGTCGACCGGCGCATTTTAGCTGTCGTTTCATTCATCGAAGCCGTATATAAATCCCACTCATTGCCATACGTAACCATTTCGGAAGGACGTTGAGGGTAATTTTGTTCTATATCTTCAAAAAAATCCTCAAAAACGGAGACCCTTACCCGGCGATCCGGCGTTGTATATTGTTCTGCGATGTCAAGATAAGGCTTACCCAGCAACGTTTTCAAGTCATCATGTCCGACGCCGAATCCTCCTGCCGCATTATAAGGATATTTGGAATTAAATGAAATCGTATCGCACATCTCGTCTAAACGGCCGACCATGGTACTAATTTCCGCTATCAGATCCTGGGGTGTATACGTCATACGCAGCTCGGCATATCCTCCCAACGGAGCCGTCTTTTTTTTATCATGCATATACCACTTCATAATAACGCCCGATGAATCGGGGCCCATGTAATTGTATAACTGGTTGCGTCGTTCGGCTCTGTATTCCAGGCTCATCTGACTTCCATAGCCTCCGATACCATTCCAGCTGTATCTGGCTCCCGAACCCGCCCAAAGCGAACTCAAACCTAACGGGATGGTATTATTTTCCATCGTTCCGGCCATCCGGAAACGCAATCCATATTTGCGTTCCACCTGACCGGCATAATACATACCGCGTAAAACAGCCTCCGTCGGTTGGCCTCCATAACAGTTTATAAGCATATGTAAGGGCATGCTTATATGTCCGGAACGAATGGCCGACAATAACCGTTGAAACTGTTCCGGTGATCTGTATTTTTCGTATGTCTGCAACCAGATAATCCCGTCGCAATTAAATCTGGACTGGTAATCATCGGGCGCATTCCTTGTCAAATCAATCTGATCCAGATAAAAATCAATCATCTCAACAAATGCCGAATCATACCCTTCCTCATTTGCCGTCCAAAAATAATCCGTATGATCATCATTCGCCAGATAAATACGTTTTATGGGTTGCTTTCCGGTATGAATCACCTGCGAATAAGCAACCGGTATCAACATAATAGCCATCCATAAGAATAGCAACCATCTATTTTTTTTCATAATGCGTTTTTTCTAATCACTTCATTTATTCGGGACAAGTGCTTTTTCTTCGTCAAAGAGAAGCCGGTTGTATACTTTCAGGTTACGAAACAGCATTTTTGTATGTACCATACAACGGATCGCGATGTGTCCGGCTGTCAGTACCGGGCCGTTATTCGTAAAACCACTATCTTCGAATTCGACCATAACGACACCGTCGATCGCACCGACTATCTTTCCACCTATCTGCAGAAATTGCAGCTTGTGCCACTTCGTGTAATCGAGCGGTTTTTCCTGTGCACTGAACGACATGGGCATCGCATACGGATTCTTGAACAATACAGAATTGTCACGATCATTACTCATATCAGACATCTCGCGGTAATATTCCCAATGGTAGTTCCGCACATTCTCGCCGAATACGGTCGTCATCATTCCCGATGTCTTACGCGGATAATCAGACATAAAATCTTCCCGGTTCATGCCCGAGGCTTGTGTGAGTAGCAGGCTCAGTCCGCCCGGACGCAGCACTTTGAACTCGTATTCGAGATACATGTCGCCCTCAAACATTTTTTCAGACCATAGATACACCTGTTTCCGACGCATAGCCGGCGTATACTCATGGTCGATCGTCTGGATCAGCAATCCTTCAGGCGTGATCTCAAGTTTCACCGGTTCGCCCTGCACATAGAAATGTTCCATCTGAACAGGATTCTGTAACGACAGGTTCATCTTCTCGTTCCACGACTTATCAAGATCGAACTTAAACGTTTTTTTATGTTTTCCAGCATATTCATGCTCCATTTTACGTTCCAACTCCGGATCGTGGTTGGTCGCCTGCCCCCGATACCCATCGTAAATCTCTTTAGGCGACAGTTCCCGGTCATAAAAACGATAATCGGAATAGCACAACGAAGGATTGCCTCCGATATAAAGCGAACTACCGGTCTCGTCGCGCCGCAATACGTCGTGCTTGAATTGGTTTTCGCGACCGATCAGGATACCGTTTGCATAAAGGTTGTAGCGCTCCTCAGTGTGATTCCATGTCAGGGTCAGCTGATACCATTTTTTTGCCGGAAACGAGAAGTGGCTGACTCCGATCAGTGCAGCATGGGGATATTCGAATGCTTCTTCATAATAGTTGCCTTTTGCGAACTGCACGCGGATAGAAGGATGAAAATTATTCCAGAACAAGATCTTAAAAGAGGCCGCATCTACATTCATCGGATCAGGACTATCGGTCAGAAACGGGTAATTCCTGTAATACGGCGATCCCATCGCCATTCCCTGATTGGTAGGGAAACAGGTAAGATCTTCAATCGACATGACCCACATCGATACAGCGCCCGCATTTTCGTTGAGCGTATGTTTTTTCATTTCGTACACACTATGTATACTGGTTACATTAAGCCCCTCGCGGCCGTCTACGGTTACCGCCCGCGCCAGGCCGCGCAACTCGCTCAACGATAAATAGGCAGGGGTTTCAATCTTTTGGAGGTACTGGTACTTAGGTTGCGTCGCAAATAGAGAGGCTACGGCAAACAATCCTAAAAAGAAGCAACATAATTGATTGGTTTTCATGGTTCGTTGAATTTAAATAATCGGTTTATTTTTTACGCATGATAAACACCCCGGCTGTTGCCGGAAAATAAATCAGGTTCTGTTCATTGGTTATTGTATGGACAAATCCGGAAGGAGAAGCTACTTCCCACTCACCTTTTTCGAGGTCCGTGATTAATACCTTATAGGATCCCTCTTTTTCTATTTTTAGACGAAAAGGATGATTTTCAGCCGTTCCGTTCTTACTGAAAAGAACAATCCGGTCGCCCATTTTCATTCCCGTGTGATGGTCTGTCTCTATTTTTTCGACCGGTAGCGGCGTAATCGTACTCCGGGCATCCATGACCTGCATCACATTTAAGAAGCAATCTGTTTCCGCCGCCTGCCGGGGTGAAAGTTCAATACGCCAGGCGGCGCCATCGCCCGAATTCTTTTCGGCAATAAGTTTTTGCGGATAATGTATGCCGTCCACAAGATACGGATTGTCATCCCCTCCCGTTTTAACCATTTGCAGGTTTCCGGCAAGAGGCAACAATGTCGTATTTACCAATCGTCCGTTATATCCTTTTTCATTATATACGACCTCGCAGTTATTTCCGTTGAAAACAGGCTCCTGTATACAGTGCATCAACCATGTTTTCTTAAAATCTTTTTGGGTAGAAGTGATGTAATCGTAAACGATCAGTGCGGCGGGAATTTCGGAGTTATTCAGATTCAGGAAAACAAACGACCGGTTGTAGTGTTCCACTTTTCCGGTATAAGCATCGGCAAGATCACCTTTCAGATAGGAATATTCAGGTTTCTGTGCGTCAGGTCCGAAATCATGTGCCAATACTTCCGCTTTCCGGTAATCGCCCGACAGTACAATATCCAGCGTGGCCGGCTCGGACGCATTGGCCGGGAACCGTTGTCCGCCGTCGTTGCCGACATCCCGGTTATGCCAGTTGAATTTTTCACCGGGATCATATACCAGCATACAATTATGTGCAATGGTGCGCTGGTAATAATGGGTAAAATGATTGCTGCCATATCCGCCCTCCGTACCTTGGTAAATACCCGACTGAACAGCGAGGGGCGCTTTATAATAGAGTTGAAAACTACCGGCATCCAGGTGTTGATGATTGGCAAAATGATATTCCGATACTTTCATTTCCGCCACAACGGTGGATGACTCCAGGCCTTCTTCCCAACCGGTACGCGCCACCATTCCACCATAAGGAGACGGAAAATAACGGGTAAGGGGTAAAGCGGATTTATCCTTTTCGGGTAACAAAGTGGGGTCAACAAGTAAGATATCGAATAAGCTGTTTTTACCGATCGCATCCTGTCTCATTGCTTCACCCATCAGCAAATTGTCCTTATAATAACTCGCCGTATAAGCGATAACGGGGAAATTCCAGTATTTCCCGAACGGGATGTATTGTTCATTAAAATCATCTCCGTCACGCAGTAATTGTCCGTCCGGGCGGCGTGTATAGAGCCAGTAATAAGGGACTTTACCCTGAAGGGGATTTACGATATGCGGATATCCCATCCGGTCGAACAATAAAGTGGTGTAAATCTCCCATTCGTAACGGCCCGGCCCGTAAGCGCTCCCCTGGTGATGATGTCCTCCGGGATACCAGAAGTTGAGTGCAGGAATAAATTCGGCAATGATACGTCCGGCTACGCGGGTATAAATTTCCGGCTTTTCATCATATACAGCAATTCCACAGGACAATAGATCCCGCGCCAGTTGCGCCTCGACGCCATGCCCGCAGACGGAACCCTGTACTAAAAGAGGCCATTTCACTTCCATTTCTGTAGCAAGGCTTTCCATCACTGCAATGAGCGATGCCTTTTCTTCCTCCTTTATCAAATCGTAACACCAGTCATAGACCAATGCCGTAGTCAGTATCACCCGCCCGATATCCCGACAAACATCCGGCTTCTGAGGATTAATAATCAAACTGTTGTGAAAATTAAAAAGAAAATCCACGGCTTCATTACCGTATATCCGGTCGCCCTCAAAAGCATATAAGAAAGCGCGCGCTTCGATAGCCCGTATCACCTGCATATCCACATTGTGAATGCTATTTTCCCGTATAAGAGCGCCGTCTGTTTTATACTTCGCCTGTTGATTGATCATTTCCCAGCAATTTTTCATCAACGGATGATCTGATTTCGCCCTTATCCGGGGCATATCGGTCTTCCTGAAAAAAAGACGGGGATGTTCATTAGGCGGTACCGGAAGTTGCAGATCTTTCCCTTCCCGTTCGGTAAGGGGCGGATAAACGATCTGAACCAACCGGGAGGCATCTATTTGCCTTACAGGTTGTTGCCCGGAAAGCGACGTTCCGAAGCACAAAAGGAAAAGTAAATAGGACAACAGTTTCATTATTTTTTAAATAACCGTTTATTTTACCAGACTTTTCAGATAAGCGATGCTCTGAGGCACCTGACGGGCATAGTCAGGGCTTTCATCCTCAATATAATAGTGCCGGATACCGGCTTTCCGGGCTGCTTTCAGTATTTCGGGCAGGTTGAGTTGACCTGTACCCAGCGCCACATCATTTTCAACAGGCGTTCCGCCCGACATATCGCCTTCAACTCCTTTACGGAGATCTTTGAGATGCATCAACCTGAAACGTTTGCCATATTTCCGGATAAGCCCGGCCGGATCAACACCCGGAAAATAAGTCCAAAGTATATCAATTTCAAAATTGACATATTGGGGATTTGTCTCTTTGACCATATAATCGAAAAGAGTGCCTTTTCCATGCGGATGAAACTCATATCCGTGGTTATGATAACAGAAATGGAGGCCGAATTCTTCTTTCAGAATTTTCCCGGCGCGGTTAAAGTCGTCAATTGCTTTCCGGGCATCGGCAAGCGTAAACGGCGCTTCATGTGGAATCCAGGCAACACGCACATATTCAGCGCCCAATGTAGTCGCATTTTGCCCCACCTCGCGCGTTTTCTCTACCAGATCGTTATAACTGACACCAAAAGAAGAACAGAACATTCCTCTCTCGTCCAGCAATTCCTTGATATATGCAGCCGTCTTGCCGAAAAGATTTGAAAATTCCATGTCTTTAATTCCCAACTCTTTCAGCGTGTCCAGCGTTGCGACCATATCGTTCTGAAAACTATGCCGATACGTATACGACACCATCCCCGGCATTTCGGGAAACAATGCATTGCCTTTCTGCACCTGCGTCGGCTGTTCAAGCTCTGCGGGCGTCTCTCCAAAACAGGCAATTGTTATCAGGAGCGACTGAATCAAAATCATTATTTTTCCGTAACAAGTCATATTTATTTCTTTTTAGTATTTATAATTCGAACCCATTTCTTTTCATCCGTTCGTTTACGGGAGCTTAGTTATTCACGATATCTTTTCCTTTTTCGCGGTATAGATTGACCGGTTCGTCAAATTCCAGTTTCACGACCGTTACTTTATCATCCAGTAAGCCATGAGGAATATCCACGGATATCATACCGGGAATATCCGCCCAATCGGCTCCCCCTACCCGTTTGGTTTTCAGCGATTCATCCGGATACCCCAAAATGGTCGCCTGTTTTACTTTATTGCGGATTCCTTTAATCCGGATATCTTCTTTCGGGTCATCAAAGAGATAGAGGAACAACGTTTTATTATCGGTCGACAAGGCCGTCGGGCCATAAAAATGTCCCGGCAACAGTCCGCGGCGGGTTTCGTATACCGCTTCTTCATTTTTCTTTATCCACTCGCCTATTTCCAACAGACGTTTCACATGTTCCGGATCAAAAGTCCCGTCAGCCTTCGGACCTATGTCGAGCAGGAAGTTACCACCCATAGCGATACTCTCACACAGGGTTCTGACTAATTCGCGGGCTGATTTATATTGGGTATCATTCGGCATATAGCCCCAACGGTCGCTCAATGTCTGCGAATATTCCCAGAGACCCTCCGGAGCCACGACGGGAAATCCCCGTTCGGCTGTATGATAATCACCTTCATCGCCCATCCGGTTATTTACGATTAAAGAAGGATGCTGACGCATCAGTTTTTGCTTCAATGCTTTTTCGCCCCAGACAAAATCACCGCCATTGGGGTACATAAAATCAAACCATAACAAATCGATCTGTCCGTATCCGGAGAGTATTTCATCAATTTGCCGGTCATGCCCGTCAATGAATCGCGACCACGCTTTTTTTTCTTCAGGTGTGAATTTTTTATTTGTATAATACCCGTTTGAACTCCGTTCATTCCATAGTTTACCGAAGTTATAGGGTATTTTCAGTTTCCCTTCCAGTTCTTTGGGTGTAAGGCTTTGTGTCAGTCCCATGTAATCGGGACTTGTCCAGTCGACATGCGAATAATAAAGTCCGGTTTTCAGTCCGGCTCGTTGCATAGCAGCCGTATATGCTGCTATCAGGTCTTTTTTGCAAGGGGTAAGGTTACGGATGGTTTTCTTATTCACTTTGGTATCCCATAGCGCGACGCCGTCGCAGTGCATAGCCGTCAGAACGACATAACGTGCTCCGGAACGGATAAACAACTCTGCCCATTGGTCCGGATTGAAGTTTTCGGCCGTAAATTCCGCAGCCTGCGACATATACTCTTTATTGCTGACGCTTCCGCTGAAAAAAGGCCATGATTCGGAAGTCCGGCCTACCGAATAAACGCCCCAGTGCATGAAGATCCCGAATTTTGCCTTTTCAAACCAGGCCATCCGCTGTGTATCATCCGGAACCGTATTGTTTGTTTGTGTCATTCCGGACTGACTCACGAGAAGGCCTGTTATCAGAAAGAAAAGTGTTTTTTTCATGGTTATCTGTTTTAGGGTCTATTTATTCCGGTTGCTTGTCTTTCCATACTCTCAGGTCGTCCCAATAAATCTGTAAGGTTTTATCCTGTTCCTTCATAAAAGCAACTATTTCTTTCGAGGTATAGAGTTTCATCGGATTATAACCCGATAATCCGTTGGGAGAAGGATCATAGGTGTTATGTGTAAAGTTACGGATATCAAAAACGACCTGTTTCTTTTCGCCGTCGGGGGTAACCGCCAGATAGAAACGCCCTGTTTCCCGATTGCCTTCTTTGATATAGTATTCCATCGTAAACCATTTACCTACAGGCACTTTAAAACTTGTATTATCGCCCCTCCAGACTTGTTTCTGTCCTGCGTTTTCGGCATCAAGGATGAAATTCAATTCACTTTCGTCGTTTGTCGGCTTACCAATACCGAGTGTAATACGGAAACCGTATTCTTCTCCTTCAACCCACCATTCATTATTCCAGAACTCGGAGATAGTTAACCAGCCAATTTTATGGGGATATTTTTTCAGTGCATTGAAGTCTTCATGTAGAAAAACACGTATCGATTGATAGACCTCCTTATAAGGATTCCGGATGCCGTAAATATTGGCTTGTACACGCGCTTTCACCTGGTTTTCGGAAGCAAGCCAGGAATCATTGAGCCAGAAATGCAATACTTTGTTATCCGGATTTCCCGGTTCGGGTATAATCCGTGCATATCGCTTCGCTTCGTCTCCGCCGGTATATTCCAGCAGAAACTCTCCCCCATCGGGATTTTGATCCATGTCTTTATCAAAATCACTTTTTTCGGGCAACGTTTTATCCGTTCCGATAATTTTATCGGTTTCAAAACCGGGCGTCAGTATGCCGGATAGATCCGTATTGGGTACTACGCGGCAATTTTCTTCAAATCCGGATTGAAAGATAAGCGCTTCCGTTGAGACGTTTTTTTGGTTTTCGGTACAACTGCAGCATAAACCACTGATGACTGCGATGAAAGTGACAATGAGAATGTATGTGTTTTTCATTTTTTCATTTTTTTCTGATATCTTAAAAGCGCTTCCAGATAATAGTAATCTGCGTATGTCAGCGGTGCGTCTACTTCCGAATTTCCGGGAAGGGAGCCTACGCTGTGTTTTAGAATGAAATTGCCGTTCTCTCCGACTTCGGCCGTGTATTCCGGAGATGCCAATGTACGAAGCTGTATCTCAGCCACTTTTAGGTAACGATCGGCCGTTTCTTCAGCTACATATCTGCTCAGTTCGATCAATGCGGAAGCCATAACCGAAGCTGCCGAAGCATCCCGCAACGCATCCGGTATATCAGGAGCGTCCATGTCCCAGTAAGGAATGTAATCATCGGGCATCTTCGGATGATCCAGCATGAATGAGGCTATGTGTTGCGCTTGTTCGAGATATTTGGGATCGCCTGTTTCACGATACATAAACGTATAACCATAAAGTCCCCATGCCTGGCCGCGACTCCAGGTAGATTCATGGGCATTCCCCTGATGCGTATGTTTGGCATGCGGGATACCCGTCAGCGTATCGTATGAAATCACATGATAAGAACTGTAATTATCCCGGTAATGATTCTCCATTGTACGGTCGGCATGTGAGATACTAATCTCTTTATAAACAGGCTCATGATAGTTTTTCGCCACCCATAACAACATTTCCAGATTCATCAGATTGTCAATGATCACGGGATATTGCCATACATGTTCATTAAAATCCCACGAACGGATCAGTCCGATCTTCGGATCGTAACGGGTTGCCAGTGATTGAGCGCCTGTATGCAATACGTCCCTGTAATGGGGTTCACCCGTTAACCTCAATCCGTTTCCAAAACTACAATAAAGGATAAAACCTATATCATGATTATCGGTTGTATATTTCTCGCGCTCTACCCTATCGGTATATTGACGGGCGAAAGCCAGCATCTTGTCATCCTTGCTATATTCATAGAGATACCATAAACAACCGGGAAAGAACCCGCTGCACCACCAACGCGAATCGGATGTTACGAATTGGCCGTGTTCGAATGATTTGGGAAGCAACGAATCCTGCGCGGAAAGTTTTTCAGCCATTTGCGTGTATTGCCGTATTGAAACGTCAAAAGCATCACGGATAACCTCTTCCATTGGTTTTTCTTTTACCGGACTGTTACAGCACCATAAAAATACAGCTAAAAAACTTATCATAAATCGCTTTGATTTCATGTTCTGTTCAAGTTTCATTTTCTTTTATTAATTTTTGTTGGTCGCAGGTATACAAACATGTTTCCTCCCTCAAATCAAAGGAAGAAAACCTGTTTGTTGCTTCATGCCATCTTATGTACTTAATTAAAATAACTCAAATACTCACGGGTCTGGTTGACATGGTCCACCATCCGGTTGCGGAAAATAAGTTTGGTAGAGATATGATAGACCGTACCTTCCGCACTTCCGTTATATTTAAAATTAAGTTCAAAGTCTCTTGTTTTCGGATCATACGAATTAGCCCCATCCGCTTCCACTACAGGTTGCCCGTCTACTGATTCGTAGGAAACCGCATTGCTTTGAACCGTTAGCTTAAACTTCACCCCGTTTGCAGATGAATTAACCGCTGGAGTTACCTGTACGGTAAATGGCCCTTGTGTAGCAAGACGCCATGCACTGTTATCCGATTCATTCGGATAACTTTCCGACGTTGTTCGTACAATCGCCCCGTCCACTTCTTCTTTTATAGTCGACTCGTATAAATAATATCCGTCCACATTACTCATATATTTCAAAGTGACAAGGATGGAACTCAATTCTTCATTGATTGTTCCCAGCGAAGTATCTGTAATCTTAACAGGAAGCGCATATTTCCCGGCCAAAGATCCCGGATCGGAAAGAAATTTAGCCGAATCCATCTTAACCGTAAAATATCCGAGAAACTCACCGGCCGGAATGGTCGCCTTTATCACGCCATTCAGCTCCGAATAATTATAATAACCGGAAGGCAACAATTCCTTCCCACCCGAGAGAGGATCCTGAGGAATAGTCATATCTACCGTTTCATTCTTCTTATTCTCGGTAACTCCCGCCATAGCAGCGCCAATCTTGAATTGAAGCCCCTCACCGACAATCAATGTCCGGTTATAAGAAGCTGAAGATGCAAAATAAGCAATTGTTTCGTCCAACTCAGGTTTCAGATAGTCGTCATCATACTTACATCCTGATAAACCCAATAAAATAGTAAATCCTATTATTAATATCTTTTTCATACTTCGTTTTATTAGAATGATTATTAATTCCAACCTGCATTATTAACCAGATTTGTCGTCTTCAGTATTTCATTATACGGCAAAGGCATATAAGGCGATTTGAATTCCCGCGTCTCCAACACCCCTGTTGAATAGATACCGTATACCGGAACATTCACCAGACTAAAATCCGACTTATTACTGCTCCATCTCCTCAAATCCCAAAAACGATGGTCTTCGAAACAGAGTTCCACGCGCCGTTCGTTTTTCACCAGTTCAACAAATGTGTCTTTTCCCGTTATTGTCGGCAGATAAGCATCCTTATCGGCGCCTAATGCCCGGTCACGAATTTTGGCCAACACTTCACGCGCCGAATATTGGTACGTTTTATCATCCGGGTTGCCGGTTGCCTGAATGGCTGCTTCTGCAAAATTAAGGTACAATTCCGGTCTGCCTAAAAGAATTGGGGCAAACGTTGTTGTCACCACTGATCCGGTAGTTAATCTCACACTTCCGTCGAGCAGTTTCTGCAAGTAAAATCCGGAACGTGTAGCATTCACATCCGAACCGAAAGCATCTGCTCCACCCACCTGCGTATTAACTGTTATATTGGCAAAAGTTTCTCCTGTACGCACAACAAACCGATCCAGACGAGGATCCCTGTTTGAAAATATATTTTGCTGGTCATATGGATTTTCAGAAGATGAAGCGGATATGGGAAACCCGTCGCTCATCGAAAAAGCATCTACCAGATTCCGGCTCGGATTATACAGACCCGTACCCGAACCTGCACGCGGAGGATAATTCTCCGACTCATAAACCGTCACATTCTGACGTATCGCTCCACGGAAAAGAATATCCGGATTGTCGTATGCTTTGTCATTCAATTTCGACTTACTGTAATAATCCGAGAGAGGAAGCAAATCCGTATATCCGACAGCCGTAATCGCGAACGAAGCAGCTTCGGCGGCTTTTCTCCATTTAGCTACATCATTCTCCACATTGTAAGCAGGGCTTGCCGCATACAAATAGGCTTTTGCTTTCAATGCGGCGGCAGCAACTCCTGATGCATGACCCGCCTCATTCACACAACCATCCGACAACAAACCTTGAGCCTTTGTATAATTCAAAGGCAAATACTTATAGGCGCTGTCACAATCAGCTGCAATCCGAGCCACACATTCCTGATAGGTATTCCGGGGCAAATCCAATTCATCACTTACTTCCAGATAAGAGGTAGAGATCGGGAATCCATACGCTTTGCCGTCTTCGCCCACACCGCCATACTTCTGCAAAAGATCGAACTGATACCATGCTCTCATAAAATACGCTTCTCCCAATGTAAAATTGAAATACTGCATATTAACAGCCGGATCGTTATCAAACTTCACCGGCGTAGGTATCGGGTTCGAATAATCCAACACCATCTGTTCTATATACCAGTTTACACGATTAATATACGTATAGTTACGCGTCCAGGTATCGCCCAGCGGATTACTCATCATTGAGATCCCACCTCTCGCCGCACGCGAAGATACATCGTTTTCATTATTTGCAACCGCATTATCCGTGGCCGCCTCATACGCAAAACTAATTCGGGTAGGTAACCCCGTATAGGCGCTGTACATCACTCCCATAAAATCATCCTTCGACTTCATGATCATCTCCGGACTCTTATAATTATCAAGAGCAGGCTCCATGAAACTCTCACAAGAGAAAAAAATCAATGCCAGGGGAAGTATAAAAATATATTTCATTCGTTTCATATCATACATATTTTTAAAGTATTAAAAAGTGGCGGAAAAGCCTAATGCAATTGTCTGGAATAAAGGATACATGCTCACACCGGCATTCAATGATTCCGGGTCGGAATCCTTGATCTTTGAGAAAGAAAGCAGGTTGGTTCCATACAATGTGAATTTGGCGCTCTTCATCAACATCGCTTTTGACATACGATCGGGTAACGTATAAGAAAAAGCCGCATTCTTCAGCTTCAGGAAGCTACCGTTTACAATCCAGTAATCAGACGTCTGAATATCATTCGTTGCCGAACCGGTGGTCAATCTCGGATGTGGATTACCATTCGGCAACCCGTCAACCACAATGTCAGAATACTTGCGCGTTGAATAAACCTGATAATAACTTGTATTCAGCAGCCTATCAAATTGACCATAGCCAAGAAATACGGCGCTTAGTTCAAATCCCTTGTATTTCAATGTCAGATCAAGCCCATACATCAAACGGGGCAACGAATTACCGATTACCTGTGTATCGTACTTATCCAGTACGCCATCCTTATTCACGTCGAGATACTTGATATTGCCGGCTTTCAGACTTTTCGAATCCATATAAGAAGGGACAGGCAGATCGCTGGTACCCGCTTGAATACGATCAACCTCTTCCTGCGTATAGAAGCCGACAGCTTTATATCCCCGGATATCATCCCATGCAGTACCCTGAGTTGAGTAATTAGGATCAGGAACCTCATCTATCAAAACCTTTTCACTCTTGCTATAAGTGACATGCGAACCGACTTTAATACTCCAATCATTATTGATCTTTGTCGCATAAGAAAGTTCAAACTCCATTCCTTTCAAACCGGTTTTACCAAAATTTGTATAAGGCAGGAAGCTTTCTCCCCCTATGATAGACGGAATCATATTCACACGCTTACTCAACAAACGCAACTGCAGATAATCAAAATAAGAAATTTTTCCATAGATCTTTTTGAAAATATTTGCCTCCAGACTGATATCAAACTCACGTTGCTTAGGCCAATCCATGCCATAGTTGGCCACCTGATTGAGCTGGGTTGTCTGATGAGAAACCGAGTTATTGAAATAGTATTTACTTCCTAATCCCCAGCTTTCGCGCCAGTAATTAGCTTCAATATCGCCATCACCCATTACGCCCCAGGAACCGTTCAACTTCAGGAAATCAATCCAGGAGGCATCTTTCATAAACCCTTCTCCCGAAATCAACCAGCCCAGACCGACAGCCGGATAAAGTTTGAAACGGTTATCCGGATCATAACTCTGCGAACCCGTATAATTCAAGACCCCTTCAATACTGTATTTCGAGGCATACGTATAATTTGCGCGCAGACCCAGATTCTGTCTCTTATATTCAAGCAATACGTTTGCCGTTGTTTGCTTGGAAAGATAATAAATCAGGTCGGCATCCACCTCGTGATTTCCAAAACGACGGGCATACGATAACATCCCATTTAAAGCCCAATGGTTAATATATTCACTGTCTCCCATCGACTGGTTCGTGGCCGGCTGTTCTGTCTGAATGGTATTGAACGTGACCGGATTGCCCGCTTCATCATAAGAGGCAATACTGTAAATAGCCGGACGAGAAATCTTATTCAAGTTCTGAATATGAAAAATATCCATCGAATAAGCCGGTTTGATAGAAAGTCCCGGGGTAATTGCATCCAGTTTGAATTCCAGGCCCAAATCAGCTTGTATCCTCACCTCATTGCTCTTGATATACCCACTCTGCGCCTGACCGGCATACGGGTTATCCCTCCAGCTCGAAGTTCCCCCCACGCTATCCGTACCTACAAAAATCGGATATGCATTTGGGTAACGCGAAGAAAGCGTACTTATATTAAAATTTCCCGGAGCTTGGCGCTCAGCTACATATCCGATAAAGTTAGCATGCAACAATATCTGATCTGAGAACCTGGTATCGAGGTTACTCTGCAAATTAAAAGAATTGATCCGTGTCTTTTTGTCTCCGTAAGCTTCAAGCCCTCCTTCATTCTGGAATCCTCCGTGAATAAAATACCGCGTCCGTTCACTACCTCCGTAGTATTCGACATTCATACGAAGCATCTGCATCGTCTTATTCAGAAACTCGTCATAATAGTCTACGTCCGGATACTGATAAGGATTCGATCCGTTACGATATGCATCCAGCGCCTGTTGACTATACTGTCCGACAGTGAGACCATCGTTGGCTAATGCCTCATTATACTTCGTGGCAAAATCGTATGCGTTCAGATACTTCGGCAATTTCGTCGGCATCTTAATGCCTCCCTGAACATTTACCTTGAATTCGCTCTTCATCTCTTTCCCCCTTTTCGTCGTCACCATCAGAATACCGTTGGTCATACGGCCGCCATACAATGCCTTGGAGACCGGATCTTTCAACAGACGGATTTCTTCGATCTGCTCGATATCATACGTTGTGAGTGAACGTTCAACGCCGTCGACTAACGTAATGTACCCGCCGACACTCCCCCGCACATAATTATTAAAGTCATTTTCGCCCGGAGAAGCGCTATTCTGCATGATGAAAAGACCCGGCAGGCGACCGGCCAATGCCTCGTTCACCGTAAGAGAGGGATAGGATGTCAGTTTGTCACCCTCTACCGCACTCATATTTCCAACAAAACGGCCGTATTTTTGAGTACCGTAAAGCACATTCACCTCCTGCTCAGCCTTGTTGATAGAATCTTGCCGCATCGTTTCCTGTGCAGAAACCATAAATGAAAGCAAAGATCCGAAAACTGCTATAAATATATGTTTCATATTATATCTCATAATGTCAATTAGATTAGATTATTACCACCCCGGATTCTGATCAAAATTCGGCCCCAGGTATGTATCACTCGGCTTAATTCTGAACAAATAATGAAAGTCTTTCCACTTCAGGTTCAAATTATCAGGAAGAGGAGTAACGGTGTAAGTGAAAGAATTTTCTCCCGTTTTATGGATATACAAACCATACATCGTCTGAACATCCGCATCCAACATCCTATTCCAGCGACGCAGGTCATAGAAACGTTTCTCTTCGAAACAAGTCTCAATACGGGTCTCGTTGCGAACATGTCGTTCAAAATTTTCGACGCTGCCAACCTTCAGCCATGCATGCGGACTGGCGTCATCAAACAAAGGCATACCGGCGCGTTCACGAATCTTATTCAATGAACCGACAGCTGTCAGGCTAAATCCGGAGATACCCGACGGCGCCGTATTCGGCCCCCAGGCGCGATTGGCAGCTTCGGCATAATACAGATAAAGATCGGCTAAGCGGATGTAGTTCCACATGATATTTACATTTGCTCTTGTCACATAAGCTGCAGAGAATAATTTCCAGTTGTAATAGCCGGTAAAAGTGAATCCGTTCAATGCATTATAGGTCGCATTCACATTCAATTCAGCCGCCTGCTTGTTATCATATGATTCATTCCAGATCTCTACCGTACGGCCTTTGGCTGCTACCTGCGGAGTGCTTGCGCCATTGAAGAGAAGCGTCTGGTAAAAACGGGGATCGCGTCCCGTATGGCTCACACCGTCGCCCGTAAAAGGATGGTGTTTGTATTCCTCCGTATTCGGGTCCACCGGTTCTCCATTGTTCCAGGTGAAACACTGCGCCAGGTTTTCCGTAACCGATTCGGCGCCCATGGCTCCATTTCCGAACTCCGTCGATTTGATACCGCTGAAATAGGGTGCAAACCATAGCCCGTAATTATTAAAGGCGCGACCAAAAAGTATTTCCTTCAATGTTTCGCTATTCGTATCGACAAACAGTTGTTTGAAATTCGCAATGTCTATCAACTGATAATAACCGGATTTTTCCGCCATATCGATCGCCTGCCCCAATGCAATGGCTGCATCTTCCCATAATTTCCGATCATTGCCCGGATTGGCAAACGGACAGGCTCCCCAGAGCAACGCTTTTGCTTTGTAGGCAATAGCCGCCATCTTGGAAGGACGTCCCCATTCTTCATTCGGGACGACCATTGGCAGATATTCGGCCGCTTTCTCAAAGTCCTGAGCTATATACCGGGCCGTCTGCGTGTAAGTTTCGCGCGGCAGGTCCATGTCCGACTCCGGATCGAGCGGTTCCGTGACATAAGGCATACCACCCCATCCTTGCAGCAACATAAAATAAAAGTGCCCGCGCAGAAAATAAGCCATGCCTAAAATCTTCGCTTTATCCGAATCGGCGCCATTCTTGATCAAATCAATATTGGCAATCGACAGATTCGCCACGCGGATTGCTTTCCAGATCGTCGTATAACGCAATTCCGAGCCCTCCGCCCAATAGTTATCGGTCGGGTTGGTGAAGTTACCGTTCCGGTAGGAGTTAAGTGTCACCCACGAATATTGCTGGTTTGCAATACAGTTATCCGTAATACGTTCGCGGAGTCCATATGCACGCTTGCCATGCGTACCATCCACACTATTTTCTTTGTTACAAATGTCATTATCGTCAAAATAACGATAAGGGATCAATAGTTGATCTATAAACTTCTGGCTCTTCTCATAATCCGTAAACACATCCGTATCGGTATACGCCTCCGAATCGGGCGCCCGGTCTAAAAAATCCACACAAGAACAAGTGCCCAGAAGAATACCGGCAAAAAATAATATGTTGAAAATTTGTTTCATCTTTTCGTATTTTTGGGATTAGAAATTAACTTTTAAAGACATCGTAAATCGCCGTGGTATCGGATAATACTGGAAATTATACTGATATTCGCCCACATACGGGGTTTCATTTTCCGGGTCACCCATCACATAGCCCGGAGCCCATGTCAAAAGGTTCGATCCCTGCAAAGCAATACGAGCTGAGGATAATCCTAATTTTTTAACAGTCTTACCTGAAAACGAATAAGCAATCTCCAATGATTTCAAACGCAGGTAATTTGCATTAACAACCGCTTTACTGCCCGGATTCCATGCTCCCCAGTTTGCATATTCCGCATTCTGGTTTTCAGGCGTCCAGATATCATTACGTCCTTTTACCTTTATATAAAGTTCTCCCGGATCATTCACAAACAAAGGATTGTAAGTACTACCCCAGTTGCGTTCTACGGCGGATACGCCCTGAATCAGGAAGCTCATCTCAAAGTTGTTATATTCCAGACCTCCCGAAAGTCCGTAAGTGATATTCGGACGACTTGTATACTTCATAGCAATCGCATCGTTGCCATCAATCTTACCGTCTCCGTTAAAATCAAGCAACATATCCGCTCCGATTGTCTTCAATGTACTTTGGTTCAACGAATAGTTATACATTTCATCCAGCGTCTGGTAATAACCGATATTTTTCTGACTATAGATGACGCCTATCGGCTTTCCTTCTCTCTTTTGATAGTCCGGCGTCAATGCGGGTTCATCCTGATTGACGATCCGGTTCTCATTATAATTAAAGTTTCCCGACAGCCAATAATTCACACGGTTTACACGTCCGAAGTATTTTGCTTCCAGCTCATAACCATGTCGCTTCACTTCACCTACATTCAACGCTTTCAGGCTCTGCCCGAAGAGGGTATTTACCGACTGACGGTTCATCAGAATTCCGTCGCGGTACTCCGAATAGAGTTCGGCGCTCAACGTAAGAGTGTTATCGAAAAATCCGAAATCGACTCCCAGGTTATGTTTCTTGGCGCGCTCCCAACGAGCGGAAGTATTCGGTACGGCTCCTTCACGGATCGTCGTCACGTTCATGCTTGTTCCCGGCGCTCCGGTGGTAAAACTATTGTAGTTTGTATAGTCCGAAATATAGAGGAAATCGTTCACCTGGTCATTACCCGATTCACCATACGAATAACGTACTTTCAGGTTACTAAATTCTCTGGGGAAAATCTGTTGAAAAAATTTCTCTTTGGCAGCATTCCAACCTACGGCTATAGAGGGGAAATAACCAAAACGGTTTTTCGGTGCAAATCGTTCCGATCCTGAGATACCGAGCGTTGCTTCCAACATATATTTACTTAAATAATCGTATGTTGCACGGACGCTCCATTTCTCTTCATAATGAGGAAAACTGGCTCCTGACTGACTGATACGTCTCTCAAACAATCCGAGCGCCGTAACCATATGTTCGCCGAATGACCGGAGGTAATCCAATTGGCCGCCGTACACATAGTCGTACGACGGATCTTTACTACTATTGCGGGATAATACGGTCTCGTAGGGTTCGGCGACAGGATCATACATATTGATTGCATTGCCTATATAACGATCCCATGTATACGAATCACCCACCTTGGTAAATACATATTTGTCGCTGGTATAAATCGTTCCGCCTCCGTTCCAGTAGGAATAATTATTATAAGAAAATTTGGCTCTGGCTGACAATCCCCTGGTGATGAAATCCAGTTGTTGTTTTAATTCGATGTCATTCCCTAAACGGTCGTTTACATTTCGCGTCGTTCCCTTATAATTATGACGAAACCATCCCATATCAGCGCCGGGTGATAGCAGATTCCCCGCCACACGGTCGGATATCTCCGGGTTCTTCGGATCCGGATATTTTGCCACAAATGCGGCCGGATATATATAAGGAGATGCGTACGGAGGCATTGTGTACATATTATTCAATGTTGCTCCTCCGTCACTGTTTCCTGATTGTCCTCCATTGGATGACGTCCCGACAAATCCACTGCTGGAAATGGACAACTGGGTGGTCTTTGTCAGGGTAAAGTCGAAATTCATACGGTAGTTGATCCTTTCATACTTGAAGTCAGGATCATATAAGTTCTGCTCCGACTCAAGCAGGTCTGATTCCTTCAGGTAGCTCAACGTCAGAAAATACTTCGCATTGCTCGTACCTCCACGGGCCGAAACGGAAAAACGATGATCCATCGTAAAATCTTTCATTCCCCGGTCCCAGGCATCCACATCAGGATAGATATACTGATCGAATTCATCTACCGGATTCCGGTAATGCTCCAGCGTACTTGCACCAAGTACCTTGCTGTAATCATTCTGATTTCGATACAGCCTGTCGCGTGCATACAACGTGGAATAAGAACGCTCCTGAATACCATCATTGATAGACTGCTTGATCGTTGCATCGTAGTTAACGCTAATCTCCATTTTGCCTTCCTGACCTCTTTTGGAAGTGACAAGAATAACGCCATTCCCCCCTTTTACACCATAAACAGCTGTGGCGGAAGCATCTTTCAACACAGATATACTTTCTACTTCCGAAGGATCAATATCGCCTATCGGGCGTTCGATTCCATCCACCAGCACCAAGGGCTGATTATTACCCGTAAAAGAAGATAACCCGCGAATAAAGATCTGCGGTTCGCTTCCACCTGGTATACCTGTCTGTTGTACAGTTACCATACCCGGTACACGTCCGGCCAGCGAATTACTCACAGACGGAACTCCGGCCCGCGTCAGATCACTGCCCTTCACCTGACTGATAGCGCCTACAATGCTTTCCTTCTTTTGAACTCCATAGGCAACAACTACAACATCATCAAGCACATGGGTAGATTCGGCCATACTTACATTAATTGTATGCTGGGATTCGACAGTAATTTCTTTCGGCGCATATCCGATATATGAAAAAACCAATACCATATTCTGATTCGGTACGGTAATAACATATTTCCCATCAATATCGGTGGTAATCCCCGTGGTAGTGCCTTTCACCACGACAGTTACGCCTGGTAGAGGATCGCCGAATTCATCCGTGACAATACCCGAAACAACGATTCCCTGTTGGGTTGTAATGGGTGCATTACCGGATGAAGCAGATAGGACAACTCCTTGGTCCGGCGCCCCTGCATACACAGAAGACGCATCGGATGTTGATGCAATTGATGTCGTCACAAATCCGAACAACATCATAAAACTAATTAATAAGGCAATCGGAATTTTTCCGAATAGGTGTCGGTTATCTTTTCCCGACAAAATAAAAATGCTTTTCATACATAGTTTACTTTTCTATTAATATTGGTTTCCCCTAATGAATGTCTCTATACTTACTTTTTTCTAAATTAATTTTTATGGTCCCATCATTTTATAATTTTGTATTTCTCATCTCTTGCTACAAAAATAGGGCGTGCATGAAATAGTCCACTTGTATTTTTTCACATATATGTAGTAATTTTTTGAATTCAATGAAGAGCAGGTGCAAATATGTCATTTTGTGCAAAGAATCTGGACGCACAGTATGGTGACAGGCTTCAGAAAGCCTCCCGGAAACGTTCTTCCCTCCAAACTAAAAATCGACAGGTTTACGGATATGTACTAATTATATACGAAAAAGTGCAAGCCGCTATAACTTTCCTGTTATACTTTTGTCGAAGATTGTAAAAATCTAACATAGATGTGCTATGAATGTAAAGGCTATTCTTTCGTTTTTTAAAACCGGGCTCGTGCTGCTAACCGGAGGAACTTCGGTGGTTATCGCCCAGCATAAAACACCGGAACTACTGTTTCAATCGGGATTTGAGGGAACGACGCGTGTAGTTCCTTTCCGTCAGGATGCCAATGATATTGTAGGGAGCGATCCTCAATTACCCCTGAGTGACTGGGAAGCGCTACAGGAAAGCGGCGCCATCAGAAATGTCTATGTGAACTATACGGGAGGCGATTCTACCAAAAGATATGCAAAAATAATCCCGGAGCCGGGAAATCTTCAAAATCATGTACTGCATTTCTGGCTAAATGACTCATGGCTTGCTTCGGAAAACCAGGTAAAGGCGCGGGTACAGATCGAATTTTATGATATTCAGGGAGGATTACGTGAATTTTATCAATCGGTACGCGTTTTTCTACATGAGGATTTCAATGCCCTACGGGATTATCCGCATCCTATCCACTGGCTTACAATCTCGGAATTCTGGAACAAAGAATGGTGGGTCAAAGGAGAGAAATACGGCTTCCGTGTAACGCTCGGAATAGGTAAACCGACAGCGGAAAGCAAAGATCTTTATTTCATTCTGAACGGTGAAGACGCCGGACAAAAAGAAATATGGAATGCAGACGATAGCCGGGTGAAAGTCCCTGTTGGAAAATGGTTCACCATGGATTATTATTATAAAGAAGGAAATAAAGATACCGGAAGATTCTATATGACAATCACACCCGAGGGCGAAAAGAAACAGGTCGTTTTTGATGTGCGTAATTATACACATATGACTAAAAACCCATCTCCTCAGGGTCTGACAGGTTATAACCCGTTGAAATTATATACATCGAAAGAGATCGTTCAGTTTGTTAAATCAAAGGAAAAAACGCTTCAGATCTATTGGGATGATATAAAACTATGGAAAAATAAAGCGCCTGAATGGTAACGCCCGCCATACAGGCAATCGTTTTCAATGGACGTCCGGAATCTTCCAAGTTACAAATTTTAGAAAAAAATCCTTCACTATGAAAACTGTTCATTTCTTGATAGGGCTGCTGGCCATCGTTCTGTTTTTCGGCTGTATGCCGGCAACACAAAAAAAACATGTATTTAACGATCCGGAAGCATCCGTTGAAGACCGGGTTCAGAATTTACTCTCTCTGATGACACTCGAAGAGAAAGTATCCCAGATGATGCATGAATCACCGGCTATTGAACGGCTTGGAATTCCGGAATACAACTGGTGGAACGAATGTCTTCATGGTGTGGGCCGGGCCGGTCAGGCGACGGTTTTCCCACAGGCGATCGCAATGGCCGCCACTTTCGACGATGGATTGATGTACCGCATCTCTACCGTTATCTCGGACGAAGCGCGGGCCAAACATCATGATTACAAAAAGAAGGAATTAAGGGATTACTACCAGGGGCTCACGTATTGGACCCCGAATATCAATATCTTCCGCGACCCCCGTTGGGGAAGAGGCATGGAAACGTATGGCGAAGATCCTTACCTTACCGGAACCATGGGCGTACAATTCGTAAAAGGTCTGCAAGGACATGATTCTACCTACTTTAAACTAATTGCCACACCGAAACATTATGTTGTACACAGCGGCCCCGAATATAACCGCCACTCGTTTGATGCCGTCAGTTCAATGCGTGATCTTTATCAGACGTATCTGCCCGCATTCGAACGAACCGTAAAAGAAGCCAATGCACAATCCGTTATGTGCGCCTATAACCGTACGAATGGAGATGTATGTTGCGGAAGCGATGAATTGCTCAAAAATATACTTCGCCACGAAATCGGATTCGACGGTTATATTGTTTCTGACTGCGGGGCGATACAGGACTTTTATTATCCGGAACGCCACCATGTGGTAGAAACGGCTCCCGAGGCCGCTGCCATGGCCGTCTTAGCCGGCACGGATCTCAATTGCGGAGAAACCTATCAGGCGCTTGTTGAAGCCGTAAAAAAGAACCTGCTCAGCGAAGCCGATATCGATGTGGCATTGGGACGCCTGCTGAAAGCTAAAATTAAGTTAGGCATGTTCGATCCCGACGAAAGGGTTCCTTATTCGACCATTCCGCTACAAGCGGTCGAAAGTAAAGAGCATGTGGATCTGGCGCTCGAAACGGCTCGTAAATCAATGGTGCTGCTAAAAAACAACCGCTCCATACTACCTTTATCAAAAGAAATAAAGAAAGTTGCCGTGATCGGCCCGAATGCCGACGATATAGAACCTTTATATGCCAACTACAACGGTTTTTCTAAAAATCCGGTAACACCCCTGCAAGGGATCAGAAATAAATTACCCAATGCGGAAGTGCTTTATGCGCAGGGATGTGATCTTGCACCTAATCTTCCCTCCCTTGTTCCTATCCCTTCGGCATATTTGTTTACCGACAATACTTTCTCACAACAAGGACTGAAAGGTGATTATTTTGCAAATGACAGCCTGGAAGGCGAACCACGATTGACCCGGATCGACCCGAATATCGATTTCAACTGGTGGAATGATGCTCCTTTACAGGACTTAGACCCCATCAATTTTGGCGTTCGCTGGACAGGATATGTGAAAGCGCCCGTCAGTGGTGAGTATTTCATCGGTTATCAGTCTGCCTATCTTTCCATGTGGATCGATGATGAACAAATCGGTTCTTCACACAATGTGCATCATCCGACTAAAATTTATAAAAAAATGTCGCTGGAAGCCGGTAAAACGTATAAATTGCGGCTCGAATTAAAGAAACACCGGGGAATGGCACTGGAAAAGTTGATGTGGCAGATCCCTGATCCCAACATGAAACAGGAAGCGATTGATATAGCCCGGAAGTCGGATGTTATCATTCTCTGTATGGGTCTCTCACCGCTGTTGGAAGGGGAAGAAATGAAAGTAGAAGTAGAAGGCTTCAAAGGGGGTGACCGGATATCGTTGAATATCCCCAAAGTACAGACCGAACTGATGAAGGAGCTGAAAAAACTGGGTAAGCCGATGGTACTCGTTTTAATGAACGGAAGCGCCATATCGGTAAACTGGGAAAAAGAAAACATGGATGCCATCCTTGAAGCCTGGTATCCGGGACAGGAAGGAGGCAATGCAATAGCCGATATTCTTTTTGGCGATTACAACCCCGCCGGAAGATTACCTGTCACCTTCTATAAATCGGAAAACGACCTCCCGGACTTTGAAGATTACAGGATGCAGGGACGTACCTACCGCTACTTTACAAAAGAACCGCTTTGGGCATTCGGATCGGGACTGAGCTACTCACAATTCGAATACATCGACTTATATGTGGAAAACCTTTTGCAACCGGATGGAATCGTTAAAGTAAGTACACAGGTGAAAAATACAGGTGCATATGCAGGCGAAGAAGTCGTACAGGTATACGTGAAAGACCTCAACGGAAAAGTTTATCAGCCCATCCATTCCCTGGCAGGATTTAAGCGTATCTTCCTTAATCCGGGTGAAATAAAAAATGTGTACTTCGAATTGGACAAATCGGCATTCGAACAAATCGATGAAGACAGGCAACGACTGATAGAACCGGGTAGATACAACATTTTTGTAGGAGGCTCGCAACCGGATCAATCAACAAGCATGAAAAAGTATGCACAACAGACAAACGAAATAACCATAAAATAAACTTCCAAGTAAAAAGCTGATTTAGGCAGAGTGTAACGAATTAGCTGAGCCAGCGTTCGTTACATTCTGTTTTGATTTATATGGCTGTAAAGAAAGGCAGAGAGAAATCCAATAGAAGCCTGCCTTTGATGTTTCGTATCACTGTAGGCAGCAAGGTTAAACAGTTCAGTTGCAAGATGGATATCCCGCCCCACTTGTGGGATGTGAAAATCAACCGTGTATCGGGAAAGAGTGCGGAGGCGCAGACAATAAATTAACAAATAGAACGTTGAACAATTATATTAACCATTTAAAAATACAAGAAAAATGACAATGATTATTCTTTGGGATTTTGTGCTGGAAATGATGATTCCAATGGACTTAATGAGATGCAACAATATGTCGAAAAAATAATAGAAGAAAGGAATTTACAAAAACAAAAATTGTAATGTGAGAAAAAAAAAATGCTTGCAGTTAAGTGATAGCTATGCGGGACAGTAGAAAAGAGAATAAACAAGCAAAGAATATGAGCAAAAAAGACAAAATAACCGTACGGGGAACGGAAATAACCATCTTTTCCAAGCCCGACAATCGGAACTATATTTGCATAACCGATATTGCAAGATACAAAAATCCGATTGAGCCGAAAGATGTAGTTAAAAACTGGATGCGTAACCGTACAACCATCGAATTTCTCGGACTTTGGGAAAAAATCAACAATCCCGATTTTAAAGGGGTCGAATTCGATCCCCTTTGGGTCGGATCGGGTAGTAATTCATTTACGATGAGCCCGAGCCGTTGGGTTGAAACCACAAATGCAATCGGAATTTTTACAAAAACAGGAGCAGGTGGCGGCACATACGCACACGAAGACATTGCTTTTGAATTTGCCTCGTGGGTTTCTTCAGAATTTAAACTCTATTTGGTTACGGAATTTAAACGACTGAAAAATGATGAAAATCAACGACTTTCCCTTGAATGGAACTTGCAGCGTACACTATCCAAAATCAATTACCGTATTCACACCGATGCCATCAAGGACGAAATAATCCCCAAAATGGTTAGCAAAGAACAGACAATGTTTGTTTATGCCAATGAAGCTGATTTGCTCAATGTGGCATTGTTCGGAAAAACAGCTAAGCAGTGGCGCGATGAAAATCCAAATGAGAAAGGCAATATCCGTGATTATGCTACTTTGGAACAATTAGTTGTGCTGTCGAATATGGAAAGTATCAATGCCCTGCTCATTCGGCAGGGACTTCCGCAGGGTGAACGGCTTGTGCAACTTAATGGCGTGGCAATTACGCAAATGCGCTCACTGACAAGTAATAGAGATTTAAAGAGATTACAATAACCTAAAATTGAAGACAATAAAAACCTTTTTTTGTCCAAACACAAAGCTATGCTCCAAGAATGAAACGTCAATGCTAAATAAATTTTACCATAAATATTCCTTTCTCGTTCCTCGAGAGCGTATTTCCGATAAAAGCCTTGTCTTATTCATCCTTTCCACAAAAGAGGTGTTTATCGGATAAAGAAAGAGAAAAAATATGTATTGGTTTCAAAATAATACGTACTTTTAGCGTGAGTTATTTGACAGTATAGCACCGCAAAACGCTAGAATACGCACGGCTACTAACTCGTTACCTCTGAAATCCGAAAACTCACTCAAAAGCTTATTCTTCAATCGGTTACACCAAACTGATTAAAAACTAAAATAGACGGCGTGTAGTAAAGGAACTGATTAAGCTTGTTTATCTTTCTTGTTTTTATCAATGAATTCGGTTGGGGTCATCCCGAATTCTTTTTTGAAAATCCGGGAGAAATAAGAGGGGTTATCAATCCCCGCTTTTTCGATAACGATATTGATGGGCTGATCCTCTTCTAATAATAACCGGGCTATTTTTCGCAGGCGATATACCCGGATAAATTCAACAACTGATTTACCGGTCAAAGCTTTTGTCTTCGTGTATAACTTACTACGGCTTATGGCCAGGGAAGATGCCAGGTGATTTACATCCAGATCGGGATCGGAGATCTGCTTTTCTATTTCATTTTGCAATGCTTCCATAAACTCGTTATCACGTTTTCCTAACTTAAGTTCCATCGCATCGGCAAAGTAATTTTTGGAATAATATTCTTTTATCCGTTCCTGCTGCTTGAACAAATTCGCCAGACTGACCAGCAACAACCTTTTGTTGACAGGTTTTTCGATATATACGTCAGCGCCGGTTTCCATCCCGTCAATCTGGTTCTCAATACCCGACCGGGCCGTGAGCATAACCACCGGAATATGAGAGGTTTCGATATTTTCCTTCACCGAACGACATAAAACCGTTCCACTCATGACGGGCATCATAATATCCGTCAGTATCAACTCGGGATTCTCATCTTCCAGTATTTTTAAAGCGACCGCCCCGTTTTCCGCCTCCAGCACTTCATAATAATCCGAAAGCATCTCTGCGATAAGCTCACGTAGCTCATCGTTGTCTTCCACCAGTAATACCAGTTTTTTTGAAACGAAATGCGAATGTTCGGCAATCGGTATAGCATCCTCCGATTGCGGTATAGAACGTGATATTTCCAATTGCTTTACCGCCTTATCCGGAGTACTTTCGATGAAGTTATCCGGTTCATTCGTTACGCTTTCAGTCGTTTTTCCGGTGTCATCTGCTGTTGAATCCTTTAAGTAGAATGTAACAACAATATCAGTTCCCTTATTTCGTTCGCTGTAAATCGTGATTTTCCCGCCATAAAGTTCGACCAGACTTTTGACGAGCGCTAATCCGATACCCGAACCGATGTGCTGCTCTCCTGTCACGTCATTCACCCGGTAATACCGTTCAAAAACCTTTGAAATAGAAGCATCCGAAATACCAATACCCGAGTCCGATACAATAATAGACACCTCATGGACGCCGGGTTCAATGCCCGCTTTATCAGATAGAAGGGGCTCCTGCTCATCCGTATATGAATTTTCGTGAGAACTACGAAAGCTACTTACATCATTTAAAGTAGTTACCGTCACAAATCCCCCTGCCGAAGTATATTTAAAGGCATTATTAAGAAGATTCAGCAATATTTTCTCCAGCACCTTCGGATCAAAATAAAGCGCTGCCGGTATATGCTCATCTAACCGGCACAAAAAGCGAATCCCCTTCTGCGACGCATACTCATAGAAATCTGCTGCATTTTTCCGAATGACCTCATTCCAGTTATTTTTTTCAGGTTTGAGTCGCATTTTCCCATTTTGCAAAGCGCGGAAATCTAGTAATTCATTAACCAGATTATGTAAACGCTTCACATTATTTTCGATGATGTCCTTGTACTTTGTCCCTTCAAGCTGGGGTTTCACATTGTCAAATGCCGCCATAATTAAGGATAAAGGGGTTCTGAAATCATGTGAAACATTCGTAAAGAAACGCAACTGTTCCTGATGATACTCTTCTTTCTGTTCATGCTCCTTTTCTTCCAGATAAAGTTGCATTTTAAGTTTCCGTCGCTCGTTTGAATACCTGAAAGCTGATAAGATAATACCCAGCCCAAAAAGACAGTAGAGCGCAATCGCCCAATGACTTAACCAGGGGGCAGGCGCTACGGTCACATCAATATTCCGTTGTTTTCCCCATATCCCATCATTATTGGCCGTGATGATCTCAAATACATACTTTCCGGCAGGCACTTTCGCATACGAAGCAATCCGGTGTAAAGCATCCGTTTCTATCCAGTTATCATCATACCCATGCAAACGATAACGAAAACGATTCTTTTCGGAATTCAGATAATTTGAAGAGGTATATTCAAAACTGAAGTTATTCTGATCATGTTTTAGTTTGATGTCACTCGTCTGATAAATAGCTGTTTTTAAAGGAGAATCGGGTGAATCCGGAGTCGTAGGCTCATTATTAATAAGCAATTCCGAAATAATCACATCCGGTTTATACTCATTACGGGATACAAGCGTCGGATCAACAATAGTAAAGCCTTCATTACCTCCGAAATATAATTTTCCGGATTTGGATTTATAAGTCGCATAGCGACAATATACCTTCCCTTGCGTACCATCCGCTTTATTAAATTGTAATAACTGCCCATCCGCAGGACTATAACGGAAAAGCCCATTATCCGTACTGCACCATACATAGCCCAGGTCGTCAAACTCAATGGCAAAAATGGCATGTACCCCAAATTTCGATAATACAGCCTCCTGCAGATATTCATTCGAATCCACCGCATACCTTATAAGCCCCTGTCCACTCGTTCCGATCCATATATCACCCGTTTTTTTATTATGACTAATCGTCTGAATATTAATCGGATTCCATTCTGTCCGGTTTTGTCCCTGACAAGCTGTCGCTTTCAGGGATCGTGTATTCATCACATATAACTGAGCCGTTGCTATCCACAACGTATCTCCGTTTCCCATACAAACATCCGCGACATTCCCCTCCAGATTATAAGGTTCATCATTCAGGAAGAAATGTTTGAACTGATCCTTGGGAAGAGAAAAATGAGAAAGACTGATATTCCCTTCCAGATATGTAAACCAGATAACCGAATCTCCTTCTACTACAATTTTTTCAATATGATCATTTGACATGGTATACTCCGGATTGGATGAACTATAGTTCTTAATGGTATTGGTCTTTGTATTCAACCTGTCCAATCCGCCCCGGGGCAAAGAAATCCAGAGATCCTCCCCGATCAACTGTAAGGAATTGACATTATTAAAAGACAGACCGCTCCCTGATTTATGATGGGAATAATGCCTGAACTCGCCGGTTTGCATATCATAACGGTTCAGCCCGCCCCCTTCCGTACCAACCCACAAATAATCACCCTGTTCGGCTATACTGCTCACCACCGGAAAACTCAACGCATCCGTCTTCGAATTAAAAGATTTGAACACCGACTTCTCACTGAAAGAAAGAAAAGACAACCCACCGGAATAAGAACCAATCCACAAATTATCCTGATTACCATCTGCTATTTTCCAGATCGAACTGGAAGGCAACCCATACGAATTGGATTCATCATACTGATGCCGGGTATATGTATTCTCAACGGGATCAAGCACATAAGCCCCCTTTTGGGTTGATATCCAGATATGACCAAATTTATCCTTATGTAAATGTCTGACAATGTGTCGCGTATCTCCTTCCGAATAAAAAAAAGTATAATGTTCCTTTATCTTTTTCTTATTCAAATCCACAACAAACATCCCCTCATGCTCCGTCAATACGAAAAGAGAAGTATCCAGACCTGTCATATCTTTAACATTCTTCCCTACTTTCGTCAGTAAACGTTTAAAATTAAACGCCTGCTCCTCTAACTGATAAATCTCCCCTTCATTCGTAGCAAGATAAAACCCGGAAGCATCTTCATAAACCGTCGAAACGGATTTTATGATATCATTAAAGCAATATACCGGTGTAAACACATTGTCAATCGCATCGAATATCCCGATCGTATTCGAACAAATCCACAACCGGTCATTCGCATCTCTTTTTATCAGCTCCACCGGCTTATCATACACCCTGTCAAAACTATCTGAAAACGGATTATACTTCAACAATCCACCATGAGAAGCAACAAACACGATTCCATCCGGATCAAGCGCTAACTGATTCAGATCCCAACCACTATTATGCTGAAATTTAGGAAGTTTATTCGTATATCTCTTAAACGTATATCCGTCAAACCGAAAAAGGTCATGCACTGTAATCAGCCATACAAACCCCCACGGATCCTGTACCACATCCCGCAGCCCGTTATCACCCAGTCCACCTTCCGGTGATACCCGACGAAACATATAATTATCATGCATAGCCTCCGTCTGTCCGAAAATAACATTCGTAAGCGATGAAATGAAAAGTAGTATCGAAAATGTGTATATTTTCATGTATAACAGCGCCCCTCTGCTTTCTGTACATCAAAGATAAGATAAATTTTCTACAGTTATCAAATTTTTCAAAAAAAATCCAATTATTCAGAATCTACACAGCAACCTTCATCCGGCCATCACTATTTCATGAACTTCTTCAAGTCCAGTACATACACGCACCGTGTTCCATCTTTCACGCCATTATACACAACATACCGTCCGGTGCGGTCCCAGGCCGGATGAGCATCCACCCTGAACTCAAAATTCCGGATAGGCGAATTCTCATTCACCAGGGGCATTTCACCGGCATAAGCATCTGTTATAACGTAAGGCAATCCTCCGGGATGAAACGAAGGATGGCCGGAACCAATGGGATATATTTCCCGAAGTCCGGTACCATCATATTTTACCGATACGATCTCCAGTCCTTCTGCATGATCTATATTCAGGTTCATGGAGAGATGCTCACCGTCGGGTATCCAGTTAATATGATGGCCGCCCTGCCCCCACTCTTCAGGAGTTATGGCCGTACGGATATCCGAACCGTCGGGTCTCATTGTAATAACCGCCCGGCGACGTTCTCCTCCTTCCAGGGGCGTCCACTGAATAGTCGTCAAAAGGCGTGTCCCCTGCGGATTCCATTTTACCTGAAAACAATAATAGGCATAGTTCTCCGGATTAGAAATGGCGATGGAAGGTTTTGTTTGTTCATATATATCACGAACCGAAGCAATCAACCGGCACTGACCTGTTGATAGATCCGTCACAAAAACACCATCATCACCAACCGGCCCCACGTTATGGCTCACATAATCATCCGGTACAATAACACCATATCCCACCTGTGCAAACCGGGATTTACGCAAATCATAAGTTGCCAGTCTGCTTCCGTCAGGTGACACCATAAAAACAGTACCATTCATCCTTTCTTTTTTACCGGTACGAAAGTTAAAACGTACGGCATACGCTTCCCAGGTAACAGTATCTACATCATTGTAAAACAAATCATCATCGCCGCTTCCCCATTGCACATTCGCTCCAAGTTGCATTTCCCAGCCCCGGGTTTGCATTGTACAGATTTCCTGCATTGTAGCTAAGTCGACGACGACAACCTCCCCGGAATCGCCGGGTTGCGGGGACTTATCTTCATAGGGCACCCTGAACAAGGCGATGTATTTACCTGAGGGACTGATGGGAGAAGTATCGAAAAAGCGGTGGATAACCTTCCCCTTCGCCACGATCATCGGCTCCGGCAAAGAGCCGGTCATACAACTACCTGCCAGACCACAAGTAAGCAATAGTAAAAGATGTGTTCGCATAACTTTCATTTCATTTCAAGTTTTTCAAAATTCTCGTGCAGCCCCATTAAAGACCAAACATACAAATCTTTTTCATCATGGTATGAATGCTATTCATATGTTCTTAAGACAAAATCCATTTCGCATACCAATGCAGGAGAATCATAGACCGGCAGTCCGGTGAAAACACTACTATTCTTTTGATTTTTCCATTGTGTGGATGGAATTTCATAAATTTTACCCGTCATAAGATCTACCCACACCGGCTCTTTGAAGGTGCAATTCTCCACGATAAGATCCACAGGATGGGTGCGGAAATCATTGGTTGCTTCTTTGCTGTCGTTCCATACAGCGATAAGATTGGTTTTATCATGCTTATAAGCATAAAGAGAAAGCGACTCCGGAAAATTGTGTGTAAACTTCACATCAGGACGAAGACGCATCTCATCATCAAAAACCGCAGTCAGGTTCTGCATGGCATAATAGGCTACTTTCGGGCGAATAGCAGCTCTGGTCGTATCCGATTGTATCAATCCCTTTGTATTGATTACCGGATTATAGTAAATATCAATAATCGTAAAAACCGATGTTTCAATATCATGCCCCAGATCACCCAGAAGGCGACGCATATCATACTTTGCCTGCGTGTATTCCGTCCAGTAATATTTGGAAAGGGCAAAGTCAGGGATAAAGGTAGACGGCGCACCATTTTCACCCTGCCTGAGTTTTATTGCCGGTGAATATTTATTAATAACTTCTCTCAGGCCGAGCACATTCGACTCTCTGTACGCATCTTCCGGACGCATGTTGTAACTATGATACGATATCCAATGAAAAAGGTGTAATTTACCTTCTTCCGAAATCCGTTTTAAAAAACGATCCAGATAGTCTTTATTACTGTTTGAAGCAAAGGCGAGGCCGGCAATTTCCGCCTCAGACTGTATCCGCTTGATAATCTCGGCCGTACGGATATTTAGTTCGGCCGTTGTTTCCGGAGATATTTTCTGCATCGGATGATCGGGTTCATTCCAGATTTCCCATTCGGTCACACGGTCTTTGTAACGGATAACGGCAGCCTCCACCCAGCGATCCCATGCACGGTAACCGTCTTCGGAAGTCATCAGGCTATTCAGCAACCCGGTCCCGCCTCCTCCCGGATAGGCCGGATTACCATAAGAAAGCTCAAACCAGGGTTCAATATCATTCGCCGTAAGAAAATCAATAATATCATCCAGCCATTTCCAATCATAGACACCGGGCACTCTTTCACACTTGGCCCAACCCGCTTGTATACGTGCTTTCTTCGCCCCCAGACAGGGAAGATACGCCTTATAATTATCGAAAACAGTCAGATCACGATCCAGCACTTCACAACCGATCGTAATACGCGACGATTTGATTTGTCCGGTAGTCCGCGGCGTAATCGTCCCTATCCGTTTAAGATGTACCTCAAGCGGAGTTTTAACACGTTCGCCGGAGAAATTGACAAATTGTGCACATACAGTGTTAGTGCATGCAACCAAAATACACACAGCCGAAAAAATATCCATGATTCTTTTTTTCATACGATTATTTATTTTAAAGATAAGTATGGAACTTACAAACATCAATAATTCCTTAATATAAAATTATATTTCGCATTACAAAATTACATACTTTTTAGAAACCGAGAAAAAATAGGATAAAGAATTAACACCAATATGTTTTAAAACATAGTTTTTGTTACTTTTGCAGCTGTACAGGATACTTTCCACACTACCTTATTTCATTTTTAACCCATTCGATGTTTCCATAAAAACGTTAACAAGTCCGATCGTATTTGGAAATCTTTGCTTTCTGGGATTGATCGCATCGTCTTTATGCTATTTCTTATGGACACTTTCGCTTCGCCGGATCGGAGTCGTAAAAACCAATAACTACCTTTACTTTTCGCCTTTGGTAACGATTATTACTTCTTTATTTGTTCTATCCGAACAAATAACAATCTATGTCATTAACGGAACAATATTGATACTAAGCGGACTGTTGATTGCCACGACAAATTTCAGCAGGAGTAAAAAGAGAAATTGAAAAGCTCTTTTTCACAAAACAAACAGGATTATAAAAGTAAATGTATAACTTTGTGCTTCAATAGTTAAAATACGACGATGGTTAAAAAGTACGATTTTCTGATTATCGGTTCAGGCATTGCGGGAATGAGTTATGCTCTGAAGGTTGCGAACAAAGGTAAAGTCGCCCTGATTTGTAAATCAAGCCTTGAAGAGGCCAATACATTTTTCGCACAAGGAGGCGTCGCTTCCGTCACCAATCTTCTTGTCGATAATTTTGACAAACATATAGAAGATACAATGATTGCCGGTGATTTTTTAGGTGACCGTGCAGCTGTGGAAAAAGTGGTACTCAACGCTCCGGAACAGATAAACGAACTTATCAGATGGGGCGTCGATTTTGACAAAGACGAAAAAGGAGATTTTGACCTTCATAAAGAAGGCGGCCATTCGGAATTTCGAATTCTGCACCATAAAGACAATACAGGAGCGGAGATTCAGGACAGTTTGATAGAAGGTATAAAGAAACATTCCAACATTACCGTTTTTGAAAATCACTTTGCAATTGAAATACTGACCCAACATCACCTTGGCGTTACCGTAACGCGGCAAACCCCGGATATAGAATGCTTTGGCGCATATATCATGGACATGCGAACAGGACAAATAGATACCTTCCTCTCCAAAATCACACTTGTGGCTACAGGAGGTATCGGCGCGGTATATCAAACAACAACAAACCCATTAGTTGCAACAGGTGATGGTATCGCAATGGTATACCGTGCAAAAGGAACGGTTAAAGACATGGAATTTGTACAATTTCATCCGACGGCGCTCTATCATCCGGGAGACCGCCCGTCATTTCTTATTACCGAAGCAATGCGCGGGTACGGAGGTATCCTCCGCACATTCGACGGAAAAGAATTTATGCAGAAATATGACAAACGCTTATCGCTTGCTCCGCGTGATATTGTAGCGAGAGCAATAGACAATGAGATGAAAAACCGCGGGGAAGATCATGTCTATCTGGATGTCACACACAAAAATGCGGATGAAACAAAAAAGCACTTCCCCAACATATACGAAAAATGTCTTAGCCTGGGTATTGATATTACAAAGGATTATATACCGGTAGCTCCGGCGGCACATTATCTGTGTGGAGGAATCTTAGTCGATCTTGACGCCTGTTCATCCATCCATCGTCTTTACGCTGTCGGAGAATGCGCCTGCACCGGGCTTCACGGAGGAAACCGTCTGGCGTCTAATTCCCTTATTGAAGCGGTTGTATATGCGGACGCGGCAGCTAAACATTCGGTTAAAATACTGGATTCCCTGTCTTTTCAAGAAAATATACCCGCATGGAACGATGAGGGGACGCGCTCTCCCGAAGAAATGGTACTTATTACGCAAAGCGTAAAGGAAGTCGGGCAGATTATGTCTACTTATGTAGGAATTGTACGAAGCAACCTTCGCCTGAAACGGGCCTGGGACCGTCTTGATATTCTATATGAAGAAACAGAAAGCCTTTTCAAACGCTCTGTTGCTTCACGCGATATCTGCGAACTGCGTAACATGATAAATGTCGGATATCTGATCATGCGCCAGGCAATCGAACGGAAAGAGAGCCGCGGACTTCACTATACACTCGATTATCCACCACGGAATAACGCTGAGGCCAACATTTCCGGTTCTTAAAAATATAATCCACTCAAATTAAAAAAGAATATTCAGAGAACCTCAGTTCAATTCTTCATATTGTTTTTCTACTTTTGCCTCCATGAATTGGAAAATCATAAAAAAGACGGGTATCGGATTAGGAGTCTTTATCGGAATTGTGGGTCTTTATATTTTTGTAGTTTGGGCATGTTCTTATATTACCGTTCCGGCAGAAAAAGACGATCATAGAGGAGAAGTCAATATCTATATACTGACTAATGGGATGCATACGGATATTGTGATGCCTGTACGTTCCGAACTGATTGACTGGAGCCTTTTTTTTCCATTCGACGATACAATCAGTAAAGATTCCATGCAAAATTATGCCGCTATCGGCTGGGGAGACAAAGGCTTTTATATGGAAATACCGGAATGGTCGGACCTGACATTCCGGATTGCTTTCCGGGCCGCATTTGGCATAAGTTCTTCAGCACTACACGTTACTTACTACAAGCAGATGTATGAAGGGCGGGATTGCATAAAGATTCCCATTTCAAAAAGTCAGTATCAACGGCTGATAAAATATATTTTAGACAGCCGGCAGACAGATGAGAATGGAAGTGCCATCTATATAGAAACAGATGCGCAATATGATGTAAATGACAGTTTTTATGAAGCGAAACGGCGATACAGCTTTTTCTATACATGCAACACCTGGAGTAATAACGCATTAAAATATTCCGGACAAAAAGGAGCTTTATGGACACTCAACTATCAGGGTATTTTTCGTCATTATCGAAACCCTTCCGAATCATAATATATGGCCGGACAATTATTGACTCCTTCGTCATTTATAATTTCCTGTAAATCCATTCGATTCTGTTATTATCTTTTCCATAAATAAATATACTATCCTGAGAAAATTCGATGGTAAAATCATAAATTATGGAAAGATTATCAATACGGATTGTTTTATCCGGATGCTCTGTCCGTATCGTATGAGGCGATAAATCTAATGAATCGGAAATCAAAACCGGTATGATCTCTTCTTCCATTACGGACCTTGTACGCGCCGAATCCAGAATCGAAACGATTATATCAAAAGAAGAATGATGAACCTCTATCAAGCCCGGATTTCCTAATCCCTCCTGAGGCACTACAAAATCCATTAAGTTTCCATCTTCATCTCCTATATAAAAATCAACAGGCAAGAGTGACTTATTCACAATCCGAAGCGTTGAAGTTTCTTTTCCGGAATTATTTTCAATCATGAAGTAATACAGGTTAGGAACAGATAGCGGAACCGGCTCATGCTGAATCAGCGTATACGCCGTATCCAGCAATATTTTAGAATATTCGTCACGTATATCTAAAAACTCCTGATGGGATATATCGTATAGATAAGGATTGTATGTACTTTTCTTCTTTTTTTTATCTATTTTTTCCACTCCTATCATCCGGTCTAAAAAACGATTGCCGGTACTGGTCTTTTCTGTTTTTTCATACTCAGGGAGAGGATTGTTATTCTTTCTTTCGGAACCATCATTATCTGAGCATTTGCCAATAAGACCCATTAATATTGCAAATGCAAATATGAACAGTTTTGTTCCCCCGACTATAATGAATCCCCATCTGAGAACACTCCAGATAGAATGTCCGGCGCTGTTTTTTGACCTGAATATTGAATGATTTTTCCTTATAAGATCAGTATGCACCGCATCCAAACCGGTTACCTTCATCAGGTTCTCACTTATCCCAAGGCACAACCTTTTGTCGCTTTTCTGCAGTTCTACCGTCAGGTTTATCAAAGCGATCACCAGATCTTCTTTTTCATCGGAAAGTGAACCCGGCAAGGCATTAATAAAAAGAGAGACCGGCTGCTTTGCCCAGATAATCAATTTCGGATAATGATACCGGTAAGTATCTTTACTTATATTTTTAAAAAGCTTCAATGTTTCCGAAATAAAGCCGCGCGTACTTGTCAACGCCTGATTCTCATCGACGTATTCTACAAACGCCAGAAATTTAAGCCATTGTCCTGCCTTAATCAGAAAAGAATTCCTCAGATATCTGTGCATCACCTTATTAAAAGAATAAGCAAAATAGGGTGAAATAAAATTTCTGAATGCTTCATTTTCGCTTAAATAAAACCATGACTCCGCATGTTCACCCACCAGATCCTGTTCCAGTAAATGAAGCAGATCTTTATTATCCCATATCAAACCATGGAATTGCAGGCGCCGGAGAAAATCATCCCGTTCAATTTCCTGCAAAACGGCATCTTTCGTATAATCCAACCCATTGATTGAGATAATTCCGTTATCGGAAAGTGAGTACTCCGCCGAAATGATCTTCTTTATTTTAGGTAAATCCGGTTCTGAATAACCGATGTTACAATATTCAAAAAAACGTATGATAGACAAGTATTTCATTTACCCGATTCCTGTTCCTTTAAAACTTTTTTCTTTTGTCTCTACATTATTGGAATAAGTAAGTCCGCTCAGACTTTGTATAATCTGCCGGAGCGCCATAAAACGTTCTTCTTTTATCGCCTTTTCACCCATTTCAAACAGATTCTTTGCAGAACGGTAACTCCTGTAATAACCGGAATCCAGGTCTCTGTAATAATAAAACAGGGATACAATATGCGAATCCGTTTGCCATAACGCCTCCCAACGCAGATTGTCCAGCAGGTCGATCGACCGTTGAATCACCGCCGGATTTCTTGATGTCAGAATCTGATTCTCATTACCGGCTATCTTATTAAACCTTTCCGTTATTTTTTCTTTATCAATGTTTACGGAATAAACGATTTCCTTCACCGTATCCTTGATTCTCAAATATTCCGAGATAAGCTGATCCATACGGTCATTTCCCCCGATCTTATCAAATTCCTGAGATATTCTCGAGATTGTTTCCGCAATTACATACCGTTTGTCCGTATGATCACTTTCTTTCATACCGAACAGATCTTTTTTATAATCCATCAGACCGTTCAACAAATTCTGCGTCTGAATAGCCCATACGGATTCATCTTCCAGATTGAATTCTTTCAATGATGTCCGGATATCGTTTTCAAGTTCAAAAAACTGCTCTTTCAGGCGTGAAATATTGATATGTTTTTCCGATATGGAAAACACATTCCGGAACTCTTGTTGAGTCATCACCAGAAAAGCTTCAACAGACAAAACCCGGTCGTCGGAAATAGAAATCTGAATTTCAATATCAGAACCTTTCATCAGGTCGGTCGACAAATCTTTACCTGAAATCTCAATAAACCCGACCGGAAGATTTGATACCGAACGGGCAAACCGGTCACCCTCCAGAATACTGATAATAATACTGTCTGCTGAACCTTTTTTGATTGTTTTCGAGATTTCCCTGTAAAGTGTTTTCTTTAGCGGAAGAATGCTGTTCCGTTCAAATACCGCTTCCAGTTTAGTCGTATGGTTTTCCGCATCATCCACCTCAATACAGATATCCTTAGGCAATGGTTGTCCTGCAATACTGTACTGACCGTGGGTAATCGCAATATCCTCTGCCTGTACCTCAGCGCCTTCGCTATTAAAAACAGACAAACGGAAATGATTCGTCATACCAGGCAGCAAAGACAAAAACTCTGTAAATTTATCTCTCAGTTTCATGATACCCGTATCAAACCCTCCATCCTCACGGGTAATCCTGTATGTAAAACCCTCATAATCCCCTTCAATCCTTACCAGAACAACCTCTTCGGCTTCCTTACTCATCTTATTATAAACGACTGTAACACGAAGGGAAGATGTCTCTATATCTTCTTCCGTAAAATCCTCATTCGCCGGAAAACCGGTTCGTTCCGGAACACTCTTATTTCCTGGAAAATTGCCCTCGCCGGACCTTTCCGAATGTAAAACGCTCTTTTTATCCAGTAATAAATCTTTTTCTGGAGTATAATACTTATTGGCTGCATAATAAGCAGCCCCGACAGCAACCGCAGATGTCGGGTCTATCCCGGAATTCACCCTGATTCCCGTTTTTTCATATAACTGCATTCTTACATAAGGAATAAACGTACTTCCGCCTACAAGAATAATATCTTTGACATGATGACTCTGGAGATGATTACGCTCCATAATCGTCTGTATCATACGGATCGTTTCATCAATCTTTTTAGAAATAATATGATTGAATTCTTCCTGTGTGACTGTAACATAGAAATCATACGCTTCACCATCTACTTCTATGGAAAAATCTATTTCCGCTTCTTTCTGTACCGAAAGTTCTTTTTTCATCTCTTCAGCAAGGTACAACAGATTATAATAGATCTTTTCATACTTGCCATATCTTTCGGTCAGTTGGTCGTAAAAATTATCGATACGTACCTTTTCCGTAATCTTAGGAACAAAAAGTTTTTCGATAATTAACGAATCAAAATCCAGGCCGCCCAGAAAGTTATTCCCTTCATGATCTTTCACCTTCATTTCTCCGTCCTTCGTTTCGACCAGGGCGATATCAAACGTCCCGCCTCCCAGATCGTAGACCAGCCACAGGCCGTCCTCATCATTCTGATTCATCTGATTGAAATAGGCAAGGCTTGCGGCAATCGGTTCCTGTAACAGAAAAACTTCTTGAAAACCGGCTTTTAATCCGGCTTCCTTAGTTGCATTAGCCTGCATCGTATCAAATGAAGCCGGAATCGTAATCACTATCGCTTCAGCATCTTCGCCGGTATGGATAAAACGTTTCAATTCATTCAGTATCATGGCAGACAGTTCCACCGGGGTCGTGTTTTCATCAATATTAACTACATAAAACTTATAATCCGTCCCCATTCTTCTTTTGAAACTACCAAAAACATTGACAGGATCTTTCAGAAGATACTCACGCGCCTTATCCCCTATCAACACACGGTCTTTCCGGAAAGCGACAACGGAGGCTAAGCTCTCCTTATGCCCTATCGGATTCTTGAATAAGATAACGTTCCCGTTTTCAAATTTTGCTATCAAAGAATTGGTCGTACCTAAATCTATTCCAAAATTTACCGCTTTCATATGTACAAAAATTTATTTCTAACACTAAGGTAATATAGAACTCGCACGAGTAAGTTTAAGGTTTCATGTTTAAAGTTCAATGTTTTTATTTGAAACTTTGAACCTGGAATTAATAAATGCTCGTTTCATTTACTTTTGTTTTTCTACGATAACTATACCTTTTTGAACTAATGATGCCTTATCTGCATCTTTTTTATAAATTATCGGTTTAATCACCTGGGTGATGATCATATTCCGGCCTTCTTCTCCAACAATATTCGCCTCACAGTCTGCATTTGATTCGCGATATATTTCTCCGACAGGATTTCTGAAAATATATCCTTCTTCCTCCAACAGACCGTGAACACGATTAAAGTTCCGTTCATATTTCGGCATAAGCTGATCCCGGTTAATCTTATTCTCTATTTCCGTTAACTGGTTAATTAATTGTATATAGTTCATTGTTTAATATAATTAAGCAACAGAGATCACCTCTGATATGAATGACAAAAGTAATCATTTAATCCTAAATTTAAAAAAGGGTGCCATGCTCCTTATCATACACCATTTAGATACAATTTCCGCATCAATTCCATAAAAAGCAAAAACATTCGTTACCATCTGCACCTGATGTAACGAATGTTTTTGAATTTTGTATATTTATATCCCTTCTTACTTTCTTAGTTCAACGGCAATACCGGCTCCGTCTTTACACAAAAACCGTAAAACAGTTTCCGCATGATCCGATTTCAGGACTTTGCATTTTTCCGAGTCCTGAACATTCCATTTTCCTTTCAATGTAACGGTAACAGGAATTTCTTTACTTTCATTGAATTTCCAGGGACGTGAATAGATGCTACGTTCCACTCTTTTCCCGTTATCATCATAAAGTTCATCCGATGACCCCCTGTATAGCGCCAGATCCGGATTACAGACCGTTAAGTCTATTTTACGTAAACCCTCTTCAAGTATTATCATACAAGAAGTATCCACTTTTTGTATGATACTTTCAGGTAAACGCACCGGTGTTTCAAAAAGGACATACGAAGTCATGTTTGACGCCAGGTCTTTTACGATATGGGCGTTCCGGTCTTTTTGAAGAACTTTATAAAGCGGTTTCTTCGACAATGCCTGCATTTTATGTTCATCCGTCCGGGGAATAACCATATATTCATACGACTGTCCTTTGGGAGCCCGCCCATGGTCAATCGTCAACGCAACCCAATTGCCCGATGTTTCTTCGCCTGTATTCTGCTTACGGGAATACTGAGGGAAGTTTTTTTCGAAATTCAGCTTATTTTCCTGTTTGGTCGGAATATAATAACCTGTTCCCAGATGATCTATCCAATAATCCTTTCCCGCAGAATAATGATTCCAGTAATCAAGTTCCCTGCCGTCCGTAACAGCCAGTTGAAAAACGGTCGTTTCCGTATTATATTCATCATTCACATTCTCAATATCAGAACCCAGACAAATAATTCGTCCATCAAAGAAATGATACGATTTACGAGCCCGGTGTGAACCATTATATTTATCATGCTCATGCAATTTCATACCAAAAGCGCCATTTTCACCCTGATGGGTGATCCCTCCGGCAAAAGCCTCGTCAGAATACAGCATTTCTTCAAAACCGGAAAAGACATCTACATTTAAAACATTTGCTTTCAATTGTTCAACCGGCAGATGTATAGCGGTTGTTCCCGGTATACGCCCCCAATCGAAGCCATCCTGAATCCAGCCGCTGCTATATGGAGTAACTGTTTCACCTTCTTTTGCCGTAAATATCTGCATGCTGCCGTGAGCCAGATAACGTCCGTACAGGTTCGCTCCCAAATAATGCTCAGCCGCCCATAGATAACGCGAATGTCCTCTAACGACTGCCGACCAGTTATCCCGACGTTGTACCGACACACATCCGTAACCTAAAGAGAGATTGCCTTCCGGCTCCTTCTCCGCCAAAATACCCTTATCGGAAATTCGTTCAACCAGCCCCAATTCGGTTTTGCTATGCGATTGAGGCATATATTCCGGTTTTTCCGAAGTAATAGGATTAGCTATCAGCCTCAAATATTCAGCTCCCATTTCCCGGTCGATTTCTTTTGCTCCATCAGGACTGCCGGCTACGGCCAACCGCCCATACTGAACGGGTATCAACTCTCCTCTTCCATCAGGATGACGTCCTGACATAGAAAGGGGAAAATTCGTTTTATTACAGTAAAAACGCATGGTTGATAATACTTTTTTGACGGTCTGATGCGCTTCCGGAGAAATAGCAAACGAAGTGCGGCCCAACAGGTAAATCATATCAGTCGCCCCACTCAGCCCTCCTACAGCATAAGCCGGATAATTGTTACAATGATGGAATGCTCCGCCGTCTATTTTAAATGAACCGGCCAAACCGGCCGAAGGCATACAGCCGTTATCGATCCACCGGCTGAAAGATTTGATATAACGGATTTTTTCGGGAGAGTCTTCCATCATCAGGATACTGCAAATACGTCCTGTCGTTGTCGTATTAAAGGCATCCATATCCATCCCGTACTTTTCCGGTTTTATAAAGAGTTCATTTGTCATGGCATACCATTGCAAGGTTTTTTCCGCGTCAGCAAGCCTTCCGCCATCTTTCAATACGCCTTTCATCAAAAAATAGGACGTATACAGGCCTCTGAAACTATATCCGTAATGGGTTATGTTTCCCAACCCGCTACCATACGCGACTCCCTGGTCGGTAACATGGTCGTACATCGTTAAAAACAGATCCTTTAATCGATCTTTATCTTCCTTATTTGCAGCATCATTATACGCAACTGCGACACGATTCATCAACGTGAAATATTTCCTCAATTCCATATCGTTTTTATCATACACATTCCTCCAGTCGGGAACGATTCTTTCAAATATTTCGTGCGCCCTGCCAAAAAACAAAGGTAGCCCGGACACTTCGCCGTTAACATATTTGATGTCATACGTTTTATATTCCTTTTCGATTGCCTCCATTTCTTTCCGGGTTAATTCGGAGGGCACATAAATAAGTTCGTATAGCCTTTTCTCAAGCAACCTGACATCACTTACCTGATTGGCCATCAATTCTTCCAACGGCATATCAGACTGTATTTGTGAATTCCGGAGTAGTACTAACCAGTGGCTGTTGGTTTCCTTATTTACAAAAGGAGCCTGCACGTCCGGAGTGTGATGGCGATGATCAGCTTTGGCTGCCGTTACTATCTGATCGATAAAAAGACTCCCGCCCCGGTCAGCCGGAGCTTTTATACGTAGTTCATTCATCCCTTCTTCAGGCATTCCGGACATATCTCTTTCATAAGATACCCATGCTGTCCGCCAACCGCTGAAATTTATTCCAAAAGGAAATGAAGCACATTTCCGGCCATCTTTGTAAAATTCAAAATCGATCGATGCATCCGAGGGATTTTCATTATAAATCCAGATGGCAAATGTGGACAGATAAGTATCTTTTCCGGTAGGGTCTTTTTTTTCGAAGTGGAGGTCTTTTGATATGACCAATTCCCCTCCCTTCGAAAAATTCCACAAAAGAGAATTCCGGCCATCCTTATAATGTTCCGACGAAATGGCCAATTGAGAATTAGACGATGAAACAAAAGAAGGAACTTCTTCCGTTTCAAATGATAATATCCGGTCATGCTTCACCAACTGGGCGGAGCATAGTATCGGAAAAACAGATACTAAGAGGATTAAGGTGTATTTTTTTATTAACTTAAGGTTCGTCATAATTAAAATTTTCAGGTTTATTGATAAGGAATAATATCACTCAGGATTTGTTCTTTATACCAGGGGTCATCAGCCTCTTGAAGTAAGACTGCCAATTCCCTGCATAAATTTTCAAATGGCCGGGCGTTTTGTTCAATATTCAGATTATTCAGTTGATAAGGATCCTCTACGTCATCAAAGAAGAGTGTCTTTTTCAGCTCTTTAGTCTCATGATCAATATACAAAGCCAATGTATACCGATGAGATTTTATACCTCTGGAAGAAGGGAAATAAGTCCGGACAAGTCCGTTTTCATCCTTTTCTCCATCCATATTTTGGATATAAAGCGCAGCTTCAGGCCGCCTGACTTCATCTTCCCGGAAAAAAACAGAAGAGAAATCATACCCTTGTACTGTCACAGGAATTGAGCTTCCTAACCCGGATAATCCCAACAAAGTCGGCATTATATCGGGAGTCGATAATAAAAGGTTGTCCACACGAGGTTTAATCTTCTCCGGATAACGGACAATAAAAGGTATGTTCAACGATTCGGCATAAGGAGAATTTTTCGGATCGTCAGTACCCTGGCTACACATGGTTTCACCATGATCGGAAGCAAAGACAACGATCGTATTTTTTTCTAGTCCCAACTCTTTCAATGCCTTCAATATCCGCCCGAATTCACGGTCGACACCCGTCACCGAGGCAAAATAATAACGGCTATCGACCGCTTTTGCCATTGTCGTATCGGCATTAGGTCTGATCAGCAATTGGCTGACCGGAATATCTTTATACAAATTATAATCCTCTTCCATACAGTCTTCCAGAGAACTGTAAGGACTGTGCGGCGGATTCATTGATATCATCATAAAAAAAGGTTTCCGCGCATTCCGGACATTGCCCTCATTCCGTAAGTAGGCAATAGCCTTATCCGCTTCATGTTTGGGCGACCATTCCCTGATTTCATGCCGCTTCCCGTCTGTATCCCAGTAATGTGGCTGTTTGTGTACATCAAAAGTTCCGTAAGAATACCAGTAATTAAAGCCGTGACGACGTTCAGGCGGTGTGTAGGTATCCCACGCGGGATGTTTGTTTTCTACATAATGCCCCGGATTTTCAGGATCGTCGGGAGTTGGAAAATCAGTATGAAGCTTTCCAATATAAGCGCAGTCATATCCCGAACGGCTATATACGTCACTGATTGCTATTACGTCGGTTTTTAAAGAACTGATAGGACGACTGCTGTTACAATTAAGTACGACTCCGCTGCCATCGGGATACATACCGGTAAGCAACATTCCCCGGTGCGGACTGCTCAGCGGACAGTTACTAACGGCCGAAGTCAGGACAAACGATTCTTTTGCGAACCCATTGAGATTCGGCGTATGAACAGGATCCGGCCTGAAATTCACCTGATCACGAAAACCATCCTCATTCCAAAATCCCAATGCATGATTCCTAAACTGATCGGGAAACACATAAATAACATTCGGATGCTCCCGGGCACAGCCTGATAGTGTAACAAGGGCTACACCACCAATCCACATCGACTTATAATTACATTGTTTCATTGTCTTTCCGGAAAAATTACTTCTCTTCCAAATTCCTTTTACGTATCAACGCTTCAAGGAAATAATAATCTGCATAATTCAAAGGTACATCTATTTCGGAATTATGTGGAATACTACCTACCGAGTGCATCAGTATAAAATTACCGTTTGTACCTACTTTGGCCCGGTATTTCTCAGATCCCAGACTTTCCATAACCTTATCGGCCGTCTCTTTATAATTTTTGTTTTTCGCATAAGTACTCAGTTCATACAAGGCCGATGCCGTAGCTGCTGCTGCCGATGCATCACGAGGCTCATCCGGAATTTTAGGAGCATCAAAATCCCAATAAGGCACCAGGTCTTCAGGCATATTTTTATTATTGAAAATAAATTTGCAGATATTTTCCGCCTGATCCAGGTACTTTTTATCGTAAGTATATCGGTAACAAAGTATATAACCATACAGCGCCCACGCCTGTCCTCTTGCCCAGGCAGACTCATCGGAATACCCCTGGGCTGTTTGTTTTTTTCTTACTTCTCCGGTTTCAGGGTCATAATCAACTACATGATAACAACTGAAATCCGGTCGGAACTGTTCTTTCATTGTTACATTCGCATGGCTTACCGCTATATGGTGAAAAGAAGAGTCTCCTGATAGTCTGCTCGCCTCGAATAATAATTCAAGGTTCATCATATTATCGATTATAACGGGACATTTCCAGCCTCTCTGGCCTTGCCATCCCCTATCGGCATCCCATGACTGAATAACTCCCACTTTAGGACGAAAGCGTGTGGATAAAGATCCGGCTGCCTCAACGATAACATCTTTATATGCACTCTTCTGGGCAATACGCAAACCGTTCAAATAGCTGCATCCGATCATAAATCCTATATCATGGTGCCATTTAAGATGTTTCACCGAATCGAGATTTTCCGTATATTTTTCAGCTAATGGAAGCCATTTCTGATCTTTAGACAACTCATACGTCAGCCAAATGCTTCCCGGAAAAAAACCACTTGTCCAGTCATCAATAGGGATATACACGATATTACCGTTTTTGTCTATCGTTTTGGGATTCAATATCCGCCCGGATTTTTCGATAATATCCGTTTGCAAAGAATGTTGCCGTACGGCATTTTCTACATTATCTGCAATAAAGCAATCTTTTTTATCTTTTGCGTCTTTACAACTTACAAACAACAACAAAGCCGTCAAGACAGGCAAGTATATAGGTCTATAAAATATATTCATAATTTATCTTTTGATCTGTTTATTACTTCTTTTATTTTATTTCTTTAGTGGAATTACCATATTCCACGACTGTGTGGCATTTTCAAATCCACCCGGGCCATTCATGGTAGCAAAAAAGAGATGTGTCGGATTTCCTTTTTTGTCAAAAAGAATAAAAGGACGTTCCAACTGCCCCTGCATCCGGATACTACCATCTTCCCATTCGACTGTCCGCGAATATGCCTTCGGATCCTTATCAATTATCCAGGATATACCATCCCGAGAATGTGCCATACTTCCACCACCTCTTTCTCCGGTAAATTTACCGACGTGGTCTTTATAAATGATATGAAATCCATTGTGGTCTTTCCACAGAAAAGGATCTTCGGCTTCTCCCTGTCCTTCTACATTAAAAATCGGCTCGCCATTATTAAGCACTCTATAGGTACCTTCGATATTTTCAGCATAAGCAATCCCCAAGGCCATATTGCCATGAGTGTTGTCGTTTTTATAGGCCCGGCCTTTAAATATCATGATAACCGAACCATCCTCCTGTATCACGGGAGAAGGATTAGAGGTCAGAAAACTATAAAATGTATTAGGTTTTGTATCTAAAATAGGTTTATCCAATCTTGTCCATGGGCCGTAAGGGCTATCTGATATGGCAAGCCCTATTCTTTTGTTACTTCTGGCGACAATTGCCCATTTACTGCTTAATGTCAATTCTTCATATTCCGGCTCCTCGAAAGGATGTGTCGACCCCATATAGATAAGATAATATTTACCGTTATAAGTAAGAATCCGGGGATTGTGCGCCGAACGTCCGTCCCAATATTGGGCCCCGCGTGACGATAACGCCACATCAGAAAACGTATAAGGACCTTGCGGCGTATCGGAAATACCATGGACAATCTCGGAAGCAACCATCCAACCCGGATGGAAAGGCAGGCTTTTAGGAAAACGTGAAGCATATAGATGATACATCCCGTCTTTATCTTGAACGACAGAACTGCCCCATACCCAATAACCTTCCATTTCAAAAGCGGGAGTTATATAAGCTTTTCCCAGATTACTAAAAATCGGATTATCGGATGTGGACTTTAGGTCAACCAAATTCTCAATTTTCTGGCCATAAGTATTTAATACACTCATAAACATCACTATACATAGTACATTTCGGAGTATCATATTTCATCTTATTTACAACCATCTGGCAATTGCCAGATGGTTGTTGGTTGTATATTAATAACCGGCATTATTGCTCCATCCGGTCAACTGAATTTGTTTACTGGGTACAGGCAGGTAATAATGATTATTGGCTTTATAAATCGAAGAAGCCCACTCTACGGGTTTTACCTCCGCTAATTTTTCACGTCTTACCAAATCAAACCAACGTTTATATTCGGCTAAGAATTCCCATCCCCTTTCAGCAATTACGGCCTGATCAAATTCAGCGCTATTGGTCGTAGTAGTAACTACTGATGATTTAGCCCGCTTTTGAACCTCTTGCAAACAATTCAATGCTGTTGTATTTACACTTCCCGTCGCTAAATTGGAGGCCTCGGCATACATCAATAAAACCTCCGCATAGCGATATATAGGAGTTAGACCATTCGACTGAGCGCTGGCTCCCGGATTTCCATTGTCATAATCAAAGTATTTCGAAATAGCGGGTACGCCATCTTTACTGTCTTTATAATTGACAACTGTCGTTGCATTAATCGCCCATTCAGTCAGATAGTTCCAATCCTTGCGTTCTCCTTCCGGATATTTGTTCATAAAATCCGGCGCTGCATAATAGTCACTCCATCCTGCATTAGGATAAAAGTCCGCCGGATAAAATGATTTTCCGTACTGGCTTGCCATCTTATCCGCAACGGAATTGTGAATTGCAAACATGTGCTCGTTCGCCTGCTTTTTTAAGCTCTCTTTCCAAAGGTCCGGATAATTTTCAGTCAATGATAAACCCGAATTGTTTATAATACCCAAAGCGACTTCGGCTGATTTTGCATAATATTCCTGCCCTTTTTTCAACGGCCATCCCGCCATAGTCAAATATACCTCGGCAAGACAAGCTTCGGCTGCCCATTTAGAAGGCCTGGAGCTATTTCCCGAACGACTCACGGCCGGTAATAATGTGATTGCCTGCTGTAAACTTGGAATAATTCCCTTTTCATATACTTCGGCTACCGATGTGCGAGGCATTGCGTCCGTGGCCTCTTCATTTCTCAGGTAAAAAGGCACATCCCCAAACAACCTGACAAGATAAAAATAGCTAAGCGCCCGCATAAACTGAGCCTCGCCAACTAATGATTTTCTTGTATTGGTATCGTTCACATTGTCCGCCTCGACTTGAGTATATTCAATACACATATTGGCATCATAGATGACTTTGTAGAAAAAACTCCAAGGTGTCGTAAAATCAGCATCATTAGATGTAGGATTCGGGCTAAGGTCCCGGATGTAATTTAATACATTATTCAGTTTGGTAGGAGACGTTGTCATATCGTCCGCCCCCGTATTGATACGCATCAACCGGCAGTTAAAACCATAATTACCCTGCCACATCGAATTGTATAAACCATCAACAAAGAGACTGATGTCGCTGGTCGTAGCAATTTCAAAGAATTCTGGAGTTGTAACAAAAGATTGCGGCTCCTGCTCCAAATCCGCACAAGAGTGTCCAAATAATAAACTCCCGGCAATCGCTGTATATATCACTATTTTTTTCATATTTACAAATTTAATTTTTAACACTAAGGTAATATAAAACTTACGTAATTTTAAGTTTTAAGTTTTAAGTTTCAAATTTTGAACTTTGAACTTTGAACTTTGAACCTGGAACTTTAAACCAGGAATTAATGACTGTTTGTCTCATATCACTGTCTTTCTGATTAGTTAAAAGGAGAAATTAAGACCTACTATAAAATTCCGGCTATTGGGATACGATCCCCAGTCGATACCTTGTGTCAGAGGAGTTCCCAGTGTTGACTCGGGATCCATCCCACTATAATCGGTTATCATGAACGGATTCTGAACTGACCCATATACCCTTAAGTTTGTGATCGCCCATTTCTGACAAAGGTGCTTCGGAAGATTATATCCGAGCGTAAGACTTTTAACTTTAATAAAATCACCTTTTTCAACAAAACGCGTACTATAACCTGCATACGGAGTTTTTTGATACACAAATCCGGGAATATTACTACTTGTATTATCCGGAGTCCAGCGTTTTAACAATGATTTTTTAGGAGTTACAACATCGTAACTGGCGCTACTGATTCCACCATATCCGATGGCATCTGTTACATTATAAATGTCAAAACCATGGAATCCTATTATGAATAAAGCCAAATCCCAATTTTTATAAGTGACTCTATTGTTCCATCCCCAATTGAAAACAGGTTGTCCGTTACCTATTATTCCCGCATCCGAATCATTGATCACACCATCCTTGTTGACATCACGGTATTTGGCATTTCCGGCCTGTACACCATAGACAGTTCCATTTGTCCGTCCATCCGTATTGCCATTTGCATTCACGAATAAAGCATCTACATCGGCCTTTTGCCATACGCCCTCATACTCTACTCCCCAGAATGAAGCAACTTTCTCGCCTTCGACCATCCGGACTACTGTATTTTCATAATTACCCGATAAAGATTGGTTTTTGGACAAAGTCGGTATTTTTGAAAATGTACCCTTGTTATGAGTCAATGTCACATCGGTATGCCATTTCCAATCTTTGCCCGTTACAGGATCTGCGCCGATTGTCACCTCAACCCCTCTATTCCTTATTCCTCCTGCATTTTTCAATAATTGTCCGTATCCGACATGTGTAGGTTGCTCAACCTCCAGTAATACATCTTTTGTATCTTTGTTATACCAGTCGGCTGTGATCGTCAGCTTTCCTTTCAGAAACGCCATATCAATACCAATGTTCGTTTGATCATTCCGTTCCCATTTCAGATACCGGGCTATCGGGCGTCCTTCCCTATACGAAAGCGTACCGGAAGTAGAAGCCTCCATCATTGAATATATCCTGTAATCAGGAATCGCCTGATTCCCAACCGATCCATATCCGACACGCAGTTTTAACTGATTCAGTGCCGAAACACCTTCCATAAACGACTCCTGCTTAATATCCCATGCAATAGCCGCTGAAGGAAACCAGGACCATTTGTCATATAATTTCGAAGATCCGTCGCCACGGATAGATGCCGTGAACATATATCTGTTTTTAAATACATAGTTTGCTCGGAACAAGTAAGACTGCAAAGTACTTATTGTCCTCTCGGAACTTACAGCATATTTTGTTCCCGTTTCAAGACTGTTTGCCCCCAGTTTCCCGGAAAGGCTCAAGTCGCGCGATTCGCCCTGATGCCAATAAGCATTAGAATAGGATTGTTCAAATACAGCGGTCGCATTGACGCGATGGTCACTATTAAATTCTTTGACGTAACTCAGTGTATTGGTATTCAGCCAACTTGTTATATTTCTACTATAGGCAGTCGCATTGGATGTACCGTTCGAAAAATAATAATAGCTTTTGTCATTATTGGTTTCGGTATTATTCGTATTTGAAAAGGTTACGCCCATTTGAGTACGGAAAGACAAGCCATCCATAATCTTGAAATTCAGATATCCCTGCAGATAATTCGTCAGGGTAGTATTCAATTTGTCATTCTCATTGATAAGGCCTAAAGGATTATATTTTGCACCTCCGCTCAATGCTAAGTAATTATTATAATCACCCTTTTCATTATACGGCTCCAGTGTGTTCGGAAAATACATGGCCATTGTCAACAATCCGTAATACTGGCTCAACCTGGGGCCGGAACTGCGTGCATAACTACCATAAAAATTAAGTCCGGCATCCAACCATGATTTGATTTTAGTATCAACTTTCAAGCGATAGTTGTATAATTCACGGTAATTCCTCTTTACGGTTCCTTCATTCTTATTATACCGTACAGATGCCAGATAAGACGTCTTCTCACCTCCGCTTGACACAGACAGCTCATAATTCTGCTCTAAAGCCGGATCTCTGAATACCGCATCAAAATAATCATAACCGGCTGATCCATTTTTAAAAGCTTCCAACTGCGAATTATCGTAATACACATACGCCTCTTTACCCTGTGATTCATTATATTCTTTACCAAAAGTATTCGCAAGTTGGGCATACTCATAAGGTGACAACATATCGTCATAGTCCGGCGCTTTTTTCCAATCTAAGAAAGTATTGAATGTCACATTTACTTTATCGGAAACCGGATTTTTAGTTGTTACCATGATCACCCCATTAGCGCCCCTTGAGCCATATACAGCGGTAGCTGAAGCATCTTTCAATACTTCGATCGACTGGATATCATCGGGATTCAAAGACTGCAGATCCCCGCCGATAAAACCATCAATCACCACTAAAGGCCCTTGGTCTCCCGATACGGAGTTCATACCGCGTATACGAATCGTATTACTCTGACTCGGGTCTCCTGATCCCGACAGAATAGTAACCCCCGATATACGCCCCTGTAGCGCATCTGTAATATTAGATGCCGGAACTGTGTTTAACGCATCATCAGCCTTGACAGAAGCAACGGCCCCCGTCAAATCGCTTTTACGCTGAACTCCATACCCTACAACGACGACTTCGTCTAATTTAGCTAAATCTTCAGCTATTTGAACATTAAACATTGTTTGATTGTTAACAGGTACGGTAACTGTCGTATACCCAAGATAGGAAACTTTTAGAGTAGCGTTGGAAGGTACATTGGATAATGAGAAATTACCGTCCGCATCAGTAAAAATACCGATTGTTGTTCCGACAACAACAACTGATGCCCCGATCATTGCTTCTCCTGACTGATCTACAACAACCCCTTTTATGTTGATTGGGTTCTGCGCATGCATTTGAAATACAGGCATGGCGCTTATTATAAGCAACCACATAAGCCTGATTAAAATGTTCGTTTTGTTTTTCATAAATTTTTCTTTTTAATTTAGTTATCATTCTTTGGCCAACCGGCACAAAGATAGATGACCGCATAAAAGAGGCATTACAATATTGTACATAAATTTTATAAAATTGTACATCCTGCTTTAAAACACAAAAATAGGGGTATTTCGATTCCTGCGATTACGATTAATCAGTTGTAACATCATTTGACCGGTAGGCTAAAGGCGTAATGTGGTAAACGTCCTTGAAGCATTTACCAAAATAACCGGAAGTAGTAAAACCGGTCATGTCCGAGATTTCGGAAATCCTTAGTTCGGGATGGTTTCTCAATAAAAATGCAGCCTTTTTCAAACGTATCGTTAAAATAAATTTATTAGGAGTCTGGCCCGTAATCGCCTTTATTTTGGAATACAAGCTGGTTCTTGCTATGTATAATTCATCGGCTAATTGATCTACATTAAAGTCGGGGTTAGTTATATTTTCATTAACGACACTCACTACTTTATCAATCATTTCCTTATCCAATTTATTTGTCGCCAACATCATGGGTGTCATTTGGGGTTGCTGGCTGAATTTCTCTTGCAGAACAATCCGACTATTGACAAGATTATTACATCTTGATATCAATACATTCATATTGAACGGCTTCGTTATATAGTCGTCCGCACCGTTCTGCAATCCTTCAATCGTATGTTCTATTGCAGTTCTCGCAGTAAGTAAAACAACCGGAATATGACAGGTTTCCAGATTATTCTTTACTTCTTTGCATAGTTCTACCCCTGACATTCCCGGCATCAAAACATCACTCAGTATAAGGTTCGGCATCTCTCTTTTTACAGCATCAAGCCCTTCTTGTCCGTTATAAGCCGATATGACATGATAAAACGGTTCAAAGATACGTATTAACATATCCATTAAAGCCTTATTGTCTTCTACAATCAGGATCTTTACCCCCTCGGCTTTATTAAGGATATTTTTGTCCGGGACATTCTCAATAAGCTGGCTATCCATAGACTCCACCAGTATTTCATCATTTACAATCGCCTCGGATTCTCCTATTTGCTCCTCTTTGAAATGATCCCGGCCCAATTTCAGGTAGACCCTGAAGGCCGAACCTTTAGATCGATCACTTTCAACCGCAATATGCCCCTGATGTAGTTCCACAATACCTTTACTCAGCGCCAAACCGATACCGGCGCCGGAAGAAGCATTATTCGTCTGATAAAAACGATTAAAGATTTTTTCTAAGTCTTGCCCATCAATGCCTTCTCCTGTATCTTTTACTTCAAGCACTGCATATCCGTTATCCTTTTTTACCAAAATGGTAATCTCTCCTCCGGCTTTCGTATGTTTAAAAGCATTAGAAAGAAGATTATTTAACACTTTTTGGATCTGCTTGGCATCAAACCAGACATTCAGCACTTCCACTTCTTTACAAAATGACAATTTAATATCCCGTGTATTGGAGTATTCCAAAAACAACAGATAATTTTCTTCCAGAAAATCTACCATATTATGTTCTGAAACTTTGATTGTCATGTGCCCTTGCTCCTGTTTTCTAAAATCAAGAAGCTCCGTTATGAGTCCTCTCATCTGCAAGCTGCTCTTATACACAGACAGTAGTTTATTATACACCTTAGGAGTAAAAGTTTCTATCTGCATCAACATTTCAACCTGTCCGGTTATCAATGTTAGAGGCGTACGGAACTCATGTGATATATTTGTGAAAAAACGCAATTTATTTTGGTTTAATTCCTCAATGTCCCGAATATGTTTTTGTTCATATTTCAATGACTCTTGTAGTTTAATTTTGCTTTTATAGGATCTGATAAGAAAATACAGGATAACAGCAATTAGTATTACATAAAATAAATAGGCGTATATAGTCCGGTAAAACGGAGGTAAAATGGTTATATTCAGATGGGTTTCCGGATTTAGGGCATCAGTTAATCCATCTTCTCCGGCTTTTATGACTAAAGTATATTTTCCGGGATTAAGGTTCGTATAAGTTATCACATTCTGATTGTTGGCATTTATCCAATCCTGCGAAAATCCTTCGAGCCGGTATACAACCTTATCTTTATTCGCCGGTATATAATTTGTAACCGCGAATTCAATACTAAATACAGAATATTGGCTTCCCAAAGTGATATCCGGTGACGCATAAAGCGACGCATGCAGAATTCCGGTTTTGTCGTCAACGGCGACAGGAATATTATTCACCGTAAGCCGGTAAGGTGTTATTTGATAAGCCTTTTTTGAAAACAGAAGGTCTTTTTCATAAAAAGAAACCATCCCTTGTACCCCACCCAGAAAGACCTCCCCGTCATTTGTCAGGTAAAGGGCATTTTCATTAATAGCGGATAATGGAAATCCATTGTCTTTATTATAATTATAAAAGGTAGAATCCGAACGATCAAATTGGCTAAATCCCTGATTTGTTATCAATAAAAGCTTTCCATAACGGGATTCACACACTTCATAAATACAGTCACTTGCCAGACCGTTCTTACGAGAATCAAAATTAGTAAACTTTTTTGTTTCATAATCAAACAGATCCAATCCGCTTCCGGATGTTGAAAACCACAAGTTGTAATAATGATCCTGTGAGATATTATTAATATTATTACTACTTATACTACTTATAATCAATGGATTATATTTATAATGTGTAAGCGCATCTTTTTCAAAATCATAAGAAAAAACCCCTTCTCCGGTTGCAGCAATCCATAATGTTCCATAATAATCGACGAACAGATCCGCAACCATTTTAATCAAACGGCCATCCTCCGTATCCTTAAACATCTGGCGGCATTTGCCTGTTCGGGGCGAAAACAGACAAACTCCATTCTGGGTAGCAACTATTAAATCATCTTTATAGGATACTATATCCCGGACTATATCAGAAGGTAAACTGGTCGAATCATTTTCTATTGAACGATAGTGAGTAAAGACATCCGTATCCAAATCCAATCTGTTTAGTCCTCCTAAATGAGTACCGATCCACATTATTTTTTTTCCGGAATCAAAATAAATTGATTTTACATTATTATGTGAAATACTATTTTTGTTACTGTCATACTGATACCACTTAAATGTTCCGGTTTCTCTGTTATATACATTGATCCCTCCGCCTTCCGTACAGATCCATAGATTATTATTATCATCCTCCGTCATTTTACCGACGATAGGTGAACTAAGTCCCCTTCCTTCTTCATCAGAAACTTTATAATGTGTATAAATCTCATAGTCAGGATTAAAATAGTTCACACCTCCGAAATAAGTACCAAACCAGATGGTACCCTGATGATCTTTGATCATACTCCATATCGAATGATGAGTCATTCCTCCTGAATTGAGACCAGTAGAGTAATGACTAAATTCCCCGGTTTTTTTATTTAGTTTATCAAGCCCCATAAATGTACCAATCCAGAGATTTCCCTGATTGTCCTCACAACAAGTTCTTACAAAATCAGAAGAGATACTGTTTCTCTGCGGGTCATGCAAATACCGAATAATTTTATCATTGACCACTCTGTACAATCCATGTTCCCAGCTTCCAAACCAGACGTCCCCATCAGTATCCATGTAAATATTCGTAATATTCGCCTTCTGTACCAAATGGGTGACTTGCTTGGTTGATTTATTGATCAGATATAATCCATGGTTAGATGTCCCGACCCATAACATTCCTTTATCATCGATAAACATGGCTGATACTACATCATCATCTAGTGGTAACCGGCAATAGATTTCAGGCGGCGAGTCATCTCGCAATACAAATATTTCATTATTTCTACCAACATACAAAACTTCACTATAATAGATAACCGTAATATTGGAGGCCTCCTGAAGTGTCGTAAATTTTTCTTTCTTCATATCCCATTCCGCGACCCCATCAACGCATAAAAGATACACCTTCCCCTTTTTATTTCCGGTTATTCTCAACACATTATTGGAAAACAGGCTATTGGGATTATCCTTTTGGTATTTATAAACCTGAATATCATTGCCGGTATAACAATTTATACCCTCTCTGGTACCAATCCAGATAAAACCTCTTTCATCTTGATACAAATCATTGACAGATACCTGGGAAAGACCATTCTCCGGTGTCAAGCTCTGAAATGTAACATCCTGCCCTATGGATGATAAGGTACTCAATGTTACAAAAAATAAAATCATAAGATATCTCATCCTCATATCTTTATCATATAGATTCAATATAATTCACAGACCTTAAAATTCGAATAACGGAAACTTCCCGCCGGCTTTTTCTTCTATTTTTTTATCAACCTTAAAACCCCTTTAATTAATTCAACGATCGGAAGCGGAGCGATAGAAAGAACCACCACCCAGATCCATTGCATTTGTGTTAATGGTGCAAGATGGAAAATATCATGCAGTTGTGGTACCTCCAACACGATAATCATCAGAAATAAAACAATAGCCAGAGCCCCCAATAACAGTTTATTCTTAAACATATTGCGGAATGCACTATGAAGGGAAGAACGCACATTAAGCACATGTGTTATCTGTGCAAATGCAAGTACGGCAAATGTCATGGTCTGTCCGACAGCCACACTCGTCTGTAAGCCTATTAAAAATGCGGCTAAAGATAATCCTCCGATCATTGCTCCTTGCAATAAGATCCGTGTCAGAAACATTTTACTCATAATACCTCCTTTTGAATCAACCGGCTTGCGACGCATCACATCCGGATCGGCCGGATCAACGCTAAGGGCGAGTGCCGGTAGACTATCCGTAACAAGGTTTATCCACAAAATCTGTATCGGTAATAAAGGCGTAGGCCAGTTTGCCACAATAGCAACAAATATAACGATGATTTCCCCTATATTTGTAGACAGCATGAACTGTATAGCTTTCAGGATGTTATCATAGATACGACGTCCCTCTTCCACTGCTGCAACAATTGTGGTAAAATTATCGTCGGCCAGCACAACATCAGCTGCCTCTTTGGATACATCGGTTCCTGTAATACCCATTGCCAGGCCAATATCAGCAAGCTTCAATGCCGGCGCATCATTTACTCCGTCACCAGTCATGGCAACAATAGCTCCTTTTTCCTGAAAAGCTTTGACGATACGAACCTTATGCTCGGGAGAAACACGGGCATAAACAGAAGTATCATCAATATGCTGAAGTAAATCCGCGTCCTTCATCTTTTCCAATTCGCTGCCGGTCATTGCGATCTCATCCTTTTCTTTTATATCCAATGACTCTGCAATCGCTACCGCAGTAATAAGATGATCGCCGGTGATCATTACAGGCTTGATTCCTGCTTCCCGACATTTTACGACAGCGTCTTTGACTTCCTCACGTGGAGGATCAATCATCCCTACCATCCCCGCAAAAATCAAATCATGTTCCAGCGTTTTCGGAGTAACCTCCGAAGGTACTACCGAAACTTCCTTATAAGCAACCCCTAGCACACGCAATGCTTTCTCCGCCATATGCACATTCGCCTCACGTATCTTGTCCTTTTCATGCTCAGACAACTCCTGCACTTTTCCGTTCAGCTGGATATAGTTACAACAGGCGAGCAATTCATCCACACCACCTTTTGTATGTACATAAATCTTACCGCCGTCACGATTAACAGTTGTCATCATTTTGCGTTCTGAATCAAACGGAACCTCTGCAATACGTTCCTGTTGTCCTTCCATATCGCTCTTATTCAGCCCAAAACGTAAACCGGTTTCTAAAAATGCAGTTTCAGTTGGATCTCCGGTAGTTTTCCAACGACCATTTTCACGGCTCAACTTGGCGTCATTAGCTAAAATAGAAGAAGTTAGCAATCGTGTCTGATCCGTATTCAATGACTCAGAAACTTTTGATAATTGATGATCGGTGTACAGGTTTACAATTGTCATTTTATTTTGCGTAAGCGTTCCCGTTTTATCCGAACAAATTACATTGGTACTACCCAATGTTTCAACGGAAGGGAGGTGTCGAACAATCGCATGTCTTTTTGCCAATCGCTGCACTCCTACGGCAAGGACAATCGTCGAGACGGCAGGAAGCCCTTCCGGTATAGCCGCGGCTGCAAGGCTGACCGCAGTCATAAACATTTCCAACACTTTACGCCCTTCTATAATACCTACCAGAAATATAACCAGACAGATAGCCAAAGCTGCTATCCCCAGAAATTTGCCTAATTGATCGATCCTCACCTGCATCGGAGTTTTCGTTTCCGGTACAGACTGTATCATTCCTGCGATCTTTCCTACTTCGGTAGACATTCCTGTTGCTATAACAATACCTTTTCCACGCCCGTAAGAAACAAGCGTCGAAGAAAAGGCCATATTCTCCCTGTCGCCCAAAGGAACTTCCCCTTCAATGACTTCGGAATGTTTTGTTTCCGGTACGGACTCTCCCGTTAGCGCGGCTTCTTCAATTTTCAGATTAATAGCTTCCGTCAGACGTATATCCGCAGGTATTAAATCACCGGTTTCTATCACAACAACATCCCCTTTAACAATCTCACGGGAAGGTATCGTTTCCACCTGTCCCTCACGTAATACTTTGGAATAAGGAGCCGACATCTTTTCAAGCGCTTCGATTGATTTTTCGGCCTTCACCTCCTGCGCTGTCCCGATACAGGCATTCAAAATGACAATGACCAGGATTATAATCGCATCCGTAAAACCTTCGCCGCTCATATAACCAACAACTCCGGATATGATAGCGGCAATTAATAACACAAAGATCATGAAACTCTTGAACTGTTCCAGAAACTTGGACAATAAAGATTTCTGCTTCTTTTTCTCAAATTCATTCGCCCCGTCAAGTAGAAAACGCTGCTGTGCACTTTCTTTGCTTAATCCCGTACGGCAGTCTGTTTCGAATGTTTTCTCAACATCATTAACCTGTAAATTATAAAACTGCATTTCTTTTGTTGTACTACTCATATTCTTTTACATTAATTGTTCCGGAAATCGATTCTATTCCGAAATCAGATGGTTTATTATTGATTCATTTTTTTATCTAACCTGATTGCCGACGATGGTAAAAAAGCTGCTATCCCGACTACGACAATGATAAGTCCACAAAGAATAAACGTTGTCGTAAGCCCCAGATAATCCGAGAAAAAGCCTATTCCAACAAGTCCTATCAGCGACGGGATCATGCTCAATGTAAGATACATCGAAAAAACACGCCCAAGTGCTGAAGGATCTATATTTGTCTGTATAATAGCCGTAAATGATGAATAAAAAACAGAGCCGGCCATTCCCCCAACAGCTGTAAGCACTGCAAATATAATAAACTCCCCCGAAGATAACACGCCGGAGAATAAAAATGTTATTCCGATCACGATATACATCAGATTGATCAGTATGACCTTGTTTATTTTATACACCTTTGCTCCCATAATCATCCCGCCTAACAATGAACCGACACCCCATAACACTTCAATCAAACTTACCTGAAATGAATCACCGCCGAAATGGTTCAAAGTCATCAACGGAAATAAGACACTCACAGGCATGATAAAAAACATGATGATCGTCGCAAATAAAAAAATCCAACTTAACCCGTGGTTCCTCAATACAATCGTAATGGCTTCTTTCATGTCGGAAAATACATTTTTCACTTCCTTCTTTAATTTTTCCGGATCAGGAATATGCACGAACAGAAGTGATACACATGCTATGACCGCACCAAAAACATCTAATAAAAGGACATATTCCATATCCCATAAAGAAAGGAATAAGGCTCCCAACGCCGGCCCGGCGATATTTCCAACCGAAAATATGATCTGGTCTATCCCGGCGATACGCGCAATTTGTTCCTCCGGAGCTAATAAAGGCACCGAAGCCTGCATAGCCGGAGAATGAAAAGCCGATCCTATGGAGCGTAAACCTAAAAGAATAAAAATATGCCACATTTCTGCAATGCCGGCCCAAAACAAAACAGCAAGGGCTAAAGTACAAAGAGCAATAAAACAATCGGCTAATATCATGATAGCTTTCCTCTTCCAGCGGTCAATGAAAACACCACACACCGGCCCCAACAATGCTTGTGGCAACATACCCGCAATAGCAGCCAAGGCAAGCATTTCTCCCGATCCGGTTTCGATGCTGATCCAGAGTATGATAGCAAAATTGACGATTGTACTGCTAAGAATAGACAGGAATTGCCCAGTCCAAATGATCGCAAAAACTTTTTTCCAATTTTCCATAATACAAAATCATTTATCCGACGTTACGGTGTATCATCGCCATTTTATAGAAAACATGCATAAAAAGTCCATTTTAAGCTGCAAAGATAGTGCAAGTCGAGAGCAATACAAAATCACTGACACAAAAAAACCTGTGAAAAATAGATATTCCACAGGCCCTCTTTTATAATCCTGAAATGCCTTATCAAAAAAAAGCCTTCACCTGAGCTAATAAAGTAGCCTTATCCATAGCTCCGGCATTACGCCACACGGCCTCTCCGTTTTTAAAAATAATAAATGTAGGAACGGCTTGTACATTATACTGATCGGCAACACCCTGATTTTTGTCGACATCAATCTTCAGCACACGCGCTTCTCCCTGCAATTCTTTTCCAATATCTTCAATAACCGGCCCCATCGCTTTACATGGTCCGCACCATGTTGCATGAAAGTCGACCAAGACAGGCTTATCGCCTTTTATTATATCACTGAATGATTCCATACTCTGTACTTATTATGTCTTGTTACTAAAAATCCACCCTCAGGAGAAGGTGGATTATCAAATTATTATACAGTAATTTACTTACCTTCAAATCTTTTTTCCACGACTTTCCAGTCTATAATATTCCAAAGCGCACTTATGTGATCAGCACGACGATTTTGATAGTCAAGATAGTAAGAATGTTCCCAAACATCGAATCCGATAAGAGGCACCAATCCGGCTTTAAGCGGATTTCCGGCATTACTTTCTTTCAGAATAACCAATTTTCCACTTTTATCTTTAGCTACCCACGCCCAACCGGAACCAAACAAACCAACAGACGCCGCATTAAATTCTTTTTTGAAATCCTCAAAACTTCCGAACTGTTTTTTTATAGCTTCCGCCAATGCTCCGGAAGGTTCACCTCCACCCTTCGGGGAAAATGTATAGAAATAAAATTCATGATTCCATACCTGAGCGGCATTGTTAAATATACCACCATCCGAATATTTCACAATATCTTCTAATGACAAATCATCAAAAGGAGTTCCTTTTTTAAGATTATTCAGATTATTCACATAAGTCTGAACATGCTTGCCATGATGAAACTCTACTGTTTGTTTACCTATTACCGGTTCCAACGCATTACTTTCATAAGGTAATTTAAATAATTCAAATTCCTTTGCACTACCATTTTGAACATTTGTTCCCATAATTAATAATATTAATAAGATTGATAAACTAAATAACTTCTTCATAACTCTATATAATTTAAAATCAATTAAATTGTTTTTTCTCTATTGCAAATATAGCACAAAAAAAGCAGTTCAGCACATTTTACCATATCAATAATATCTATGCTATTATTGATAGAATTAATGACTTTTTTGTAACTTTGCACCGTTTTTAACACAGAATTCTCATAATGAAGATTGTAGCATATTTCAAGCCCAAGCTATTTCAATCTATTAAATCATATACGAAAGAGAAATTCCTGAGTGATTTAATGGCTGGAATTATCGTGGGTATTGTAGCTTTACCTTTAGCAATAGCGTTTGGTATAGCATCGGGTGTTAGTCCGGAAAAAGGACTGATTACGGCGATAATCGGAGGTTTTATTGTCTCGTTTCTCGGAGGAAGTTCTGTCCAGATTGGAGGACCGACAGGAGCATTCATTGTCATTGTATATGGTATAATACAGAATTTCGGTATAGAAGGACTGGCTATCGCCACTTTCCTCGCCGGCATGTTATTAGTATTAATGGGGGTACTAAGGTTGGGGACGATTATAAAATTCATCCCTTACCCTATTGTTGTTGGCTTCACGAGTGGTATAGCGCTAACTATTTTCACCACGCAGATGAAAGATTTATTCGGTATGACCATTGATAAGATTCCGGGAGACTTTGTATCCAAATGGATTGTTTATGCCCAAAACATAACGACTATGTCGTGGTGGTCGCTACTCATCGGCATTGTCAGCATAGGCATTATTATCCTGACACCGAAAATATCAAAAAAAGTTCCAGGTTCGTTGGTTGCAATCATCATAATGACACTCATTGTCTATCTGATGCGTACATACCTCGGTGTTACAAGGATAGAAACTATCGGTGACAGATTTGAGATCAATGCATCCCTACCTAGCCCGGAAACGATTCCTATCAACATGGAAACGATTAATCTGTTATTGCCGTCTGCTTTTACAATTGCATTACTCGGCGCCATTGAATCATTGCTTTCTGCTACCGTAGCTGACGGGGTTACCGGAGAAAAACACGACTCAAACACAGAACTCATCGCTCAGGGGGCTGCGAATATAGTTGTTCCGATATTTGGAGGCATCCCGGTAACGGGGGCTATTGCACGTACCATGACCAATATTAACAACGGCGGACGTACACCCATAGCAGGAATCATACATGCCATCGTATTGTTGCTGATTTTACTCTTTTTGGGCCCTCTCACAAAACATATACCCATGTCCTGCTTAGCAGGTGTTTTGATTATAGTCTCATACAACATGAGTGAGTGGCGCACTTTCCGTTCGCTACTGAAAAACCCCAGAAGTGACGTAGTTGTTTTATTGGTAACATTTCTCCTTACTGTTCTTTTCGACCTAACGATTGCAATAGAAATAGGATTACTATTGGCTATGATACTATTTATGCGTCGTATAATGGAAACCACTCATGTGTCGGTATCGAAAGAAAAAATTGACTTGTCAAACGAAGGAGAACTGATAAATGACAACGAAGTTCTTGACATACCTAAGGGGGTAGAGGTTTATGAAATAGACGGCCCGTTCTTCTTTGGTGTCGCTAATAAGTTCGACGAGTGTATGAAACAAATGGGAGACACACCGAAAGTTCGTATCATTCGCATGCGCAAAGTTCCATTTATGGACTCTACAGGGCTGCACAACTTAGAGAGTCTATGCCGATTGTCTGCTAAAGAACATATACAGGTTATACTTTCAGGAGTAAACGAAAATGTACGGACTGTACTGATGAAAAGCGGTATGGATAAAAAAATCGGAGGCGACTATATCTGCAGAAATATACATGAAGCCTTAGATAAGGCAAAAAAATATGTGGAAACGAAAAGTGTTTCAGACTAATTTCGCTATTTCATATCCTGAGTTGAGATTTTAAAATAATTTTTTAATAATTAAATAGATTAATATGATTACATCAGACCAACTAAAAGATTTGTTGGAGCGCGAGCTCGCGTTGAGGAGGTACCTTTGACATCGATGCCAAGACCGTCCAATTAGAAGAAGAAGAATTAAGAACACAGGATCCCGCGTTCTGGGAAGACGCAAAACGCGCCGAAGCACAAATGCTGATTGTAAAGGGACTGAAAAAATGGATTGAACTCTACAAAGAAGTACATGATGCCGCAGAAGAGCTAAACCTGGCCTTTGAGTATGCAAAAGAAGGCATAACGAGCGAAGAAGAAGTGGATGCCGCTTATGCAAAAACAAAGGAAATCATTGAAAATCTGGAATTCCGTAACATGCTTCGTGAAGAAGCGGACCAGATGGGTTGCGTATTGAAAATTAATTCAGGCGCCGGAGGTACGGAAAGCCAGGATTGGGCCTCCATGCTGATGCGCATGTATATGCGTTGGGGTGAATCCAACAATTACAAAGTTTCAATCAGCAACCTGCAGGATGGTGACGAAGCCGGAATCAAGACTGTCACAATGCAGATAGAAGGCGACTATGCCTATGGTTACATGAAAGGAGAAAACGGAGTACATCGCTTAGTTCGTGTATCCCCTTATAATGCGCAAGGGAAACGTATGACATCCTTTGCATCCGTATTCGTCACACCGCTTGTAGATGATACGATTGAGGTCAACATCAGCCCGGCAAACATATCGTGGGATACATTCCGGTCCAGTGGCGCCGGAGGGCAAAATGTAAACAAGGTCGAATCCGGCGTACGCCTTCGTTATCAGTATAAAGACCCGCACACGGGCGAAGAAGAGGAGATTCTCATCGAAAATACCGAAACGCGAGATCAACCCAAAAACCGGGAAAACGCCATGCGACAATTACGTTCAATCCTCTATGATAAGGAAATGCAACACCGATTGGCAGAAAGGGCCAAAGTGGAAGCTGGCAAAATGAAAATTGAATGGGGTTCCCAGATTCGTAGCTATGTCTTTGACGACCGCCGCGTAAAAGATCATCGTACAAATTATCAGACATCCGATGTGAATGGTGTTATGGACGGCAAAATTGACGGTTTCATCAAAGCCTATCTGATGGAATTCGCTGGTGCAGAAAATAACTGATAATACTATATTTAGTAGAATAGCAATAAAAAAAGAAACTCATACAGGGCTTCTTTTTTTATTGCTATTTTATCCGAAAGACCTATTTTAACTTGATGACTTCACTTCCCGCAAGAAGAAATGCGCCCGTACCATAAACCTCCCAGCTGTCTTCGCCAAAGTTCCTGCGGGGATCAGCTCCTATAGGCTGAACCCATCCTATCCGGCCTTCTTCATTCACACATTTATTCAGGGATACCCATGCCTTCTCAACTGCAGGACGATATTTTACAGCATCAAGCAATCCCTCATTTACACCCCATGCGAAAGCATAACAGAAAAAGCCGGAACCACTCACTTCACCACCAGGATACGAATCCGGATCCAAAAGGCTTGCGCGCCATAAACCGTCTTCCTGTTGCAGTTCTACAACACGTGCGCACATTTCTTTATATAGATTTTCATAAAACGGACGATTAGGATAATCTTGAGGCAACTCTTTCAACAAACGAACAAGGCCTCCAAGAACCCAACCATTACCACGAGACCAAAATATAAGCTTTCCGTTCGCTTCATAACGATCCGTCGTATCACCTTTGATTACATAATTCAAATCACGCGCGAACAGACGCTCTTCTTTATTATAAAGCAAATCATAGCATTCCTGATAATAGATGTCGTTATACTCAAGAAAACGGCTTTCTCTGGTAGTAATACCAAATTTAGCAAGCGCTGGGGGGGCCATAAACAAGGCATCACACCACCACCATTTTATGGTCGCAATACCTTTCACCGGATAAGGCTCGGACACAAACTTTATCAAAGTATCGATTGTAGGCTGGAGCATTTCCGGCTGTTTATTTTTATCCGCACGATATAAATCCATGTATGTCTGACATATAGCATGATCGTCCGCGTGATACCATCGGGGGCCGGGTTGCCATTGGTTGGAATCACGAGCCATAGCCACCATCGCATCGTATATTGCCTGTGAATTCGTAGTCTCCCATGCAGCAAACATTCCGGCATAAAACGCGCCGTTTGTCCAATCGTATTGTTTATGCTTCGGGTGCGCAATCTGCCATTCCGCTACCTGATTCATCACTTGTTTTATGTATTTTCCGTCAAAATACATCACTTCTCCTCCCACCTGACTCTTATTCCCTGAGCAGGAAAATAACATCAATAATAATACCGGTAATAGATTTTTAGTTTTCATTATATCAGATTTATATAAAAAATTAATAGTTCGCCGCTTTCACTATATTCTTAGGAATATCCGTATTATCCATCTTACGCATAAATAGTTCCTGCCCCACTCCAATAGCAAATACCGGCACAAAATCAGCGGAGTGAGAACCTGTTGACCATCCAAGCTTAGCAACATCATTCATTACCAGCTTTGCTTTTGCAGCAAGTAAAGAATTATCCGCATAAAGATTATGATCTTTTATGTCACGTTTTTTAGCAATTGTTTCTTCAAAAGCATCACGCAGTATCTTTTCATGCTCCCAGCTCACCGGAACATTTTTCCAAAAACCCATTGTTTCAGTCAACAGACTTTTAACATCATCCCACGCAACATTCCCATCCTTAGATACAAATAGTTCATTAATTCGTTCCGTCAATTTATCCTGTGACATTTTTTGATACTGCAGCACATTTATATTCATGTCTCCTCTGCCTGCGGTTAGCCCTCCGGTCTCATGATCAGCCGTGATGACGATCAGCGTTTCTTTCGGGTACTTTTTGTAAAATTCGTATGCTACCTTCACTGCATCATCCATATCCATCACTTCTTTTATCACTGCAGCCCCATCATTTCCATGACCGGCCCAATCGATCCGTCCGCCTTCAAGCATCAGGAAAAATCCCTTTTTATTATCTCTTGTAAGCACGTCAATAGCTGCTTCCGTTATTTGTTTCAATGTCAGATCTTCATTTGTACGGTCAATCGCGTAAGGTATACCTCCCACTTCCTCCCAGTTCTTTTGTACGAGCAAAACCTTCTTTGATTTTCCGGCATTCGCTTTAAAATCATCGTACCCCCTTGAAATTGTATAGCCCGCCAATTCTATTTGCGGATAAATATCCGGCACTTTTGTATTATCATACAAATTATCACGGTTGTAAAGACCTGCCCCGGCAAAAAAATCAAAACCCGACAAAAGCAAATCCTGGGCTATTTCATAATACATATTGCGATCTTTCTGATGTCCGTAGAACGCAGCCGGAGTAGCATGATTAACAGGAACAGTAGAAGTAACCCCGACTTTCTTTCCTGCTTTTTTAGCCTTTGCCGCTATTGACTCCAAATGCCCTAAATCCGGATCGACGCCGATATAGCCATTATTTGTTTTCGTTCCCGTCGCCAATGCTGTCCCTGACGCAGCCGAATCAGTTACATCCGCATTCGCCGAAAATGTGGAGGCCATGGAGGCTACCGGAAACTGAGTCATCAGCAATGAAGCAGAACCACGTCCCCCTTTCAGGGAAGAGAGATAAGCCTCTGTTATATTCACCTGGTTAATCCCCATACCATCACCGATAAAATAAAACACATATTTGGCTTGTCCGCAAACAGACTGCAAACAAACAAACATCACCACAAGAAATCCTAGAAGAAACTGCTTTTTCATTGTTACATTATTTAGATTTACAAATATTCAAAAACACATCCAAAGATAGTGCAAGCCGAGAGAAGTACAAAACGAAAACTTGTTTTTGTTTTGTACTGCCGAGGTGCCGCCTATTTTCAATTTACAGGATTAAAGATAATGCAAATGAAATGTAAAGCCAAAAGAAAATAAATTTTCTTTTGGCTTTACATTTCACAACTATATGGACAAATCTATTTACAAACTCCACAACCGGCACACTGGGCAAGTTCTCCCCGGAATCGTTTTTCCACTAAATAATGAAGACGATCTTTCAACGGCTCCAAGCGCACATTTTCGATCACATCGGAGGTAAACGCAACACTCAGCAACATTCTTGCTTCTTCACGTGATATGCCACGACTCTGCATATAAAACAATGCCTGTTCATCGAGCTGTCCCGTTGTCATCCCATGCGAACATTTTACGTCATCCGCATAGATTTCAAGCTGTGGTTTGCTATACATACGCGCTTCACGCGTTATACACATATTACGGTTTGTCTGATAGGCTTCTGTTTTTTGAGCGTCTTCTTTGACTAATATCCGTCCGCTAAACACTCCCACAGAATGATCATTAAGAACATTTTTAAATAATTCCGTACTCTTGCATCGTGGTACAGCATGCGTAATATGCGTATAGGTATCAACCTGCTGATTTTTATCCTGGACAGCCATACCACAAAGAGTCGTTTCCGCACCTTCTCCATTAAGAGATACATGATAGTTATTACGCGTAAGTCCGTTATTTAGGGTAATGCCGTTAACTAATACATTAGACAAAGCCGCCTGTTCAACATGCAAAGAAGAAAAACGGGTGGTCGATACATTACTTTCTTCCAGATCATAATAATCAAAATACGCCCCTTCATCCGCGTAAATCTCGACTACCTGTGTTGTCAGACTTTTTACATCATCCATACTATGATCACAAACCAAAAGCCGAGCCTTCGAACAGGGCTCCATGATCACCAAAACACGACGATTCACCATCACATCGACCTGACTCCGGATAACATTCACTAATTGAACGGTTCGCTCAAGCTTTATATCACGCGGAACATAGAGAACAAACCCATCCTGAACAAACATGGTGTTAAGGGCGGTAATCGCGTCTTTTGACGTTTGTGCTATCTTGCTGTAATATTGCGAAAATATATCCGGATAACGCTCCGCGAAAGATTTCATGCCTCCTGCATAAACACCTTCCGGCAGCAATGATTCAGGCAACGCATCCTCATTAAAAGAATCATTAACAACAAAAAACAACTGGGTACTCATATTCGGAACATCGCAACGAAAAACCTCTGCCGGATTGATATATGTTTTCAGACGTTTCAAATTGAGTCCGTAATCCGGTGCAAAAGCCTGTGATACATCCGTATAACGAAAATCTTCATCTTTTAAAGAAGGAAATCCCTGACGTTCAAAATCAGCAAACGCCTGTGTCCGTACAGCATTCATACATTCGGGCGCATGCTGCCTTATCACATCTTCAAATTGTGAAAAGATCTCTATATATTGTTTTTCCGCATTCATAGAGCGTTCTCCTCTTTCAACCAGTCGTAACCTTTTTCTTCCAGTTCCAGAGCTAACTCAGGACCTGCTGTTTTCACAATCCGTCCCTTAAATAAAACATGCACTACATCCGGTTTTATATAATCAAGTAAACGCTGATAATGCGTAATGACCATCGTTGCATTATCAGGTGTTTTAAGTTTATTTACGCCATTGGCAACAATACGCAAAGCATCTATATCAAGACCGCTGTCTGTTTCGTCAAGAATGGAAAGTGACGGATTAAGCATTGCCATCTGGAAAATTTCATTACGTTTTTTTTCTCCTCCGGAAAAGCCTTCATTTACACTACGACCGGTCAACTTACTATCCATTTCTACCAATTCGCGCTTTTCGCGCATCATCTTTAGAAAGTCCGTTGCCGAAACAGGTTCCTCACCACGATATTCACGATGAGCATTCACGGCCGCACGCATAAAATTGACCATACTTACCCCCGGTATTTCCACCGGATATTGAAAACTAAGAAATATACCGGCGCGACTACGATCTTCCGGCGCTACGTCCAACAGATTTTTCCCCTTGTACATCACCGTACCTTCCGTCACCGTAAAAGCCGGATTTCCGACAAGAACGCTGCTCAACGTACTTTTACCCGAGCCGTTAGGCCCCATTATTGCATGAACTTCTCCGGCTTTAACCGTAAGATCTATTCCTTTTAATATCTCTTTGCCGTCTATCGAGGCATGTAAATTCTTTATTTCTAACAGTATCTTTTCCATCTGCAATTAATCATTTATCATTCATTCGCTTCGGAGACAAATCTCCGGAAAATGGATTGACTTTCATCCTACACTTCCTTCCAAAGAAATCGCTAAAAGCTTCTGCGCCTCAACAGCAAACTCCATCGGAAGCTTGTTCATTACTTCACGGGCATAACCACCGACAATAAGGCTCACCGCCTTTTCCGTATCTATTCCGCGTTGATTACAATAAAATAATTGATCCTCATTTATTTTCGAAGTCGTAGCTTCATGCTCCACGACCGCACTTTCATTCTGTATATCCGCATACGGAAAAGTATGCGCTCCACATGTTGAACTCAACAATAAACTATCACACTGGCTATGATTACGGGCGTTTTCCGCACGCGGGGAAATTTTTACCAGACCACGATAACTATTCTGACTATGCCCGGCCGATATCCCTTTGGAAACAATCGTACTACGCGTATTACGACCCAGATGAATCATCTTTGTTCCGGTATCCGCCTGTTGATAATTATTCGTTACCGCTACAGAATAAAACTCTCCTACGGAGTTATCTCCGGCTAATATACACGAAGGATACTTCCAGGTGATGGCAGAACCGGTTTCCACCTGAGTCCACGAAATCTTACTACCCTCGCCTTTACAAAGCCCCCGTTTCGTCACAAAATTATAGATACCTCCGTTTCCGTTCTTATCGCCGGGGTACCAATTCTGAACGGTCGAATATTTAACCTCCGCATGTTCATTGGCTATAATTTCAACAATAGCAGCATGAAGTTGGTTCTCATCACGCATAGGCGCCGTACATCCTTCTAAATAACTAACGTATGAATCATCATCCACGACAATAAGCGTCCTTTCAAACTGTCCCGTATTTGCCGCATTGATGCGAAAGTAAGTACTTAACTCCATCGGACAACGCACGCCTTTGGGTATATAAACAAAAGAACCATCTGAAAAAACCGCCGAATTGAGTGCGGCAAAAAAGTTATCGCGATAACCAACCACACTACCAAGGTATTTCTGAATAAGATCCGGGTGATGTTTAACCGCCTCACTAAATGAACAGAATATAATACCCTTCTCGGCAAGCGTTTCTTTAAATGTCGTTTTTACGGAAACACTATCCATAACCGCATCAACAGCCATACCGCTCAACATTTTCTGCTCATGAAGCGGAATTCCCAACTTATCAAAAGTCTTCAATAACTCCGGATCTACTTCATCAAGACTTTTAGGCCCCTCTTTCTTCTTAGGGGCAGCATAATAAATAATATCCTGATAATCAACAGGCGGAATATTTAATTGAGCCCATGAAGGCATTTCCATTGTCTGCCAGTGACGAAATGCTTTCAGACGAAAATCAAGCAACCAGGAAGGTTCTTCTTTCTTCTGAGAAATAATACGTACGATATCCTCATCAAGTCCTTTACGAATAACTTCAGTCTCCACATCAGTCGTGAAGCCATATTTATATTCACCGGAAGTTACTTCATTTAATATATTACCTTGTTCTTCCATTATCCGACAATATCAGATTTTTAATTCAAATAAATTCCCGGGAAATACTGTCGGTATAATATTTCTTATCGTATCGTAATAACGTGATTCTACCTTTACTTCCCGTGATAAAATAACAGAGTTATTATCAAGTACCTCTATTACGTTCAACAGAAAACTTAGAAACAAGACCATCAATACAAATCCTATTAATCCGCCGATTATATGATTAAATATACTTAACGGCGTAACACTTATCAGATTGTGAATGATGTGTCCTGCGAATAATATGACTCCAACAATCAAAACGAATCCCAAAAAATAACTTGTCAGGAAAACCGCCTGTTGCGGAAACCAGTCTAATTGTATTAAATAACCGCGCAACCATTCCGCGGCGCCGGTACAAAGATATATCCCGATAATCAAAGCGCCAAGTGCAACCACTTGTTTGATCATTCCGTCAAATAAACCTTTTATCAATCCGGCTCCGGCAAGACAGAGAATAACTATGTCTAACCAATTCATTCTATTTTTTTATAACGTTTTCTTTATCTCTACCTGATCAAACGGTTCAATGATATCTCCGATCTGAACATCGCTGTAGTTATTAATATAAATACCACAATCCTGACCGGTAACTGCTTCTTTCACTTCATCCTTAAAGCGTTTCAATGAAGTTAAATCGCCTGTATATATTACAATACCATCACGGATTACACGTACCTTATTCGTACGCTTGATTTTTCCTTCCTTCACGATACATCCGGCAATTGTTCCTACTTTTGATACCTTAAACACTTGCAATACTTCAACTTCTCCACATATATCCTCGCGAATCTCAGGCGACAGCAAACCTTCCATTGCATCTGTCACATCATTTATCGCATCGTAAATGATAGAATACAAACGGATTTCCACTCCTTCACTTTCTGCAAAACGACGTGCCTGCATAGAAGGACGCACCTGGAATCCGATAATAATCGCATCCGCCGTAGCCGCAAGCGAAATATCCGATTCGGAAATCTGACCTACGGCCTTGTGTATAACATTCACCTGAATCTCCTCCGTAGACAACTTTATCAATGAATCCGATAAAGCTTCCACAGAACCGTCCACGTCTCCTTTCACAATCATGTTCAGTTCATGGAAATTACCCAATGCACGACGACGACCCAGCTCTTCAAGTCCGAAACGTTTCTGTGTACGAAGTCCTAACTCACGCTGCAATTGCTCGCGACGAGTAGCAATTTCACGCGCTTCCTGCTCTGTTTCCAATACATTGAATGTATCACCGGCCTGTGGTGCGCCGTCAAGCCCAAGGATGGTTGCCGGTGCAGAAGGACCTGCCTGTTCTATTCGCTGATTACGCTCGTTAAACATTGCCTTTACGCGTCCGTAATGTGTACCGGCTAATACGATATCCCCCTGTTTCAAGGTTCCGTTGCTTACCAATACGGTTGAAACAAACCCGCGTCCCTTATCCAATGTCGACTCTATGACTGATCCCGTGGCACGACGCTTCGGATTAGCCTTCAAATCTAACATTTCCGCTTCTAAAAGAATTTTCTCAAGCAATTCAGGCATACCAATACCTTGCTTTGCCGAGATTTCCTGACTTTGATATTTTCCACCCCAGTCTTCTACTAAGTAATTCATATTAGCCAGCTCTTCCTTGATTTTCTCTGGATTAGCATGCGGCTTATCAATCTTATTTATTGCAAATACGATAGGAACACCTGCTGCAGAAGCATGGTTAATCGCCTCAACTGTCTGAGGCATCACACTATCGTCTGCCGCAACAATAATAATAGCGATATCGGTAACCTGTGCACCACGCGCACGCATCGCGGTAAACGCCTCATGACCGGGAGTATCTAAGAATGTAATGCGGCGTCCATCCGGCAATTTCACATTGTACGCGCCGATATGCTGGGTAATACCTCCGGCTTCACCGGCAATGACATTCGACTTACGGATATTATCAAGCAAAGAAGTCTTACCATGATCAACATGCCCCATTACCGTTACAATCGGCGGACGAGACACCATATCCTCTTCTTTATCCACTTCTTCCGCGATAGCTTCGGCCACATCCGCACTGACGTATTCGGTCGTATAGCCAAACTCTTCCGCCACAATATTAATCGTTTCCGCGTCAAGGCGTTGATTGATGGATACCATTATACCAATACTCATACATGTCGATATGACCTGCGTAACAGGTACATTCATCATGCTGGCAAGATCATTCGCCGTAACGAACTCGGTCAGTTTCAGCACCTTACTATCGCGTCTTTCTTCTTCAAGAAGCTCCAACTCACGATTTGCAGCAGCATCACGTTTCTCACGGCGATACTTAGCGGCCTTTCCTTTTGAGTTTTTACTCGTCAGGCGCGCTAATGTTTCTTTCACCTGTTTTTGCACATCTTCCTCGTTCACTTCTGCGCGAACAGGCCGCTTCGGTCGTTGTTGTGACGGTCGTTGTTGCGATGGTTGTTGCTTACTACGATCCTCACGACGGAAATTTGTACCCGGTGTATTATTGACATCAACACGATCTTTCCTGATACGTTTGCGTTTCTGTTTATTACTATCCGCAGATGTTCCGCCGGTAGTTTTTTCCGCCGGTGAAGAAGATTGAGATTGAGATTGGGTTTGAGGTTGGGGCTTTCGCTGCCCTACTATTTTTTCACGACGTTCTTCACGTTCGCGTTTTTTCTCCTCTTTCGTTTTCTTTCGTGGGCTTGTTGCCTGATTAATCGCTGAGAGGTCAATCCTTCCGGTAACCTTAATATTTGATTCTATCTGAGGCTTGTTCAGGCGGAACGGCTCTTCTTCAACTGCCTCTCTTTTTGTATCGGACGCACTATCTTTTACTACGGGCAGTTGTTCTTCAACTTTCAGATTCGGCTCGGAAGCAACTTCGGGTTCCGGCTCTTTATGGTTCTTTTCAATAACTGGTTCAGCCGGAATTTCAGGAGCGGCTTTTTCCACAAATTCTTCCGGTTCTGTTTTTCCGACAGGCTCTGCCTTTATTGCTTCTTCCTTCTTAACCTCCGGCTTATCTAAAGGAAGCTCCATATTTGGTTTTTCACTTTCAACTTTCGGAGTTTTTATTTTCTTGTTTACCGACGGAAATTCTTTTTCGGAAAAAACCTTCTCCGGCTTTGAAGAAGATTTTACCTTTGAGGGTCTTTCCTCCAGATCTATCTTCCCTTTTGTTATAATCCTGGGCTTGATTTCTTCCGGAATCTCCATTCTTATTTCTTCTATTTCCTGCGTTTTTGGTTTCTCTTTCGAAGGCATTTCACTCACTGCAGGTTTAACGATCATCTTTTCCTTTTGCGGCACAATCCCGTTACCAAACTCTTTTACCAACAAATCATATTGATCATCGGAAACCCGGGCATTAGGATTATTTTCAACCTCATAGCCTTTCTTATTCAGAAAGTCTACGACCGTAGAAAGTCCCACATTCAAGTCTTTAATTACTTTGTTTAATTTTACAGGCATATATATATCTTAATCTTTATTTTCCATCTATCTCTTTACCTGCAGTATCCAACTGCATTTTTTTATTCTTCCGGAGCAGTTTCTTTTGTGGAGATATCGTTGCGTCCGTCTTCGAATTCAGCAGACAAGATACGGTACACATCCCTAACCGTCTGTTCTTCAAGGTCCGCACGTTCAATAATATCTTCAGGAGACATTGCCAGAACCGCTTTTGCCGTATTGCAACCCAATGTTTTCAAGGCATCAATAACCCATCCGTCTATTTCGTCAGCAAATTCATCCAAATAAATATCCTCTTCGTCTGCGTCATCGATATCGCGGAACACATCAATCCTATACTCAGTAAGCATACAAGCCAGCTTAATATTCATACCTCCCTTACCGATTGCAAGCGAAACTTCTTCAGGACGAAGAAAAACTTCCGCACTTTTTTCTTCTTCGTTAACACGGATAGAAGATATTTTTGCCGGACTCAATGAACGTTGAATAAAAAGAGAAATATTTGACGTATAATTGATCACATCAATATTTTCATTACGCAATTCATGAACAATACCTCGTATACGTGAACCTTTCATACCAACACAGGCGCCCACCGGATCAATGCGATCATCATAAGACTCCACCGCGATTTTGGCACGCTCGCCCGGAATACGGGCAATCGCTTTTATCGTAATAAGTCCGTCATTTATTTCCGGCACCTCAAGTTCAAATAAACGTTTCAAAAAGAGATTATTGGTACGGGATAAAATAATTTTGGGATTATTATTATCATTTGAGACTTCCTTAATGATAGCCCGAACCGTCTCGCCCTTGCGGAAAAAATCCGAAGGTATCTGCTCTGCTTTAGGAAGCAGTAGGTCATTACCGTCGTCATCTAACAAAAGGATTTCCTTTTTCCAGATCTGATATACTTCAGCGGAAACGATTGTTCCGACGTGCTCTTTATAACGGGAAAAAAGACTATCTTTCTGTAATTCCAGGATTTTAGAAGCAAGTGTCTGGCGCAAGTTTAAAATAGCACGGCGACCGAATTTTTCAAAATGAACTTCGTCCGTCACTTCTTCTCCGACTTCGCAATCCGGATCCATTTCACGCGCCTCGCTTAAAGTTACCTGCAAATTAGCATCCTCCAGTCCGCCATCAGGTACAACCGTACGATTACGCCAAATTTCAAAGTCTCCTTTTCCCGGATTTATAATAACGTCATAATTTTCATCTGTGCCGAACATTTTGGCTATAACATTGCGAAACGATTCTTCCAATACATTGATCATCGTTTCTTTATCAATATTTTTAAGATCCTTAAATTCCGCCAATGTATCAATCATACTGACTGTTTCTTCTTTTTTACTCGCCATAGCTTTTTAAAATCTGATTAAATATTTTGTATGTTTTATTTCACTGTATAAGTAAGTCTGGTCTTCCTGAACCGTCATTTTACGCTTCGAATCATCGGTTTTCACTTTCTTATCAATCATGATCGTCGCACCGTTATCGTCGGCCGCCTTCAGAACACCTGTAAGTTTTATCCCACTCCTTAACAGCATCTCTACCTCATTGCCGACATTCTTCAGGTATTGGCGCACAATCTTAAACGGCGATGTAATACCCGATGAACCGACCTCCAGTTCAAAATCATCCTTCTCACGATCAAGATGTTCCTCTACATAACGGCTCAATGCGACACAATCATCAATACTGACCCCATGATCGTTATCAATCTCTATCGAAATCAAATTGTCCGGACTTACGGAAATATCCACCGGATAATAATCCGTTCCTTTCAATTTCTCCTCTACCAAACTGTTTATAACGCTTTTCTCTATCATAATTACAAAAGAAGGGGAACTCCCCGTTCCCCTTCATCCTCACTGTTTCTTAATCGACTGCAAAGATAATAAATAAATATTAACCTACAAAACGTATTATGGTATTTTTTCGTTATTTCATTTCTTTAATTTTAATACTGCGAAACGAAACTTCGTCTCCATGATCCTGCAAAAGGATACGACCTTTCGGCGCTTCGCCGAACCGGCCGTTCGTATTATATTCTTTAGCTGCATATTTACTACCTTTCACTAATTCGCGGAAAGCATCCGAGCCACGCTCATATTCCAATGTTTTAAACCCGTTCAGCCAATGCTCTACATGATTATTAGGAAACACTTTTATTACCGCCAAATTCCATTGACCGACACCATTAAAGCGCTTATTCTGAGGTTTAATCATGTCATAAAGGCCGGCACATGTACGACTACCCTCAATGGACGTAGAGAGTTTTGCGTCCGGATGACGATTATCATCCAAAATTTGATATTCAAGTCCGAAAGCGGAACCTTTTTGCTTTTCTCCTTCGGTTACAAAATATTTGATTCCGCTATTAGCTCCTTCGGTGATCTTAAACTCAACACTCAATTCAAATGCCGAATATTCGTCCACCGTCACAATATCACCACCATGTGTAGACTCACCACCGTCAAAACGCAACACTGTGATTTCACCATTTCCAACTCTCCAACCTTTATCCGGAAACACGTCTTTGTGAGCTCCACGCCATCCGGCCGAAGTATTACCATCAAACAACAACTCCCATCCGTCAGCACTTTCCTTGGAAGAAAGCGTATTAGGTATCCTGTTAACTTCCGGAATCAACGTGCCCTGCATCAGGTTACCTTTGATACCCTCAGTCATGATACGGATATTTTTCCATTTGATTTCTTTTCCGTCTTTCGAATCATCTTTTCCGATGGAATGAACCTGAAAAGCTATAAATCCTTTGCTTGTCGTGTTATCAAGCAAATTCGCCGTATTAACTCCGTTAAGCCAGATTCGTATCGTGTCTCCAAACGCCTCTATACGATAATGATTCCAATCATCTTTTTTATAAGCTGAACGTCCCAGTTCATGTCCCTGCAATGTAATAAGCCATCCACGACGCGCCTCATCATAGATTCCGCCGCTCCACGCGCGATCCGACGGATCTATTTCACATTGGTAACCATGTACACGGCCATTGTTATAATCAGGCTTACTTTCACTACGAAACTGCACTCCCGAATTAAGGGAAGGATCACATAAAACATCAAATTCAAGAATAAAGTCTCCGTAATCCTGTTCCGTAGCCATAAAACTATTCGGCTGGTCTTTTACCGATTTTCCGATAAGCATACCATCTTCTGCACGAAACGGCGCATTTCCATTCAATTGATTAAACCCTGTAAAATCCTTGCCGTTAAACAAATTCGTCCACCCATCGTTTGGCGTACAGGCGCATAACAATATAAGCAAAGAAAAAACCGCTGATTTTAATAATACCTTCATGACATTCATATTATATTCATATTAGTTAGTTAAACAATCATTACAATCTCACTTGTGTGCGAACACACAAAGATAAAAACTATTTTTTATATTAATACCATAAACTTTCAAAAAAATCATTCAAAAAATGAACATTACTAAAAAAACAGCACAAAAGCTATTCTAAAAAAAACATTAATCTAAAAATGCATAATTAACAAACAAAACGGGAAAAACAAAAACAATAATTCATTATTTTCATCGTTTTAAAGATAAAATTGTTTATTACAAAAAACCGCAAAATGAAAACAAAAAAACTAATTTACGCGTTGCTGTTTGCAATTGCGCTAACAGGATGTAACAAGGATGACGATAATTCTGAAAAGATTCCATCCTCAAATATCCCTGATGAAAACTTCTTAAAATACCTGTTGGATAACTTTGACACAAACAAAGACGGGATACTTAGTATTGAAGAAAGTAGCATTATTAAAGAAATTAAATGCTCGGATAACAATTCTATTAATTCATTAAAGGGTATTGAATATTTTCCGAATCTGGAAAAACTCACACTGAATACTCTATATGGAATAGATTCCATTGATTTAAGTAATAATGCCGGACTGAAAGAATTATATATTTTTGAAACCGGCATTAGGATGCTTGACATAAGCCACAATCCTGATTTGGAAATATTAGATTGTAACAACAACCATTCTCTAAATTCTTTAATTACAGGAAGTAACACCTTTCTAAAACAATTGAATTGCAGCAATACGATTATTACTTCGGTAAATACCGATAGCTTCAAATCATTGAAAATGCTCAATATAGAAAGTACAAAGATCGATACAATTAATACCAAAGAAAACAGAGCCTTAAAAGAATTATATTGTTCCGGGACAAAACAGCAATCCAACAGAATAAAAAAACTGGATCTTGCCAATAATCCGGACCTCAGAATTTTGGATTGTAACTTTAACGAAATAGAAGAATTGGATTTATCTAACAATTCCCTTTTAGAAATTCTGCATTGCAAAAACAATAATCTAAGCAAAATAAATGTCAGTCAAAATACGGAACTCAAGGACATCGATATTTCCAATAATGACATCGCGTTTTTAAACATTTCACAAAATACAAGATTAAAAAAATTATTTTGTTCCGAAACAAAGATCAGCTCATTAGATATAAGAAACACCATAATAGACAGTTTATCCTGTTCAAGCAATTACTTAACAACCTTAAACGCCCACGGTAGTCAAACGCTAAAAATGTTAGAATGCTCCAGTTACGCCGAAAGCATTGATGCCAGCACATCAACGATTGAAACGATAAAATATGATCAGAGAATATCTCCCCAGGATTTATATTCGCAAGAAGAAGTGTCACTCTTGCTAAATAATTGCCCTAATTTGAAAGAAGTTACTTTCAAGCAAGTAATAACATATCCACGTGGTACTGAAGAGATCTTCAATTATGGAAAAATCACAATGGATGTCAGCAATTGTAAATCGTTACAAAACTTCTCCGCCAATTTCCTCAGCAAATTAAAAATCGATAATTGCCCGGAACTAAAAAATCTTACATGTATAGGATCAATCAAGGAGCTGGACTTGTCCGGCAATACCGGCTTAGAAAAATTATATTGCTACTCTAATAAACTAGAATCCATAAATATTAATGCATGCACATCATTAAAAGACCTGTATTGCCTTGGGGTAATTGAAAAGTTAGATCTTTCCAAAAATCAAGATATTGAAAAGATGACGCTTATAACAGGAAATCTGTCATCTCTGAATATTGACGCACTCTCCAAGTTAAAATATATGGATTTGGGAATGTATTATACGAATTCTACTTTAAATATTGATAAAAACAGGGCTCTCGAAGAAATTATTATCCGCGACTCCATTTATAATAATAAAGATGAAGTTATGGAAAAAAGTTTAAAACTTAACATAGCGGATTTGCCATTATTAAAATACGTATTAAATAAAAGCGACATTCTCACGGAAGTCAGGATTTCGAACTGTCAAAAAATAGAACAGATTTCATTTAAAAACGCAAATAGTTCCTATCCTTATCGCGAAAAATCACTTTCATATCTGGATATTAAAAACTGTCCTTCCCTTCAAAACGTATACGCCAACAAACATAAACTGACTCACGTCGATATAAGTGATTGTGCAAATCTCGACACAATAGAGATAGCAGCAAATAATCTGACATCTATCAAGCTTGATAAAAGCGTGCAATATCTTGATTGTTCTGAAAATCAATTAGCATCGTTAGACCTTGGCGGTTATACGCACCTAAAGAATTTGTACTGTTATTCCAACCAAATAAACAATTTGAATACTGACGAATGCGGTAATATTGAAGTGTTCGACTGCTCCGACAATAATCTTTCTACGTTATCGACAAACAAATTACTCAAACTAACGGAGTTATACTGTAATAAAAATCAACTATTAACATTGGATATCAGTAAAAATCTTTCTTTGAACAAAGTAGACTGTACTGAAAATAAAAGCCTTAACAAACTAACAGTAAACAACAAACAAACTTTCACCTCACTAAAAAAGGATTCTAGTACTGAGATAATTTATGTAGATTAGAGGCTACAGACTCGGCACATAGTTCTCCATCGACTGCGGCGGAAACAATTCCTCCGGCATAACCGGCGCCTTCCCCGCAAGGATAAAGTCCTTTCAATGTTATATATTGCATCGTCTCCCGGTCACGCAAAATGCGAACAGGAGACGATGTTCGCGTTTCTACACCGATCAGACAAGCTTCGTTCGTCAGAAAGCCGCGTGACACTTTTTCAAATTGACGAAAACCGTCACGCAAACGCGATGTAATAAACTCCGGCATCCAAAAATGTAATGGAGAAGCTAATAATCCTGGCGTATAGGATGAAACAGGTAAATCCGATGAATTTCGCCTCTGTACAAAATCCGCCATCCGTTGCGCAGGAGCTGTTTGTTTCATGCCTCCGTTTATCCAACATAGCCGTTCCAATTGCTCCTGAAAATACATCATGGATAAGTGACCGGACAATTCATCCGGCAATATAGATATCGGATCTGTGGAAACATTCAATCCGGCACCATGCATATTCAAATCCTTGTTTAATAAATCTTCCGGTCGTATTTCGACAACCATACCGGAATTTGCCCATTGAGAACCGCGATTTGATGGCGACATTCCGTTTACAACAACCTCCTCCAGCCCACTTGCTGCAGGCACGACAAATCCACCAGGACACATACAGAATGAATAAACTCCCCGACCTGCGGATTGTGCAACAAAACTATATTCCGCCGCCGGAAGAAACTCCCCCCTCCCGTTTTTATTGTGATAACGGATCTGATCAACAAGCAACTGAGGATGTTCAAGGCGTACGCCAACAGCAATACCTTTTGCTTCAATTGCGATCTTCTGAGAAGCCAAGTAGCGATATACATCCCGCGCAGAATGTCCGGTCGCAAGTATGACCGGCCCCATAAACGAACGACCATCGCGCGCCTGCACGCCTATTACTTCATCATTCCTTATGATCAGCGAATCCATGCACGTCTCAAAATGCACTTCGCCGCCGGATTGTATAATCCGGTTACGCATATTTTCGATCACACGCGGCAACTTGTCTGTTCCGATATGCGGATGCGCATCGGATAAGATGGATGTACTGGCGCCATGCTGGCAGAAAATATGCAGAATCCGGTCAACAGAACCACGCTTTTTGCTGCGGGTGTATAGTTTCCCGTCGGAATAAGCGCCCGCGCCGCCTTCACCAAAACAATAATTAGACTCCGGATTGACATCATGTTCACGGCTTATAAGCGCAATATCTTTTTTCCGGTCACGGACATTCTTTCCCCGTTCAATAACAATCGGCCGCAATCCAAGTTCAATCAGGCGAAGCGCAGCAAACAATCCTCCCGGACCGGCGCCCACCACAACTACCGGCTTTGCACCTGAGATATCCCGATATTCAATTATATTAAACCCGTCATCCGCAGGTTCTTCATTGATAAAAACCCTTAGTAACACATTCACATAGACCATTCGTTGACGAGCGTCAATGGAACGTTTTAATATGCGTATCGCATGGATTGCTTCCGGACTCTCACCTGTCTCACGACAAACCACCCGGCATAATGATTGTTCATTAACAGCCTCTTCCGGCAAAACGCGTAATTGTATCTCTTTAATCACTCCCTATAATTTAAACTTAACCGAATAAATCCCGGAATGCCTCTTCCACTTTTCTTACCTTTACCACTTCAATTTTGGTTTCTAACCCTTCGAGCCCTTTCATTTTGGGTATGATAATACGCGAAAAACCAAGTTTCTCTGCCTCCTGAATACGTTGTTCAATACGCGTCACCGGACGAATTTCACCGGATAGCCCAACTTCCCCAGCCATGCAAACGCCACGATCTATGGCTACATCTAAACTGGATGACAGCACGGCGCTAATGACGGACAGGTCCATCGCCGGATCATTGACCCGCAGTCCTCCGGCTATATTCAGAAAGACATCCTTCTGAGCAAGCTTGAAGCCCGCGCGTTTTTCTAATACGGCTAGCAGCATATTCATCCGGCGGATATCAAACCCCGTAGCGCTACGTTGTGGATTTCCATAAACAGCAGAGCTTACTAAGGACTGGGTTTCGATCAAAAACGGACGTACTCCTTCTACAGCCGCAGCGATTGCCACACCACTCAATCCTTCATGGTTCTCTGTCAGCAATAGCTCCGAGGGATTACTGACCTGACGAAGTCCGCTTTGACGCATTTCATAAATACCAAGCTCCGATGTACTCCCAAACCGATTCTTTATACTGCGCAGGATACGATACATATAATGCTGGTCACCCTCAAACTGCAAAACGGTATCTACGATATGTTCCAACACCTTAGGCCCCGCGATACTACCTTCTTTATTAATATGTCCTATAAGTAATACCGGCGTTCCGGTTTCTTTGGCATATTTCAATATCATAGCGCTGCATTCACGCACCTGCGTAATACTCCCCGGAGAAGATTCAGCCATTTCCGTGAACATGGTTTGTATAGAATCAACGATCAGCAGATCCGGTTGAAGATTATGTGCCTGCACAAAAATCTGTTCCAGATTAGTTTCACAAAGAATATAGCAATTCTCTATACTACCGCCATCATCCGACAGACGGTCCGCTCGCAATTTTAACTGCTGCGCGCTTTCCTCTCCGGAAACATACAACGTGCGCAAATCTTTCGATTTCAAAACGGTCTGCAACACAAGCGTAGACTTACCAATACCCGGTTCACCACCGATAAGGACGAGAGAGCCTTTAACAAGTCCGCCTCCAAGTACCCGATTAAGTTCAGCATCAGATAAATCCAAACGAGTCTCTTCTTCCGATGTTACATCACGTAAAAGCTGCAGTTTCACACCACTCCGCTCCACACCGGGAATTGAACGCTGTGCGGCAGGCTCTTTTTTTATGACTTCTTCCACGTATGTGTTCCATTCTCCGCATGAAGGACACTTACCAATCCATTTCAAGGATTCAGCCCCACAATTGGAACATACATATACGGATTTTATTTTTGCCATTATTTAATCCTGCCTATGTTAAATATTTGCTTTCGTTTTTGTTTAAAAATAATATGCCACACGTGTCAGTATCATTGCCTGATTATAATAGTTATCTGTCGTCAGGTTATATCTGAATTCTGCACCGAGAATCATATCTTTAGTCATACGGATCTCTCCTCCGAAACCCAAATTAAGTCCTAAGCGTACTTTTGTTTCAGATTCCGTATAAAAATAGCCTGCCGCTTCGTGGGTTACGCTACTCTTCGGCACCTCCAAACTCCAAATAGAAAATCCAAGACCTCCGACCGGATAGATTGTTATTTTTTCCGTCATACGCACCAAGTAATGTGCATCCGCGTTTATATATAATGTATTGACATCATCATGCTCTATCGCATACAAAATTGATGGAGCTAAACGTATCTGATCTCTGACATTATACCTGTAATCAACACCGAACATCATAGCCTCATTATCAAACGAATACCCAAATATTCCACCAACAGAAGAAACACCCTGTTCTCCCTTATAGCCATTCTGAGCAAAGCTATTAGTCACAAAAGCAACCAAACATACTGTTAAAAGCACTAATCTTTTCATATCTCTAATATTAAATTTAGACAAATTCATTTCACTCTCAATCGATCTCCGGCGCTATTTACAATCGACCGGTAATATTCTTCATCATATCCCGGAAAATCAGGAGATTCCGGCATTCCATACGGAGTACGCTTAAAGTGCCCATCTTCCTCCTTTTTCACATTTCCGTCAATATACTTTACCAACAGATATTCACCTAACTGTTTCCAGCGTGTAGTCGCGTTATCTGCCGTAGTTGTACTATACCACGTAAGAAAACGGCGCGCTTCTTCCGGATCCTTATTATACAATTCCGTCGCGGCCTTGTCTATCGCCGGAATTGTTTGCTGATATTCATCCTCCAGTCCCTGTTGTATTTTCCGGATATCCTTAATCATAAAATCATACTTTCCATAAGCCATATTAGCCACCCAGTTATGTATCCAGAAAGCCGAAGTCCATGAAAAATTATAGAGATCGCCATTACCTACGCGATAACATTCAGGTACCGCCAACGAAGAGCTATAGACCGGATTGAACACCGTCATATCCGCGTCATCAACAGCAAACCAAAGAATGCCGCCGATAGCGTCAGGCAACCAATTTCTCATTTGCGGCACAATGACAAATCCGGATTGCTGAGTAGCGATAGCGCGCTCGTTCAAATATTCCTGTCCGTCCACTTTAAAATGCATCGGACGCCAACGGTAAGGAACCTTATAAGGTCCAGCCCCGGCATCTTTTGTCATATCAAGGTCTGTACCTTCATAATGATCACGCATTCCGTTCTGCACATCCCGTACCGAAAGTTTACGATTCGGCTTTATATACAAAGGCATCGGCTTTTGAGTAGGATCACCTTTTATGAGCGCCTCATACTTATCCATAGACGGATCATATTTACGGAAGAAAGCCCATACGCGAGCCTCGCAGGCACGCAAACCTCCGAAATCATAGGGACAATAAGCATTCGTAAAACTGAAATCCTTATCTTTTCCGTTAAAGTAACCTGTCTCGCGGGCAAAAGAAACCACATCTGGAGAATACATACAATTTTCTTTATCTTCAAAAGGTATCTGGTGTATTCTTGACTGATTGGCATGTGCGGAAATACAATCATCCGGAATGCGTATAGCAACCCATACCGCACCTTTATTGCCGGGTCCCTTACCGATTACTTCCATAATCCACGCTTCATTTTTATCAGCAATTGAAAATGATTCCCCACCACTGCAGTAACCATGCTCCGCAACCAAACCGGCCATCACATTAATAGCTTCACGGGCGTTTTTTGCTCTTTGCAAAGTGATATAGATAAGACTTCCATAATCAATAATGCCCGTAGTATCGACAAGTTCAGGGCGACCTCCCCATGTACTTTCCGTAATGGCAAGCTGATACTCATTCATGTTACCGACTACCGAATACGTTTGTTCAACCTGCGGTATTTTTCCCATAGGCTTGCCGGTATCCCACTCCACCACCTCAAGCAATGAACCTTTTGGCCAGACAGCCGCCGGCCAACGATACATTTCACCATACAAGGTATGCGAGTCAGCCGCATAAGAAATCATGACCGAACCGTCTACCGATGCCTTTTTACCAACAAGAAATCCGGTACAAGCATAAATATCTGCGCCGCAAAATAAAAACACGGCACTCATACAAACAGATATAATCCTCTTCTTCATAATATTATTTTAGATAAATTCTATTTGCAAAGAAACAAAAAATTAACTAAACCCAACCCCTCTTCTTGTAAAATTCAACAACTTTATAGTAAATACGACAAATTAAAAGCTTATTTAAACAGAAAAGCTGCCTGGTGAAGAACTCTCACCAGGCAGCTTTCGCTTATTTTTTCAATATAAAATTACTTTTTTATTTCAGGAAGCAGAAAATCAGTAAAACAAAGCGCAGCAAGAGCTGTTCCATATCGCTTCTCTATTGTAATCCCCTCTGTTATAAAATTCAGATCACCAAGATAATACTTACGATACGTTTTCTGATGTAAATCATTAATTACACGTATAAGACGAGCCTCCAATTCTTCAATACGATAACGGCCGCTCACTTCACAAACAAGCCCTCCGGCTTTTTCATCAAAGTTTTCGTCTTTATACATCCAGGCATAAACAACACCGGCTGAAACAAACTCATCCTGATAACCATGAGATACAGCCATGATTGTTTTAAGCTCCGAACCAAAAGGCGGCAGATCCACCTCATCCATTGTCACAAGACGCGCCGTAGCAGGCAAAACAGAAGAATACGTCATAATGTTGTAATCCGCTATACCTGCATCGAATAGTGCCATGTGATAAGAACCGGCATGTTTTTCCAGATCGGAATCGCCACTGCCTTTAGCGACAAAAAAGGTTTCCGGGATCAAGTTCCCTACTTTTTTTACCATCTTTTTAATCAATAATTTAGAGTTAATAAATACATTCATTCATTGAGCGTGCAAAAATACAAAATATTTGGATTTAAATATCACTACACGATCTTTTTTAATATTTTATTGCTAAAACCGATAAACAAGACCCAATCCAATACTTTGTGTACCGATTGTAGGGACAGCAACAAAACTTTTACCACCGTCTTTGATACCAAACACCGAATGCCATACCGGAAGCATCATATACCCGATTTCCGTACTCAGAATACCGATACCCGCACCCATAACCACATCACTGAGCCAATGGGCGCCATTCAACATTCGGTATACTCCGGTCGCAGTAGCCACCATATAACCACCCACTCCGATCAATGGTGAACAATCCTTATATTCCTTATACATAAAATGCGCGCTCATCATCGTTACGGCCGTATGTCCGGAAGGAAACGAACGGTCGCCCCCATGCGGACGCTCTACAGGAACCGTTGTCTTCAATAACTCCACCGAACCTTTCATTACTAAAAAAGAAGTCGCCATCACGAATGTCCGATCGCGAAAGTTATGCTTACTCACACCGGGAATAAAACCGATTCCGTAGGCCACTACCGGAAGCCCGTATTCAAAATAATCATCAATCTCATACTTATGGTCAACATGCTTATTGATTTCATGTTCAATATCATAATCAAACTGACGCACAGGAAGTTGATTAAAACGCGCGGAAGCGCCATAGACAATAAACAATGTCGGAAGTATGAATTTGGATCCCTGGCGATTGAAGATTGTCTTTTTCGTCTCTTTACCCCGCCCCTTCATCGCCTCCATATAAGACAAACCATAAGTTGCATCAGGGTTATAATCATCCAATGTGATCAGGTTTTTTGACGTCATTGTCGGTGGAGGCAAGGTATCTTTCTGCCCCATCACGCCACAATTACAAAAAACAATGAGCAATGCAATTATCGAAAATCTAAATATTATCATTATTCCGTTGACTCTTCTACTTTAAACGTTCTTCTTGTTTATTTCTCATAAATTTATACAACAGGTACAACAGCCATCCGATCAATGCGCCGGTCAACATGCCCGGTATCACATCCGTAATAAAATGAACTCCCAGATATACTCGCGAATACACCATAATAACAGCCCAAATAAATATAGCAAAAGAGTACCATTTATTTTTCACTATAAGTGCGGACATCACGGCAAAAGCAAAAGCATTTGTCGAATGCCCTGAAATAAAGCCATAATCTCCACCCGCCACATAGTCATTCAAAGTTCTCACATTATCCATAAACGACGGGTGATGAATCGGACGATAACGTTTAAAGAGCGGCTTAAAGAAAAGAGCGGTTACTATCAGATTGACTACCCCCGTTAATATGGTACAAATAAGCATCAAAAACCAGTCCTTTCGTTTCCTTACAAAAAAATACAATGGTACAAGTACCAATGGAAGCCACGCCCAAACACTTGCGAAAGCATACATAAAATGGTCTAACCACCATGTATGCGAACTGTTTATGGCAAAAAACCACTCGCGCTCATATTCCAACAAACGCTCAAGCATTATTTAACTATCCCTATTTTTATTTTCAGTTTTTCAAGCATGTCTTTTGTCATCATATCCAGGTCAAATTCCGGCTTCCAGCCCCATTCTTCTCTCGCACAAGTGTCATCCAATGAATTAGGCCATGAATCCGCGATATGTTGGCGCAATGGATCTACATTATACTCCATTTCAAAATCCGGAACATATTTTTTTATCTGATGATAAATTATTTCCGGATCAAAACTCATAGCCGCGATATTAAACGCGTTACGATGCTTCAGCTTAGACGGGTCCGCCTCCATTATCTGGATAGCAGCATGAACTCCATCAGGCATATACATCATATCCATAAATGTACCTGCCGCGATAGGACATACAAATTTTTCACCTTTTACCGCCGAATAAAATATATCCACCGCATAGTCGGTTGTACCGCCTCCCGGAGGAGCCACATAAGAAATCAATCCGGGAAACCGCACCGAGCGTGTATCCACATTATAACGTCTGAAATAATAATCACTCAACAACTCGCCCGTTACTTTTGTCACGCCGTACATTGTTTGCGGACTTCGAACCGTATCCTGTGGAGTTTTATTTTTTGGCGCATCAGGTCCAAAAGCTCCAATCGAACTTGGCGTAAAAACAGCGCAATGCAGCTCACGCGCCACTTCGAGTACATTAAAAAGCCCTCCTATTCCAATATTCCAGGCTAAAAGAGGCTTTGCCTCCGCAACTGCGGATAACAGAGCTGCCAAATTATAGATTGTATCAATATCATAACGTGAAACAGCTTCGGCTATTTGTTGCTCATTTGTTATATCTATTGTTGCCATCGGGCCTGATTCTGCAAGCACACCCTGTGGTTTAGCTCCCGGAATATAACCTGCTACAACATTTCCCTCCGGATAACGCTCTCTCAATTTCATCGTAAGTTCCGAGCCAATCTGTCCCGTTGAACCTATCACCAATATATTTTTCATTCTTAGTTAGTATAATTAGTATTGTTTAAGAAATTTGCGACAAAGATAGCGCAAGCCGAAAGCAATACAAAATAAATCCTATTTATTTTTATTGTTGAGGCGCCACCCATTTTATGAAAAGACAACTGCAATCCATCCGATTTACACTGTATTTAATCAAAAACAGAATATAGCTTCGTTCGGTAACTTTCCTTATTAGATAAACAATGTGTCGCTTTCTGAAAGGAAGCAATAAAAAAATTAAACTTTTTTGTATTACTCTCAACTTTCGCTATATTTGCGCTTAAATATACATTTTACAAAAAATTAATAAACAATACTTATGTACGGACAATTTCAAAAATTTCTTCAGAATGAACTTTCTGATATAGAATCAGCTGGATTATATAAAAAAGAACGTATCATAAAAACTCCGCAAAAAGCGGATATTTGCGTGAATGACGACGAAGAAGTACTTAATTTCTGTGCGAACAACTACCTTGGTTTGTCCGACAACCCCCGCTTGATAGAAGCTGCTAAAAAAGCAATGGATTCGCGCGGCTTCGGAATGTCATCCGTACGTTTTATCTGTGGTACACAAGATTTGCATAAGCAGCTTGAAGCCGCGATATCCCGATATTTTAAAACGGAAGACACTATTTTATACAGTTCTTGCTTCGATGCCAACGGAGGGTTATTCGAACCTCTGTTAAGCGAAGAAGACGCAATCATATCAGATGCGCTCAATCACGCATCAATCATTGACGGCGTGCGCTTATGCAAGGCAAAACGCTATCGTTACGCGAACGCAGACATGAATGAATTGGAAAAATGTCTGCAGGACGCGCAATCCCAACGCTATCGCGTCATTGCCACCGACGGCGTTTTTTCTATGGACGGAAACGTTGCCCCTATGGACAAAATTTGTGCCTTAGCTGAAAAATATAACGCATTAGTTATGGTTGACGAGTCTCATTCCGCCGGAGTCGTTGGCCCGACAGGACGCGGAGTAGCCGAACTATACAATGTCTACGGTAAAGTTGATATTTTTACGGGTACACTAGGCAAGTCATTTGGCGGAGCTATGGGAGGATTTACAACCGGACCTAAAGAAGTTATCGACTTATTAC
>JAVBNB010000062.1:0-24813 GCA_031551825.1 Tannerella sp. | reverse complement strand
TATGCCCGTTCAAAAGGATTTAAGGGAACTTTCCTTATTGAGCCTAAACCGATGGAGCCAACAAAGCATCAATATGACGTAGATGCGGAAACTGTTATCGGCTTCCTCCGTGCACATGGGTTAGATAAAGATTTTAAATTGAATATTGAAGTGAACCATGCGACTTTGGCGGGCCATACATTCGAACATGAGTTGCAATGTGCTGCTGATGCGGGTATGCTGGGTTCTATCGATGCGAATCGTGGTGATTATCAAAACGGATGGGATACCGACCAGTTTCCGATCGATGTGAACGAATTGACACAGGCGATGCTTGTTATCCTAAAGAGTGGCGGCCTGCAGGGCGGCGGTACGAATTTCGATGCAAAAACCCGTCGTAATTCAACGGATCTGGAAGATATATTCATTGCTCATATCGCAGGTATGGATGCTTTTGCGCGTGCATTGGAAGTTGCTGCGGATATTCTTAAAGATTCTCCTTACCAGAAAATGGTAAAGGATCGTTACGCTTCGTTTGATGCCGGGAAAGGTAAAGATTTTGAAGAAGGAAAGATGTCAATGGAAGATATTGTGGCTTACTCAAAACAGAAAGGTGAGCCTGCTCAGATTAGCGGAAAGCAGGAATTATATGAGGCTATTGTCAATATGTATATTTAAGAGAGAACAAATCTATTAATTATTAAAACCACCCTTAAGTTTCCAAAAGGGGACTTAGAGGGTTATACTTATGAGTAAAACATATAATTCTACTTATATATTTGGAATAACATTGGTCGCAACGCTGGGAGGTTTACTTTTCGGATATGATACCGCTGTTATTTCCGGAGCGGAAAAATCACTTCAGGCCTATCTGATTGATTCTTTAGGGATGGGGGCATTTGCTCACGGAGCAACTGTGTCGAGTGCATTGATCGGTTGCATTATCGGAGGGGCTATCTCCGGTTTTTTGTCGAACCGGTTAGGACGCAAAAGATCACTGCAACTTGCAGGATTTTTATTTTTCACATCCGCTTTGGGGTCTGCTTATCCCGAATTCCTCTTCTTTGATAAAGGGACCCCAACTACCGGATTGTTGATCATGTTTAATTTCTACCGTATATGGGGTGGAATAGGGGTTGGGCTTGCGTCTGCCGTGTGTCCGACTTATATAGGAGAAATTGCGCCGGCGGAAATACGCGGACGCTTAGTATCTTTTAATCAATTTGCCATTATATTCGGTATGCTGGTTGTATATTTTGTAAATTGGGGTATCGCGAGCGGGCAGACAATTGAGTGGATCAATGATATTGGTTGGCGCTATATGTTCGCTTCGGAAGCAATCCCGGCTGGATTGTTCTTTATGTTATTATTTTTTGTACCGGAGACGCCCCGTTACTTGGCTTTGATACACAGAGAAGATAGTGCATTGAGTGTTTTGGAAAGGATTAATGTAAGCAAAGAACATGCAAAAAAAATACTGGATGAAATAACTTCTACGATTACTGAAACAACCAAAACCAGAATTTTCTCATACGGGAAAAAGGTAATTATCATAGGTATTCTTCTTTCTGTCTTTCAGCAATTTGTAGGAATTAATGTTGTGTTGTATTACGCACCACGTATTTTTGAAAGTATGGGGGTTGCGCGTGACGCATCTATGTTGCAGACAATTGTGATGGGACTTGTCAATGTGATATTTACGGTTGTGGCAATTGTTTCGGTTGATAAATGGGGGCGTAAGCCGTTATTAATTACCGGTTCGATTGGAATGGCTGTAGGTATGATAGCTATTGCTGTATTGTCTTATCTTGGAATTATAAGTATCCTTACACTTATATTCATTATCATCTTTACCGCATCATTCATGATGTCATGGGGGCCGATATGTTGGGTATATATTTCAGAATTGTTTCCGAATAAAATTCGTGGACAGGCTGTTGCAATAGCAGTGGCGGCACAGTGGGCAGCAAATTTTCTTATATCATCGACTTATCCGGGTATGATGGAATTCAGTAGTGCGTTCACTTATGGATTTTACGCAGTAATGGCGATTCTTTCCGCTTTGTTTGTATGGAAAATGGTTCCTGAAACCAAAGGTAAATCGTTGGAAGAAATAGAAAAGATCTGGAAAAAGTAATCCGGATAATGATACGCATGGTATTCAAATCCCTTTTTTGAAAAATAATAGTTTAGGCTGCTTCTGAATGAAGTGGCCTAAATTTTTTAGATGTATAATCCGATTCGATTTTTTTTTTGATTATGTTTGTATGCTTTTATTTTATGTATAATTGATAAAGTATGATGTTATGAAGCAAATGATAAGTATAGTTCTGTTTTTATGTTGCGTAATGCCGACTGTTGCGCAAAAATCGACTTCGTCCGGTTATGCTTTCCGGGAAGATATTTCTTATATAGGAGAAGCTGATACGAGCGAATACCGTCGAAAACGATGTAAGTTGGATATCTATTATCCGATGAAGACGGAGGGTTTTACTACAGTTGTGTGGTTTCATGGAGGTGGGCTTGAAGGTGGAGAGAAACAGATTCCTGCTGAACTTAAGAATAAAGGTGTTGCTGTTATTGCTGTAAATTATCGTTTAAGCCCCGAAGCAAAGAATCCTGCTTATATTATGGATGCGGCCGAGGCAACAGCATGGGTTTTTAAAAATATAAAAAAGTATGGTGGCGATCCGGGGAAAATATTTGTGTCCGGACATTCGGCGGGAGGTTATCTCGCGCTTATGATCGGATTGGACAAACAATATATGTATCTGTACGGAGTAGACGCAGGTAAAATTAAAGGATTAATACCTGTCAGCGGTCAGACAAATACACATTATACGATCCGTAAAGAAAGGGGACTACCTGACGGAATCCCGCTTATAGACGAGTATGCTCCGATAAATCATGTGAGAAAAGGTATTCCTCCGACATTATTGATAACCGGAGACCGGGATCTGGAATTAACGGCGAGGTATGAAGAAAACCTGCATCTGAAAGCAATTATGAAATCGATGGAGAATGATGTGGAACTGTATGAATTGCAGGGTTTTAATCATGGAAATGTTGTTGTGCCGGCCGGAGAGTTGATTTTCGAATTCATTAAGGAACATACAAGTTCGGAATAGTTTATTGATGGTTGAAAATACTTAAGGGCAGTTCATGATAAAAAAACTTATCAATATCGTCTTTTTAATCGTATTAACGAGTCCGATATTTGGACAGGTGGATTTTTTTGACCGGCTTGCAGATTCGGCATTGGTTTTGACGAAGCAACGAGTCCGGTATGACCCTTCCTATTTTAAGATTAATTATCCAAATGGCGATGTGCCTGCCGATAGAGGGGTCTGCACGGATGTTGTGATACGTGCATACCGAAAATTCGGTATAGATCTGCAAAAAGAGGTTCATGAAGATATGAGAGCCAATTTTAGCAAATATCCGAAAAACTGGGGACTTTCGAGTACCGACAGGAATATTGATCATAGGCGTGTGCCGAATCTGATGACGTTTTTCACCAGGCATGGAGTAACAAAAGCAATGTCACAGGCTCCTGAAGATTATCTTCCCGGTGATATTGTATGTTGGAATCTGGGAGGTGGTATTACACATATCGGTATTGTATCAAATAAAAGAATGGTAAACAGTAAGCGCTATCTGATTATACATAATATCGGAGCTGGGCAGGTGTTAGAGGATTGTTTGTTCAGTTATAAAATAATCGGGCATTATAGATACAAATGAAGATGTATAATGAAAAATTAAATATTTCAAATGGTTGATTATAGGGTGGATATGGTATAACGCAGAGAATGATAATAGCACTTTAGTACAACAGGCAATCAAATTTTAGTTATAAAAGTTCCGTTTTGTTTTTTTGATCTTTTTTGTAGAATCTTTATATGGAATTGGTTTGTAATGCATCATCTATGAGATGAATATTAACCGATAAAAGTATAAAGTTATGAAGGCGAGTAAAACAAATTTAACGACATTGTTTTGTGTGATCACGGCATTGGTTGTACTCTGGGGCTGCAATATGAAAAAGAAGGAATCGACCGATTCGAATATTGTTTCGGCTGTAATTGAAGAGGATGAAATTGAATCTACGGCTCAGGCCGAACCGGTCAGACAACAAGAGCCATACGCTCCGATAGCGGTAAAAGATGACGTGATACCTGAAATCATAAGTGTTGTGGAAGATGAGGCTGAAGTTTCGGAGATTATAATTCTGTCGAGTGAAGATTATAGTTCACAGGCACAGGCGAATAAGTCTGCATCCCCTGCGGCTGCGAGAAATACCAATGAAGAGTATAATCCTATACGGGAAAATGCGTTTAAACTTGTTTCCAAAGCTCCGCTTTCAACTTTTTCCATTGATGTGGATGCCGCTTCGTACAGCAATATGCGTCGATATATAAATCAGGGCCAATTTCCACCGGCAAATGCTCTTCGTACTGAAGAGTTGATTAATTATTTCACGTATGATTATGGGAAACCGGAAGGAAAGGATCCGGTGAAAATATCAGCTGAAGTAGGAATATGTCCATGGAACGAAAAGCATCGTCTTGTTCGTATCGGGCTTAAGGCAAAAGAGATTGCCGACGAAAAACTACCGGCATCAAATCTGGTATTTTTAATAGATGTCTCAGGATCCATGGAAGGGCCTACCCGCCTTGGATTGGTAAAATCGTCATTAAAATTGTTAGTGAACAATCTACGTGGAAAAGACCGTGTCGCCATTGTCGTTTATGCCGGTTCCGCAGGTGAAGTACTACCTTCTACCTCCGGCAGGAATAAGCAAAAAATACGTGAGGCTCTCGATAATTTGTATGCAGGAGGATCGACAGCAGGTGGAGCCGGGCTTCAACTTGCTTATAAAATAGCCCAAAATAATTTTATAAAAGGTGGAAATAATCGTATTATTCTTTGTACAGACGGTGATTTTAATGTTGGCATATCGTCAAAAGAAGGATTGGAAAAACTGATAGAAAACGAACGGAAATCGGGTGTTTTTTTGACTATTTTGGGATATGGAATGGGCAATTATAAAGATGACAGAATGCAGGTGTTGGCAGAAAAAGGAAACGGAAACCATGCATATATAGATAATCTGCAGGAAGCAAATAAAATTTTAGTAAATGAATTTGGCGGGACGGTTTACACGGTAGCGAAAGATGTTAAGCTACAGGTGGAATTTAATCCCGCATACGCGCAGGCTTATCGTTTGATAGGCTATGAAAGTCGTATGTTGAGAGATGAAGACTTTAATGATGATACGAAAGATGCCGGAGAAATGGGAGCCGGACATACGGTTACCGCATTGTATGAAGTTGTTCCTTTGGGAGTTAAGATTGAACAGAAGGGAAGTGTTGATCCATTAAAATATCAGACACCGGAAAATAAGAGTGTTTCCGGCTCGAAAGAATTGCTTACTATAAAGATGCGTTATAAACTGCCAAATGAAGATGTGAGCAGTAAAATCGAGCATCCTCTTATTGATGATAAATCGGATCATGTGTCTGACGATTTTCGCTTTGCCTCTGCAGTGGCGATGTTCGGACAGGTGTTACGCAATTCGGAGTATAAAGGTACCGGAACGTATGATAAGGTAATAGCACTTGCCAAGAAATCATTTGGTGAGGATGAACAGGGATACAGACGTGAATTTGCCCGCCTTGTTGAGACCGCAAAAGGAATGAATTAGTTGAAGAATCTAACCGAATGTTTGAAAGCTGATTTTATTCTGTAAATTCGCTGCCATGCACGTTACTTGATTAAAGTATTTGTGCATGGTTTTTTTAATGTGAAAGAGCAAATTTGATAAATTTCCCAGGGTTAAAAAGTAACTATTGAAGAAAACAGCGGAAAAATATTAAGAATAAAAGATTAATTGTATAAATTTGTGGTCAAATGCACCTTTAGAAAAACATATAATAAAAATATTGAGACATGATTTCTACAAACAATTTGAACTCGTTGCCGAACAAGGACACTTTGCGGAATATTTGTAAGTCTATATCTGTTTTAGATGCGATTTTTTCTCAAGAATGGGAAGATCGTTACTATTCTTATAATCATGAATGGGGAGAAAATGAGGCTCTTTTTGAAATGCAAAATGGCGAAGGCGATCAGTTGTTGATTTTATTTCGGAATGAAGGTTGCGTGATGAATGGTTTTTCCCATGAATTATACGATTCTGATAAAAATTTACCTTCAAAGGAGAAATTAACGAAAAGATTACCCAAATTGTTTGAGGAGTTTATTTTTGGTGAACCCATAGCAACTGTTGGTACTACTTTTTGTATATGGACAGTCGGATTGAATAACTGGCAAATAGGTCAGGTTGAGAATTTTGAAGACGGTTCAAACGATATGTTATATATCTTTGACGGAAACCCTCAAACTTATATTGATTGGGCAATGGATTATTATGAAGATAGTTATAAGGAAGGTGGTATTCCATTGGAAACGGTAAACAGGATATACAAAGGAAAAACATTAACAAAAGAGATGGTTTTTTCGATCGTTGATGAATTTGATGATTGGGAGCAATTAGCCAAAGATCTGGAAAATATTGATTATTCTTATGACTTCGATTAAGTGAATATTATTTTAATCTTTATGTACTAGAATTAACGCGTTCTTTTTTGTAGAACGATAATCTTTCTATAACTTGCCCTTGTTTTTGTTATAATTAATTCTTTAGATAAAGAGAATAGAAATCTTAATGATTTTCAGATAAATTATTGTTGATTAGAATAATAGAAGTTATGGAAAAGTTGTTGATTATCGGAATTCTCTCTTTTTTCTTAAATTTTTATGCTGTTGCTCAATCAGTAATCATCAATCCGGATGGTACGCACTCGACTGTGCATGAAAATTCAATCATCAATTCGGATGGTACGCACTCGACTATACATGAAAATGTCATTATAAATTCGGATGGCACGCACTCGACTGTGCATGAAAATATAATCATCAATCCGAATGGTACATTCTCTACTATTGTTGGCAATAAAAAAAACGATTCAAACATTGTTATTAATAACAGAAGAACCGATTCGAGCAGGAGAAGTTCAAAGGAAATTGACAATGGAAGAACTTCTTCCTATTTAAAAGTTATCAGAATAGATTCGACTAATCGCGACGATACGGTTAAAACTGTTAATTCTAAAAAGAAGAAAGAACCAAAAAGTCGTGAAAAGAAAAACAAACGAAGTAAAGATAAGGCCAATTGTGAATAAATTCATATGTTATATCTGATAAGTGTCTATATTTGTAACATTTTATAAAGAATAGAATCAGCTAATACAATATTCAGAGATGGATTTTATGATAGAGGGTGCCGGTCCGGATGATTACCCGGAAATAATGGAAGTTTGGGAAAGTGCTGTAAAGGCTACACATGATTTTCTGAAACCCGAAGATTTTGAATTGTTCAGGAAGATAATACCGACAGATTATTTGCCGAATGTAGATTTATATGTTCTTCGTCAAGAAGAGAAAATAGTCGGTTTTATGGGAATATCCGGGGAAAACCTTGAGATGTTGTTTATTTCCGAAAGTTCAAGAGGAAATGGTTTTGGAAAGACCCTTTTAACTTATGCCGTTCAAAATATGAGTGTAAAGAAACTGGACGTAAATGAACAAAATAAACAGGCTTTGGGATTCTATGAAAAATTTGGTTTCAAGATTATTGATCGGTCGGAAAAAGATTCTATGGGTAAAGATTATCCGATTTTACATTTAAGCTTGTGAATAATTAGATTTTGTTTCTTCGAAGTGAAACTGTTTTTTTGCCATTTTAGTAGGGGTATAATGAACTTCTTTATGGAAAACAGGAATAAAAGTCATCCATAATGAAAGTAAAAATCAGGATTTTTATTCAAATCCTGATTTTTATATGTTTTGTTTTTGAAATCATGATAAAATAGTTGTTTTATGAATATTCAAATTCGTGTAAAAGCTGCAGGTAAACGAAAATCGATGTTTGAACTGCAGAGTAAAACCGTTCCGGATAGAATCGACTCCGTTGAAAGATTAATTACTTACCTGGTTGTTGAAAATGTCCGGGAGTATAATACAAAAGCAATTGATGCGCCGTTTTTTCAATATCTTGCACAGCAGGAGTATGAAGACGCTTTGCACATTGTTAAAGTGAGTTTCGGTGACCGCAAAAATGAGAGGCAACAGGATGAGCGACAAGCTGTTGATAATGCACTCCAATGTTTCCGGGACGGGCTTTATCGTGTTCTTCTTAACGAAACGGAAATCACGGGCGACACTTCTTTTGAATTGAAAGAGGGTGATATTCTGACTTTTATACGGCTTACAATGCTGGCAGGAAGGAGATTCTGAACTGTTGATTGCAGTTATTGTTGTCAGGAAATCGATTTTTTACAAGACTTTTTAATTGACTTATCATTTTAATCGCATATTGAACATATATGAATACACAAAAGGAAGAAATTGTCAAAAGGATGAAGAAGCTTACGGGGCGCGCAGGAGTTATTTCCAAGGCTCTTATTGCGTATCAGGAAAGCCACTATTCACAATCATACCGAAAAAAGGAGCAGTTGAAAACCGAATTGAATGCCGGTTCTCCCCAGACACTGGCCGAAGTTTACAATAATGGTCCGAGGCAGATATTTGAGGCTGTACATGGAAAGGATATCGCTGCTTTGGCCGGAAAGGTTGCCGAGCGTATGACGAATTATGTACATTCGCCTTCGAGCTATCGTCGTTCATTTCGTACGCAATCGGTAGAGCCTTATATGGAGCGGATGTTCAATCTGGTAGAGACGGTTTTCTTTCCGTGGGAAACATTTGATATAGTAAAAGATGTGTCTTCACCGGATGATGAAAATAAGCCGGATACGCTTGCATGGAGTGTTTATGGTGATTTCCTGGCGGTGTATATTGATAATGGCAATCAGGATGTTATCAGGGCTATTAAAGATATATGCCTGGGAGATAATAATACCCGTTTACTGGATGACAGGATAATTAATGGCATTATAAAAAGCAGTAACAGGGAGCTACACGAGCTTTTGGGCAATATGTTACTCGCCGCTAAACTACAGGAGGGCCTGCGTCAATCCATACTGGAGAACGGAGATAACGGGCGTGTTGAGTTCTTTTTTTATATCCTTAAGCTTGTGTTGGATGATGATCTGTTGCGTTATTCGTCGGCAGTCCGTGCTGTTTGTGTATGGATGGGACTTGATGAACAAGTGGAAGATAAGCGGGTGATAAATAAACTTGCAAAACTTGGCTATACCTACCTTACAGATAGAAAAGTCTGCCGCGAGGCTGTAAAAAGTAAGGATGTTATAGAAATATATACGGCTCTTTGGGCAACTTCGGTCTATGAGATGAATGATGTGTTGCCGCTTGTCAATGATTTGATGAAAGGGGAGAAGTACCGGAAATTGGTTGCTATGTATTTTGTTCATCAGCTTGAAAATAATGTTCTTCAATTTAGAATTACATCCGGCTATTTAGAAGAGACGGATTTGGATATCCTTAGCCTGGTGGTGATGAACTATCCGGTTAACTACGGCTGGGCTTATGAGAAGGATGATTTTATTGAAAAATGTAGGGAAGTACACTATATCAGCGACAAAAAACTTCGGGATGACCATTTTGATAAATTGTTGAAGATACTTTCGCTGATTCCGAAAAACGGTTATAATTCAACAGGAAAACCATTTGACTGGTGTACGGTTTCACTTTCAGAGGAGGAAATTTTTACAAGGTTATTAACCTTGGCGGGTTATGATTTTGATTCCGTAAAGACAGATAAACTGATTGATAACATGGGATTATGTGATTCGGATAACAGGGTGAAATTTATTCAATATTTTCTGGATGAACCCCAAAATATCAAGGAACGCGGATTTCTGTTTGCTTCTCTTAGTGACAAAAGTATGCCTGTACGTTCGCAAGCTTTGAAGAATATCAAGAAGTTGGATATAACGGAAGAAGAATCGCAACTTATAATCAAGCTTTTGGCGCTCAAAACAGGTGATTTACGTCAGAATGCAGTTGATATATTATTGTCAATGTCTTCCGGGCGTTCGTTAGAGGCGCTTAAAATTCTTTTGGCCGATAGCCAGGAAAATAAACGATTGGCAGGATTGGATATGATGACCCGGCTTCTCGAAAAGAACATACTTAATAAGATAGATATTCCTGCATTACTGGAACTCATGCCTAAGGTAACTGATAAGGAACAAGTTTTAATAGATGCTCTTATGAGTGAAGCGCCTAAGTATAACAATGAAAATGGATTCGGACTGTACGACGCATCTTATCGCCCTGATTTCGGGCCATTGAAAGCCGATAAAAAACATACATTGAAATCTATTTTTGATTTTGATATCAAGCGTATCATGAAAATTTTTGATGATATGTGTAACCGGATTCATCAGAACAGGGATTATACATATCAGATTCAAAATTGGGATAATAGTATAGAGGATATTACCCTGGGAGCACAACAGTGGCTTCGTTTCAGAGCTGATGTGAATCGTGACGATAGCGTGTATGAGACAAGGCTTGATGATTTTGTTCTTCAGAATGTCTGGCGTGGATGGATAAAAGACAATAAGGTGACTTATGAGGAGATAGCTTTGTTTATGTTTCTTGACGATGTGAAAGATTATGACGATTGTTATGAGCCTGATTACCTGAAATGGGTTGTTAAGATCATCGAAAAATATTTTAATGTAAAAGACGGTGATAAATTAGTAAAGTATTTTGCAAAGAAGGAATATGGAGTTTTAGCCTTGAATATTATTGATCTGCTCTGGGTTGAATATTCTGAAAAAGAACGTTTCGAAACACTTTCGGGAGCAATAACAGATTTGATGCAACAGTTGCCGGAAGCCGACTGGAAAAAAACAATAGAGGAGGAAACGAACAGTTATTATCACAGGGAATCCGAGACGTTTGCCGATACTGATGAGGTTTGCTTTCTCATGACCGAACTATCTCATGCAGTTAAACAGGATGAGCATTTTGCAAAATATGTCAGTATCTGTTACGAATTGGGACGTCTGAGCGGGATTACGTATAAGGGATTGGAAGTGGAAGATGTGGCGCGGGCAATCGAACCTGGCATTTTGAAGATAGATGTTCTTTACAGAACTTTTTTTCTTTCTGATACACGACATTTGTCCGGATATTCTGGTAAAGTCACTTATAAAAGAGATAAAGAATCCGTTCAAAAATACCCTATACTTAAAACGGTCGCGGATGATGTGGCAGCCCGTGTAATTGAGATGGAATTAAAGCGGGGGGATAGTAGAACGGAAGTGAGCGAACTGGCTAACAGCATCCGTTGGCATGAAGGTGCGGAAAATTTTGCGAAAATTCTGGTCGCAATGGGTAAGGAAACGTTTATCCGGGGTTATGTTTATGATAATGATACCACCAAGAAGGCGGTACTTTCAAGTTTACTGAAAGCCAGTTCTCCGAAGCCTTCCGATAACGCTGATACACTCTGTTTGGCCCTTGACGGTAAAGTTGGTGATAAGCGTCTGCTTGAGGCCGTAATGTATGCACCTTCCTGGCTGAATATTGCAGGAGATTATCTTGGTTGGCCTGGTCTGCAGAGCGCTGCGTGGTATTTTCATGCACATATAAATCAACAATTTTCGGCTGAAAAGGAAACAGAAGTTGCCCGTTATTCGCCTATATCTCCGCAGGATTTTAACGATGGGGCTTTTGATATCGAATGGTTCAAAGAGGCCTATCAGGCATTGGGTGCTGAGCGGTTTGATATGCTATATGATTGCGCCAAATATCTTACGGAGGGAGGCAACCACCGCCGGGCGCAACTTTTTGCTGATGCCACTCTTGGAAAACTCGATATGAAAAGTCTGAAAAAGGAAATTAAAGATAAGCGGAACAAAGATAAACTGCTCGCTTATTCGCTTGTTCCTTTGGAAAAAAATAAACAGAAAGATATGCTGGAGCGTTATGAGTTTATTCAGGAGTTTCTGAAAGAAAGTAAGACGTTTGGAGCACAGCGTCGTGAGAGTGAGGGTAAAGCTTCAACGATTGCTCTTGAGAATCTGGCGCGTAATGCGGGCTTTAATGATGTACTTCGGTTTGGATGGCGTATGGAGACGTTGAAAATGCAACAATTGACCGATTATTTTAAGCCGAGGGAATGCGAAGGAGTGCAGGTTTTCATTGAAGTAAGTGAGGACGGAATTGCCGGGCTCATTTGTGAAAAAGATGAGAAAAGATTGTCATCGATTCCGGCAAAACTGAAAAAAGATACTTATATCACTGAATGCAAGGGAATCGTTTCATCATTGAAAGCACAACATAAGCGTGCGAAGGAAAGCCTTGAACAATCAATGGTGAAGCGTGATTTGTTTGAATTCGGGGAGGTGACGCAATTGATGAATCATCCTGTTATAGCTCCTTTCTTGCAGAAATTGCTTTTTGTGTCCGATGGACGTATTGGGGCTTACTGTGAATTAGCGGATCTTCCGGAAAATGCACAGGTGAGCATTGCGCATCCTTATGACCTGTATCAATCAGGTGAGTGGATTAACTGCCAGCGTTATGCCTTTGAAAATCGCCTGGTGCAGCCTTTTAAGCAAATTTTCCGGGAATTGTATCTTATGAATGAAGACGAAAGGAATGAAAAAACGATTTCCCGACGGTATGCGGGTCATCAGGTACAACCGCAGAAAACGGTCGCGCTTTTGAAAGGGCGGGGTTGGACCGTCGATTATGAAGAAGGATTACAGCGTGTTTATCATAAAGAGAATATTATTGCAACGATGTATGCTGCAGCCGACTGGTTTTCGCCGGCCGATACTGAATCGCCAACATTGGAAACGGTGCGGTTTTTTAATCGTAAGACACGTGAACCTCTATTGTTTGATAGTATTCCTCCGGTTATTTTTTCTGAAGTGATGCGTGATATAGATCTGGTTGTCAGTGTAGCCCATGTGGGAGGGGTCGACCCGGAAGCCAGCCACTCCACTATCGAAATGAGAGCTGTCATTGTAAAAGAACTGTTGTCATTGCTGCAGACTAAAAATGTAACAGTTAAAGACCGCTTTGCGACAATCAAAGGATCACTTGGAGAATACACAGTGCATCTTGGTAGCGGAATGGTACAAAAGATGGGTAAAGGCGCAGTTAATATTCTTACCGTGCAAAGTCAGCATCGCGGACGTATCTTCCTGCCATTTGCAGATGAAGATCCGCGTACTGCCGAAATCATGTCAAAAATAATCCTGCTTGCCGAGGATGAAAAGATAAAAGACCCTGCCATTCTGGAACAGTTGAGATAAAGATTGTGTATGTAGAAAAACAAGGAAAAATACTAAGAAATTTTATATTTAGATTTATAAAACCGGAAATTATGTTTAAGAATTTATTTAATAAGAAAAAAGAGGTGTTTGTTGAAGTAAAACAAGATTGGGCAGTCTATTTTTGTTTGATAGATAATCGCCAGGCCAGTGTCAGGCTAAATTTAGCGCTAAATGAGAGCGCTCCGATCGATGACTATAAATACAGAACCTGGTTTTCTGTAAAATTGTTAGATCCGGACGAAAATGGGTTTACCACAAGAGAAGAATACCCTAAAATTTGTCAGATCGAAGACGATCTATTAGATGCTTTGATGAAAAAAGGCGTAATTATGGCGGGAGCGGTTAAAACGAATGGAGTATTTGACCTTTATCTTTATTCGAAAAGTGTTGAGGGTTATGAAGATATTATTAACTCTGTGATGAAAACACATGCGGAGTATAAGTATGCGACAGATTTTAAAGAAGATGTGAGCTGGGACGATTATTTCAACTTCCTTTACCCATCGGAATATGAATATCAGACAATTCAGAACCAAAAGGTGCTGATGTCTTTGGAGGAGCATGGGAATGATCCTGAAAAAGAACGGGAGGTAGATCATTGGATCTATTTTAAGACAGAGGATAATATGGAAAATTATATTCGAAAAGTTGAAGAGGCTGGTTACAAGGTATTGTCCAAAACAAAACTGGGTGATGATAAAAGATATCCTTTTCAATTAAATATATCGAGACAGGATAACACCGTATGGAGTCATGTAAACGATTATGTTTGGGAATTGATTGTTATTGCCAATGAAAACGATGGTAATTATGACGGTTGGGGTTGTCCGATTGCTAAATGATGAATGCGATTAGTCGATAATAAAATTATTGCTATTTTTGTTGTTTTGGAGAATATGAAAAATTAAAAAGAAATAGATTTAACGATTATATAATGGCAACAATATTAAAGTCAAGCGAAAGAGAATTTAAAGAAAATCCCAATAAGATAGATAATTTCAGGCTTTTTTCTGATATTTCCAGAATAAAGAAGGGGGTAGAACCTCAAAATTTGAATTTTGATTTGAGGCAATTAAATCCGGGGCAGTATTGCGCAGCATATCATTTTCACAGGTATGCGGAAGAGTTATTTATGATCATATCCGGTTCTGCAACATTGAGGACACCGGAGGGTTTGGAAGTGGTTGGCGCCGGTGATTTAATCTTTTTTCAAATGGGTGCGGAGGGAGCGCATCAGTTGTATAATCATACCGATAAACCATGTGTTTATTTAGATATCAGAACTTTCATCGGATGTGATATCTGTGAATATCCGGATTCAAATAAATTATTAATTGCTCCGACATTCGAGACTTTTGATAAAGATGCTCAATTAGATTATTATGCCGGAGAAGAAAATGTTCGGGAAAAATGGGAACAACTTAAAAGTGAAAGCAAGTAAATGCGATTCCTAAAAAAGCCGTAAAAAAATAAAAGTATATATGTCAATCATTGAAGCAATTAAAAAACGTGAATCAGTTCGTACCTATACCGGTGAGAGATTGAGTGAGGAACTAATAAGTCAAATAGAGCAATTTATAGCGCAACACAAAGCACCGTTCGGAGTGAATGCTGAGGTAAAATTGATCCGTACCGCTACCGGCGAAAAGCCTGTTAAGTTAGGTACGTATGGATTTATTGGCGGTGCATCGGATTATTTGGCGTTAATCTGTGAAGAAGCTCCGTTGGCAGAAGAGGGGGCTGCTTATTTATTTGAGCAGGTTATTTTATTTTGTACGAGCTTAGGTTTAGGAACATGTTGGCTTGGTGGTTCATTTAGTAGGGGAGATTTTAAGAAACAGATAGAGTTGAAGTCAAATGAGGTATTGAGAATTGTTTCCCCGGTAGGTTATAAGAGCGATAAAAAACGATTTATCGAATCTTTAATAAAACCGGAAAGCCGGAAAAAGAATCCTCGCAAACTGTTTAATACCCTATTTTTTGACAAAGATTTCTCAACGCCGTTAGAAGAAAGTAGGGCTGGGGTATACTTGCAACCATTGGAGATGGTGCGGTTAGGCCCTTCTGCCAATAATAAGCAATCGTGGCGGGTTGTGTTAGCCGGCGATGTGCTTCATTTTTATAAAACAACAGCTTATGGTTTTTCCGCGATTGATATGGGGATAGCGCTTTGTCATTTCGAACAAACGTGTATAGAACTTGGTATTAAAGGTATGTACAAGGTATTGGACAATGTTCCTAAAGATAAATCAGCCCAATACTCTATTTCGTGGATTTCTCTGAATGAATCGTAAACCGGAATCATCATCTTTCAGTGATTCCGGTTTACAATGGGAATTTAGTCGGTAATCGTTTTTCCTGAAATCGGAACTGCCACTTCTAACCAATTTCATTAATATGTAATTGATAATTTATTCATATTGGATTCATCTTTTTGCATGGAAATGGGAGCACTATCTTTATTGTATTGATAGATATAATGAAATGTGGTTTGAGGTGTATTGTCGGTTAGGGTTACAGTTTCTTTGATGAGGTTATTGGAGTAATTGAAGAACAGCCTGCTATAAGGCGTTCTATAATTTCTGTTACCATAAGCTTTATGAGCATAATACCAGAGAGGTAAATCTATTTTTGAAATAGCGCCTGTGTTGTCATCGTATTCATAATCATAAGTCGCGATTTCTTTTGATGTGGTTTTATCGTAAACAACTAACCGGGTAAGATTTTTTGTTGTTTGATCGTATGTAAGCAGGCCATAATACTGACCTTCTTCAATTTTAGAAATTTCTCCTTTAGGTCCTGTATGACTAAAGATACCTATATCTGTTATTTTTACAGGAGTGTTATTTTCGTCCAGCTCGATCTCTTTTCGGAATAGATCAAAACTTGGCTCTCCCCAGGATTCTATATTGATTTTATTGCTGTTTTCTTTTGTGAAGCTGATTGATCCATTCCCATCCGCCATGCGTTTATCTTCCGGCGAGGTGGATGTAGAAACTAATTCATTGTTTTCGTAGCTATAACTTAGGATTGAGCCCCCAAGCTCTTTTATTTCGGAAAGACGATTCCCCTGATACGAGAAATAGATATTTGTCTTCCTATCAGTGCTGTATGCAATACGACTAGGTTTTCCGTCTACTTTTGTTAGTTGCAGTTCATCATCATTACTACATGATATAAGTGTCGCGGCACAGAATAGTGCAAATAAAATTCTTTTCATTGTTTTTATTTTTACGGTTTTTATTAAAAGCTGTGTATTTTTCTTTAAGATGTTTTTTTTCAAAGAAAAGTTGCATGCGCTAAAAAAAATGTGTCAAAAGTAGGTATTTTATTTTTCTCTAACTGTCGGATTTAAAATAGACGTGATTTCAGGTAAAGGTATAAAATCGAGACTTTTGACACATCCGTTTTATTGCTTAGTGGTCATGTTCATCTTCAATATTTTCATCGGTTAGGATGATTTTACTTGCTACATGGCTTTCGTTGCCTGCGGCATCCGTACAATATACTACCAGATGATATTCTCCGGCAATGGTATTTTCCGGAATATCAATATGTTCATGGGGTGTTGTATTTTTTTTATCCGAGATGTCCCATGTTTTCTGGAAGGAAAAATATTTTTTGTCTGTTGTAGTTTCGGCTGCTTTTAATACTGTTTCATGAGTATGAGGTTTTTCAATATTGTCATGTATTTCAACTTTGTATGATTTCAACATTTCGTCGTCGGATAATTCAACTTCGAAATGAATAACTTTCCCGATCTGTATCTTTTCACCGTTTGTTGGTGATATAAGATTAATAGATGGCGGTGTTGTGTCACCATCTTTGCTACATGATGTAAATCCAAGAGTTGATGCGATTGTAATAATTGCTGATAATAGAAATTTGTTTGTTGTATTCATTTTAATTTACTGTTAAAAGGTACTTTAATTAATATTTGAAAGTTTCGTCCGGGTTCGGGAATTTCCACTTTCCGGTAAAAACTTAAGTGATTGTAATACTTTGTGTCGAGTAAGTTTCTCAGGGAAAGGGAAATGTCTACATTCGTGTTTCCTACAGGAATATTAATGCTTCCTCCAAGATTTACCAAGTTGGCTCCACCGGTTGTGCTTTCATTTTTTGCTACTCTGTTTTGGGATGCAATACTGTGAAGTTCAGCAAAAATCTGAATTTTTCTGAATTTGAATGTTACTATGTTTCGTAGTGATTCCGGCGGAGAAAAACTTAGCGCAGTATGTTCATCCATGTTGTATGTGTACACGTATTCTCCTATCAGCGAATATTTAAAAAACGGAAGAAGGTTTGCGTCAAAAGAAAGTTCCAATCCGGTAAAAACCGCTTCTGCTCCGGTATATCGGTAAATCTGTCCTGCGTGGGGTAAAACAGACCATTCTCCTGTTGGTTTCAGGTAAATATAATTATTATACCAACTAAAGAATGTTGTTGCAGATAACGCTATACTCTTATTTTCATAGAGATAGGATGCATCTAATTGCCAACCGCGTTCGGACGATAATGACGGATCTCCCTGTTCATGGCGGAAAGTGCCGTGATGTACGCCGTTTGCCGCCAACTCATTGGCTCCCGGCAGACGAAAACTATGACCGATATTAGCCTTCACTAAGTGTACTTTGGATGGATTCCAGACAATGCCCAAAGAGCCGGATAAATCTCTGAAATTACGGTCTACGGGATAACTTCGCCATTGATATTGTTCTATAAGTTCGTTATCGTATCCCATTCCCTGGAGGTAAGCTTCCAGATAAGGATCTTGATAGGCAGAGATATCAATCGTTCCGTAATCATAACGGAGTCCACCGCTTAGAGAGAATTGTCGGGATGGGCGCCATGTACTCAGGGCAAACAAGCCGGTGGTGAATCGGTCGTATTTCGGCAAAAGAAACGAATACCCACCGATACGGTTTTGCTGGTACTGTGCATCCCAACCTGCGGTATACTCAAAATCCCCGGAAGAAACTGAACGCAGTTTTATTGATGAACTGAATGTATTCAGTGAAAATTCGAGTTCCTTATCCGGATTATTTTCCGGCAGATCCTGGGAACTGTAGTGTGTGTGAAATTTACTCCACTCTTCCCGGTGGTTGTTTTGAAACCCGATATCCCATGACGCAGACAAATTATTCCATGTATATTGTTGACGCGATGTTGCTTTCAGATGGTTTACCGTACTGTAAGGAAATTCAATGTTGCGACTGTCACCATCGTCCTGTATGCGTGAAATATCCGGAATTCCATGTGCTCCGGGAAAGAAACCGGCTTTCTGATATGTATTACTTACCGCATAGTTGGAAAAATACTTTTGTCTACGATATTCGGAATAAAAGTTGACATCTCTTTCGACGCCGGCCGTGTTTTTTAGTTTCTGTCCGTATATAGGTATCCGTTGGGTGAGATATACAATCGTATCGGTAGGAATCCTGTAATCACCAAACTGTTTTTCGGAGTAGCGTAGTTTGATATACCAGGCGTCTTTTTTCATACCCAGCATAACGGAACCGCTTAATGTACCATTTACACTTTTTGCCATTACGGCTGCTTCTCCAAAGATGCAGTTTTCAAATGGGGCGGGTATTTGCGTTATCTCAATTACGCCACCCATGGCATCACTGCCATATAATAGTGATGCAGGGCCTTTACGCACAGTGACACGTTCTATATTGAAAGCGTCTATTTCAAGTCCGTGGTCGCTTCCCCATTGTTGTCCCTCCTGTTTGATGCCGTTTTCCGTTACCGAAATACGATTAAATCCCATCCCACGAATCATTGGCTTGGAAAACCCGGAACCGATATCCATAGAATTTACTCCCGGCAGATACTCCAATGCCTGTGTCAGATTGCCAGTAAAGTGTTCTTTCAGGAATTCTTTTTCGGCCACTTCTATCGATAAAGCCGAAGCACGGGTGCTTGACTTTTTATAAGAACCGGAAGTTACCGTTACGCTTTCCAACTCTATCGTTCTGATAGAATCTGATTCCTGAGCACATACAGACAATGCAAACACAAACAAGAGCATAACCGGAATGATTTTGTTATGCATATTTGTGTTGTTTTAAATTGTTTGATATAAGTGTGGTGTTAACCGAAAGGCGGGGCTCGGAGGTGGTGTGATGTGAAAAATGGAATGTATATATCTTCCTGATATACAGAGTAAATAATGGCGTTCAGTTGCCTGTCTATAATAAGTTGATTAAAAGATTCGGTTTCTGTGAAGAATGCGAGTGTAAACTGGCAGACAAAGCAGTCTGTACAATTATGTTCCGGATAATCCTGATGTTTGTTTTCCGGCTGCGAGCATTCATGATTATGGCATACGTTTTCCTGATATGCATTTTGACAAATATGGACAGATTTTACAACATGCGGCAATACAAATATGGCTGAAAGCATCCATACCAGAATAACCTTGTTTGTTGTAATTTTTTTCATCTTCTCCTGTGTATATCAGTTAAAATGGAAATAATAGAGGCAGAGCCAATATCATCACGATCGCAAAAATGATTTGAAGCGGAAGTCCCACCTTTATATAATCCGTAAACTTATATTCTCCGGCAGACATAACAAGGGCATTCGGCGGAGTAGAAAACGGACTGGCGAAACACATACTTGCCGCTATCGTAACAGCGAACAGGAAAGGATAGGGGCTAATCCCGAGTGTTATTGCCGCTTTCATGGCGATAGGAGCAAAAAGAATGGCTGTCGCCGTATTACTGATGAAGATCGTTAGGATAGATGTCGCAATATATACGGTTGCCAGAACCATCATTGACCCTTGTGAGCCAACAAAGTCGATAATCAATCCGGATATATATACGGAGGCTCCTGTATTTTCCATGGCTTTGGAAAGTGGAATCATACCGGCAAACAAAAATATACTTTCCCAGTTTATTGTTTTATATGCTGCTTCGACATTGCGGAAGCAGCCGGTCAGTATCATCAATATGGAGGCTATCATCACAGTTGTGACCATTGGTAGCCAGTTAAAAACCATGCATAGCACCATGAGAATCATGATAGTTGCAGCTACAGGCGCTTTGTTGTCAATAGGGATTTTGGCCGCTTTATCCAGCGATTTACCTACAAGTACCCATTCGGAGTCTTCGTTCTCGAGTTTTGCTATGTCATCCCAATCCCCTTGTATTAATAGAACATCCCCGGAATGCATTTTTATGTCTTTTACATTTTGAATGAGGTATTTATCTTGACGTTTAATTCCCAAAATATTTATATTATACAGGTTCCGTAGCCCGGATTCGCTGACCGGCTTGTTTATTAGTTTGGATGATGACATCAAGACTAATTCCGATATACCTATTTTCTGAAAGCTGAGATTTTTTCCAGCGGAAATACTATCTTCATCCAAATGGTGTGAATCGAGCATTTTTAGGTTATTTTCCTTGGACATTAGTTGTATGTCTTCAAAATCTCCCAGAAGATAAATTGTATCTTTGGGGTTAAGAACGCTTTCCGGGCCGACTATTTCATCTGGTATAAATGAAGATGAGGACAGGTGAAATCCTTTTTTACTACTTGAACGCTTGATCTCTACTACTGTTGCGTTATATTTTTGGGTAATGCCAAGTTCTCTGAGTTTTTTGTTGGCAAAAGCGGAATTTTCGTTTACGATTGCCCTGTAAAGATTGTTTGAAATTTTATATTCGTTGGCAAGTTGAGCAAGTGTTTTTTCTTTCTTTTTTTTCTTTTTGTCGCCTTTGTCTTTTGACAATAACATTTTACTCATTGGCCACAGGCATATTATACCGAGCGTTAATGCAATGATTCCGATCGGCAGGAAAGAAAAGAATCTGAGCGGTTCGTATCCGTTGGCGCTAAGTGTATCACTGATAACAAGATTAGGAGGTGTTCCGATCAGGGTAAACATACCTCCCATACTGCTTGCAAAAGCAAGCGGCATAAGAAAACGTTTCGGATCGGAATTTGCTCCGTTTGCCATACTGATGACAATCGGTAACATCAATGCCACTGTTCCTGTATTGCTGACAAATGCTCCGATAACTCCTGTAACAATCATAACGAGGAGAAACAGTTTGAGTTGACTATCACCTGCCAGTGTCAGAAGACGGGTGCTTATTTTTTTTGCAAGCCCTGTCTGGAAAATAGCGCCTCCCACAATGAAAAGGCATACCATCATGACAACGATATTGTTGGAAAAACCGGACAACCCTTCTTCGACAGACAGAATATGCGTTCCTTCAGGAGCGAAGTAACCGAAGAGCATTAGTACGATTAATGAGCAAAGTGCAACAATATCCGAACGGATTTTTCCCCAAACAAAAAATATGGCTGTAACGATAATTACACAAAAGACGATAAGTATTTCGGTTGTCATACTGACATTGAATTAAAAGAATTAGAACCTATTGATTGAAACCTGTTATTTGGAAAACAAATACCCATCAAAAACCAATGCAAATATAAAACTTAATTTGATTTTAATCTTTTACAAATCACATTTTTTGTGAAATTCCCTGTGTTTTATTGCTCAGGTCTTATAATTCAAGCCTGTAAACATTTGTTTCTCTTTTCGTAAAACCGAGTTTTTGATAAAGAATGTTCGCTGCTACTCTGATAGGGTTTGATGTTAAGTTTATTTTTTTGATGTCAATTGTTTTTGCATAACTGATTGCATGCTCCACCAATAATTTTCCGATTCCTTTTCCTTGCGTTGATTTATCAACAACTACATCTTCAATCCATGCTTTCGATCCGGTTGGAATTTTATAAATGATGAGAGTAAGCATTCCGACAATTTTTTCATTTTCCTCAGCTACAAAGATATATGTATTATCAGAATTGACAAGTTCTGATAAATTCTCATAAGTCAATAGAGTCGCATTTTCCAATAATACCGGAAGTAATGAATTTATCGCATTTAATTTTTCATGTGTCACAGTTGTGAGTTGTTTTATTTCAATTTCCATACTTCAGATTACATTATGTTTTATCAGTTATTTTTGTTTCTTATTCAAAAAACCAAGTTTAATGCATTTTAATAAAGCTTTGTGCCAACATCCTTTTGGGTCTATTTTGCTGAGGATAAGTTCATGACTTGTAATATACTCCATATACCAAGAAATCATTCCATCCCATTCTGATAATGAACCTTCTTTGTGAAGATTCCATTGAACTTCTTCTAATAAAAAATTAGATTTTAATGAGTTGTTTTTTTGAGAGGTGGTTACTACATTTTCAACTGTATCTTTTCCTCCGCGCGCTATTGGTATTATGTGGTCATAAGTTGGAAAATATTCCCAATAGGCTATATGGCAATCTGACATTTTCCAGTTTTTATGATATGGAAAAATATCCCCTAATTCTTCACTTATTAATCTTAATACATTTGGGAAGATTAATTTTTTTCCTGAATATCTGTCAATAAATCCATCTCTCAAGAAAATCTTAAGTTTTTCATGTGAAGACATATTTCTGCTGTCTATTTCAATAAAAGTATGAGGATATTCATTTTGAACTATTTTTTTCGCAAGTTCGATATTATTATCAGATATATTTTCACATACACTTTTAATGATTTCTATAGGCTCCGCAATCATGATTTTTTTCTTCTTTTAGTCAAGGTTTTTGATTTTTAGTTGATTTTTGATATCCATTTGTTCATGTAAGACTCTAATAATTTCTATATTTTCATTTTTGTCTTTTTTATAAAAGATCAAATGTGATTTAACATTGGAACAACGATATCCTTTTCTGATATGTCCGAAATCACGCCCCACTTCAAAATTTTGTGAAATATATTCTATTTCATCAAAAATCAGATTATAATATCTGTCTGCCTGTTCCACTGACCAATATTCGGCAGTGTAAATCCAGATGTGATCAATATCTTTAAGAGCTTCTTCACTTATCAGATAAGAATTCATTATTTCAAATGTTTAGTGTGAAGCTCTTTCAAATGTTTTTTTCTATCAAAATCTTGTATTATTTTGCTCTTTTCGCCTTTTTTAAGTTCGTTGACAATTGTTTTTGCTTTGTTTTCTTCTTGTTCGAAAATTCTTAAGGCTGCTCTGATAACTTCACTAACAGAACTGTACTTGCCCGAGGCAATCTGCTCATGGATAAAGTTTTCAAAATATTCTCCTAATAAGATTGATGTATTTCGTGCCATATTTCTGCTATATTTTTGCCAAATATACCAATTTCTGGTATATAATCAAAATATCTTTCTTTTTTTGGTGATTATTATGTTTTACCTTATAATAAATCTGCGATTTTTGTTCAAAAAATTCAGAAAGCGTTTTCTTTTTATTTGTAGATTGTATTTTGGAACCGAAGGTTGTTTTACGAAGCAAATAAAAATAGATTTATTTTGTATTACTCTCAACTTGCTGTACATTTGTACCGTTAAAATTTAAAAAAAAGATATGTCAGCAGCAGCAATGGATGATAATCGTAAGGTTACGACTCATCGTCTAATAGAAATGAAGCAACGTGGAGAAAAAATCTCAATGTTGACTGCATACGAGTATTCAATGGCAAAGATTATTGATAATGCGGGAATGGATGTTATTCTGGTGGGCGATTCGGCCTCGAATGTGATGGCAGGAAATGTGACCACACTACCTATTACCCTTGATCAGATGATTTATCATGGTAAATCTGTCATGAAGGCTGTCAAACGCGCATTGGTGGTGGTAGATCTTCCTTTCGGGACATATCAGGGGAACTCGAAAGAGGCATTGGCTTCGGCGATCCGGGTCATGAAAGAAACGCATGCCGATTGTATTAAGATAGAAGGAGGCGAGGAGATTCGGGAATCGGTTGTTCGTATTTTGAGCGCCGGTATTCCAATTATGGGACATTTGGGATTGACTCCGCAGTCGATTAATAAATTCGGTACCTATACTGTTCGTGCTCGTGAAGAAGCTGAAGCGCAAAAACTGATTGACGATGCTCATCTGCTGGAGGATTTGGGTTGTTTTGCCATTGTGTTGGAAAAAATCCCGGCAGACCTTGCAGCTAAAGTAGCATCTGAACTGAGAATCCCGATTATCGGCATTGGAGCCGGTGGCGGTGTGGACGGACAGGTGCTTGTCATGCATGATATGTTAGGCATCAATCAGGATTTTTCACCTCGCTTTTTGCGTCGATATGCGAATCTTTATGAAATAATTACCGATTCTGTACAGGCATATATCAAAGATGTGAAAGACGGAGATTTTCCCAATGACAAAGAACAGTATTAATAGATAAGTTATGGCAAAAGAATTAAAAGAACTCACTTCCCGAAGTGAGAATTATTCACAGTGGTATCAGGATTTGGTGACAAAAGCAGATATGGCGGAAAATTCCGCTGTGCGTGGATGTATGGTGATAAAGCCTTACGGATATGCTATCTGGGAAAAAATGCAACGCGCATTGGATGATATGTTTAAGGAAACAGGACATCAGAATGCTTACTTTCCGTTGTTGATACCCAAATCATTTTTGAGTC
>JAVBNB010000038.1:0-3767 GCA_031551825.1 Tannerella sp. | reverse complement strand
TATAAAAAAATCCTTCCTCAGCACGATACATACTGAAGACGAACTTTTTGGCATGTTCGGCCGCCGCGTAATATGTTTCCGCCACAGCTTCATCGGTCTTTTTAATAATATTACCGAGTTGCCTGAAAGCGCTGTATAAATCAATATTGTGTTCTGTACTCGCATACGTTGCTTTTGTTTGCTCATTGTCAAAACCATCCCAGCCTCCTTTGAAACCTCCATTTATATCATCTTTTAATGTTTGCAGGTAGGCTGCCAGCCGGAATGCGGCGTCTAAATATTTATGATCGAGCGTGGCATCATACATTTTGAGAAAAGCAAGGAGTATCCATGCATTACTTCCGGTTGCATAGCTATCGCTGTAAAAATCTTCTTTCCAGATTTCTTTCTCTAAATCAAAAGTACCGGCCAATTTTGCGAAAGGGGCTTTTCCTGTTTCCGAATACCAACCAGGAAACGAAACCGGACTGCCTGAAGCATATCCATTGCGTACACCCCGTTCGATAACAGAAAATTTGCGGTCGTTTTCGAAAGCAAATAATAGCGCATCGGCGACTTTTTCCGCTTGTTTCGTTTTATCGGCGTATGCAAGCGCCAGAACTGTCATCGCCATGTCATAAGAATAAGAGTACGAATTAATAAAAGAACCTGCTTTATCCAAAGAAACAGATTCATAACTGGGTAAGAAAAGTGGATCTGTCCGGGATGTATCAAATTCGTAATATACTTCGTCTATGTAAACGGTTACTGTGTTACTCTTATTTTTGTCATTGAAGAGAATCGCAAATCCGCCTGCAATCCGGGATAAATCCGCACCTTGAAGGTCTATTTCGATGGTTGACCATTTATCGGTAAGATTGACAATTCCCGATGATTTTTCATCAGTGTCGGGAAATACACCGTAAATAACCCCCATCTTAAATTCGACGATTGCCGTTTCACCATCGGCGGCACGTGCATGAATTACTAATTTTTTGGCTCCGGTCAGATTGATTCCGGCGTTATGAGCTCCCCAATCCATTTGAGGAATGATACTTCCTTTTTCTAATATACCGTTGGCAAAAACAAGGCCGGACCATCCTCCACTTTGAATAGGCGCCGTCACCTTGATTGATGTAATTCCCGAGTATGTTACCTGTGAGGCTTCGTCCAAAAACGGTTCTCCCGCACCTTCTCCCATAAAACCTCTTTGCGTAAATGCATTTTTCGAGTCGCTGTAATCCGCATAAACATAGATTCGTTTACTGTATTGATCCACTTGCACTGCCAACCATTGGGCCGCTTTCGACTTTTCTTCAGCTTTTCCCGTTTCGTTCATGGTGAATAAAACAAGAAGGAATAATGTGCTGATTGTAATAGTTTTGATCTTTTTCATAGGGCATTCAATTTTAAAATAGTTAATGAAACAAAATGTTCTCCATGCAAAATTACAAAACCGGAATAGGGCAATCATCCCCATAAATAGGGTATTTTTGTCTCTATCTATTAATATCATTTTGTTCAATCGAAAAAATCACAAGCTGGTTCTCCTCATCAATTAAAAAAATACAATTAGAAGAGGTATGGATATCAATAATGTCGATTTTATGCATCCATCGTATTGTTGTCATTAATGTCCTGTCGCTAAAATCCCATAAAGCAATTTGCGTTTCTTCGTTGACAGTCACAACCCATTTGCCATCCTCACTGATAACGCAATGATTCGGATAAACTCCGTATTCTAAGGGTATCTGCCAGATTTCATTTCCATTGGTGTCGAAAATTGCGGCATAACGGTAAGTCGGTAGGTTTTTCTCTTTAACAATGGAATAAGGAACATTGCCGTTCATCATATTAAATCCTGCGATATACCGCAAATCGTCGGTTGTTGTTCTTCCACATCGATTATAATAAAGAGCATGAACTTTTCTGTTTTTTATGTCAAAATCCCAATTAGTGTCTCCAAGAATATCGACTTCACTTATTTTGAATATTGACGTATCTAACAAAAAATTTGCGGAATAACGGCTGTTGCCTTTTGAAAAGAGAATCATCCCGCCATCTAAGCTTTTTCCACTGATGCGGTAATATGTTTCATATTCAGACTCCGGAAAATTATACTCATAGATCACCTTATTTTCGTTTTTCGCCGATTTTATTACCCTTATTGTTTTTCCGTTAAGAATACCAAGAATAGCTTCGCCATAGCGAATTATAGCTATATCTGTTAGCGCAGGTATGTCTTTATCCTTTATATGCCACTTACCCCACAAATTCTTTTTACGCGAAGCAAAAGGTGTGGTTCCTATTCGTATGTTTGTGTCATTCAAAATCCCGGAAAAAGCTCCGATATCGCCATTTTCAAGCGCTGCGTAACATTCTTGATTATAGAATAGTAAGCGATTAATTCCTGCATTCAACTTAAACGTTTGATATTTATTATTCCCAGTTAAAACGTTTTCAAAAGGTTCGATATATTTTGAGCCTTTGGTTAGTATGTTCATAGCTGCACTACTCAGCTGTTTAGATACAGTTTTATTTAATACAAGAACTTCACCGTTTTCTGAGCCGAGCACGATACGATCGCCCTTACATGCGCAGGAGCTTACTTTTATTTTGGTTTCTTCTCCCTCGTTAATAAGCGGCAAATTGTATGCCTGCGGTTTATTTGAAGAAAAATCAAGAACCGAAAGCAACCCCTTTTCATTTTCATCAAGGGTCGTTCGTAAGAGTAAGGTGGTTTGCCTGTCAGACGAAACGGAATAGTCTCTGATTTTTAGATTTCTGAAATTCGGAATCAGCCATCTGGAACTTTCAAATTTAACGTCATTTTTAGGATGCCAGGAAAGAATTCTCCCTTTGTTATATCCTAATGCATAAGACACTGTAAAGTAAATATCTGCATTTGTTGCCATAGCAGCTGCAGTAAATTCCTTATCATCAGAGAGTAGTCTTTTTGTGATTGCTCCGGTATTCAAATCAACTACGCAGGGAGGTTCAGAATTCACAACGGCAAATTCACCATTCTCCTCAATTGAAAAAACGATTGTATTTCCCATACCATAATAAGCGGGTGTTATTTCTTCCTCGCAAACAACTTCTTTTGTCATTCCGGTTTTGTATGCGTATGAAAGAATCCGATCTTTTTTTAAGAAATAAATTGTCTTTTGCTTATGCGCTATACCAAACCCCAAAACTTCTGAAAGGTTGCTGATTACGGATTTCTGAATTCCTTGCCGGACATCCCATATACTACACTTGCCTGATTCCATCACAAACGCAGATTTTTGGTCTGAAGAAAGCAGAATCCTGTTATTAATACCTTTTTGTATTAACGCCGTTGTTTTTTCGTTGGTTTCCGTGTTCAGGAAAATCAGTTGTTGTTCGTTGTTTTTTTTATCCGGATGGAGTAGAAGCAGCAATACTTTCGCATCATTTGTAACAGTTGCGCTAACGACGCAATTATCAATTGTTGTCTGAAAAATAACAGCACGACTATATAAATTTATAATCACCGCTCTGCCGTCTTCATAACAGATTATCAGGTATTGTCCTGAGGCGCTGACCGATAATGTGAAAATCTTGTTATCCTCTTGAAGGATACTTTTCAATGTTCGCGTATCAAAGACTTCAAAACTTTCATGATAGTTGACCACGAGAACGCTTCCGTGTGAATCAGTACTCATCTCACTTACAATGCCGCTTTTATCTTTTATATCTGCAATCTGAACACCTTCAATGCTGCCTGGAACAGGAAGGCATGATGTACAGGGGCGTAACCATGTATA
>JAVBNB010000044.1:0-58346 GCA_031551825.1 Tannerella sp. | reverse complement strand
GAAAGGCGTAACCTGTTAAAAGCGCTTGGAGCGGAATTGGTGCTGACTCCCGGAGCGGAAGGTATGAAGGGAGCTATATCGAAGGCAGAGTCGCTGGGAAAAGAAATAGAAGGAGCTGTTATCCTACAACAATTCGAAAATCCGGCTAATCCAGCAGTACATATCCGGACAACGGCCGAAGAAATCTGGCATGATACGGGAGGGAAAGTAGATATTTTTGTTGCCGGGGTAGGTACGGGCGGTACAATTAGTGGAGTTGGTGAACGACTTAAAGAATTAAATCCCGATGTGCGGATTGTGGCCGTAGAACCGGCCGGATCGCCTGTTCTTTCCGGAGGAAATCCCGGGCCGCATGCGATTCAGGGAATCGGCGCGGGATTTGTTCCTCTGATATATAACGCTTCTGTTGTCGATCAGGTAATTCCGGTTGCAAATGATGATGCTATACGCACAAGCCGTGAGTTGGCAAAAACGGAAGGCCTATTAGTTGGTATCTCTTCCGGAGCGGCAGTGTATGCCGCGTCCCAATTAGCAAACCTGCCGGAAAACAAAGGGAAGAATATTGTTGTCATATTGCCGGATACGGGTGAACGTTATCTTTCTACTGTTCTTTATGCCTTTGACGAATATCCTTTATAAAATGCGTTGTCGGAAACGCTGGCAGTTACAAAATAGTTGAAAATAAAAAGAAATTATGATTGATCTGAATATTCTGGAGCGAGACTTAACTCTTGTAAGAGAAAAATCTCCACTTATCCATAATATCACTAATTATGTAGTGATGAATAATACGGCCAATGCCTTGTTGGCTATCGGTGCATCTCCGGTAATGGCGCATTCGGTTGATGAAGTAGCTGAAATGACTGGTATTGCATCATCGTTGGTTCTTAATATTGGTACCCTTGATGCCGCATGGGTAGATGCGATGCTGATAGCAGGAAAGAAAGCTTTGGAAAGGCAGATTCCGGTGGTGTTTGATCCGGTTGGCGCTGGTGCTACAACGTACAGGACAACGGTCAGCTGGAAAATAATAGAAGAATGCAAACCCTCCATTATCAGAGGAAATGCATCAGAGATCATTGCTTTATGCAATAGTGGTGTGCAGACGAAAGGGGTAGATACAACGGAAAACTCTGCCTCTGCTATTGAGCCGGCAAAAACATTGGCTCGGCGCACCAATGCGGTCGTCGTAGTCAGTGGAGAGACAGATTACATAACAAATGGAATAAATGTAGAGAGGGTGGAGAACGGCAGTACTCTGATGCCGCAGGTCACTGGAATGGGCTGTACGGCTACGGCTCTTGTTGCCGCTTTTGCCGCGATTAATCCCTGTATGCTGAACGCCGCAACTCATGCGATGGCCATCATGGGAATAGCCGGTGAAGTCGCTGCGCATAGATCAAAAGGAAACGGAAGCCTTCAGGTTAATTTTTTAGACGAACTGTGTGTAATTGATGGTGGAATGATCCGAGAAAATCTAAAACAAGCGAATGATGAAGTCCTTTGATTTGAGTTTGTATCTCGTTACCGACCGCTTGTTGTCTTTGGGACGACCATTGGAATATGTTGTAGAAGAAGCGGTAAAAGGAGGAGTCAGTATGGTACAGCTTCGTGAGAAAAATTGTTCTTCTAAAGATTTTTATCAACAGGCTGTTTTATTGAAAAAATGTCTGGAACCATACGGAATACCTCTTATCATAAATGACAGGCTTGATATTGCGTTAGCTTGCGATGCCGATGGGTTACATATCGGACAAAATGATATTCCATATTCCATTGCCCGGAAATTGTTCGGAAAAGATAAAATAATCGGTTTATCCGTTGAATCAGTTTGGGATGCGCTCAAAGCCAATGATTTGGATGTCGATTATATCGGTATTTCTCCGGTCTTTGATACACAGACAAAGACCGATACTGTTTCTCCTTTAGGTTTAGAGGGTGTTCGTGAAATCAGTAAAATATCCAGACATCCGAGTGTTGCCATAGGTGGAATAAATAAAACAAATGCTGCTGAAATAATAAATGCGGGAGCGAATGGAATATCTGTCGTGTCCGCGATCATGTCCGCGGAATTACCTGGAGAGGCAGCCTTTGAACTTAAGCGTATTGTTCGTTCGAGCCTTTTGTGATTATGTGAAAACTTCACTTTTCACTTTAGCACATCCTGAATATAGAATTCATTGTCGGCGGCTAATCTCAGGATCATTTCAAAAAAGAAATTGTCATTCGGTGTTTCCCAAAGCAGACTTTCCTCAAAGTCGCCTTGGGCATGGCACGAATATAAATTCGTTTGGGATGATTGAGCAAATATATAAGTGTCTGATTCCGCATACACTATATGGTTTTCAAAATCCACATTGTGTTTCCAATTTTCGTTGGCTTCCTGAAAACCTTCAACATACATATCTTCTTTATAGCCCTCCAATAATCTTGTTTCCGTACCGTACAGGACAACACCATTCTCCCTGAACCCGTTTGTGGCCAGTAAAATGGTTTTGTACACCGGACTCAACTCTATTCCATATTCATGTCTGATAATACGAAACAAAACATCGATCTCATCTTTGGTTGCCGGATATTGCATATAACGGAGGCGATCCTGCTTCCGTTTTCTCATCAGATCCAACAGGCTGCTAATGTCATCATATATTTCCATAACCACATTATTTAATTTTTATAATTTCAACGCGCCGGTTTTTTGCTCTGTTCTCTGCTGAATTATTCATTACAAGAGGACGCATAGAGCCATATCCTGCAATTTTCAGCCTTTTCGAGGCAATGCCCATCTCGATTAATCCGTTTCGTATGGTTCGGGCTCTTTCTAATGATAACTTATTATTAGCTTCAGAAGAACCGACATCATCGGTATGCCCTTCGATTGAAAGGTTTAATTTTTCATCACTATTCAGTAACTTGGCCATTTCTTCCACAATCTCATATTCTTCGGGCCTGAGCGTCGCTTTTCCTGTATCAAAACGAATATGCAGGATTGCCTTGCCGTTTTTATCCAACGCGTCCCGTAGGCCGCTTTCATTAATATCTGTCCGTATCAACTCAATACGGCGGTTTTTCGATTTGTTTTCGTCATAATCACTTAAAACAAGTAATCTTTCAGAACCAAATCCGGTTCCATCAAAACGGTACTTCTTTATATTCAGGCTTTCCAGATACTTTATGACCGTGCCAACCCTTTCTTTTGAAAGACGCTTATCTTTTTCCGGAGTACTCAGGCTATCGGTATGTCCTTCTATAAAAAAACGCAGACCGGTGTCCATCTGCATCAGCTTTGCGATCTCCTTAACCTGCGCCTCCCCATCGGGCGCGAGAATTGACTGATTGTTATTAAAATTTATGTATAATACGACTTTACTATTCCGGTTTAATGCTACCCGCATAATGTCTGCCGGCATAAAAAACACCTGTTCGCTGATTGAGCCTTCAAAAAGAGCGGAATATACCACTTGTTGAACCGTATCATAATCATATTCCAGATCAAACCAGACATTGCCATTCGGAGTACGGACAATAAACTGACGGTAAGTGCCGGCAATAGCCCGGCTCGCAAAATCATCGTCTATCCGGTCTAATATCTTCAATGGCTTGTCGTCTGCGTAAACTTCGGTTCCGCCCAATTGCTTTATTGCATTTTCATAATAAGCGACAACAATCGTATCATTGAATTTTTCTTTTCTGTATTTAGGATCATCACTTTTCTGAACGAGCGCCCTGAAATACTTCCCACCAACCGTAACCATCGACGAATCTTTATAAAAATGATATTTTTCGGCAAAGTTCCGGTTTTTAGCAAACCGGTCATACACATAGCCTTCAGGAGGCATCAGATATGGAAACTTGCCAACATCAGCCGTACTGATCTCAATGCTGTCCGGTCTTGCAATACGAGTGTTGTCTGCCCATTGCGTAACAGGTAAATCCCTCGTGTTTTGCTTTGATGTACAGGAATGAATCATTCCCCACAGGCATACAACAGCACATATTCTTATTGTCGGCAATATCTTTTTGATGCAATTCATCCTTATTATGGAAGTCGTGTTAATCTATAATCGTCCACTCGGAGCGCCGTGTAGGAATATCTATTTTTTGAGTTTTTTCAGCCACAACAATATTTTCTTTATGCTGCCCGATATATTCAAGTGTGCTTAATTTTACCCACAACTTTGAAAATTCCATCAGGAAAAATCCTGTCTTATCCATCATGTGGCGTATGTTATAGTGATTGTAATTTACCTCAATCATATCGGTAAGCATTCCTACAAAATTACCGGGTGTAACATCGCTCCACTCATAGAAATATTGCAACATTTCTTCTTTTTGCTTCTTATTGATGAAATTAATGCTGACAAATGTTGTATGTGCCAAAGAAGAAAACGTATTAATCATTTCAATCGGAACATAGTTGCGGCCCGTATTCCTGAAGTTGAAATAAATGGTCGCTATATAAGTCAGCAAATGTTCACATACCAACTTTATATTATTGGCAATAGTAGATGATTTACTTTCCTGTTCGTGTATTTTCTGTATAATCTTATGCGATGAAACTTCTATATCATTGAGACACTTGCCAAACCGTTCATAGTATCCTTTCAGGTCCGGATGACTACTCATGGATGTACAAGGCGGAATATAGGAACGATCGACTTCGTAACGATCAGCAATTTTCGCTACACGTCCGATTATCAGATGGTGCATTCCAAAATCTTCAGTATTTATCTGTCCGGCAGGTTTAATAAATAAACTGTATGATTTTCCCGAGTCCGGATGGCGGGGAGGAGTTTCCTCCGGGTCGGGCGCACCCACCGGTACTCTGTCGAACGGGCGAACGACCAGAATGACATCCCAATACAGATTACCATCTTCGCCTTCTGTTACATCAACATCTTCGTCGAAAGGATAATCTAATTTTAGATAATCGGAAGCATCAATCGGATTAATCGTGATACGGCATCCTCCGGGAGTTATCGCATTACATCGGCGCAACTCTATTTCAACATGATTGGATATGCGTTCGGTAATTTCAAAATCGCTGGATAACTTTTCCCCCTTATAAGGAGGCAGTAACCCGAAATTTTGTTCGGATAAACGCATATTTGTCGCATCGCGAACCACATCGATAAAATAATCTTCCATTTGTTTCAGGTGTTTGTTGGAAATTTTCATTCCTTCCACCCAATTGACCATTGTTTTTTCTAACTGATAAAGCATATCTATTTACTTATTTAATTTTTCAAAAGTCAAGACGACTTCAATGTCGTTTAAAAATCTGATTCTTGCTGTATGTTTTTATTTACTCTTACTACAATTTCCTCATTTGTCTGTTCGCTGACACGTTTTGCTACAATCGTGTATTTTTCTTTCACTTTATTTTGGGCAATTGTTTGCTCATAATCTATGTATCTACGCTTATGAAAAAATGAACGTTTAACATAAAAAATCCAACCATACTGATCTTTTTCATCGCCCATTTCAATCGTCTGCTTGGGGAATTTCATGTTATAGTCTGTGATAAATTTCTGAAACCAAACACCAAATGCCATACCATCCGGTGCTTTTGCTTTTATTTTAGTCGGAGCATAATCGTTCACCTTTTTAAATATCTCAACCTCCATTACCAATAGCTTGTCGTAGTCCATTTTGTCAAAAGGTGATAAATCATAGCTGTTCGAATATTTCCAGACTTTATAAATTTCTAATGGTATATCCATATACTTTTCATATAATTTCTGATACAAGGAAGGCAACAAAAACGTAAATAAGCAAGTGCAAGCCCATAGCCCGTATTTCAGTTCATTACAAAGATTGAATATCAGGGAAAATAATGCTGCACCCACAAACATGATTAAAAAAAGCGCCAGAAACTCCGCGATATATGGCTTCTCTTTTATATCAGGCATAACATGATGAATCAATTTAATGGCATACCATCCCAAAATACCATACAATACTTGCAGTGACAGATAGATATAAGGCATAAACCAATAGTGAACAAAACCAAGTAATGCCGGAAGGCAAAGAACCAATGAAGCCAGCAGTATATAAAAAATTATTTTCTTATTGCGAAACAGTTTATTCCTCTTTGCTACAAAATAGGCTATAAACATAAAAACCATTGCCAATAAAGGCATGATCAGATAGGATGAAAAAAAACTCGCGAAAAAAGGGCTCATATTGTTTGTTTTGTTTGATTTAAAATATACGATTTATAAATCAGAGGTTTTTCATAATATTAATCCGATGATAACGGACCTAAATACAAAGAGTAGAAAAAACAATACCTTTTACCGGTACTAATAATTGTGGCGTCAACACTTATGTCTACTCTCTTTCGCACAGATGTAGCTCCCGAAAATTCATAATCCTTCCTTATATCGACAAAAGAAACCTTAGGTATTACATCCGACACCCGCTGTTCATATTTTCTGATCGCTTCAGCAATATGTTCAACAAATGTTCCTTCCCAACGCGCTTTTGAAACAACACGTTCAAAGTCCAAATCCCAGATTTTGCACCCAAATTCCGGATCGTATTTGCTTTCACCGGGACAGGTGGTAATAATAAGTTCTATGTTTTTTTCAACAGATTCTTGCTCCGTACACATTGAAAGAGTCCGTATATTCGGCTCAAAAATCCGGACAAAGTCCATTGGTACCTTGTAATATTTATCCACTTGCTTTTATATTTATCAGTATAAATAACGCACAAATATAACTTAAATAATAATATTTTACAAAAAACAAAAAATATTTTTGATGTTTATGTATATTGCGTTATATATTGCATAAAGATATTGCATGCTGCAGAATCCCGACTGACGTATACCGAATCCCAGCATAGAATTTTGCTTTGAGCTATTTTGACATCTTACGTTTGATTCAAAAAAATAGGTCAAATTAAGACTATTTGCTACTATTTCCCGGACTCAGGCATAAAACAATTCAATACGGGGTGCAATTATTCGGCAATAAATAATTGCTATATGATGCAAATCAGTAATTTAGTATGCGAAATTTAATTAATCGCATAAATTCGAAATAATAATTATGAACTTTTATATTATGAAAGGAAAAATGTATTAACTTTGCGCTGTTTATATGTATATATATGTATATATTATGAAAGCAAAAAACAGCGAAGATGTATATAAAGCAATGCGAACGTTCTGCTATTACTTAGTAGCAGCCATTGTTTTAGGCGTATGTATTTTTTCATGTTTCATGAAAACGTCATCTGTTGAAGTGAATAAAATTCTTTCCAAGACGAAAGAATATGACTTCATTCAGACGCAACAGGTTAATATGGTGGAGAGCGTAGATACACTTTATTTTTACTCAAGCCTCCTCAATAGTGACCCGAAAATAAACAATTCACTAATGTATAATGTTATCAGTGGACGCAAGCTGCATCTGATCAATTCAGTTGGTAATATGGAAGAAAAAGATTGCAGGCTGTATAAAAAACTGACCGGACAGATGAATAACTTCCTGAGCATAAAAGACTCTATCCGGTTAGCCATGACCGAAGAAGAAATGGTTCGGGCCGATCTGATAAGATGTATATCAGATAACAGAAAAGTTACGCGGCAGATGGCTGTCGGAGGCTTGACGTATGACAGATAAAATAAGACGACCATGAACGATACGATGAATCAAAAAGAAAAGGTGATGGGCTTCATTTATGTATTCCTGCTCTTTATTTCTGTGACAACAATCTGTTGTTTATTGCTGTTTTACTACAATTCGGATTTCAAAGGATTTTCCCAGAAGGATTTCGCCATTTACAAAATGGATAGGATCAGGGAATATCAGGACGCTCAGACCAAAGCATCCGTAATGGTAGACTCTTTATACAATAAAATAGGTAATTACAACCCGAGCATACAGGCCGTATACGAAGAAAATGATATAAAATTCATGATAAACACCCTCAAGAATATTTATGAAGAAAGAGCATGGGATGTCAGATATAAATCGTTTTACCATGTCTCGGAATTTTATGAAATGTGGTTTGTCGATAAAAAAGACCTTTGGGGAAAACAGGAAAATATCCGTAAATTCAGGAAAAACCTGGAAGAATGCGAAGTCGGACTACTTAAAAACAAAGAAGACCTGAACAATTCTTTAAGAAGATAATATACATTTTGAAATTATGAAGAAACTAAAGAATTCAAAGATATACCTTGTATTAGGCGTGATTACAGCCTGTATTGCAATTGCGTTTATTATTCGCTTTTTTTTCAGCACAACCAAAATTCAGGCTTTTGTATCATCTACTGAAGTTTACAAAGGTGAACTGCTGACTTTTTCAGACAGCACATTCCGTGCTAAAAACTGGCTTTGGGAATTTGGTAACGGGGATACTTCCGATGAAAAAACAGGCTCTTACGAATACAAGGAAACAGGAACATACCTGCTACGCCTTACAGTTAACCGGAATATTCAAAAAGACTTTATCATAAACGTTCGCCCACCAGTAAAGTTGGAGCGTGATTCTATTGTGCGAATCGATGCGCCGACAACTGCCATGCAAGAAGAATTTGTTGTATTCCGTGGTATTGGCCTGTCAAAAGAATGGCGATGGGCATTCGGCGCTACCGGTATTATCGACTCACGCGACCAGGTCGCTATCTATTCTTATTCGGAACCAGGCAGATATGAAGTAGAATTGACAACTGAGGAAACAAAATATCCGGTAAGACATCAGATTGAAATTTTTCCAAAATACACCGAAAGCGACACGACTGATATATTATCCCTTATCGGAAATGATATCCGTGAGAAATTACAGGCTATCGTTGATGGAAAACCATTTAATCCAAACTATAACCATATCATGACCCGATACCTGTGCAACAACTCCCAACTACTGGTGGTTATAAACAACGACCGGAAGAATGACTTTTATTCATACTGTCAGGGACTCAAAATCTTAGGAAAGCAAAATACGGATATATTGCAGGTCGTAGTCGTACCTGACGAAGAACGCCCGGCCTGCCTTAGCAAATTATATGTGATGCAGGCCACAAGAGACGACTAAAATATTTTCATACAAACCCAAAGCGATATGTTAAAAATAAAACATCTGATAGCGCTAACAATGTTTGCCGGCATTTTTACGTCGTGCGCTCCCGTCAATATATTCACCCGGCTCAAAAAAACACCACGAGAATACACGATGAACTATTGCGGCGAAGAAATCAAAGCCCCATTCAGCCCGTACAACAAACAAACATGGGTTGTTTTTTCTGATCGCGAAGGCAACTATACCCTTCAAAACCCCGGCGGAAAGGTTAAAATGAAAGATATCGAGTATCTGGAAGCTTTTTATGTTGCCCGCCGAAAAGGCGATTACTATAAACTAATTAAATACGATCCGGCCATTGTCAACGGCAGCATATTCCTCAGCCGTATCAAAGAACGGAAACAAGCCCAATACTACGGTTGGATACACAAATCAAAACTGCTGTTAACCAAGCAATCTGAAACCGATATTGCGACCGGGTTTAAAAACAAACAAATAACAATCGTATCGGATACAACCTGCATTACCGATCCGGAGTTCTATTTTACTGATAATGCCATCAAAATATTTAAAGATCCGGATTTGCGTATCGAAAACGGCACACTGCCATTTTATGAAATCGTTTATACATTAAAAACTTCACGTGACAAACAGAAAAAACTGATCGCAAAACAGCCGGTAATCGAGCCCGACAGCATAGACGCAAATGTTTTAGGGTGGGTGCATGAATCGGTGATTCATAATATGGGACAACGGCTGCATGCGAAAATTACATCCATTCCGGAAGATTCCCTGCTTTTTCTTTCGAAAAACAATCAGGATACCCTGCAACTCTCGAACTGGGATTTTGATGAAAGCCTCAACTTTTCCCGGCGAAACAATAAAGCATTAAAATATAGTCCGGTATTATCATATTGCCTGACAGACTCAGGCAGATCCGTCAGCATTAAAGCAGGAATACCGGGTATGGTAGTCGATCAGGGGGACAATTATGTGCTCAATGTCAATGGAAACCGGGTTTCATACGGTAAATTCAAGGAACTTGAAAAAGACCTGAAAAAACTGAATGTCATGTTTGTATTTGAAGGAAAAGAGCAGGTTGTGGAAAACTACCCGTCTATTATTAATGTAATCCAAAACCTGCAACCCACATTCGAAAACAACGCAGACCGGTTTAGCTACAAATTCGGCGCAGTCATTGCCTCACAGGGAGAAACGCCCGGCTCTTATCCGCTTATTAAATCCATTGGTATGACCGATAACTATACCGACGTCACGGACTATCTGATTGCGGAAACGGATAGCTCAAAAAACATAAAACCGTTACCGACCCAATACACATGGCGAGGCGTTCGGAAAGCGGTCGATATGATTGAGTCGTATAAAGAAGCGACAAATATTTTCGTTATTATTGGGGAAGAGGGGTACAGTGAATGGGTTGACTCTGTCCTTGTCAGGAGAATGGCCAATGCCAACTGTCGTGTACTCGGTTTCCAGATGTTTAGCATAGATGAAAATACAGGGAACAACTTCGTGTTGCAAATCGAAAATATGATCGCGCATTGTGCTGAAAGAGAATCGATCACGAAAAGGGAGAAAATCGTATATATGGATCAGATTAAAAAGGTAAATCGCTATCGCGAAAGTTCCCGGAATGTATACGCACTTGATTTTCCAAACAAAAGCATGACGCAAGGCTGGGTTTTGTTTCCTGAAAAAACAGTTACCATGCCTCTTGATATTCTGGCTAACGGAATTGATTCTCTGATTACGGAAGTAAAATGGGACAACGACAATCTGATAAACAGCCTGTATAAAGCGTTCAGTGAAGTTGGTAACCATCGGTATCAGTACGATTCCGTATGGGTTGCCTATAATAACCTGTTACCCGAACATACGCTTAACAAGGTCTTGCCGAAAATGTTTGCTGCGCAACTTCCTGCATGGTTTATGCCGACCCAGAAAGTTTCCGTGTCAGATTCGATCGATAACAAAATCGATTATCATTTGCTGCTGTCGAAAGAAGAGATGGATGAGTTGTTAATGTTTATGGCAAGCCTTTGCGAAAATGAAGTCGATTATAAATACAAAGGTCATCGCAAAAAAGCAAAAAAGTTATGTAACTGTCCGGACGATGAAATCACGGTCGAATATAATGAATTTACTTTCGACCCGGAAAATCCGGAATACCTGAGTACCCGGATAACACGAAAAAAACTTCAAGACTTGTATTTTAAGGAAGTTATGAATTGCCGGCTATGCAAAATAAAGCGGAAAGATATTCGTCGTTATACCTTAGCCAAAGCGCAGCTTCGGATCACCGGAAGCCCGACCTACACCCCGATGACACAACAATCTGTAGGCAATATTCGCAAAAAACAATGTATTTCCGATGCCGAACTGGATGAGTTAATTACCTACTTTAAGCAGAAAAAAGAAGAATTGGATAAATACATGAACCACGCCGATAAATTTGAATCAAACGATCAAACCTATTTCTGGATTCATCAGGATTTATTACCATAAAAATAGACAGAGATGAAACAACTACTGATCAGAATAGCATATATAATTGCAAGCATTTGTTTTTGCACGATAACCCATGCGCAGGAGCAGGAAAGGCATGAAATATCTGTTTATGCAGCTTCCGGGTTGTCAACCCTCCAGTACAATCTGAACAGGGGGACGCAAGACAATCATCGTATAGGAGGTGGTCTGGGACTAAGCTACGGATTCTTTTTCAACGATAATTGGGGAGTTTCTGCCGGAGGAGAAATATCCAGTTACTATACAAAAGCCCGGATGCAACCCTTTTCCGGAGGCGATTATGTACAAGGTGAAAATTTTACTTACAATTACGACGTGACAAATTATAGTGAAAATCAAGAACTTATAGTAATCAATATTCCTGTTATGCTTCAGTATCAGGCTCCGCTATTATTAAAAGAACACGATTGCTATGCGGCTATTGGCGCGAAAATCGGTTTCCCGCAGAGGTTAAAATATAAAACTTCAGGGGCGACTTATACGACCACCGGTATTAACCATAATGATAATTCGATCATAGACTCTCCTGAAAGTAAAGGCTTTGGCACATTCTCCGAGAAAAGAAACGAGCACAACATAGGCTATAAAACCTCCTATATGCTATCTGCCGAAATTGGTATGAAATGGGCGTTGTCACGTTTTTTCTTTCTCTATACCGGTATTTATTGTGATTACGGCCTGAATGATATCATCAGAGGGAATGCCGGCAAATCATTTGTATCATACAATCAAAAAACGCCTTCAAGCATTTCTCATCATAGTATACTGGAGTCTTCCTACGGGCAGTTAGGAGAAAGGACAAGCTTTACAAATAAAGTCGCTCCCATTGCATTAGGACTAAAGATCAGATTCACCTTTATGCCTCCCGGAAAATGCTATTGAATCAAAAACTAAAACAAAGAAAAATGAAAAATATCTGTGTAAACATAATGGCTCTTATTGCCGCGATTAATATGGCATTATTTACAGCTTGCAGCGATAGCGGAGATGACCGGCAAACCCTATCGGCTACGCCGACAGAACTAACCTTTACGGCAAACGAAACGCAAACACAAACAGTCACGATAACTACAAATGCAGACTTTTGGTTTGTCGAAAAATCAGATGATTGGGTAAAATATAGCAAATCAGGCAATACACTCTTTCTTTCGGTACAGAATTACACCAATACGATTGATGTGCGTACAGCAACCGTTACGATTATGACTGGTGGCGAAGCCCAGCCGGTTGAAGTTTTAATTACACAAAAAACCAAAGTACCAAACACATTCTCTGTAACACCGACATCATTGTCATACGATGCAAATGAGATTGGCGACAGGAAAGTGGTTATTACAACCGATGCGGAAGATTGGGAAGCAAACACAAACGCTTCATGGATTACACTCGTTAAACAGGATAATATATTGAATGTGTTTGCTTCCGAAGAAAATACGGCATTAACCCCTCGTACCGCCAATATAAAAATCACAGCCGGAGATGCACCTGATATTACATTGGCTGTTACACAGGCAGCTGTCATATACTTATACGGCGAACCGGATTCATTACAGTTTAAGGCAGATGGGATAGGAGAAAAGCTTGTTAAGATCTCTACCAACGCAACAGGTTGGGATGCAATCGCCGATTCATCATGGGTGAAAGTCATCAAGCAAAACAATGTGCTGAAAGTAAGCATTAATAAGCCAAATACCGCTTTGCACCCCCGAATTGCCAATGTGAAAATTACGGCAGATAAAGCGCGTGATTTCATACTGCCGGTCACACAAGCAGCTACCATATTATTATCCGCGAATCCAGGATCTTTATCATTCCGGGCAAATGAAACAACAAAAAGAAATGTGGCGGTATCAACAAACGCCGGGAGTTGGGACGCTTCGACCAATGCTTCCTGGGTCAAACTCACCAAACAAGATGATATTCTTGGAGTTGCTGTAGAAAGAAATACCAGCGGTTCAACCCGGGATGCGGAGATAATAATTACAGCAGATGATGAAATACTCAGCATACCCATTGCTCAGGCCAATTAGGCCATTATTTGTAACCTTAAATCTTTACTTAACTACATAATTCCGGAATTGGGGCTTGTTTTCTTTTATCCTTTCTTTGTAGACAAAGCCCCTTATTCCGGTTCCTGTCTGAACAATATGCCAGTTACCGGATGGCAATGTCCAATACCAAAAATCTTCTTTGTCTAAGATTCGGCCGATTATATCCGAATTGACGCTGCGTTCTTTTCTGATATTGGTAAATCCGTCAGCATCCTTAATAAGACCTTTTTTACACCTGTTCACGGCAATATACTCTGGTAGGTGGAGCAATTCATTGTCCGACTTTATGACAGTCTCCGCTTGCTTTACGTATCCGTAAATTGTTTTATATGACCTTATAAAGCCGGAATCTGTTACAATTTCTACAGATCGTATCCTTTTGATGTAAAAGAAAATACTGTCATTATGGTCATATACAATAAACGATTCCGTACTATCCAACGAATCAATAACCTTACTCTTCTCCTGTGGTTTTTCATAAATATAGCAAGCCCGGCTGTTTATTCCGGCAACAAAGCAAGAGTCTGAGTCAGAAATAAAACTTGCATTAATTTCAGACACATTCATCCATCCGAGAAAAAGTATCGTCAAAAAATAAAAAAGCCGATTCGTTTTTGACATAATACACAGTGTTTAGATAAACGAATTAATTCCCAGATAAGTAGCATGAGTGTCATCCGAAAGAATAAATTCCGAATCTTTGGGATCTATGATAAAATCTTTTACAACAAAAGCATGTGCAGGCAGAAATATCTCACATAGCTTTTCTAATATTTTATACCCCTTTGCCGTTTCAAGGTAATTTTTCATTGTTTCGGCCGAAATGGGGCCGATGGTTAATTTCAAATCATATATCGCATCATCAAATTGTTTACCAAGTACAAAATCGACACCCAATTGGCTTTTCCCCATTTCGGATTCAAAAAAGCGGTCGGATTTTTTAGCAGGTAGTTTAATCGTCGATATTTTAACCGGAATTTCTAAGATTTGAGAAAACGCCTGTTCCATATTCCGGTAATGTGACCTGATCCGGTGAAGCAATGGAATGGTGTGCATAAAAAAGACACTTTGCCGGAGTGTGAACTCCTGAAGGATAGGCCAATATTGAGTAAAAATATCAGAAAACTCTTTATGACTGATCTTCCGGTCATATTTAGCTTCAAAGAGGTATGCATTGGTGAGTGTCCTGTCGGCAATCAGCTCAAAAAGATGGAAGAAGCGACGGACAAAAAATTCTTTACTTCTATGCAACCTGATTTCCTCCATGATATCTTCTTTATCCTTCTCCCGGTTCTTTTTCTCCGGTTGATGAAAAACACCCTGCGGAAGCATATCATACATTCCCTCTTTATTTGTATCAATACATAGGTATTCAAGCAAATCATACTCCGAAAACTGCTGATACACTTTTTCTACATCCGTAGAAATACCTCTACGTGCAATTCCTTTGCGGATGATTGTGATAGAATCCGGATCTGCACCTTGCTCAATCAAGGAAGCAGCTACCACTTCCGCCTTGTAATCCGTATCGAGGCTGTTGATCGTTGCTTTGGATATATTAGGAAGTTTTGACATGACATTCGTTATAAAGTTTACCGTGTTACGATTTTGAAGTATTCACCTTTCTTCTTTGTTTATTCATGCAAAATTATTTATTCAAACATTTTTCCCCACCAGCTTCTTCGTCTGCGAATCTCATCTTCGATGATTATGTACCTTGTCTGTTCCGATAGATTAGGAGTTTTTAATACAACCTCTTGTTTTTTAAATTCTAAATTATTGAAACTGTCATGTATAATTTCCATACATCTTTTATTTATTTCCCAATAATAATTCTCTAAATTGGGTTTAGGTCCGATAGATTCAAAATAATACCAACCTTTATCCGTTTTGATAATCATTACTTGAGCAAATGAAGTAAAATTCTCTATCTCATATGTGAATAATCCATTAGATGTATAAAATTCACTAATAGCCGGATTAGATGTTTTTGTTTTCAATATGTCACTAAGTTCAGATTTGAATTCTGATAAATCAGTGAGGCGTTTTATGGACTTTTTTAATACCAAATTAACATCTTTAAAAGCATTCATTTCATAAAAGTAGGCATTGATTACTCCTTTGTTTTTATCACCTATATTGTGTGTGAAAACAAAGCGAGAATTTGAGCTTGTATTTTTTACGTCATAGGTTATATCCCATGAAAATGGCACATAAAACTTTACTTCTTCTGTAAAATTAATTACAAAAGGTTTTAAATTTTCTGCCATTTGCCAATCTGTTTTATTTATTAAATCCCAATTGGCTACGATTTGAAAGATGTGATTTGAAAGTTGTTCATAGTCGGAAAGAGGACAGCTTGCCATAATGCAAAAATAATTTGCGCCTCCTTTTTTCTTATCAAAATCTTTAAATACGGTAAGACGGGAAATAATTTCTTCCCCATTAGGATATTTTTTGTAAGTTAATGCATCTAAATATTCACCAGTACTTTTGCCGTTTATCAATCGAAAGTTAATAATTTCTTCTTTGATAATATATAGTTTTTTTTCTATCCAATCTGAAGCATTCATTTCATAAGGATTATGTTCATATACTACCTGAACTTCCAAATATGGACTCTCATCTACACGAACATATTTTCCAATATTGGTTAATCCTATATCATTTATTGGAGAAGGTTCTAGTTTAACCGGTTTTACATTATTGGGAAGAATCATCCAATAATTTAGTTCATCACTTGCCGAAGTGTACAAACATTTCCAAAAATTTTTTTGGAGAAATTCTTTTGACAATTCTTGTTTTACAGGGAATGGCAATTTGTTCTTTAAATCTTCCATATTTTTAATCGCTTATATTCCAATTGGATGTAATATGTCTTATTTCATTTGCTAAAACCGAATAATCTTTCTCATTACAAGACACTTTAATAAAAAAGTAATATGCATCGTTCTTTAAAACGGTAAGTCTCGAAATAACATTTTCTCCATTAGTTATTACTTTAGAGGTTAAAACGTCTAAATATTTATCACCATTGTTTGAATTTATAATATTTTGATGAATAATAGATTCATTACTAATTTTTAATTTCTCCAATAACCAATCAGATGGTTGAATCGTTTTCGAAACAACTTCATAAAATATCCACACTTCTAAATAATTACTTTTGTCAATTGTCTGATATTGACCAATATTTGTTAAATTTTCAAATACTTGTATTGGGGCAATTTTTATGGGTTTTACATTTTTAGGCAATATTACCCAGTATTTTGGGGTATTTTCGTTAAAACTATAGTTGCATTTCCAAAAATTACCTGCCAAATATTCCTTTGAGTAATTAGTTTTTGTTGGAAAAGGAATTTTTGGGATTGTATTATTCTCTTCCATATCTTTCTTTTGATTTGTTTTGATTTTTACTTCACAAGATAATAATGTGAATGATAAAATAAATAATATAAAATAACGCATAATTGCTTACAGCTTAAGTTTGAACCAAATAGCATAAAATATTAATATTGAACCCATGAATATAAGAAAAGAACAAACAGATTGTATCATCAATTTATTATCAACAAAAAGAGCTATAGGGTTCTTGTTCATATTTGTGCTGTTGTATCGTTCGTGAAATCCTAATATAAAATTTATCATTACTGTTGGAAGCAAGTTAAATAAATTAAGAATACAAAATGTCATTGATGAAATTGTAAGAGTAATAATAAATACTCTTAAGTTTTGCATAATTTCAATCTTCCCTATTATCTTAAAAAAATGCATACCTAACATAGAAATCAATAAAAAAAAGATTGGAATAACAACAATTCCTATACCATAAAATAGTAGAATTTTTACTTTTTCCATTTTAATGGTAAATAATGTTGCAAAAGATAGTATTACAAAAATAATAAAAAAAATCCACTTCATATTATATAGTTAATATATTAAATTATTAAAAAAATCTTATATAAGCAAGTAAATAAAAAAAAAAAAAAATCATATGCACAAATATTTTCTTATTATTAACCTATTAAAACCGTAAAACATCCGGTTATTATTACTCCTGGTATAACAGCTGGCGTATTTGGAATTGCTCCTTGTTCAACAGCTGGTGTATTTGGAGTTGGAGAGAAAATGCTATTAAATAAATCAATAATAGGTTTGAACTTAAAGGATATATCTAAACCACCTTGCGCTCCAATACCTATATCTATGCCCAATTCAATTTTAATATTTACAATATAATCATCAGTATCAATATAAAATCCTAAACCTGCATTACCCCCAACTGCCCCTACATCTCCATCAAGATGTGCTTTGACGTCAAAAAAAAGTGTTTCCTGCTCACATGTAATGCTTCCTTTTGCTACTCCCGCTCCTGCTCCTCCCCCAGCATAAAATCCATATCTATTTTCACTTCCTCCTGTATATAATTCTCTTTTAGCCTCAGCTTCAGCATATAAGACCGTTCCTTCGGCTCCTACACTCGTGTATAATTCTCCTTCTTTTCCAATATGAACTTCTGCATTCCCTTCTAAATAACTTACACTTGCATTTAATTCTGAACCATATATACCATTGCCCCCATAAGTTCCAACTAAAGCATCCCCTTTCGCAACAGAGAATCCAACTGAACCACCTACTCCTCCATATTCTCCTCCAAACGGCTGCCACTCTCCTTTAGCTTGAAAATCAGTAATAGCAAAACCTGCGACTGCTTGATCATAGTTTCCATCACCGGTTTTGTCTTTTAGACCAGCGTAAGCGTCTAAAGCTCTTATTGATAGATTGTCAGGATAATCTGTTTTAATAGTTCCATCTGCATTAACATCTGATGCTGGAGTTGCATGAGAAATCTTATCCGGCGCTTGAGTTGGTCCTAACATCGGTGGCATAGGGGAGGTGCCGCAACTTGTCGGATCACCCATTCTTGCAGCAGGCATCCCATTAATAAAAACACTTGAGGACCCTCCTACAATTGAAGCAACTCCATGCAAAGCACAAGTAATCGCGTCACCTTTTCTGGCTGCCATACCGCCTCCAATAAATACGTTGATACTGCCAGTCATTATGAGGCCGACATGTGCTCCAATGTCAATTAAAGCTCTTGCTGCTGGTTGTCCCATATTACGAGTTTATTTTAACAATTGCTGCATGCAAATCACTTAACATACCACCATCTAAGTCCAATTTTGAATTAGATTTTATAGTTGTACTTTCTGTCCCTTCAATAGATGTTGTTTCGCTTCCCTTCATGGAAATTTTTTTAGCTGTCACGTTGAAATCTGTTTTTGCATTAAAAGAAATACTTTTTGTTTCGCTTTTTGTCTCAATGGTTTCTTTGGCAAGCATACTAATGGTGCCCTTTGCATTATGCGAATTTTTTCCGGGTTTTGCTTTAAAATTGATCGAATTAGAAGCATTCAGATTTATATCGGTTGCAATTAATGTAATGGTTTTTGGGGTACTGATTGTTATATTTCCCTGTCCGTCAAAATTCATTTTGCTATTACCTTTCAACGAATAGACTTCAATACTGCCTTCTTTGGTATTGAATTTGAAATAGCTACCGGCCTTATCCGTAAATGTTTTGATATGATTCCCTTTGCCGCCACCCTGATTGTCGGAGTTTTTGCCATGAAAAATACTGCCCAAAATAAAAGGGTGTGCCAATTCCTGACCATCCAGGAAGCTCAAAATGCATGAATCGCCAATCTCGGGAAGAATGACTGCCCCACGATTAACAACCACATTTCCGGAACCTTTCGCATCACTTCCCGCATCAAAAGTCATCACAGGGATCCATGTTTCACAATCCCGCTCATCAAAAGGAAATTCAACGCGTATGCGGCCCATACCTTCCGGGTCGTTGTTATCCCATACTTTCACTTCAATCGGATTAGGTATGGGAATAGGGACATCAGCTATCGGAATATATTTCAGATCAGCTGGAATTGCTTCAAATTCACACCTGTAACGTCCGTTCTGGTCAAATTCATGCACAATACTGTAAACACGATATTTACCCAAATCAGCGCCTCCCATTTTTTCCGGCATTTGAACGGAAATGATTCTTCCGATACGAACATCGCACGTTTTTGCTTCACCTCTTGCAAACATCATTTTTGCACCCTCCGTCACTTTTCGGCGTTTAGTATGTTCGATCAGACTATCCATATCAGGTACGTAAGCCGGGGTTGGCGTATTGGGTTTTCTGGATATAGTCAGATTATCGGAACGGCCGCTAACTATTTCCAGTAAACTCGTAGCTCCCTCAATAGAGCCGGGAGAATCCTGTTCCCAGTTTTTATCTTCCTCCCGTTTGTAGTAATAGGTCGAAAACTGATTTGGAGCTAATCGTGAACACATCTCAAACGAACGAAGTTCCATATCGTAAGTAAGATTGATGGTTTTAAACTCCGGGTGCGGCCCGATCAGGAGATCTGTACCGGTGTAGTACATCCTTTCCTTATACTGATTACAGATTCGTTGAAGGAATCGCCAATCACTTTCGTGGTATTGGATAGCAAAGTCAATATCGGCTTTCCAGGCCGGCTCTACATCCGTATCTAAGTTCATAGTGCCGCCGGTAACCGTCCTTAGCATTTCAATCAGGTTTGTGTTGCTGTATGTCTGCATCATTTCACCACGCTCAAGCTCGATCGTGTTCGACTTTCCGATGAACAGTACCCCTCCGTGCATTCCGTTTTCCGCAATCATTCGGATGTTTGTCACTAATCCACTGAAAATATATGCATTTCCGGGTTGATCTGCATGTTGCAGATCGATTACGACTTTCGTATTCGTTTTCTGCATGAAAATTTCAGGTGATTCATGAAACGACTTATCGAAAGTTTCAAAATCGACCAATACCTCAAAATCGTGATGTTCGCCCATTTCCTGTGAAATACGAAGACGGACGAAGTTCATTTCCTTGCCATCTATATTGACGATTGCTTCGACTTTCGGAATTCGGATGTCTGTTGCCATAATTTCTATATTTATTGTTATTTATTTCAAGAATGTTAATAGGGTAGCTCATTCAGAACAACGATCCGGTAGTTATATAACTCCGGCGAACGTTTCTCTAATTCTTCTTTCAACTCACCCTGTTTGATCGGGTCTGTCAGGATTTCTTTATATTCAATCGATGGAACAAGGTTTACATCTAATGTTCGGATCAGTCCTTCTTTCTGCCTATGGCTTACCGATACGCCTAATTTGGCTTTCACGTATTGTATCTTGTCTGTGAATTTCGTTCGGCAGAAGTTTTCGATGTCCGAGATAGTGTAAAGCTGATCCCTTGTTGTCAGAGCATATTTATAGGCTTCAATCCGCTCATTGCTTCTGGCTGTTGTTTTACCTCCGGTTGTTGCTTTCAGCAAATAACCGGAGTCTTTTTCAAGTGGTAGCGCTTTCAATGGTTTGAGTGGTGTTCCGTAGGGCATGTTGTTGGCAATATGACAGTTGCTTGTCCAATAACTTGCATAGACGGAGCCCTTTTTCTCATCGGAATCAATCAGCAGATAGGTTGGTATTTCTTTGATTTTGCTGCTGTTATTTTCCATGCGGGTAGAAATAGATACGATGAATTGTTCCATCTTCGCGATAGAATTGCGTATATTATCTACCTTCAGGGCATTGAATGTGACTGTCTCACTGCGGAACAGGTCGATCAGTAATTCGATCGTATCGGCAAGGTCGCGTGTTGAGAATCGTTCCAGTCCTCCTTTTTTTATTGTATACGTACCGCCGGAAGATGTTTCTTCGGTTGAGAACGGCAGGAAATTATAGATTTTTCCGCTTGCATCATCCACCTTATCAGGGGAGAGAAAGTACTCGCCTTCGGCAACCGATAACGGCATAATACCGACCAATTCTTTTTCACGTTCAAGTGTCCGGTGATTCAGGTTTTTATTGGATACAGGAAATGCATTGAGCGAGATATTTATGTCTTCTATGTCTTCGCTTTTGAAGTAGGGCGGAAATACAATCTTCATCCAATATTGCGGTTCAATTTCGTTTACTCTGCCGGAAAAGAAAGGAGTTAATTCTTTCGGAAAGGGTGTTTTGACTAATTTTCGTGTTTCAATATGGCTTTTTATATGCAGAAACTGTTTTCGGTACAGCTCCATTACCTCCTCGTCGTTGCGGTAAGAAATGTTGTAATGGGAGAAAATTCCGCCATATAATTCATCATTACTGTTTGAGTTGGCAATGCTTGTTTCAACAGCTACAGGATTGCCGTCTATGCTCCAGACCGTATGGCTTAGCAGATCAAATAAATCATAGCGGTAATCGGTATTCGGAAAGTCAAAATAGAAATGGATATCTTTCAGGGTTTTAACACCACTATTCAGATCAAATCCAAGCCAGATTGTACGGTTTAGATCCTGATAAAAAGAGGTTGCTCTTGTTACTAATTCCTTTTCTTCTTTCAGTCCGATCCGGTAGAGGTTTCGTTCACACAGGATATGCTGAATCTCTCCTTTAACGAGTTTGATATGATCGGTAACAGGAGCAAGATTAAGATGCTTCATGTTATATTTCTTAGCCGCATTTGTTATGATGTCCGTATAAAAAATATCCCGGCGGCCAATCTCCATTTCCGGCTCGATAGGCATAGTTTTCATGATGGAATGTGCAGGTTTAGCTGAAATATAAGAATCCGGCGTAAGAGAATTTGCGACTTGTTCCAACAGGCGTTCCTTTATGTCGGCAATGGCGTTTTCATTGTCGTTCATAAGGGTGGAAAAGACTTCTATAAAAAGCCTGACAATCGGGTCAAGTTGCTCCACGTTGGAGATTCCCCATACCCGGATCGCATTCTTCATCGCTATTTGTTTGATCTTTGCTTTTGACATTTTGTGTAAGTTTTTAATGGTATATAACATCCTGCTAATATTAGTGTACTAATCTATAATTGTCCATCCATTAACAGGTGATATATTTTCTGATATAATACATGAATCAGGAGAACTTTTTATATCTATATCTGCCTGCCTGCTCATCGGAATTTGTTCTATTTTATAGTTCATAGATTCTTGCAACTTTCCATTTTTACCACTTATACATTAAATTAATAAATACCGAAAAGATTAATTCTTTCCGGTATTTATTTTGCAGTTAAAGTTTATCAATTCATTTCCGGCCAGTTCTGCTTGAATTCAGCATCGCCGACTGTAATGGTTTGGGCCGAAATTGTCAGCTGTATCAACATCGGATTATCTCCTACGATATTAATACCTTCATCCAATCCGATAATGTAGCCGTTTTCCCATTTCAATTCCTTCATTGTCGCATCTTCATCATCTTTCTTAAACGAAATGGTCCCGGTATTGGGTTTAAACTGACTCGCCATCTTATCAAACAGCGAAATCTTACTTGTTGATTCTACCGTGATATGGATTTTTCCACCATACAGGTTGGACGACGGACGACCTTTTGAGTCCACATCGCGCTCTATCGTGTAATCACATTTGATCACATCAAAATCTTCTCCTTCGAAACTTAAATTTGCTCTAAATGACATAACTTTTATTTTTTAATATGAATATTCCGTAAAAAATCTCGTTAAGAATTACTTCTTAGGCCATTTGTGATCCACTTCAGCGCCTTCTACCTTGATTTTCTCGGCCGACACCACAAAATCAATTTCCATCGGCTCACGACCGATCACATCCAACGCTTCCGTAAACTTGATTACATACCCGTTTTCCCAGGTTACCTCTTTCATCTTCGCATCTTCATCTCCTTTGTTAAAAGTAATTGTGCCGGCACACGGCTTAAACTGGTTTACCATCTGTGCAATGATTTTCGTATCATCTGTAGATTCAATTTTAACATAGATATTACCACCATACACATTCGATGACGGACGACCCTTCAGATCTACATCTCTGCGGAACGAGTAATTACATTCCAGGACATCGTACTCTTGTCCTTCAAATTTCAAATTTGCTCTAAATGCCATAATTTTTTAATTTTAAAAAGTTAATAATAGATTTTATACATAGAACTCTATTTGTATATAAACATTTACCATCTTAATGTATCTATTAGTGCATTATGTAATATAGTTTGAGTTAATTTTTATCACAAAACGGAACTAAACATACATATATCGGAAGAATGAAACGCCAAAGATTGAAAACACCTCCTTGTGTATATATTTAATCACTGAATATAAGTTGTTTAAATTATATTAAGTAGCTTTGTAATACATTTTTAACACTCAAAAAATAATACAATCGCGTTGCAAGATAGATACACTTTTTATAAATACAAAATTTTTTACTCATTTTTTTAAAAATAATTATACAAATGAATATTTATACCATAAAATTTTGAAAAGAAAATATATACTTTTATATTTGACGCAGAATTATTCAATATCATGGTATATAATAATATGTAAATTATGGATTTTTTAAACCTTAACGAAGCGGTTAAAACCGCAATAAGGATAGCGCAATCTACTGCAAGGGAGTATGGGAACGAAGTATATACGCCGGCTCATTTGCTAAAAGCTCTTATGCACAGGGAGGTCGGGTTGCACAGTTTTATTCAATACTTAGGCAAGGATATTTCTTATTTTGAAGAATGGGCGGAAGTTCGTATTAACGATTGCCCTAAAGTCGGAGCTCCAGCTGAAGTAAATGGGGATGAAAAAATTCCACAAGTCTTTGAGAGCGCGGACGATGTTCGCCTGAAACTCGGCTTGCTTGAAATAAATCCTACCTGTGTACTGACGGCGCTAGCCAAACCGGAAGTCGGATTTCCGGCAGATCAGTTAAAATCATTTCCGATACGCGAAAACGAAGTTTATGATTTGTATTTCGGCGGAGAAGAGGTTATGAGCAAGATTATTCCTGACATGCACGAGACGCCGCAAGCACAAGGTTTGGCGGCTCTGCATAAATATTGTATAGATATGTCATCTTTGGCGATCGATCAGAAAATCAACGATGTCGTTGACCGGGAAAGAGAAATCCGTATGATGATGGAAGTTTTGGGACGTCACAGCAAGCCGAATGTAATGATTATCGGAGATGCCGGTGTCGGAAAAACTGCATTAGTTGACGGATTGGTACGACGCATAACCGATAACAATGTTCCTTCTTACCTGAAGGATACGACTATATACGAACTGGAAACCGGCAGTTTGATTGCAGGCGCTACCTATAAAGGAGAGATTGAAGACCGGCTAAAAAATATCATTAAGGAACTTCGCACACTTGACCGGGCCATTTTGTTTATTGACGAGATACATATATTATTAGATTCGAAACAGGGCAATTCCGGAGCGGCCAATATTCTGAAGCCGGAAATGTCGCGCGGCGATCTGACGATTATCGGGGCGACAACAATTGATGAATACCGTAAACTGATTGAACCGGATCATGCCTTCAATCGCAGATTTGAAGTCGTACAAATGGATGAACCTTCTATCAGTTCTGCCATCAAAATGCTTCACTCGGTAACGGAAAAATACAAAACCTATCACAACCTGAAAATTGCGGACGAGGCGATTTCGGAATGTGTACGTTTTGCTAAGCGATACACTAAAGACCGCAAATTGCCGGACTCAGCGATCGACTTGCTCGACCGTACTATGGCGGCAACGAAAATGATAAATGAAACAGCTGCTAAAGACGTTTTGGATTTTACCAGACAATTAAAGGATGTTGAAGAATGCCATGACAAGCCCAAGGACGAGCTGTTTAAAGATTTGCAGTTTATTCATTTTTCAATGCAAAATAAGCTAAGCCCGATATTACTTGGGGTGATTACGAACGAAATCGACGCTTCCGAAATAGATAACTATGAAGATATGCTGAAATATCTGCATGAATCGTTAGACACCTTGCGGGAGTTTTCAAAAAATAAAATAGAAGAGATTGGGGGACATGAAGTCGCTGCCGTTATATCAAACAAAACCGGTATTCCTATCGGCAAAATACAGTCGCAGGAAAAAGAACGGCTGATGAATATGGAAGATATATTACGCAGAAGAGTAGTCGGACAAGACCCCGCCCTAAAAGTATTAGTCGACGCCATTCTCGAATCACGAAGCGGACTAAACAAACAAGGACAACCTATCGGTTCGTTTTTCTTCCTCGGCCCGACCGGAACCGGAAAGACCGAATTGGCAAAAGCGATGGCCGAAGCGCTGTTTAACGACGAAAAAGCGATGATACGCTTCGATATGTCGGAGTTTAAAGAAGAACATTCGGCAGCTTTGTTGTATGGTGCGCCTCCGGGGTATGTAGGTTATGAAGAAGGTGGACTTTTAGTCAATAAGATACGTCAGCAACCCTACGCGGTTGTATTATTCGATGAGATTGAAAAAGCGCACCAGTCGGTATATGATATCTTCCTCCAGATTATGGACGAAGGAAAACTGCATGACCGCTTAGGCAAAGAGGGTGATTTTTCCAACGCATTGGTCATATTCACCTCCAATGTGGGAAGCGAATGGTTGATCGAGCAAATCAATAACGGAAACATGCCGGCCACCAATCAGCTGATGGAAGTGATGGGACGGCACTTTCGTCCGGAATTTCTGGCGCGCTTGTCGGAGATTGTACCATTCTCTCCGATTACCGAAAATATGCTGTTGCAGATTTTCAATATTCAGCTTCAAAGCTTGAACGCGGCCTTGGAAAAACAAGGCATCACGATCGATATAAATGAAGATACACGCCGTATGTTGGCAAGCAAAGGATTTACTCCGAAATTCGGTGCACGCCAGATTGCCGGAATGATTCGTAACTATCTGCGCCGCCCTATATCACGTCATATCATCAGCGGAAAGGCATCTAAAGGAACTTGCATACATATAGGAATGGATGATGCGCAGGAATTAACATGGGAAATAAAAAATGGTTGAATATAAAGCATATCTGAAACTCAAAATACCGCAGAAAGACAACATTCTGGGTCTTTCGTGGGAGCAATACAAGGTTATGGATTGTGATTATGAGTTTTATAAAAAGACAAACCGGGTGGGAGAGGTGGCTTCGGGTGTAAAAGGCGGTGAAATAAACCTAACCATATCCGATATGCCTACCGACGAGCTGATGGCTTGGGTATTCGATCATTTCAAAAAATACAATGGAGAGATAACGATAATGGATACAGATGGCGAGACACTCGAACAGATCTATTTTGAAAATGCGCGTTGCGTTGATTTCAAAATGTGTTATGAAGGATTGGAAAGGCCTCACACAAAAACGTATTTGAAACTGTCTGTCGGGAATATGACGATCGGAGATGTTTTATTTGATAATATGAACAAATGAACTTTTTACAAAGGATAGCAACCGGAAGGCTTTTTACCCGGAAAAGTGAAGCGGAAAAACCAAGCCGGATACCGGATTTGGTCGCCAAGTTCACCTTTATGGAGAAAGCATATATCCTGGAAAACTTTGACATCAGCTTCACGCAGGAGGTGAATGAAAAAGGTAAGCCCGGCGGACTTCCTTTCGGTGGAATGATGACATTGACCATCAGCGAAACGCCCGATGTTGTAATAAACGAATGGATGATGCGCGAAACGCTGTTGCGCGACGGAGAGATCGGCCTTTTTTCCAATAAAAGCAAGATTGACGACAGCCCTGTCCTAAATATTGTGTTTAAAGATGCGTATTGTGTACGATATAAAAAAAAGATTGACGCGCTTGGCGGCGGACTTCGTACAACACTATTTATTTCACCGAGATATGTCAAGATCGGACAAGAAGATTTTGAAAACAACTGGAAAGCCAGTGAGTCTCTGCCTTATCACATAAAAAGCAATTGAGTTTAACACTATAATATTAACTAAAAAATTATTAATTATGGCAATGTTTGAGTATGGAATTGGAGGAAATGAAGTAAAAATAGATGCCTCCGAAGCGATCGCCGATATACCATTTAATCGGACGCTATTAGTTGACCAACTTACGGCTGATGAGCCGTTACATCCGGAGAAAGTTGAAAAATTAGAAACACCGGAACAGGTTTTTGCTCACTTTAAACCCAATATCAACGTTGCGTTTGAAGATGAAGAAGGACAGCAAAAAGTTGAGAATTTTCAATTTCACAATGTGGCGGACTTCTTAGTAAAGAACATGACACAGACCAGCCCGTTCTTAAAAGACTTAGACAACAAAAAGGCTTTCTACAACAAGGTAACGAAACAGCTACGTTCTAACAAAATTCTTCAGAAAGCATTGCAGAACGGAGATTCACGGGCTGCCTTTATTGAAGCTTTGGAATCCTGCCTTGCAGAATTGGAAGCGAATGAAGTGAAAGAAGTATTAGATTAACACATTAAAATAAAAAAAACATGGCAAAAGAAACTCAAGCAAAAGCCGCTGTAGAACAACAAACCCAGGAGGCTGTATTAGCACAAAGACAGGGGACGGCGTCTTTGGCTGTTGCGACAGACAAATTGGCTAAATTCGGAGGGTTCTCTTTCTTAGAATCAGCAATTTCCGATATCCAGAATCTGAATCCGGAACGAAAAGCGCGCAAAAAGATCTTTCTTTCGGACGAGTCGAAAAAAGAAGAGCGCAAAGAACTGAAACGTACTTTGACTCTTTGGTTGGATCTGTTGAAAAGCACCAAAGACATCCCTGAAATGATTGACAAATCGAAAGAAAAAGAATCTTTTACATCGGAACTGCTCCGAAAAAACCAACTCGAAGCCGCTGAGACAGTAAAAGAATTAGAACGTTCTTATCGTCAGATACAGCTATTCTATAAGAATACTGAATCCGACAAACTGAGAAACATCACCATCGTAAATGCTTCGGCGGATCAGATTAGGGATCTTGACAATTCACGCTTTATCGATTTCATCGCGAAGGAGTTCAAACAACATTATGACAGACTCGATCTAAGGGAAAATTATTCTTTGATGGTTCTTCCCGGACATCTTGGCAAAAACAGTGTATTGGAAAAATGGTGTAAGATCGCATACGAAAATAAAGTGATGCTATTCACCGACTTTCTCGATCTGGAAAAACCGGATGATGTGGTCGATATGTTCTTCTCTGCGAATCACACAGGTGGTGATGCTTTCCGTGCAAATACCTGTATGGCCTGTAACTGGCTGATCGGAAGAAGCAAATACAAAGAACTCGGCGAAGAAGAAGACCTGCATGTATCTCCGGCAGCAGCTTTGGCCGGCAAGGTCTATTACACACTGATGTCGCAGGTTACCGCCGGTAAGAAATTTGGAGGTATCAACGAAGTGGACGGAGTTACTTTCCCTCTGAAGAAAAGCGAAATCTCCCAATTGGAAAAAATGGGACTGATCCCGATGGTAAACGAATACGGCAAAGTAATGGCTTTCTCAGCCAAAACGCTATTCAACGGTGACAACCTTGGCTTGCAGACCTATTCGGTTGTCCGCGTTTTTGACCATATAACCAAAGTCCTTATCGACTTCCTGAACCGTCGCGCATTTGAAAACTGGAGCTCCAAAACAGAAAAGGACCTGCGTATTCAAATTATCAAATTCCTTGACGGCATACAGGGTGCTGATCGCCTGATCGAGAAATTTAAAATTACCCGTTTTGAACGTAACCCCAAACAAAAAGATCAAATCTTTTTAGATCTACATATCACCCCTTATTTCCCTGCAAAAAGTTTTATCATAAAACTTGATGGAACCAAAGGCGATGACGATGTGGATTGGGAAGCAATCTACGAACAGCAAGCCGGTTAATCTTTGCTTGTGTTAGCTACAACTTATTTGCAGAAAGAAGGCGCTGCCTGGCGCCTTCTTTCTCTCAACAGATTTTTTCTACCAATTCGCACAGATAAAATATAACTTAAAATGCATAAAAAATGTATGGACACAGAAGCTTCCTTATGATAGGAGATACCGGTGCTGCCGACATCATCAGCCTGATTAAAGGCGGCCCTGAAGTGATTGACTGCAATTTTTCTTTTCATCAGGACGTTGATGATAAAGGAAAGGCGACAACAAAGGTACAGAGTGGCACATTGAATGTTACAATCTCTCAATTACCTCCTCAGAACATTATTGAATGGGCGTTGAATTCGCGAAAATATTCGGATGGGGTAGTTGTCGTACTTGATGCCGAAAACATTCCTCTTGAAAAAATATTCTTTAAAAATGCAACATGTATAAATATGGAAATAAATTACACTCAGAAAGGCGAAAGTTATGCTTCTACCAAATTGATTATTCAAGCCGAAAAATTAATTGTGGGCAGTGGCATTAATTTCGATAACGATTGGGTTGAACAGTAATAATCAATAATATCAATCATTATGTTTACATTTCCACTTGCTCATCTGGTAGCGCACTTTATCTTAGATGGGAAAAAATACGAGATAGAACAATTCAAGATCAGTTTTGTTCAGCCAACAGATTATAAAGGTCAGCCACAGCATGAAATGAAAGGAGGCCAAATATTGATTAAAATCACGCAAATTCCGGATGATAATTTGTACCTTTGGGCCAAAAGATCAATACTGCTCAAGAGTGGGCAGATTTTATTTCAGACTGATTTGGGGATCACTGTTCTGAGAATCAATTTCACTGATGCCTATTGCATCAGTCTATCACGGGATATAAATGCCTATAACGGAACCAGTACTTCATTGATCATTTCACCGGAGATTGTGAAGTTAAATGGGGTTGAGCATGATAATTTTTGGCCTAAATAAAGCAGACTATGCCACCCCAAGGAAATAACCTGAGAATTTCTTCCGGTGAATATGAGCACCTGTGTGAAATCGGCGTTGCGTTTGAAGGAATCGTAGAACTGGAAAACGGATTATTGTTATATGTTTACTGCGAAGCTGCTGTTATCGGGCATTTTGAGAATAAGCATCATATCTCATACGGTACATCAACCAAAAGTTATGAAGTGCCGGTATGTCCGCAAGACAATACACGAGTAAATACTCAAAATCAAGGATTACCGATATTGCCGGTAGAATCGACTGGGTCAAAAAACAGCAAGTCCGACATTGAATACAAAGTCAGAAATGAACTGATTAATAAACTGAGTGATTTCACGAAAGGCAGATCCCGCCGACCGGTCAATGAACGGCTGACAGTTGATGATAAATATTATGGTTCTTTACATGATAAGATAGAAAATGGAACTATAAAAAGAAGTGATTTTGAGAGAAGTAGCTTTGATCAATCTTTGATACATGCATTAAGAAAGGAGATTGATTTATATTTTGTTTGTTTTGATCCGATAAATCCGAATTACAAAGCGTTCTGGGGCATTTATGAAAGTCCTTTCGGTTGTGCGGAAGATTGGATTCCTGTTTGGGGGCAAGCCAAATTAGCCAGCGAATCATTGAACAGAGGTTTAAACGGATACGGAGCAGGTTATTACTTTTATGCCGTAGGATATTTCTTATTAGGAGTTGCCGACCTGTGTTCATTTGGCATGGAATCTGCAATTGCTAAAGGATTGAATACGGCCGGAAAAGCGATTTCAGGGGTATTCGCAAAAAAAGCTGTTGCAAACGGAGGGAATTATACTTATCGAGCACTAACCGCTTCTAATGCAAAGTCTTTAGCCGCAGGAAAAGGAATTTTTGCTAAAGCACCTAATGGTACTTGGACATTAGAAGAGCATTTAATACACGGCTCTAACCCAAAGGCTCTATTGAATAACCCTTGGATTGCTACATCTACCGATATAAATATAGCAAAATCCTTTTCGAGTGGGAATGGAATAATTAGGATTGACTTGTCAAAAATACCAAAGAATTCAATTCAAATAGGTTGGCAGATTTTACCCAGATCCTCACCCGGCTATCATTTTTCAATATGGCAACAAGAGATTTCTATATTAAAACATATACCACAAGAAGCTATTCAAATAATTAAATAAATGGACACTATTAAATTTTACAAAGTAAATGAACCGTATGGTTATTTATCAAATTTTGCTCCTTATCCGATTTTCATAAATAATGAATTATGGAATACGGTTGAACACTATTTTCAGGCGAGTAAATTTGAGAATGAAGCTGTTAAATTAAAAATTAAAAATTTGGATTCCCCCATGGAGGCTGCAATTGAAGGACGGAATAGAAATAATACGCTTCGAACGGATTGGGAGGACATAAAAAACAACATAATGCAAAATGCGTTATTGAGTAAATTTTTACAGCATCCGATGTTGAAAAAAGAACTTATATTAACAGGTAATTCCACGTTGATTGAGCATACTCAAAATGATAATTATTGGGCTGACGGAGGTGATGGTGGGGGTAAAAATATGTTAGGGATTCTCTTAATGGAGGTTAGAAATCAGATTAAACAGCATTCGGATGATCCCGATCTTGTACTCCCTCCATGGATAGCGTTTCCATCAATAAGTCAATATGACTTATTTTGGAGAATGGGATTAGGAGAAGATTATCTTACTCAATGGGCGGAATATTATCAGAGTTCAGATCAAAAGAAATACAGGCAATTATTTATTGAGAATAAAGATTGGGAAGATATATTTGATTAAATAATGTTTGATTTTGGGAAATTTTACAACGGGCTAACAAATAGGAAACATTATTGATAACTACTGGAAGAAGTTTCCCAAAGGCCGATCATTACACTTAAAAAAAGAAACACTATCTTTATTGAAAATAAACTTTCTCAATAAGGATGCGGAAGGTTTGTCTAATACACTTGCTATAATTTACAACGATGGAGCTGATTGTGACTATACAGACATTTTATTATCACTTTTAGATGAAAAATGGCATATTAGTGAAAAAGATATCGTTAGTATTTTGGAACTAATCAAGGATCCAAAAAGTATAGATAAGTTATATAGTGTCGCTACTGACGTACCCGATTATGATGAAATACGAGCATTGACAAAAAATGCATGAAGATAAATCGATCATGGATAAAAAATGTAGCATATTAATTGCTGAACCTTGGGATTTTGACAGTCCTGATGGGGAAAACATTATTAAGGGCAAAATAATAAAGATTATAAGTATAGAGAGTTTGATCTTTAAATCTAATTACAAATTGAGTTTCAAAAATCATACGGGCGATTTATTCGTTTTGCATCCAAGATTCAAAGATTGCGATTTTTCTAAATTTAGTAACGACATTATCAAAAATGGATTAGCTGGTGTTAATGGTGGTATCATTATTGAAGAAGATATAGATATAGACAAACTATCAGAATATGACAAAAATGCTCTTGACAATATATCAATATTTGCGTTTGTTGGTAATATTTGTGAGTGAAAATATGCTACCTTGTCTAAAAAAAGACTGATAGAAACCGATGGACAGTACTTTAAACACACAGATAAAGAGGGTGAAGTTGTAGGCTTCAACTTTATGAAGGCAAGTGATTGGGAATAATACTGAACATAATCCATAAAACAACATGCGACTCAAAATTACAAAAACGAATCATTCATTTGATATATTTGGAAAATTATTAGAAACGGAAGATAGTGTGTTTTATAATAGCAGTGGGAAAAAAACAAAATATATAAGTGTTTTTGACGGATCGTATTTTTCTAATTTATATACATATGATAATAAAGGAAATCTATCAAAAGAAGAATATATAGTTTTTAATATGACTGATGATTGACGTTACCCCCCCCAAAAAAAAAAAAAAACTATGCAACTCAAAATCATAAAGACTAATTTACATCATGAATAATGCGTTTTACGAAAGACATCATGTGAAATGCCTGGCTTTTCCAAAAGGAAGGGACGGTTTCTACAATGGATTATGGCTTACCACCAGTGTTAAGCAATTCGGAAATAAAAATGTGGTGAACAACTTTTGATTGTAAGGATATTTTATTGTAGTTGGTATTTTATGGAAAAACAGAATTAATAGCATCTAAAAGATAAAGCCAGTTCTTTTTATTCAGAAAGGAATGGAATATCAGACAAATTTCCTACCCACAGCCACTTTCTACATGTGAGTGACGTGGCTTTGTCGTATATCATAGAAATGATTGACAAACAGAAAGATATTGCATTTGTAAATACTTTGGTAGATTAGGAATCTTGGCAATTCACACTTTATCGATTTCATCGCGCAGGAATTCAAACAGCATAATTATGATAAATGAAATTCTAAAAAAAGCATTTGATCAAAAGGCATTAATCGGAGTAACCACAAAAGAAATTGAATGGGAGCAATCTTCTATGGGTTTTATTCTCGAAATAAATAATGATTCATTCATATTAGATGAAATTGATGAATTTGGGATGTATGAAGGCAAAACAATTATTGAAATAAAAGAAATAATTTACATCACTGTCGACAGTTGTTATTTACGGAAGTTACAACAAATTTTTGAAAATAGCAGCATATTTGATCTCAATAAAGGTGTTAGAGTTTGGAAAGAAGGGATAACAGTAATGCCATACATTAAAGAACTTAAAGAGAATCAGAAAATTGCAAGATTTTATTTTGATGTTGATCATAATAGTGAAACAAATTTTGTTACGGGTATTATTGTCGATTTTGATGATCATTACTTTTTATTGAAAAGTATAGAGGACGATGGATCTATAGAAGGTTATTTTTGCTATCGAATACAAGATATTATCAGGCTAAGATATGATGACCTAAGTGAACAAAAAGTCGACTTTTTACTTCACAACCAAATTCCTCCATTCCAATGATTACATGAGAAATTGAACGCGGTGAAAAAATCCAAAAAGGAGATTGGGGGGTAGCTTTTAGTCAGATGAAGAAGCTTCTTGGTTATATTAAGCATTTTTATTTTTTATATTATACTTTCATGTATAATCTTCAACTTTTTTTTGGCGGAGGAGGTGGCATGGCAAATCGAAATGCTTATACATTAATATCCTTGTTTTTATCTGCCAATATAGGAACATTTGCGGGTTTATTCGGCATCAAAGAATTAATTCCTCCTGACTTGTCCCCTTAAGAATTAGTGCGGTTGTAAATTACTATAAATCAGCATTTATTTATTTTATTTTGCTATATTTACCGCACTAAAGGTGTTTTTAGCATGCAAATAAGAGTTGTAAAAACGGCCTCGGGTGCAAAAGCCGTCCAGATTGTTCGGTATCACAATAACAAAAGGGTTATCATGCAGCACATAGGATCGGCCCACACACTGGAAGACCTCGATAACTTGATCTTGTTGGCTGAAGAATGGATAAAAGATTATTCGGGACAACTATCTGTTTTTCCTGATGAAAATCCGGGCAAGTTGTTACATCTCAACTATTGTTCATTTTTGGGTGTACAGTACAGCTTCTTCAATGATCAAATACGTAAGATTCAAGAGAATATCGGGCTTGTCGGTTTACCCCCTCTGTTAAGAGACCTCATCACAATAAGGATATTTGAGCCGGCATCAAAGCTTCGCTCTCTAGAATTGATGGAGCAATATTTTGGTATTCGCCATAACCGCAAAACATTCTATAAGATGGCTCGCCATTGGCTCGGTTTGAAGGAAGAGGTGGAGCATTCAGTCATGAAGTTTGCCCAAGAATGCTATTCTTTCGATTACGACTTGCTTTTTTACGATGTCACCACACTTTATTTTGAAACTTTCGAGGAGGACGAATTGCGGAAGAACGGATTTTCCAAAGACAACAAATCTCAACAACCACAGATACTGGTTGCCTTGATGGTTACCAAGGATGGTTTTCCTATCGCATACGAGATATTCAGCGGTAATACCTTTGAGGGACACACCATAATACCCATGATCAGCGGTTTTATTGAAAAGAACCGGGTCAAAGAGTTCACGGTGGTGGCTGACGCAGCCATGATCAGTGGGGATAACATCAAAGAACTGACCAGCAACAATATCAATTATATCGTTGGGGCGCGGCTGGGAAATATTTCCGCCCAATTGCTGGAGGCCATCGACAAGGCCATCAGCCGGGAAGACGGCAAAAGCATCAGATTAGAAACCGGAAATGGATATCTGATTTGCAGTTATTCGTCGAGTCGGTACCGGAAGGATCTTCACGAGATGAACAAACAAATAGAAAAAGCAAAGCAGGTGGTCGAACAACCATCCAAAACTAAAAAACTGAAGTTCATCCAAACAAAAGACCAAAAAGTCATGCTCAATGAAAACCTTATTTATAAAACCCGAAAGCTGCTTGGAATTAAAGGATACTACTCTAATCTGAAAGAATCTGTGGCAGACAACAAAACAATAATAGAACGCTATCATGAACTTTACAAAATAGAGCAAGCCTTTAGAATATCAAAGAATGACCTTCAGACAAGGCCTATCTTTCATTTTAAAGAACAACCGATAAAGTTACATCTGTTGATCTGCTTTGCCGCACTTGTAGTATCAAAACACATTGAATTGCAGGCAGACATATCAATAAAAAGATTCATAGACGAATCAAAAAAGATAGTCGATGGAAAACTCCTTAATCAAATTACAAACAAAGTGATAATCGTAAAAGCTGAACCAACGGCTAAAATGAAAGTGATTTTACAAAAAATATTTACACCGCACTAAAAGGGACAAGTCAGGAAAGAATTAATTCCTTTTTCATGTATGGTTTCCTTTGTATTGATATATATTATTAATACATTAATTTTTGACATTAAAGACCGTTATCAAGATATTATTATAAGATATGGACTGCAGTTTACTCCTTTTGCAACCATTCTGATCGTAATTGCATTAATTATATATTGGATATTAAGTGTTTGGCTATTATTTAGAATGGGTAATAGGTATGCTTCTTGATCAGAGCCATGTGCTTAACAAAGTAAATGAACTATAGGTAGGGGAATTTATTGCTTTGCTTCATCGGAAAATGAACATGCAAAGTAAAAAGTAAGCCCCCGGTAAAGTACAAATATCTAAAGTTGGTGTTGGGCAAACTATAGTCATAAAATTCGAGTAAAATCGTTAGATTAATATTAGATATTGTTAGACACCAACTTCCAATATACCGGTAAAAGTTCGGTTAAGTCTTTTCCGGACTTGTGTTGGTTGTAGTATGGTAACCGACTAATAACATCATTCAACCATTGCCGCGGGTTTACATCCGCTTCTTTGCAACAAGATAATAAAGAGGATATGATAGCTGTGTATTCTGCCGATTCATGATCCTGGCAAAACAAAAAGTTCTTTCGTGAGAGCGCGATGGGACGCATGGCATTCTCCACCAGATTATTATCTATTTTCAAACGGCCGTCTTTGACATAAATTTTTAAACGTGGCATCACGGAGTACATATAGGCGATTGCCTCCCCCGTTCTGCTTTTGGGCAATACTTTCCTGTATGCTTCCTCTAACCATTTTTCCAATGCGTCCAGGATGGGTAAAGCGCAGCGTTTTCGTAATGCCGAGAGTTCCGGATAAGATAATCCCTTGTCATCGGCATTTCGTTCTATTTTGTACAAGAGTTGTATTTGGCCAAGCACATATTCCGAGGGGTCGCGGTTTTCATCCAGGGATTCGGTAAAACGTCGTCTGGCATGGGCCATACAGCCGACAAGGCACACGTCTTTCTTCTCCAAAAGATATTATATCCCTGATAAGCGTCGCTTTGAAGGTAACCTTTGAAGTTTTTCAACAGGCTGCCGATTACTTTCCCAGAACGGGAACCGTTATCATAATGAAAGAACAACATCTTTTTCATCGGGGAACGGATTTGCCATAAATATTCTTTTGAGGCTTTCCGTTTTTCTTTATCTATCACCGGGAGTGTGGTTTCATCCACCTGGATATAGTCTGAGGCAAGTATCACTTCTTTCAACTTATCATATAACGGACGGAACAATTCTACGGCAGGCTTGAACCAACCCCCAAGCGTGCTTTCCGAGATGTTTACCCCCAGATGTTTAAATTGTTGCACCTAGCGGTAAAAGGGTAAATGGTATACATATTTGGCAAGCAGTATTTCCGCCAAAAGGGTCGGTCCCGCAAGGCCTTTATATATAGGAAGTAAAGGTAATGGCGCGATCAGGACACCTTTTCCTTCTTCCGGTGGCAGGGCTACTGACGAGCGGAGTCCATATTTGGGACGGATAATATCTTTTACATAGAGCCTGCCCGGTTCAAATTCCGATGTCCGGGTGTGTTCTTCCTCTATGCGGATATATTTTTCCAAGTCTACCCTATCAGGTTCCACAACCACTTCTACCACGGGTAACCCTTCCAATAGTTTTCGTTGCCTACGAACCGGTTTCTTTTTTTCCATAACTGCCATTTGAGCGATTTCATTTTCAGCCGATTCACGGGCCGTTTCGATGGCTGATGTTTCATGGAGGATACTTGGAGCCGAACCGTCAAAATCGAGGGTCAACTGGTTCGGGTCGAGAGCGGATAACTTTTCACTTTTACGGCCGAACATCTGGCGTGTAAACCAGGCGATTTGGGTATTAAGGTGTTGTAGTTCTTCACGCAGGATGGTGATTTCTTCTTGCTGTTTTTGATTGGTTGTCGTGAGTTGCCAAATGACTTCCAACAATTTGTCCCCGCCTTCTGCCTGCACTTTTTTCATGATGTAAAAGTACAACAAGAAAATGACATAATCAAATAATTACTAATTGATTATGATAAACATAATCAAATTTTCATTCGCTACGCCGTAAAGCTTTTAACCGGTGCAGGCGTTTACCGGGTGACTCCTGTATTCCTTCAACCATAATGACAAGGTCGCGCCATTCCATAGGATAGGATTGGCTTTGTTCATCAAATATTGGTAAGCGGAATGTTCCTTCTTCCAAACGTTTTACATACAGGACTAATCCGCCATCTTCGGCATGAAGGAGTTTCATCGTGTTGTGTGACCTGCTCACGAAGATGAAAACATCGCCCCGGCGAACGTCTAATTTCATCTTTTCACGTATAACCCCGCAGAGTGTGTCCATCCCTTTACGCATATCGGTTTTTCCCGGACAAAGGAAATAACGCATCGTATCATTCAGGCAAAACATGCCGGAGAAGTGCCTGGGTTAGGAAACTGCCGGCCGTATGAAGGTCGGTGAAATTATTCAATCTTACTTTGATGCCTCCGGGGAATTCGATCTCCACCTGGTTGGTGATGATGGCGGATGAAGCGCTTCCCGGAGTTATACGGATTGGGGAAAGTGGGGATTCTTCTTTGTGGGTATTTCCATACGGACGGGAAAAGCCGTATTTTGATTTCCAATAATGAAAACTCGAGGCCGGATATGTTTCATTCTCACAAAAATCTTTTATACTCAGGCCGCTCAATTGTTGACGCTCTAATATTTGGCTAAATTCTTCTTGGGTCATTGCGTTTTATTTTTAATTCTGAACGCAAAGGTCTACACTTATTTTTTTACAAAAAAGATGTATTTTACCGGGGGCTTACAGTAAAAAAATGATTGCTTTAAAATCAAATTCAATTTATTATAAAACACACTTTGACGATACTTATATTAAGATATTCAACACGCGAATCATCAAGACATCTCCCCCAAAATATATATAGCTATGCGACTCAAAATCACATATTCAATAGCATCAAAAGATAAATCCGTTTTTTTCAGAAAGGAACGAAGTCTCAGACAAATTTCTACCCACAATCGCTTTCTATATGTGAGCGACGTGGCTTTGCCATATTCAGGCGATTCCTCCACTTTGATGTATCAGAGTTTTAAGTGGGTTTTGCTGAAACGAGGATAACTTTTTAAACGCTTCGCTAAAAGTTACTTCTCTTTTTTAGAGCAAAGTATCATCATCTTTTTTTTGAACTTATTTTGATGAAAGAAAACAAATAATTAGATTTGCATCAGTAAGTTTGAAAAAAGCACTTTAACAAATGACAATTTCTGTCCGACACAAGGGGGGTATAATAGTCGACGGATACCGGTCGGAATATATCCTTGCGGAATTTAAGGACGGTATGTATGACGGAGAATACCAATATTTCAAAAATACCAAACTGAGAGAATCGGCACAGTATAAAGATGGACGGAGACATGGAGTAACAAAAGACTACTTTGCAGATGGAGAAACTGTAGAAAAAGAATCGTTTTTTAAAGAAGGAAAACCGGACGGATTATTCAAAACATATCATCACACCGGAAAATTGTATGCTGAAAAAGAATACAAGAATGGATTAGAGCATGGTATTGACCGCGTTTATGATGTTGAGACAGGTAAGCTGACCCGGGACGTCAAATATGTAGACGGAAAGCAAGAGAGTACACAAGAACAACGCATGATAAGCAGCAAAGGAGACTATGATGTTAAAAGCAATTATAGCAACGGACTCCTTGACGGAGAATACACCGAAACCTATACCACAGGAAATCTAAAAACCAAAGGAGTCTACGAATTCTATCATTCCGACGGGAGAAAGCGAGATTCGTATTAAGAAGAACAAAAAGATCCTATTTGTGAAAATCATTCCCAATATGCAGTAATATTTCAAATTGATTAATATATTTGTGGCACGTTTATTCAAAAACGTGCCACAAATATAAGAAATTGTAGAGTAAAATGAAAAAGGGATTGTTATTATTGATTTTATCTTGTTTGTCTTTGATCGTATGCTACGCTGAAAATATTACAACGATACCGCACGATACTTTAACCAATCAATCGATTGATTTGGGTGAAGTGGTTGTGACCGGTTCACGTATACCTGTATCGCGTGATGTGATGCCTATTCCAGTGAGTGTGGTACGCCGTAATCTGATAGAAGAAAGTGGGGAAACAAGCCTGCTTCCGGTATTAACGCAACAGGTTCCGGGGCTTTTCGTAACATCTCGCGGAGTTTCGGGTTATGGGGTATCAACCGGTTCGGCAGGTGGAATTAATATGCGCGGATTTGCAGGCGGTTCCGGACGTGTACTTATTCTTATTGACGGACATCCTCAATATGCTACTATTTACGGACATCCTGTAGCAGATGCTTATATTGCGTCGGAAGCTCAGCGTGTGGAAGTCTCACACGGCTCCGCATCTGTGCTTTATGGTTCAAATGCGATGGGAGGCGCTATTAATATTATAACCCGTAAAGATATGCAAAACAGAAATAGTTTATCTGCAAGGCTGATGGGCGGTTCGTATGGTACACAGCGGTATGCTTTGACGGATACTTATCGTAATGGCCGGTTTTTAGGCGCTATTAGCGGCAATTACGAACGCACAGACGGGCATCGTGTGAATTCCGAATTTGAGTCGTTGAGTGGATTTGTAAAATTAGGTTGTGATATGTCGGAAGAGTGGAGGGTTACAGGTAATGCAAATATAACAAAGGCCAATTCTCAGAATCCCGGAACGGTAAGTAGTCCGATGTTGGATGGTACGGCTGATGTTTTGCGTGGGATGTCGGGTTTGTCTGTAGAAAACCGCTATGGTAAAACAAGCGGAGCTGTGAACTTCTACTATAATTGGGGAGATCATGCGATCAATGATGGTTATTTTGAAGGAGGAGCGCCTCGTCCGTATCTATTCAATTCGACAGATTATATGGGGGGAGTCAATATTTATCAGTCGGTAAATCTGTTTAAGGGAAATACCGTTACAGGGGGATTTGATGTTAAGCTATATGGTGGCAATGCCTATCGTGATCCGGTGACAGAGATTTATGCCGACCATATCAAATTGAACGAAGTTGCCGGGTATCTTTTTGCGCAGCAGGAGTTTTGGCGATTTATGCTCAACGCGGGATTACGTTTGGAAAACCATGAGTTGTACGGTTCCGAATGGGTGCCACAGGCTGGTATTTCATTTAAAGCTGCAGAGCAAACTCATCTGAAATTTTCGTTATCAAAAGGTTTTCGTACGCCTAATATGAGAGAGTTATATATGTATGCTTCCGCCAATGAAGACTTGCTCCCTGAGCGTAGTTTAAGCTACGATTTTACGGTAGCGCAAAAACTGTTGGAGGATCGCCTGTCAATGGAATTGACCTTATTTTATATCAAAGGAGACAATATCGTACAGGTAGTGACGGTTGACGGCCGTCCTCAAAATCAGAACGTCGGGGATTTTGCGAATAAAGGGGTTGAGTTCAGTTTAAATTACCTGATATTAAATAACCTTAGTCTGAATAGTAACTACAGCTATCTTTATATGGATACGCCTATTACCGGTTCGCCGGGAAATAAATTTTATGCGGGTTTGACTTATCGTCCTGGTAAATTTACGTTGAACGCGGGGGCACAGGTAATTGATAAACTCTATCTTTCTACGGGAGATGATGCTGTTACAAGCAATTATACCTTAATAGATGCACGAATTGCTTATCATCCGTTGAAATGGTTGGACGTTTTTGTTAAAGGAGATAATCTGCTGGGGCAGGAATATGAAACGATGCTTGGTTTTCCAATGCCAAAGGCTACCTTTATGGGAGGGGTGTCATTTAATTTATGAAGTTTTATTTTCTTGATAAATATGGTTTGGATATAACTTGATTAGATCGAAAAACAATTACCGCGAATTTTGTTGATTGTTGTCGATTATCTATTTTTGTGAAATGTATCACAATGAAGCTTATTAAAGAAAGAAGATGGATCTACTGGAATTTTCAAAACAGAATCAGGAAATAGTATGGAGTATATTGGAAGATACCGGTATTATTCCATTGTGGGAAAGTATTGGCGGCAGGGTTTACATTATTGGATCTTTGAAAACCGGCCTGTTAATCCACAAGGATATTGATATGCATATTTATACGGATGAGATCTCCGTTACAGACAGTTTCTCCGTAATGACAAGGTTGGCAGGGCAGTCGACTTTGAAAGAAATCCAATATAAAAATCTGATAGATACGGAAGAAGAATGTGTCGAGTGGCATGCTCTGTGTGAGGCTAAGAATGGAGATGTATGGAAGTTTGATATGATTCATATACGCCGAGGCTCGAAGTATGACGGGGTGGTGGAGAAAGTAACGGATGCGATTATTCATAAGTTGACTCCTGAAATTCGTGAAACAATACTTCAAATAAAATATGACATGCCGAAAGATGTACTTATTCCGGGGATAGAAGTATATCATGGCGTTTTTACAGGCAATGTCCGAAGCTATGATGAGCTTATTTTGTGGCGTAAAAGCAATCCGTTGGCAAATAGTCTGGAATGGTTGCCTTGATGATTTGGATGCGAAATGGTTGATATTGTTTTTTTCTTGTTGTTTAAATGTCAGGTCTTTATGATTGTATTTTTTTTAACCCTATAAATGGGGTATTATGTCATAAGCCGGATCTTTACCTTTGTCACAAAAACAGAAGATGGTGAAAACTTCTTCTGTTAATAAAGGCAGCGATCTAACTATTTAAATTTTAAGGTATGAAAAAAGCAATTTTTTTTAATCTGACCATTCTAACCTCATTCGTATGTTTTATGTCATCGTGTGAAGATCTTTTATCAACGGAAGAGCGCGCAGAAAAAGCGGCTGCGGAAACTTGTGAGTGTCTTAAGGAGAAAAGTCGTAGTAAGTGTGAAGACGAGCTCAATTCCGGGTATCAATATTATGTAAATGAGGATGATTTTATTAAGGCTTTTAATAAAGCTCAGACTTGTGGTATTACTATTTATAAAAAGGAGTGAAAACAGGTTTGACTATAGATACGAAAAAAGACTCTCTATGCAAGGTTGTGCAAGTGGAGAGTCTTTTTTTATTCTGTTTAAGTTCAGATTACTTGTTGTCCTGAGTATATTTATCAGCTTTTTCTGTCATGCGTTTAGAGCGTTTTTCGCTATCCGGATGTGATGAAAACATTTTCTGAACGGTGGAAGCTTTGGCGCCTTGTGACAGTTCAACCAACTTGCCTAATGAGTTTCCCATTCCGTAAGGGCTGAATCCATTTTCAATACATATTTTAAATCCGTAATCATCGGCCGCATATTCCTGTTTTTGAGAAAATTGAGCGCCCATAAATGATTGTGTCAGTTCTCCTAATTCTGTTTCCGATAATGCTGAGACCGTGCTGCTTGCAGCGCTTGCCGCATTGATGGCAGCGGAAGTCATGTATGCATTTTTCATCGCATCCTTAACGTCTGTGCCTGCGATATGGCCGATCTCATGACCGATGATCGCCATCAGCTCGTCATCATCCATGATGTCCATCAGCGAACTGAATACACGGATGCTTCCGTCACCACATGCAAACGCGTTAATGTCCAAGACATGATAGACCTTGAAATTAAGGGGTAGTCCGTTTACTTCTTTAAGGTCTTTTGTCAGACGCGCTAAGCGTTCGCCGTATTCAGTTGATTCGTCTGCTATCGGATTGTTCGCATCCATCCATGCCATTGACTCTCTGCAGATGGCAACAATATCCGCATCACTTAATGTAACAGCCTTGGCTACGTCTTTTACGGCTTTTTCCGCTTTACCAACATCAATTTTCTTTCCACCGATTTTTATTTGCGCTTGTACACCCGAAAAGCCGGCGGCAAATGCCAGCAACATAATAATTTTTTTCATACCTTTTTCTTTATAATAGTTAAATAGATGCGCAAAGATAGGCAAACTGTATATATTATTTAGCGGTATATAAAAAAATAAAAAAGATTTATTTGTTAAAAAATCACGTGTGTATTTGCAAGTCGTTGTCATGTAGTATTATGTAGATAAATGCTATATTTTCTTATTTCTCTTTTTTAACAAAAAGATAATCGATGAATTTAGCTATCAAACAAACTTTGCATCACGGCGAGGGATTTTATTTCGGGAAAGTCTGACAGGTGCAGTCTGTAATATTCTATAATCTGCCGGATGATATGGGTGCGTTCCTGTCGTGAGAACGTATATAGTGCCATGTTTTCATAATTTATTCTCAATAATCGTTCGAAAACAATGCTTTCATTTCTATTTAAATATTTGTCGTGTTCGGGCGGAGTTCCGGAGAATACGCCGTTTAGTAAATCAAAAAAACAACCGGCTTTATAGGATTCGCCGTTCGGGCGTATGCCGAGGTGAGTTGATAGCTGAAGTAAAAATGCAAGGTGAAAATTAGCGATGCCATCAGTGGCTATTCCAAGCCATCTGATTGAGCGATCTAAGTAATCGAATAGAGGACGATTCGCCTCTCTTTCCTGTATAATCCGATAAAGGACTTCCGAAAGAAATAAGGAAATAGCGGTTTTGGCCGGATGATAATGCGATTGTGTGGTGATTAATCCGGATTTTGCTTCCTTTATACGTTGTATATCCCTGTTGTTCAGGTGCTCAACTTCCATGTCTAAAATGGAAAGAGGTTGTAATAGGGAACGTGAAATCTTTGTTCTTTTACTGTGAGTATTTGATACCATATAAGAAATACGTCCGAAATCTTCCGTATACATTGTTATAATGATATATTTGTCGTTGTATGAAAGGTTGTGCAGAACGATTCCTTTTGTCTTATGTAGCATTGTTTCTTATTTACAGGCAAATATATCGTATTTTTCTATATGAATTGTTTTTTTTAGAAAAAAATACCGGGAAAATTTGGCGGGTAAATAAAAAGCCGTATCTTTGCACTCGCAAAATGACAAAAGCATGATTTGAATGTTTAGGATTGCATTTGTCTTTGCACAGGATGGCCTGTTCGTCTATCGGTTAGGACGCAAGATTTTCATTCTTGAAAGAGGGGTTCGATTCCCCTACGGGCTACAATAGTTGAGTATGCGAGGTTGATTTTGTAAAGTAAATTTAAGGAATAAAATAAAAGATGGCTAATCACAAATCATCAGAAAAGAGAATTCGTCAAACAAAAGCTCGTACTTTGCGTAATAGATATGTGGCAAAGACGATGCGTAATGCTTTGAAAAAAATTCGTGGGTCAGAAGATAAGAATGAAGTAAGAGAGTTGTTCCCAAAGGTATGCTCTATGCTTGATAAACTGGCAAAACGTAATCTTATTCATAAAAATAAGGCCGGCAATCTTAAGTCGCAGATGGCAAAGCGTCTTAATGCGATGAGCGCATAATCGAAGCGATTGTTGATTTTTAGAATAAAAAGCTGGACTCAAAAAGTTTAGCTTTTCTTCGTTATAAAAAGGCTTGTTTGTTTATTATTTTACTACAGGCTACGGTTTTAGGAGGTTTTTGTCGGCCTCCTTTTTTGTTTTCAACAATTTGGCAAATTTAACCTTCAGGCGTTTTGGGGATTCATGAAAAATGGCTATATTTGTTAGCTTTTTGAAAAAGATGACTGTAATTTAAATAGAACTTATGAGTGAAGAAGAATTGAAAAATGCGAGTAATGAATATTCATCGAAAAATATTCAGGTACTCGAAGGTTTGGAAGCAGTGCGGAAGCGCCCCGCGATGTATATTGGCGATACGAGTGAAAAAGGGCTTCATCATTTGGTGTATGAAGTAATAGATAATTCTATTGATGAAGCTTTAGCCGGATTTTGTAAGAATATAGAGGTGGTCATTAATGAAGATAATTCCATTCGTGTTACGGATGACGGACGCGGTATTCCGGTCGACTATCACGAAAAGGAGGGAAAGTCTGCGTTGGAGGTTGTTCTTACGGTTCTTCATGCCGGAGGTAAATTTGATAAAGGAACCTATAAAGTTTCAGGAGGATTGCATGGTGTGGGTGTGTCCTGTGTCAATGCGCTATCTTCACATTTAAAAGCCGAAGTTCACCGAAATGGTAAAGTTTATGTGCAGGAGTTTTCCATAGGCAAATCGTTGGGTGATATTAAAGAGATGGGAACCAGCGATACAACCGGTACTATTATCTCATTTAAGCCGGATGATACTATTTTTACGGTTACCGAATATAAGTATGAAATTCTGGCAAACCGTATGCGTGAATTGGCTTTCCTGAATGCGGGCATAAATCTTAAATTAATAGACAAGCGTGTTGTTCATGAAGACGGAACCTGTAAATCCGAAGTATTTCGTTCGGACGAAGGATTGAAAGAATTTGTGCGCTATATAGATAAGGCAAAGGAGCCTCTTATCCAAGATATAATACATATCGTTACGGAAAAACAAGGTATCCCTGTTGAAGTTGCAATGTCCTATAATACTTCCTATAATGAAAGCGTTTTCTCTTATGTGAACGATATTAATACAATAGAAGGAGGTACGCATTTAGCCGGATTCCGTCGCGGATTGACGCGTACTCTGAAAAAATACGCGGAAGATTCCAAAATGCTTGAAAAAGCGAAAGTGGAAATTCAGGGAGACGATTTTCGTGAAGGCCTTACGGCTGTTATTTCCATAAAAGTGGCGGAGCCACAGTTTGAAGGACAGACCAAAACCAAGCTTGGAAATAATGAGGTAATGGGCGCTGTTGATTCGGCGGTGGGAGAGGCTTTAGGGTATTTTCTGGAAGAGCATCCAAAAGAAGCGAAAATAATTGTGGATAAGGTGATTCTCGCTGCCACAGCACGTCAGGCTGCCCGTAGGGCGCGCGAGTTGGTACAACGCAAATCTCCGTTGACCGGAGGCGGATTACCGGGAAAGCTAGCGGATTGTTCTTCGAAAGATGCTGCGGAATGTGAATTGTTCCTTGTTGAAGGGGACTCTGCAGGTGGTACGGCAAAACAGGGGCGTGATCGTAATTTTCAGGCGATATTGCCGTTGCGCGGTAAGATTCTGAATGTGGAGAAGGCTATGGAGCATAAAGTGTTCGAAAGTGACGAAATTCAGCATATCTATCGTGCGATGGGTGTTACTATTGGTACGGAAGACGATCCGAAAGAATTGAATATGTCAAAATTGCGTTACCATAAAGTAATTATCATGACCGATGCCGATGTTGACGGAAGCCATATCGCGACACTGATCTTGACTTTCTTCTTTCGCCGTATGCGCGGGTTAATAGAAAAGGGTTATGTTTATCTTGCCACACCTCCGCTTTACCTTTGTAAGAAAGGAAAGGCAGAGGAGTACTGCTGGACGGAACTGCAGCGCCAGAAATTTATTGATACGTATGCCGGCGGAAATGAGGGGCAGGTTCATACTCAGCGATATAAAGGTTTGGGAGAAATGAATGACCATCAGTTGTGGGATACGACAATGAATCCGGAAAACCGGACATTGAAGCAGATAACGATTGATAATGCAGTGGAAGCCGATTCCACATTCGCGATGCTGATGGGCGAAGAAGTTGCTCCCCGTCGTGAGTTTATCGAAGAGAATGCAACGTATGCTCATATCGATGCATAATAATTTGAGTTGATATTTTATGGAGCAGTCTTCTGATTGCCCCTAATTGTTATAAAAAAAGACTATGTCATCACTGCTTGACATTTTGTATAAAAAGATTGACGATCAAACATCGGATTTATCTTATATACGACCTAAAATAGGTATTTCTTCCAATCGAAAGGAGGGGGTATCCTGTATTGCGGATCCTTATTTTCAAGCAGTAGTAATGGCCGGAGGCGCCCCAATACTGGTACCTGTTACCACAGATGTTTCTGCGCTTGCTGCTATAGTGGATAATCTTGATGGACTCATTCTTTCGGGCGGGGGCGATATTTGCCCCGAATATATAGGGGAAGAGCCTATTCCGGAGCTTGGAGATACAGACTCCTATCGTGATGAATATGATTTCATGTTGTTGAAACTTGCGTTTGACCGCCAGTTGCCTATATTTGGTATTTGTCGGGGACATCAGGTTATTAATGTCGCCTTTGGCGGAACTCTTTACCAGGATATCGATGCTCAGTTTTCAGAGGACGCATTGAAGCATAGCCAGGAAGAAGCGCGTGATGTAGCGACACATTCTGTGAAATTGACAAATATTCCATCTAAATTGCGAATGGCTTTAAGTGATCCGGAAGGTTTGGTTCTTCCGGTTAATTCGTTTCATCATCAAGCGGTAAAAGATCCGGCACCGGAGTTTATTGTCACAGCTACATCTCCGGATGGACTGAATGAAGCGATGGAGCATCCGGAATATCCTATATTTAGTGTGCAATGGCATCCCGAGCCGATGGCTGTCGCGGGAAATGAGGTAATGCTTGATTTATTCCGCTATCATGTCAATCAGGCTTCTGTTTTTGCAAAAGCTAAAAGAATGCATGGCTGTATTGCGACGGTCGATTCCCATACGGATACACCGGCCGTTTTTCAATCGTTTGATTTAGGGCGAAAGGAAGGCGGGAAAGTGAATCTTCCGTTAATGGATGAAGGGTTGTTCGATGCGGTTTTCATGGTGGCTTATCTTCCGCAAGGAGAGCGGGACGACCTTTCTTTGCGCAATGCAACTAAATATGCTGTCGAACGGCTTTTAAAGGTACATGATCAGGCGAAAAAATATTCTTGTCGCATGGAGATCGCAACTACTCCGGATGATCTTTGGCGACTGAAACGGGAAGGAAAGAAAGCTGTATTTTTGGGAGTTGAAAACGGATATGCCATAGGGAAAGATTTGGGGAATTTACGGAAATTCAAAGACTTGGGGGTTTCTTACATGACGCTTTGTCATAATGGGGACAATGATCTATGTGATTCGGCTATCGGACATGCGGAGTGGGGCGGATTGAGTTTTTTCGGTAAGGATGTGGTTGTGGAAATGAATCGTCAGGGTTTAATGATTGACATTTCTCATGCGGCCGAAAGCACGTTTTATGATGTGCTGAAATACAGTACAAGGCCTATCATCGCATCTCATTCTTCGTCACGTGCTTTATGCGATCACCGTCGTAATCTCGATGATAATCAGATCAAAGCGCTGGCTTCGAAGGGTGGTGTTGTTCAAATATGTCTTTACAAGGGATTTATTAATGATGACGCAGAGAAAGCGTCATTAGGAGATGCGATTAGGCATCTTTGTCATATTGTCGATATTGCCGGGATTGATCATGTGGGTATCGGTTCTGATTTTGATGGTGGCGGAGAGTTGATCGGCTGTCGTGCGGCAAATGAACTGATACAGATCACAATGCGTCTGATTGCCGAGGGTTTTGATGAAGATGGCATTTCAAAGATATGGGGCGGCAATCTGATGCGGGTGATAAGAGAGGTGCAACGTGTTAATGCTTAATTATTTCTTGGGTATTGAATATCAATTATTATAAATATAAGATGAATAAGTTTATTTATTTATTATTGGGTTGTCTTTTTTTGTCGTGTTGCGGACAAAGGAGTGCAACGAAAGGAACAGAGACATTAGGAGAATCTGTTAAATCAAATAGTGAAAAGTCAATGATAGCGCCTGTTTTTGATGCGGATAGCGCCTACTCTTATGTTGCCGAACAAGTCGCGTTCGGACCGCGTGTACCTAATTCCGAAGCGCACAAAAGTTGTGCTGCTTACCTGGAATCCGAGTTGGAACGTCATGGCGCCCAGGTATTTGTTCAAGAAGCGGTGCTTACTGCTTATAATGGAGATCAGTTAGACGCCCGGAATATTATAGGGGCATTTGGTCCTGATAAGACGCGTCGTATTTTGTTGTTTGCTCATTGGGATTCGCGTCCTTATGCGGATCACGATGCGGATGAGGCCAATCACCGGAAGCCGATCGATGGCGCGGATGACGGAGGCAGTGGGGTTGGAGTGCTATTGGAGATAGCCCGTCAGATAGGACAGAAAGCTCCGGAGGTGGGTATTGATATTATATTTTTTGACGCGGAAGATTACGGCACTCCTGAATTTGTAAATGAAGATAAACCTAATACATGGTGTTTAGGTTCACAATTTTGGGCAAAAAAACCTCACGTACCAGGCTACAAAGCCGAATATGGAATACTTTTAGATATGGTGGGAGCAAAGGGCGCCACGTTTTACAAAGAGCATACCTCAGTGCTTTATGCCAGCCGGTATGTGGAGAAGATCTGGGCCGCCGCCCGCGATCTTGGCTATGGCAAATATTTTATCAATGCTACCAGTGGAGGCGTTATTGATGATCATGTATATGTGATTGAAGGACGACGCATTCCGTGTCTTGATATTATCAATTATGATATGGAAAGGTTCGATTTTGCTTCATATTGGCATACGATGAATGATAATATGGAAAATATAGATAAGGAGACGCTCAAAGCCGTGGGTCAAACTGTGCTTGAGGTGATTTATAATGAATGAAGAAAAGGCTATGACAATAAATGAAATACAGGACGAAATAATTGAAGAATTTTCGATTTTAGATGATTGGATGGATCGATATGCGTTGTTGATTGAGATGGGAAATTCTTTGCTGATTCTTGATGAAAAGTATAAGACGGAAAGCAATCTGATTGAAGGTTGTCAGAGCAGGGTGTGGCTTTATGCCGAATATATTGACGGAAAAATTACATTTCAAGGTGATAGTGACGCGGTAATCGTAAAAGGAATTGTTTCTTTGCTGATACATGTTTTATCTGGTCATACTCCTCAGGAAATATTGGATGCCGATCTTTATTTTATAGAACGTATAGGATTGAAAGAGCATCTGTCTCCAACACGCTCGAATGGACTTGTCTCAATGCTAAAGCAAATGAAGATGTACGCGTTGGCATTCACCGCGAAATCTTCTTCTTGAATATTCAAAATTAATAAGATTCCCTATTATTGCTTATTTTGTTTATTTTTGTGGATCAAAATAAGCATAATGAAAGAGAGGGTATTTCTCTTGCTGATGTTTCTATGCATATTTGTTACCGCATCAGCTGAAGATTCAATAAAGATTAAACAACCGAAATTCGTATCATTTCAGATAGCGGATGGTCTTGTTCTGCCTACATCTAAGATTACGGGCGAAACAAGGACTCCGAACGTCGCATCTTTGAGTCTGAAGTACGGCCTCTATGCTAAAGGAGATAAATGGAAAGATCTTTATTATGGAATGCCATACAGGGGTGTAGGGTTTTATAAGCCTTTTTATTCTCTGAGCAGGGAAATGGGGCATCCGTTTTCCGTATTTCTTTTTCAGGGTGCTCAGTTGAAAGAATTCCGGAATGGAATCTCCTTGAATTATGAAATAAATCTGGGTATGTCATTCAACTGGAATCGTTATGATGTTATGAATCGTCCTTATTTTGAAGTAATCGGTTCAAGTGTTAATGCTCATCTGGGGGGAAATCTGTATCTAAAAAAGTCGCTGTCAAAGCGATTGAATCTGCACTTGGGGCTTGATTTTCTTCATTTTTCAAACGGGGCGCAGCGCACGCCTAATTACGGAATCAATTCGATGTCGGCAATCGTAGAACTGGCATATAAAATTAACGGAGAAAAGTCGGAGGTAAATACGAGGAAAATGAACGCGACGCCTCCCAAATTTGAAAAGCGCACAGTCCATGATCTTTCTTTTTTCGTGACTAATCGTACACTCAACGTTGATACGACGGAAACAAATCTGAGAAGTAAATATCCGGAATGCCGATTTCCGGTAATTGGATTGAATTATGCCTGCATGTGGCATCATACGCGCCGTTTTATGTGGGGGCCGAGCGTAGAGATGCTATATGATGAAGGGAATAAGGCTCGTGCTTTTGGTGATGTGTCGGAGGATACAGGTTTGTATCGGGAAATTGTAAGGTATGGAAAGGTCTCGGATCGTTTCACAGTTGGGTTATCGGTGAAGGGTGAGTTGGTAATGCCGGGGTATGCTGTGTTTGCGAATTTGGGATATGACATTTTGCAAAGCAATAAAAGCGCAAATCGATTGTATCAGATATATGGTGTGAAAGTGTATTTTACGGAAGGCTTATCCTCTTCGTTTAGTGTTAGGTCTAACGATCTGACCCGTTCGAAGTTTTTGTATTTGAGTATCGGTTATACATTTTATAAATACTCGAAAAAATAAATGAAAAAACGCTATCGGATATCCGACAGCGTCTTCAATTGAGAGCGGAAGACGGGGCTCAAACCCGCGACCCTCAGCTTGGAAGGCTAATGCTCTATCAACTGAGCTACTTCCGCAATTTTCGATATCCCCTTTGTTCTCCAAACTCCGTTTGAAACTTTGTCCCTCAAACTCAGGGGGGAGTGGGCAGTGATGGATTCGAACCACCGTAAGCGTAAGCTATCTGAGTTACAGTCAGACCCATTTGGCCACTCTGGTAACTGCCCCTTTTGTCATAATTGCGGTGCAAAGGTAGGACTATTTTTTTAATTTGCAAATAAAATCGATCATTTTTATTGCAGTAATTGCAGATTCATCTCCTTTGTTTCCTAATTTTCCTCCCGCGCGATCCTTGGCCTGTTGCATGTTTTCGGTAGTTAAAAGACCGAATATCACAGGGATATCCTGTGTGGAATTTAATCTTGTAACCCCTTCCGTAACTCCTTCACATACGTAATCAAAATGTGGAGTGTCACCTCTTACTACACAACCTAAAACAATAACGGCATCCACATCTCCGTATTTCGCGACTTGCTGCGCTCCAAATGTGAGCTCAAAGCTTCCCGGAACGCGGTATACGGAAAGATTCTCATGCAAGACCCCATGCTTTTCCAATGTGCTGCATGCTCCTTCGAGCAATTTTTCCGTGATGGAACTGTTCCATTCAGAAACAATAATTCCCACACGCATTTTGGATGCGTCGGGAATACTGTTGAAATCATAAGATGATAAATTCTGATATGCTGTAGCCATATTAGTTCTTTGCTAACTGAGCGCGAACAATGTATTTCTCAATGTCCATAGCTTCCATGGAAGCAGCATGTTTTTCTTTTATAGCGGTATATGCTTTCACCGCATTGTCATATTGTTGCAGGCTTTCGTAAGCAATACCCGCTTTTTTCAGGTAGATAGGGCTTAAAAAGTCGTTATTAGCTTTTGATGCAGCTTTCTCGAAATAAGAAATTCCCTGTTTGACATCCCCCGATTCAACATAACAGTCACCGATAAGTCCAACAATCGCCGGTGATATATTATCGTCATCGCTCTTGAAGGATTTCAGGTGCTTGATTGCACTTTCCATATCGCCTGTTTTATAACAGCAAATACCTGCATACGCTTTCGCTAAGTTTCCGGATTTTGTTCCGCCGTATTGTTTGATGATTTGTTCGAAACCGTCATAGTCAAACCCATTTCCATTCAATGCGAGATTGAAAGAGTCTTTTTGGAAATATTGTTCTCCCTTAAATATAGCGACAGCCGCATTCTTATTTTTAGGTATTTGGTATAAGTGACTATATGCCATTATGGCGCCGATAATTACTGCAATAGCGATGATGCCGTAAGTAATGTTCTTCTTATTGTTCTCAATGAACCTTTCCGAACGTGAAACAATTTCTCCAACTTCTTTTTCTGCGTTAGCGATTTTCTTCTCAGTTTCTTGATTTGCCATAATATTTTATGTTTATGATTTCTTTTATTAATGTATATCATCCAATTCAGCGTGCAAAATTAGTTTTTTTTACGGATATAACATATAAATCGCAAGATATTTTTTATATTTGTCGGAACAAGTAATTCGGAGGGAGTCGTCAAGCCTATGATAGTAAGTAAGTTGTCGGTATTGAACTATAAAAATATACGTCAGGCGGAGATCGTATGCTCTGTCAAGACCAATTGTTTTTTTGGCAATAATGGCATGGGAAAAACGAATTTGCTTGACGCGATCTATTACCTTTCATTTTGTAAGAGCCATATACATACCCCTGACAGCCGATTAATCCGTAACGGAGAAGAGTTATGCGTGCTTCAGGGTTTTTACGACTATGAAGGTAAAGAAGAAGAAATTTTTTGCGCGATACGTCGCGGACAACGCAAGCAGTTTAAGCGGAATAAAAAAGAATATGAGCGTTTGTCGGAACATATCGGCTTATTGCCTTTGGTGATGATTTCACCGGCGGATTCGGATTTGATACGCGGAGGGAGTGATGAGCGCCGCCGTTTTGTTGATATGATTATTTCACAGCATGATAAGCCGTATTTGCACTCTCTCATACAGTATAATAAAGCGATGACACAACGCAATGTTTTGTTGCGGGATCATTGTAATGACGCATCTTTGTACGATGTGCTCGAAATGCAGATGGATGCTTATGGCCGGCAGATCTACGAAAAACGGGTGATGCTGATAGATCAATTAACTCCTGTATTCAATGAATACCACAGTATGATTTGCAACTCCAGTGAGGCAGTCGGTCTATGTTATGTTTCTCAGCTTGCGAAGGGTGATTTGGCTGAAGAGTTGAGAAAGTCAAGAGCTAAAGATCTGTTGTTGAGTTATTCCTCAACAGGTATACACAAGGATGATATTGAAATGACGCTTGACGAGCAATTGATGCGTCGAATTGGCTCCCAAGGGCAGAATAAAACATATCTGATCGCGTTAAAACTCGCGCAATTTGCATATATGGCATCGAAAGGTATAACAACGCCAATTCTTTTGTTGGATGATATATTTGATAAATTAGATGCCGAGAGGGTTGAGAAAATAATAGGTCTTGTCAGCGGCGACCGTTTCGGTCAGATTTTCATAACAGATACAAACCGGAAATATTTAGACCGTATTCTTGAAGCGATCGATCAGGATTATTCATTGTTCAAGGTGGAGCAGGGAGAGGTGCGATTAATGGAAAATAAAACGACATAAAATGATACGAAGGAAAACTGTACGCTTAGGGGAAACATTGCACTTTTTCTGGAGAGAAAATCCGGAACTTTATCATAAAATGTTGGAGGCTCGTGTGCAGCGTTTATGGGGTGAGCTTTTTGGCCCATCGATAGCCCGGTATACGACAAACGTATATGTAAAAAATCGTATACTTTACGTATCAATGACTTCCTCTGTTGTTCGCAGCGAAATGTCGTCCATGCGTAAACGGTTAGTTATTACACTTAACCAACATGCCGGTTCGGATGTTATTGATGATGTAATGATACGATAGATTTTTCGGTTATGACTAATGTCATTTTTTTGTCATGTATTTCTGTAGGTATGTGCTCAAGTAATTGAAAATCAAAACATAACCCTATTGTCGGCTTCTTAATGTGGGTCAAATATCTGTCGTAATATCCCTTGCCGCGTCCCATGCGGTTGCATTCATAATCGAAGGCTATTCCGGGAATAATAAAAAGATCAATTTCTTTGGGTGAAATTAGTTCAGTATCAGTCGGTTCATTGATTCCCAAAACGCCTTTAGTCAGATTGCTTTTTCCTGTATATGTGAAGAAATGAATGTTTTCATTGGAAATAACAGGCAATACGATCTTTTTTGTGGTGAACCATTCTTCTATAAGTGCGGAAGTCTGCACTTCGTCCTCCATAGCATAATATAATGCGATGCATTTCGCTTGTTGAAATTCCTCAGTTTGTACAAGTCGGTCGCCTATTTTTTGTGACAAATCAGCAATCGTTTTTGGGGATAAATATTTTTTATGTTCCGTAATCTTTTTCCTGATAAACTGCTTGTTGTCTGTCATGAATATGTATAAAGCGGCTTTGACATAATACCACCGGATATGTAGGAGGAACTAAGCGACGTCTTTTCCGTATCGTTGTATTGATTGTATATTTCAGGTTTCCACAGACCCTTTTTGATCACATCAATTGCTTTGTTTAATGTGGCGTCGTCATGGAGGAATACAGGATAAAATCCTTCATTATCAAAGAAGTTGCGTATGATATATGCGTATATTTGGGTTTCAATCAGATTTTTAGAAACTTCCAAAAGGGTCGGACGCTTCTTGATACCTTTTGATGCGGCGAAATCAGCTAATTCATAGACTAGCGGTTGTTGTCGCAGGTATGCATGCAACTCTTCATAATTGCTGAATTTGTCAAGCTTGTCGTGGTTTCTGTCTGAATAATCAAGCACGAATTGATACAGAACGCCAGTATTAATGATGTTTGAAAAATAAGAAGTAATACCGGAAGTATCTCTCGGAATGAAAATATCAGGCATTATTCCGCCGCCACCGTATACAGTGCGACCGCCAGTCGTTTTGAATTCAAGGGAGTCATTCATCTTTATACTGTCTGCCGAATAGAACTCTCCATGCATAAATCGGTTATATATATCCTGACCGTATTCTTCTGATTTTCCAAGCTCATAGTCTTTCTGAATACATCTTCCCGAAGGCGTGTAGTAGCGTGCTATCGTAAGAAGTAATTCTGAATTATCAGACAGGTCAAGTTTTGTTTGAACAAGGCCTTTGCCATAAGAACGGCGTCCGATTATTAATCCTCGGTCGTTGTCCTGAATGGCTCCGGAGAATATTTCGCTGGCCGAGCCGGATAGCTCGTTAATCAATATTACCAAGGGGGCATCCTGACAGGAGCCTTTCCCATTGGAATAAGTATCCGTGCGGGTGTAAGCTCTTCCCTGCGTGTAGACAATCATATTTCCTTTTGACAGAAATTCATTGATCATATAGATCGCGGACTCCATATAGCCTCCCGGATTATCACGCAGGTCTATAATAAATCCTCTTACTTCTTCCTGTTTGAGTTTGGCGATCGCTGTAAGGAACTCACTGTAGGTAGATCTTGCAAATTTGGTTACTTTGATATATCCGATATTGTCGCTTATCTTGTATGATACATCAACGGAATAGTTTGGAATATCTCCGCGTATGATCTCAAAGTCAACAAGGTCTTTTGCGTTCCCGCGTTGTATTCCCAAATTCACCTTGCTGTTTTTAGCGCCGCGCAACATTCTCATCATTTTCGTTGTGCCTATATTTTGTCCGGCAACGACGGAATCATTTACCGTCATAATGCGATCAAACGGCATCAGGCCGGCCTTTTCGGCGGGACCTCCGGATATGACGCTTATCACAATGATTGTATCGGTTTGCATGTTGAATTGGATACCGATACCGCTGAATGAACTTTCCAGATCTTCATTTGCCGCTTCTACATCCGAGGCGGGAATGTATGATGAATGCGGGTCAAGTTCACTTACAATTTTTCCGACAGCGCTTTCCGCTAAATAGCCAATATCAACTGTATCAACGTAATTGTTGCTTATGACTTCAAGCGCTTCATTTATCTTATTCTGCTCGGAACGTAATATTTTTAGTTGTGGGTTTTTTATGCGGAAATATTTTCCAGCGAAGAAGCCTAAGAGCAGACTTACTACAATCAAGAATATTACCCATATAAAATGCCTGTTTTTGTTCATTTTTATTATGTTGTTTGCAATTCAATAAAATCTACGACAATTCCCGCTCGTTCAAGAAGGTTGATGCCTTCTTCCGTATGGTATTTTTCGGAGAAAACAACGCGCTTAATACCTGCCTGTATAATCAACTTCGCACATTCTATACATGGCGAAGATGTTACATAGATCGTCGCTCCGGTGCTATTGTTATTCGACGCTGCTACTTTGGTTATCGCGTTGGCTTCTGCGTGGAGTACATACGGCTTCGTTCTGTTATTATCGTCTTCACATATATTCTCAAATCCGGCCGGAGTACCATTATAGCCATCAGATATAATCATTTGATTTTTTACAATCAGGGCGCCCACCTGACGGCGCTTGCAATATGAATTTTCAGCCCATATTTTAGCCATTCTCAGGTAACGGACATCAACTTCATGTTGTTTTTTATTTTTTTCAGTTATCATAAAATTCAAGAACAATATTCCGCGGTACTTTTGAAATTTCAGGTTACAAAAGTACTAAAAAAAAGGAGAATGACTGTTTAAAAAAACATAAATGTATGTCATCGCTTTTTAACCTTGCTGTAGGAAATGCCGTTGCGCTGTAACAGCGCGTTTATTGTTGGTTGCTGACAACGGAAGCGGATGTAAAGCCTGTTCGGGTCGTCCGTATCACCTTTGTTCAGGATATTTTCTAAAAATGATGTCGCAACTGCCTTGCTGAATATGCCGGCTTCTTTAAATGCGTCAAAGGCATCCGCTTCAAGTACTTCCGACCATTTGTATCCGTAGTATC
>JAVBNB010000029.1:0-24599 GCA_031551825.1 Tannerella sp. | reverse complement strand
CGGAACATATACCGCTTGTACAGATGTAATAGAGCCGGATTTTGTTGACGTGATCCTTTCCTGTAAGTGTCCCATTTCTGTCGCAAGCGTCGGTTGATATCCGACAGCGGAAGGCATTCGGCCCAAAAGGGCGGAAACTTCACTTCCAGCCTGTGTGAAACGGAAGATATTATCAATAAAGAATAAGATATCATTGGAATCATCATCCGCATCGCGGAATGATTCAGCCATGGTTAATCCTGATAATGCAACGGAAGCGCGTGCGCCCGGTGGTTCGTTCATCTGACCAAAGATCAGTGTTGCCTGAGATTTTTTTACCTCTTCATAGTCAATTTTTGATAAATCCCAGTGTCCTTTTTCCATAGACTCTTCAAACTCCTTGCCATAGCGTATAACTCCGGATTCAATCATTTCACGGAGCAGATCGTTTCCTTCGCGTGTGCGTTCTCCCACACCTGCGAATACCGAAAAGCCGTTATGACGTTTGGCTATATTGTTGATAAGCTCTTTAATAAGTACGGTTTTTCCAACTCCGGCGCCTCCGAACAGGCCTATTTTTCCTCCTTTCAGATAAGGCTCCAGCAAATCGATCACTTTAATACCGGTAAACAATATCTCCTGTTTTGTAGAGAGATCTTCGAATTTGGGGGCTTCCCGGTGTATCGGTAGGGTTTGCGTCACTTCCAAAGACTTCATTCCGTCTATTGTTTCTCCTATTACATTGAGAAGTCTACCTTTGGTTTGTTCGCCGATAGGCATACTTATCGGTAGGTAATCGGATACAGCTTCCATTCCACGACGTAGCCCGTCAGTAGAGTCCATAGCAACTGACCGGACACTCATTTCTCCGATATGTTGTTGTATTTCAGCGACTAATACACGTCCGTCCGGTCGTTGTATCTTTACGGCATCGTATATGGAAGGAAGGGTCATTCTATTTCCACTGTCATTGTCTGTATCAAAACTGATGTCTATCACCGGCCCGATTATCTGGGATATATATCCTTTTATTTCCTTTTGCATATAAATATTTTTTTTCATTGACAGAGATGATGCAAATATACTTTATATCATCATCAGAAATGTGTTCTTTTTATCCGAATAGATGTCATAAAAACCATCATCTGCCATATTCGTGTTTTTGTATAAAAATTAAACGTTTTCTTTTTGCGTAAATTGCCATTTTAAAGGATTTTAATGATTTAATAAGCATCTTCATTGAGGCAATAAGATGTACTCCGGCCTCCGGCATGTTCTTTCCGGAGAATTTTTTTTGAGATCAGATCCTGTATATCTCTGAGTGCCGTATCCGGCGAACATTTATTAATGGATGCCCAAGTGGTAGAAGACAGTTTGTTGTCAAAACCATCCCATAGCATGTTGATTGTTTTAAGTTGCCGCTCATTGAGACTTGTCAGGCGATATTTATCAAAAAACTTGGATTTGTTCATCACACGCATCAGCGCTTCTTCTGCGCTTGTAAGTGCGTCCTTCAGACAATATAAAAACCAGCGCAACCATTCCGTAATATCTGTATTTCCGGTTTGTGTGTGGAGAAGAATTTCATTATATTGTTTGCGATCCTGTTCTATTTGCGCAGATACGCTATAAAAACGCTCCGGCAAATTGTCCGCCCTTGAAAGAAAAATATTCGCAAGGTTACGTGCTATACGTCCGTTATCGTATTCGAAGGGCCGTATAAGTAAAAAACGAAGATAAGCTACGCCGGCTTTTATCACAGGATCTGTCGGATGGATTGTATTGATCCATGTGAGGAGCGTTTTCATTTCTTGGACCGTATTTGCCGGTATAGGAATTTTGAGGTATTCCATTTTACGTTCGGCAGGTTTTATAGCGGAAATATCGAAGATTGTATCCGTTTCGTACCAACCCATTTCGGAGCGGTCAAAATCGGCATTTCCTTCGAATGCGTACTTCCAAAAGAAAAGTCTTTCTTCTGTAATCACATTTTCATAATTATATAACGCGTCCATAAAAGCCTGTGATGCACCAATAGAGATATCATCCGTTCCGGATATATGGAATCTTTTCTTTGAAAGATATTGTCCCGTTGTTATCACTACTAATTCTTCATCAAGCGTCTTTCCTTCAATACGTGCGGATGCCATAATTTCCGAGATAACAATATTGTGCAAAGTCTGTTTTTTCAAGTCGTCTCCGAGAAGACTGATCTTTCCCGTAAGTTGCCCTTGTTTGTTTCTGACTTCACCCAATAGTGGCGATAGCTCCTTGTTGTCCCATGTTAAATAAGGCCATCCGCTATGTTCCCAAATATACGATTTATTCATGTACGCTACATTGAGATGTTTGGCAAATATACAATTTTTTTTCATTTTAGAAACAAAAAAAGACAAAACCGGGAACTTGTATTGTTTGTTTGCATCTTATTCTGTGGTTTGCCTTTATTTTTTGTTGTTATTTAATTAAGTTAAATATTGATACTTTGAATTTGTTTTTGTTAATACTCGTTCATGTCTGAGGGCTATAGAAGTAATTTACCTACCTTTGTATCTCCAATTTACGATTGGTTGAATTGATATTGATTGTTTTTTATTTTTAGATGAGGATAGAAAATTCCAAATATATACTTTGTTTTTTAATAGCCCTGCTATTAGGATCTTATGTTGTGAAATCAGATCTGATTTTATATAGCAAAGTCCAATCCGTGTATGTGGAAGATAATCAACCTCAGACATTGTCGGAAGACTCGAAAAAAAATGATACGGATATATATCGTCGTACGGAGCCTGGTAATCCGGTTGTATCGAATAATGGCAATATCATCAATAAAATACCTGTTATAAATTTTCAGTCGTTTATAAACAGTTCGATAAGAATTTATTTTTTGCATTTCGAAAATGTTAAAATAAGTCTTACCGTACAAGATTTAATATATCCGTTCAATTACTTTTTGTGAGATAACTATTCCTGTGTCCTGATAATCCTTATCGGGCTTATTCATTTCATTTAAGAAGCAAAAATACGCGAAAATAGGTGTGTAATCACGTGATTTCACCCTTTTTCTGTTGGATTTTATCGGAGAATATCAATTTTCAGAAAGGCGTTTTCTATTTTGAAAACGACTTCTTATGCATTGATTTTTCTGCGGCTTTGAAAATTTTTTATTGAAATCCTGTTCAAATTCCGAATAGAAGCAGGTTTTCTTGAAATCTATTAATGTTTAAAAAAGTAAAACCATGAGTAGTCAACTTGAAAAAGTTAAAAAACTTATTGAACTCCGTGAACAAACACGGTTAGGAGGAGGAATAAAGAAGATTGAAGCTCAGCACGAGAAAGGTAAATATACGGCCCACGAACGTATTGCCATGCTGCTTGATGTCGGCAGCTTCGAAGAATTTGATATGTTCGTTGAGTACAGAAGTACGAACTTTTGTATAGATAAGAAACAATACCTGGGTGATGGCGTTGTAACGGGTTATGGTACGATTGACGGTCGTTTAGTCTTTGTGTTTGCTCAAGATTTTACCATATTCGGCGGCGCTTTGTCAGAAACCATGGCATTGAAAATATGCAAAATAATGGATATGGCGATGAAGATGGGCGCGCCGGTTATCGGAATCAACGATTCTGGAGGGGCACGTATCCAGGAAGGTATTAATGCCCTTGCCGGCTATGCAGAAATCTTTCAACGCAATATTCTTGCATCAGGTGTAATACCTCAGATTTCGGCGATATTCGGCCCATGTGCGGGCGGTGCTGTTTATTCACCGGCTTTGACGGATTTTACGATAATGAGTAAAGGTACCAGTTATATGTTCCTTACCGGTCCTAAAGTTATAAAATCGGTAACCGGTGAGGATGTGAGTCAGGAACAATTGGGAGGAGCAAGCATACATTCGACAAAGTCGGGCGTTGCTCATTTTGCAGTAGATGATGAAGTCAATGGCCTTAAATTAATACGTAAATTATTGAGTTATCTTCCTCAGAATAACCTGGAAGATGCTCCTTTAGCGGTATGTGATGACCCGATTGATCGTCTGGATGAATTCCTGAATGAGATCATTCCTGAAAGCTCAAACAAACCTTACGATGTGTTAGATGTCATAAGGGCTATTGTTGATGAAGGCGATTTTTTAGAATCCCAAAAGCTATATGCTCCGAATATTATCACTTGTTTTGCCCGGTTTAACGGGCAAAGTGTCGGTATCGTAGCCAATCAGCCGAAGATCCTGGCCGGCGTTTTGGATATAAATGCATCCTGTAAAGCTGCCCGTTTCATTCGTTTTTGTGATGCTTTTAATATTCCGCTTGTGACTTTAGTCGATGTGCCAGGATTTCTTCCGGGTACGACACAGGAATATGGCGGTATTATAACCCACGGAGCCAAATTACTTTTCGCTTATGGAGAGGCAACCGTTCCCAAAATAACTGTTATTTTACGAAAATCGTACGGAGGAGCCTATTGTGTAATGAGTTCTAAACATTTACGCGGGGATATCAATTATTCGTGGCCGACAGGAGAGATTGCGGTTATGGGGTCGAGTGGGGCGATTGAAATACTGTACTCTAAAGATATTGCTAAGATAGAAGACGAAAAAGAGAGAGCCGGATATATTAAAGAGAAAGAAATTGAATATGGAAATGCATTTGCCAATCCATATAATGCGGCCGAATATGGGTATATAGATGATGTTATTGAGCCCCGTAATACAAGATTTCGCATTATTCGCGCTTTACAAGCCTTAGCTACAAAGAAGTTGGCGAATCCGTCAAAGAAACATAATAATATTCCTTTGTAAATCAATGAAATCAATGAATAAACTATTGTTTAAATTTATATTATTATCGGTCTGTTTGTTGTTGATGACAGATTTATATAGTCAATCGATCAAAGATGTCCGGATTAATGAAATACAGGTGTACAATACGAATGGGCTAAGAGATGAGTACAGTCAGTTGGGAGGATGGTTTGAGTTGTATAATACCGGATATGGGAAAGTGAATATAGGCGGTTGTGTGTTAAAAGTAAAAGGGAGGGAATATCGTATCCCGAAGGGAGACCCTGCCACTATAATACCTACGCGCAGTTTTGTTCTTTTTTATGCGGGTGGGACTCCGAATAAAGGAACATTTCATACGAATTTTACATTAGACGACACGGATTTTATTGAGTTTTACGACTTGGATGGCAAGTTAATCGATACGTTTAAATTTAATCCGGATGATATGAGAGAAAACGTGTCTTATGGTTGGTTTGAAGATCATGACGGAAAAGAAAAATTAATGCATCTTCCGGCTACAACACCCGGAGGCGATAACAATACAGAGGAAAAAATAGTGAGGGCGGAACTTTTCCGGCAGGCCGATCCATCAGGGGTCGTATTGACTATAACATCCATTATTGTGGTAGCGATAGCGTTGATAATCCTTTTTTTTATCTTCAAGCATATGGGGAATTTCCATATAAAAAACGCGAAGAGAAAAGCCGTAAAAGCAAAAATGTCTCAGGACGGAACCTTACAGATTACAGATGAGAGGAAGGATGTTGTTCTTACAAATGATCAGTTGGCCGCTATCGCGATTGCCCTGTACAAATATTCGGAAAATTTGCATGATATAGAAAATACGATTCTTACAATCAACCGGGCGGCTAAAGTTTATTCACCATGGAGCTCGAAAATATATACATTAACTCAGATACCCAATAAAAAATAACGATGAAAAAAAAATATAAAATAAAAGTAAATGGCGCAGAATATGAAGTGAAGATTAATGATGTAGAAGAGAATGTCGCATATCTTACTGTGAATGGTGTGGACTTTGAAGTCGAAGTAGAAGGGCTGACATGGAATATTCTAATATGTTGGATTTTTTAGGAGAAAACCTTTCCGCATTTCTTACATTTACCGGCTTTGCGAATGCTACCCCCGGGCATTATATTATGATTTGTGTCGGTATATTTTTTTTATATCTGGGTGTGGTAAAAAAGCTGGAACCGATGCTGCTGGAACCGATAGGTTTTGGTATACTTATTGGTAACATCCCATTCCTGCCCGGAACCCAAGTCGGTATTTATGAGGAAGGATCCCTTTTGTATTATCTTCATTTCGGATTGCTCAAAGGGATTTATCCGCCATTAATATTTTTGGGGCTTGGCGCAATGATTGACTTTTCGGCGCTTATATCAAATCCAAAACTGATGTTAATCGGAATTGCGGCACAACTTGGTATTTTTGCTGCATATATGATAGCATTGGCCGTAGGTTTTTCGGCGTCAGATTCCGGAGCTATCGGTATTATCGGTAGTGCGGATGGTCCGACTTCAATCTTTCTGGCATCGCGGTTAGCTCCCGATTTAATGGGTGCCATTGCAATTTCGGCCTATTCTTATATGGCGTTAGTTCCTGTTATTCAGCCTCCTATAATGAGGATAATGACAAATGATAAAGAGCGATTAATAAAAATGCGCCCGCCGCGTGCAGTTTCTCAAATGGAGAAAGTCATATTCCCGGTAGTCGGATTTTTATTAACCTGCTTCCTTGTTCCTGCAGGTTTGCCTTTATTAGGTATGCTGTTTTTTGGTAACTTTTTAAAAGAATGCGGAGTTACCCGTCGGTTGGCTACAACGGTCAGCGGTCCTGTAACGGATTTTCTGACGGTACTAATTGGTCTTACTATGGGAGCTTCCACACAGGCGACAACATTTTTGACTGAAAAATCATTGTTTATTTTTGGTATTGGCGCAATTTCTTTTATTGTTGCAACAGCCAGTGGTATTTTGTTTGTTAAATTTATGAATCTGTTTCTGAAGGACGGAAATAAGATTAATCAGCTGATCGGTAATGCCGGCGTGTCCGCATTGCCTGATTCTGCACGTGTATCACAGGAAATGGGATTACGATACGATAAATCAAATCACCTACTGATGCATGCAATGGGACCAACTGTGGCAAGTACAATCGGTAGTGCGGTGGTAGCGGGATTAATGCTTGGATTTCTTGGCTAAAAATAACTTTTTCGACTATAGCACATTCTTTTGCCGAATGTTAAAACAAAACAGGGGACAGTGTTGTGTCTGAGCTGTCCCCAGAAAAAAGAACGGTTTCAGGAGAGTTGTTTTTGCTTTTTATAAAAACCTCTTATTGTTTCGGTTATGGCCGGAAGAATAGAAATGAAAATAATTAATATTACAACCAGGTCGAGATTTTTTTCTACCCATTCTAATCGTCCGATGAAAACACCCAGTAGACAAAAAGCGGTAACCCATGAAATACCTCCAATAACATTGAATGAAAAGAAGTGCGTATAATTCATTTTTCCAATACCTGCGACAAATGGAGCAAACGTCCGTACGATAGGGACAAAGCGGGCTAAAATAATTGTTTTTCCTCCATGTTTTTCGTAAAAGCTGTTTGTTTGGTCTAAGTATTTCTGTTTAAATATTTTGGAATTCCTTTTTCCAAATAATTGTTTGCCGAAAAAACGTCCGATGGTATAATTGGTTGCATCGCCTATAATTGCAGCTATGATTAAAAGAATAATAAGCCAGTATACCTGTAGTTCATTATCCGGACGAACAGCAATGGCTCCGGCCAAGAATAAGAGGGAATCACCTGGTAAAAAGGGAGTTACCACTAATCCCGTTTCGAAGAAAATAATTAAAAACAAAATAGCATAAACCCAAATGCCGTATTCTGAAACTAATATGTCCAGCGTGCCGCCGGTATCTCTCAGAAGGTTGAGGAAGAACTCCCAGATATTCTGTAATATTTCCATTGTATTTTCAAATTTAGGTGGCAAAGATAAGCTATTTTATTAGTGTTTATTGAGAAAAAAGTATATAGTTAGTGAATGTGTATTAATTAAGATTAAACCCCCGCAAAAAAAAATCTTAATCCTTGTTTGGTTTGTTTTTTTATTATTACCTTTATACCTGCAAATTGAGAAAAACAATGAATTTACTTTTCAAATACACATTTTTGTTTGTTCTTTTATATGTAAGCAATATAGCCATAGCAAAGAACGCAGACTCTGAAACCGATAAAAAAGAGATTGAGGTAGTGTGTGATTTGAATAAATATATAGAGGTGTATGAAAATCATTTTCCTTTTAATACAGATGCATGTTTGATAAAATCTTCGGACAATAAGCACAAAAAGAAACGGTTTGTCAGAAACTATGTGGAAGAAGATTTTGAAAACGATGAAATTGTAGATGGGTGTAATCAGAAAACACAGTCTTCCGTTCTGATCCAACATCATAACGTATTTGATGTCAGTATTACTTTAACAAATAGAATCCAGATTTTTTCTTTACTGTCGGAAAGATATATTGTCATAAAAGAACGTGCTAATATATACGTCAAGTCATTTTTATTTAAAATATTAAGCAAAAATGTGCATATCAACGAAGTTGTGGAGTATTTCGTTTTTTGCTTGAGAAAAATTATTATTTAGAACTTATTCCCTCCCTTTTTATTTAACAGAAACATCTTTTGGTGTAAATATCATCAATATCATTGTTATTTGTTATACGCCTTTAGTTTGGCGTGCTCTATGTAATTATCTTTTTAGGATATAAGATGTTGCTTTTGATGGGCATGTTCCATCCAATCCGGATTTGAATATATACCTGCTTTAGGTGTTTAATAATCAATCCTGTATTGGTGCTGCTAATATTGTATGATATTATGTGGTAGACTGTCGTATCGTAATGTTTCTGTTTCAATTCACTATTTTATTCATGCGATAATACTTGTGTAAATCAGGTATATATTGTCATTCGTTATTTTAAGAATATATATTCATATATGTTTAAAATCAATATGCTATTTATCAACCTTTTATTAATTATTAAATTGTATTAGAAATGGAAAAGAAAGTGCAGAAAACAAAGAAATTTAATGGAATTTCTTCAGGAGTTATTATTTTAGGATGTGCAATTATTGCCTTTTGTTTTTTTCAATTTGTGTGTGGTAATCCCGCTAATTTTGATGAGAAGGGACATCCCATAAACGGGAATGTTTTCGGAACCTTATTTCAGGGTGGATATGTGATTCCAATAGTAATCACACTGTTGTTAACCGTTGTTGCATTGTCTATTGAAAGGGCTATGGCATTAGGCAAATGTAAAGGAACCGGAAATCTGGTAAAATTTGTGGAAGACACAAAAACATCATTGGAAGAAGGTAATATTGAAAAGGCCCGTACTTTGTGTGACAAACAAAAAGGTAGTGTTGCCAATATATTACGTGCTGCGTTAATAAGATATGAAGATATTGGTGATTCAAAGGAATTGAGTAATGACGAAAAAGCTGGTCTTGTTGCGAAAGAGGTCGAAGATGCGACAACTTTGGAACTTCCGGTTATGGAGCAAAATCTCTCAATCATTGCAACTATATCTACATTAGGAACATTGTTTGGACTTTTCGGAACGGTATTGGGAATGATCAAATCGTTCAGCGCCATGGGACAAGAAGGTGCACCTGACTCTACCCAGTTGGCGATTGGTATCTCGGAAGCCTTGATGAATACGGCAATGGGTATCGGAACGGGAGCGGCGGCGATCATCGCTTACGGTTATTTCTCAGGAAAAGTTCAGAATATTACAAATGCAGTAAATGAAATCGGTTTTGCTATCGGTCAGACCTTTGCAATACACAAAAATAAATGATTTATGTCAAAGATAAAGACCAAAAAGCAGAGTACATTCATCGATATGACAGCGATGAGTGATGTTACTGTACTTTTATTGACCTTTTTCATGTTGACGTCGACCTTTTTACCTAAGGAACCCTTGCAGGTAATAACGCCGGCTTCCGTTATCGATATCAAGATTCCGGAAGCAAATCTGATGACAATTCTGGTAAAGCCGGATGGACAGGTCTATCTGAATTTGGATCGGCCGGGTGATAAGAAGGCCGTACTGGAACTGGTAGAACAAGAGTACAATATCAATTTTACGGATAAGCAAAAACTCTCTTTTGTTAATCAAGCGACAATAGGAGTCCCGATAAGCCAACTTCCTGCATTTTTAGATATGCAGATGTCGGATCAGGATCAGTATCTGAAAACAACGGGAGTCCCTACAGACAGCCTTAACAATCAGCTGAAAGGCTGGATTCAGCGTGCGGTTTCGGTAAATAATGAACTAAAGATAGCAATCAAAGCGGATAAATCAACACCGTATCCTAAGGTTAGTAATGTAATTGCCACTTTGCAGGACTTGAAGCAAAATCGTTTCAACCTGATTACAACACTCAAAGGGATGCCGGAGGGATTTTAATGGAAGAGATTGCTAAATTAAAAAGAATAGAGTTATGGCAGATATAAAAACAGATGATGGCGATGCGAAAAAAGGCAAGCCGAAAAAAATAAATCTTCGTGTAGACTTTACGCCTATGGTGGATATGAACATGTTACTGATTACCTTTTTCATGTTTTGTACCACCTTGAGTAAGCCGCAGGTGATGAATCTGGTGATGCCCACTAAAGAAAATAATGTAAATGTTGAGAACCGGACAAAGGCGGACGAATCAAAAACCGTAACCTTACTGTTAGCCGGGGATAATGTTGTTTATTATTATCTGGGGAAACCGGATTACGAAAATTATGCGTCGCTGATAAAAACCAATTATGATCCGGATGGCCTTCGGGCTATACTTGTTGAGCGTAATGCAGAAGTTGTCCGGCAAATGATAGAGTTAAGATCACAAAAGCAACAAAATAAGATTTCCGAAGAGGAGTTTAGAGCCAGATCCAAGGAAATTCGTGATGCGAAAGGTGGGCAAGTGGTAGTAATCAAGCCTACGGACGAATCAAACTACAAAAATCTGGTAGATGTACTGGATGAAATGCAGATCTGCAGTATCGGTTTGTATGCGATTGTGGATTTAACTGAAGGCGATAAGTTTCTGATCGATAATTATCTTCAGGAAGGAGCTTTGTCGGCTGATGCAACTAAGAGTAATTAATGTGGATTTCTTTCAAAAAACAGAAATATGGCAAAAGATATAAATTTAACATCACAAGAATGGAATGACATAATTTTTGAAGGGAAGAACAAAGATTATGGAGCATACGAGTTGCGTATGTCTTCATCGAAAAGGCTGGCTATCGCTTTTTTGATAAGTATTGCAATCGTCGTATTTGTCGCGTTCCTTCCGTCTTTGATTGATACGGTAAAACCGAAAAAGAGTGCATCGGATAATTTATCCGAATCGACGGTGCTTGCCGACCTTCAAAAGGAATTGGAAGAACAAGTGCAAGAGAAAGATATTATTCGGGAAGAGGCGGCGCCTCCACCTCCACCGCTGAAGAGTACGATTCAATTTACGGCCCCTGAAATTGTGGATGCAAGCGAGATCAAAGAGGAAGAAGAGATAAAGTCGCAGGAAGAGCTGGCCGAATCAAAGGTGCAAATTTCGGTTGCAACAGTAGAAGGGACGGATGATGCGCATGGTATTGATATTGCAGATCTGGAGCAACATAAAGTGATAGCAGAAGATGTTGAAAACAAGATCTTTGACCTAGTGGAGCAACAACCTGAATTTCCAGGAGGTGTAGACGCATTAATGAAGTTTATACGTGACAATATAAATTATCCTATGATCGCTGCGGAAAATGGTATTAAAGGACGGGTTAGCCTCAAATTTGTGGTGACGAAAACCGGAGAAATAGCCGATGTTAAGGTGGTAAGAGGAGTCGATCCGCATTTGGATAAAGAGGCGATAAGGGTTTTAAAATCGATGCCTAATTGGATTCCGGGTAAACAGAATGGTAAAGCTGTGAATGTATATTTCAGTTTGCCGGTGAACTTCGTCTTACAACAATAATAATGTGTGGAATGTATCGAAGGCTATCGAGCATTCGATACATACTCTGCATTTGTTGTCAGAAATTCATCCGGCAGGAATTAGGATGGTTGTTTTCGGCTGTCTGTTTGAACCGGATGTAGAATTGTATAACTAAAATTAAAAAGATGAGAGCGTTTTTAGGAATAGTAATGACCTTTTTTTATTTGCTGATTGCCTTGTTGTTGTTTTCTACAGAGATATTTGATATGTCGAAGACATTAAGGATAATATTGGGGATTCTGTTTTTTCTGTATGGATTATTCAGAGGTTACAGATTCTGGAAGATGCGTAATTAATCCGAAACTTCTCATGGGTAAAAGTGCATGAAAACAAAAATAATATATGGCCTTGTCACTGTGTTGCTCTTTTGCGCTTGTGACAGACGTAAGATAACACGTACCGATACGGAAACGAGCGGTCATGCGGTGATTGCCGGAGATGGATGCTTTTTGCCAATCATCGAAGAGGAAAAAAAAGTGTTTACCGGCTTAAATCCGGAAGCAAATGTCAATGTCATTTATACGGGAGAAAAAGAATTGTTTCGTATGTTGACAGATGACAGTGTACGCATGATTGTAACGGCGCGCGAACTGACGGATGCGGAAAAAAAAATCATAGAAGGCCGGGATTTGTCGATTCGTACACAAAAAATCGCAAAGGACGGCATTGCCCTGATTATTCATAAGGAAAATATGGATTCTTTGATAAATACGGATTTGTTGAAGAAAATAATGACCGGACGAATTTTGTCATGGAATGAATTGAACAAGCGGTCGGAATTAGGAAATATAAAGGTGGTATTTGATCATTCAAACTCAAGTACATTGCGCTTTATTTATGAAAATATAACAGATAGTGCACCTTTGTTTTCCGAAATAAGAGCGCTTGATTCTAATCCGGAAGTGATTAATTATGTGATGAATACGCCGAATGCTTTGGGGGTAATCGGCGTAAACTGGATTAGTAACCCGAATGACTCTACACAGTTGAGTTTCGATGAATCGATACGTGTTATGTCGGTTGGTGTTTCCACCGAAATAAATGAAAACAAGACCTATAAGCCTTATCCGGTATTTCTGAATAATGGTTTATATCCGTTGACGCGCGATGTATTCGTTATACTAACAGATTTAAGGGGAACACTTCCGACCGGATTTGTTAAGTTTATCGCAGGAGATGCAGGACAGCGTATCATTTTAAAGGCGGGACTTGTTCCGGCTACGCGCCCTACAAGGGAAATTTATTTAAAAGAAGATTTTTGATTTATAATTAGAATTTATTAACAATAAAACAATTAAAAAAAATGATGAAAAAAAGTATGATTCTTTCTGTTGTTTTGGCTTTTGTAACGACCTTGTGTTCATACGCACAATTAAATGTGGGGGTGGATTCCTATTATTTAGGCGATTACGAAAAAGCAGAAGAATTAATTAAAAAAAGTATGGCGGAAAATCCGGAAATGGCAAACTATTATCTGGGTGAAATCGCTTTTTCGAAAGGAGATGTTTCCGGGGCGGAATCTTTTTATAACGAAGGACTTCGTGTGAATGCGGAAAGTGTATTTAATAAAATCGGACTGATGTCCGTAAAACTGAAATCCAATGCTCCCGGAGCGGAAAATGAATTGACTGGTATCGCGAAGAAGAATAAAAAAGACGTGGACGTGATGCTGGCAATTGGGTATGCATACCTAAAAAACGGTATGACGGAGCAGGCGATGAAACAAGTGGACGAAGCAAAAAAAATCAATAATAAAAAACCGGAAATCTATATTCTGGAAGGCGATGTCGTTGCAGCTGAAAGCAAAAGCGGAAAAGCAAAAGGAAAGGCCGGAGAAGCCGCTGGAAAATATGAAATGGCAGCTTATTTTTCTCCGGATTATCTGCTGGCTTATATGAAGGTTGCACAATTTTATGAATATATAAATCCGATGTTGGCAATCGAGAAACTCAGAACCGTTATCGAAAAGCAACTGGACTATATTCCGGCTTATGGTTATCTTGGGAAACTATATACGCAGCAAGGATTTTATCCCGAAGCGATCGCGGCGTTCAGTACTTATTTTAAAGCGGGAATTTATACGGTTGAAGATATTGAACGATATGCGCGTGCTTATTACTTTACGGATAATTATCCGGAAGCAGAAAAATTAGTTGTGGAAGGATTAGGCAGAAATCCGAAACATTTTGTACTGAACCGTTACAAAATGTATATTGCCGATAAGATTAAAAACGCAGATCAAGGAATGCTGACTGCGAATTACTTTTTTTCATTGAGAAGCGATACCGGGTACATAGCCAAAGATTACTCGGTATTCGCTTCTATCTTGAATCAAAACAAAAAGTATGAAGAGGCTTTTGTTCAATATAATAAAGCGATTAGTCGTGAATCGGCGAATTTGGATCTATACTCCGAGGCAGCTTCTATGGCGCGTGAAGATAAACATTATGCCATAGCAGCTTTGTATTTGAAAAAACAAATGGAAGAAAAATCCAAATTATCGGGAGACTCCGGATATCAGGATGATATTGTTGATATAAGCACCTTAGGATATGATTATTACTCGGCAGGTGTTTCCATTTCGAAAAATGAACTGCTTACGGAAAAATTAATGAATAATAAAGAGGTGGTCAATGAACTGCTTACATCGAATGCAAATATCATAGCAGACTCAATGAGCCATCTGAATTATTTTTCTAAAATTTATTCGCTGTATTACCTGACTAAAGCAGATTCAGTTTTTGACATACTTATTAGCCGTGCCTCCGACAGCTATTCGGGCTATCGATACAAGGCCTTGACCAAACATGCGATAACCCCGGAAATAGAATCCGGTCTGGCGAAGCCGTATTATGAGAAAGTGATCGAAATCATAACAAAGAGTAAGGATGAGTTTAGTACATCGGAAAAAAGAGTTCTACTCGAAGCTTATAACTATCTGGGGTATTATTATTACATGAAAAGTGATAAGGAAAATACCATTTCATTGTGGACAAAGGTGTTGGAGCTTGATCCGGATAATAAGAATGCAAAATTAGTATTGGAAGATATGGCCAAAAAATAATTCGTGTGTTGATGATATTATAAAAAGGGACTTTTACCGCTTTTGGGGGGTAAAAGTTCCTTATCTTTAACTGGCGCTCATTTTCTAATTCGATAAAAAAGATTATCTTTGCGGCAATTTTTTAATAGGGGATAAAATTATGAGTAATCGATTTGCTGAATACAATGCGTTGGACTTGTCGGAAGTCAACAAAAAAGTGCTGAAGAAATGGAATGAAGGAGATGTTTTCCAAAAGAGTTTGGATATTCGTGAAGGCGCTCCTTCGTTTATTTTTTACGAAGGCCCTCCATCTGCCAACGGGATGCCCGGTATTCATCATGTGATTGCTCGTTCCATTAAAGATATATTTTGCCGTTATAAAACAATGAAAGGTTATCAGGTGAACCGTAAGGCGGGATGGGATACGCACGGATTGCCTGTTGAACTTGGGGTAGAAAAAGAATTAGGCATAACAAAAGATGATATCGGTAAAAAGATATCGGTTGCCGATTATAATAAAGCTTGTCGTAAGGATGTGATGAAATTCACCAAAGAATGGGAAGATCTCACACAGCGTATGGGGTATTGGGTCGATATGGAACACCCGTATGTGACATGCGATAACCGATATATTGAAACCCTTTGGTATCTGCTGAAGGAACTTTATCAGAAAAATCTATTATATAAAGGATATACGATCCAGCCTTATTCTCCTGCTGCGGGAACCGGGTTAAGTACACATGAGCTTAATCAGCCCGGATGTTACCGCGATGTAAAGGATACTACGGTAACAGCTCTTTTTAAAATGAAGAATCCTAAGCCGGAAATGACGGGGTGGGGGACTCCTTATTTCATCGCATGGACGACTACGCCGTGGACCTTGTCGTCTAATACGGCATTATGCGTAGGATCGAATATACAATATGTTGCGGTTCAGACTTACAACCCTTATAGCGGAACACCGATTACGATTGTGTTGGCGAAAGACCTTGTGCCGGCTCATTTCAGTTCCAAAGCCGAGGGTATGGCCTTAGAAGATTATAAGCAGGGTGACAAAGTCGTTCCCTATAAAATCGTTGCCGAATATAAAGGTGGTGATCTCGTCGGAATGGAATATGAACAGCTTATACCCTGGTTTAATCCGGGTGAAGGCGCGTTTCGCGTGATATCCGGCGATTATGTTACGACAGAAGACGGAACCGGTATCGTACATATTGCTCCGACATTCGGTGCGGACGATGCGCGTGTAGCGAAGAATTTTAATGTTCCGCCTGTACAGTTGATTGATAAGGCGGGAAATCTTCGTCCTGCAGTTGACCTGAAGGGTCGTTTTTATCGTTTGGAAGATCTGGATGAGGCGTATGTCAGTGAAAATGTGAATGTTGATTTATATAATGCGTTCTCGGGACGTTTTGTGAAGAATGAGTACGATCCGCAACTTGAAGGTAAAGATGAAACACTCGATATTGATTTATGTGTCATGTTGAAACAACAGGGCCTTGCATTCAAAATAGAGAAGCAGGTGCATAATTATCCTCACTGTTGGCGTACGGACAAACCGATTCTTTACTATCCGTTAGATAGTTGGTTTATAAAAACTACAGCTTGTCGTGAACGAATGATTGAACTGAATAATACGATCAATTGGAAACCGCAAAGTACAGGTACAGGTCGTTTTGGAAAATGGCTTGAAAATCTTCAGGACTGGAACCTGAGCCGTAGCCGTTACTGGGGGACACCCCTTCCGATCTGGCGTACGGATGATGGTGCGGATGAAAAATGTATGGGTTCGGTAGAAGAGTTATACAATGAAATCGAAAAATCGGTAACCGCAGGCCTGATGGTAGCTAATCCATATAAAGAGGCGGGTTTCACACCGGGAAATTATTCCGATGGTAATTATGATAAAATAGATTTGCACCGTCCTTTTGTGGATGATATCATTCTTGTTTCCGATAGCGGAAAACCGATGAAGCGTGAAATGGACCTTATTGACGTATGGTTTGACTCGGGAGCCATGCCTTACGCTCAGATACATTATCCGTTTGAGAATAAAGAAGCTTTTGATGAATGTAATGTTTATCCGGCGGACTTTATTGCTGAGGGAGTTGACCAGACGCGCGGATGGTTTTTTACCCTGCATGCGTTAGGTGCGATGATTTTCGACAGCGTGGCGTTCAAAAACGTGATTTCAAACGGGCTTGTTTTGGATAAGAACGGGAATAAAATGTCTAAACGTTTGGGTAATGGTGTTGATCCGTTTGATACGATAGAAAAATATGGCTCGGATCCTTTGAGGTGGTATATGATAACAAACGCGTCTCCGTGGGATAATATCAAATTCGATGTCGACGGAATAGAAGAAGTACGCCGAAAATTCTTCGGAACATTATATAATACCTACTCTTTCTTCTCTTTGTATGCCAATGTAGACGGATTTACATATGGTGAGCCGGATGTAGCCATGAATGAGCGTCCGGAAATAGATCGCTGGATATTGTCCCTTCTTAATTCGTTAATAAAAGCAGTTGATGAATATTATAACCAATATGAGCCTACGCGTGCGGGACGTGTTATCTCTGATTTTGTAAATGATCATCTGAGCAACTGGTACGTGCGTCTGAATCGTCGTCGTTTCTGGGGCGGAGGTATGACTACAGATAAATTGTCTGCCTATCAAACACTTTATACTTGTCTTGAAACCGTTGGCAAACTAATGGCGCCTATATCACCGTTTTACTCCGATCAATTATTTACAGATTTAGTTTCGGTTACGGGTCGCGATAAGACGGAATCTATTCATCTTTCAGACTTCCCCGTTTGCGATGAGGCGGTTATAGATAAGGCTTTAGAAGAGCGAATGCAGATGGCTCAGGATATATCATCCATGGTGTTGGCTTTGCGTCGTAAGGTGAATATAAAAGTTCGTCAGCCGCTGCAAACGATTATGGTACCGGCCCTTAATGACGAACAAAAGGCAAATATAGAAGCTGTCAAAAAACTTATTTTGAATGAAGTAAACGTTAAAGAACTAAATTTTGTCGACAACGCTTCGGGCATATTGGTAAAAAAAATAAAGCCGGATTTCAAAAAATTAGGACCGCGCTATGGTAAAGTGATGAAGCAATTAGCCGTGGCGATACAGGAAATGACACAGGGTGATATTGTTTCGTTTGAACAAAATCGTAAATTTATGCTTACTGTGGAAGGGCAGGTATGTGAGATTACGACAGATGATGTTGAAATTGTATCCGAAGATATACCGGGATGGCTTGTTGCGAATGAAGGCAGTCTTACGATTGCTTTAGATATAACCGTAACCGATGATTTACGTAAGGAAGGATTGGCGCGTGAATTGGTGAATCGTATACAGAACTTACGCAAGAGCGCGGGTCTTGAAATAACGGATAAGATCCGTATAACGATCTCTTCTTTCAAAGAAATGGATGAAGCAGCCAATGATTATGCAGATTATATAAAGAAGCAGGTTCTTGCGGAATCACTTGAGATCATTGACGGTCAGGGCGACGGGACAGAGTTGGATTTTGATGACTTCAAGTTGTGGGTGAAGATCGAGAAAGTTTGATAAATAAAAGGCGTTACATTCGTGATATATTAAAAATAATAGTATATTTGAAGTGATAAAAAATTATATATACATACTAACTTATTAAAAATTAGTTTTATGGCAGAAAAAACAAGATATTCGGATGAGGAACTGGAGGAGTTTCGTGCTATTATAATGGATAAATTGGAAAAAGCCAAACGTGATTATGAGCAATTGCGTGATGGTGTGACTAATGCCGAGGGTAATGACGTGTCGGATACATCTCCTACATTTAAAGTGCTTGAAGAAGGAGCGACTACGTTGTCGAAAGAAGAATCAGGGCGTTTGGCACAACGGCAGATGAAGTTTATTCAGAATTTGCAGGCGGCGCTTGTTCGTATAGAAAATAAGACATACGGTATATGCCGTGAAACAGGTAAACTTATACCTAAAGAACGCCTACGTGCCGTGCCTCATGCAACATTAAGTATCGAAGCGAAGGAAGGTGGCGTTAGATAAAACTCAGCTTAAACAATTAGGAGGAGCGATTTTTGTCGTTCTACTGTTGTTGATTTGTGACCAGTCTTCGAAGATCTGGGTGAAAACAAACATGCAACTATATGAAATGATAGATGTCTTTCCGTGGTTTAAGATTTATTTCGTAGAAAATCCCGGCATGGCATTCGGTATTAAAGTAGTTGATACCTACATTCTTACAATCTTTAGAATTGTGGTAGTCAGTTGGTTTTGTGTGATGATTTTTAAGCTGATAAAACGCGGAACATTCAAGCTTGGATATATCCTTTGTTTATCGCTTATATTGGCCGGCGCGCTTGGGAATATAATTGATTGTGCATTTTACGGTGTGCTTTTTGATCATAGTTATGGACAGGTTGCTTCATTCATGCCTGAAGAAGGATATTCGACTTTTCTTAGCGGAAAGGTTGTCGATATGCTATATTTTCCTCTTATAAGAACAACATGGCCATCCTGGGTGCCGGTATGGGGAGGGCAGGAGTTTGTCTTTTTCAGGCCCATCTTTAATATAGCGGATTCCGCTATTTGTGTGAGTGCTTTTATGTTGCTTATATTTTACAAGCATTCTTTGTTTGCCAGCTTAGCAAAAGAAAAGAGTACGAATGACGAATAGATTGCGTATATATGGTATTTTAATGTTGATCTGCGTAGCAGCTTCTTGTAGTCGGGTTCCAAAACATATTATTTCCGAAAAAAAGATGAGAGCTGTGTTATATGATATGCAGATGGCGGAAGCTATTGTTGAAACAAATAGTAGCTCGTACGGAACAAGCGATAAGAGGCAGGTTGTTTACAATTCCGTTTTTGCCAAGCATCATGTAACACAGGCGGAATATGATTCTTCATTGATCTGGTATGGCGAGAATATGGATTTGTATATGGGGATATATAAACTTGTTCTTAAAGATGTAAATGAAAAGATTGCGGCAATGGGCGATATCAAACCAAATCCATTGTCTGGTGAAGCATCGGCCAAAGATTCGATCGATATATGGATTTATAATCGCAGCTATGTTTTTAAACCGGAAGAACGCATCTTTAATATGCTTACATTTAATATTGAACCTCAAAGTCCCTATTCTTCAGGAAGTTCTTATGTGTTTGGTGTCTCGGTATGGGGTGTGTCTTCCGGTTTGAAGCATAAACCCCAAATCCATATAAGCGCCGTACAGACGGATTCGATTATTTCTGTCAGTAAAGAAATTACGGGTGACGGCTATTATGAGGCAGTTGTTAGAACTGTCGAAAACAAACCGGTTTCACGGGTTTACGGATATATATTAGTGAATGATTCCGAAGTGTTATATCATCATATATACTTAGATGATATTCAATTAATGAAATATAATTTTGGATCGAAAGCTCTTACGGCTCCACAAACGGATTCTATTCCTTCTGCTCCTTCCGGAGAGGCGGTTAACTAACGATTTTCTTCAGCAGCGATGCGTCTGAATTCCGCGCAAACAATGGCTGTGGCTGTAGCCACATTCAGAGATTCTGTCGTTTTATGTTCCGGAGGGTAAGAAGGAATATATAATCTTTCACTAATCAGGGCTTCTGTTTCCGGACGGATGCCTTTGCCTTCGTTACCCATTATGATTATGCCATTTTGGGAAAGCTTTTTCTTATAGATATTTTCTCCATCTAAAAATGTGCCGTAAACCGGAGATATTTTGTTTTTTTCTAGGTATTCATCTAAATTTATATAGTGAATTTTTACATGAGCCAGCGCTCCCATAGTGGCTTGTACAGTTTTAGGACTGAATGCGTCTGCGGTGTCCGGACTGCATACAATGTGTTTGATGCCGAACCATCCTGCTATACGTATAATCGTTCCAAGATTACCCGGATCCTGGATGCTGTCAAGAGCGATAATGAGTTGTGATGCGGGATTTGCTTCTTCTAACAGGTATTGCGGCTTTTTGAATACGGCCAAAACATCCTGTGGTGTTTTGAGAAAACTTATTTTCCGAATATCGTTTTCTTCCGCAAGAATTAGCTCCTTTGCAGGGATATCTCCCTGTGTAGCCATCCATGATGTATGGGCTATCAACCATTCACATTCGAACGCGTGCAACATATCGGTAACAAGTTTGTTTCCTTCCGCAATGAATAGATTTTGTTCATCGCGAAATTTTTTAATTTCCAAAGCCCGTATTTCTTTTATTTTCGCTTTACTCAACATGAATATTGTCGTTTTAGAGTACCAAATGTACGGTAAATAATTTATTTCAGCTACATTTGCAACGCAAAATCTGTATTTTATGAAGCTCTGCGTAAAGATATGTCTGTATGTGTGCTGTGCGGTATGTTTTATATCGTGTAGCACGACAAAATATGTCAGTGACGGGCAATATCTTTTAGATAAAGTGAAAATAAAAACAGATGATCCGAACGTAAAAGCTTCGGAGATGAGGCCATATTTACAACAACATCCTAATTATAAGATATTCGGCCTGCTTAAATGGCCTTTGTTTGTTTATAATTGGTCCGGAACCAATCAGGAAAAATGGTTGAATAAACAGCTTCGCCGCATGGGTGAACCACCGGTTTTGCTTGATTTGGATTTGGCTGAACAGTCAGAAAAACAGTTGGAGCGCTATTTGTCTAATCGGGGTTATATAAATGCTCAAATTACAATGTCGGTTGATACAACTAAGCGAAAGAAGGCGTTACTGGAATATTCGATAACTGCGAATGAGCCTTATCGTATTTACCAGTATCGGACATCCATCGACGATCCCCGAATTGATAGTATAGTACGCCTCGAACCTCCCCGTCGCTCGTTTTTGCAGTCTGTGTTTACTTCATATCCGAAAGAATATACCTCACAGATAAAAGACAGTATGTTATTTGATCGTAATATATTGGATAAAGAACGTCAACGAGTAACCACCCTTTTGAAGAATCATGGCTATTATGCTTTTAGTCGTGATTATATCGGTTATAGGGCAGACAGTTCTTTTCAGAATAATCGCGTAGATCTGGATATGTATATCAGACCGCCGGATTATGTGGCTATAGAGGATACAGGGAAAGTATCCCGGCATCGTCAATATTATATTAACAGCGTGAAAATTCTTACAGATTATGATCCGCTTGATCCGGATATAATAGGCGAAAATTATTTTATCACCGACTCTGCAAAATCCCGTGGCGTATCTATTTATTATGGAGCCGGCGGACAAAGTGTTCGTCCGAATGTATTGCGACAAAGCTGTTATCTGATTCCCGGAAGATTATATAGTGAACGAAGCGTGGAGCAGACTTATACTTCTTATTCGGCCCTAAAAGCGCTTCGTTACATGAGCATTAAGTTTGATGAAATCGAAGATGCCGATACGATGAGGTTGGATTGTACGATTTTGACGGCTCCGGCAAAAAAACAAGGTGTACGTTTTGATGTGGAAGGAACAAACTCTGCCGGAGACTTAGGGTTTGCTTCGTCCCTGACTTATCAGCACCGGAATCTGTTTAAGGGATCGGAATTGTTTTCAGCAAAAGTGCGTGGAGGATATGAATATCTTTCCTCGCAGGAATATGGAAATTATTGGGAATATGCTGGCGAAACATCTCTTCATTTTCCTCGTTTCTTATTTCCGTTTATAGGTGATGATCTCCGTCGTAAGCTTCGCGCCACAACAGAGTTTAAGATGAGCTACGACCAACAGCGCCGTCCGGAATTTCACCGCTCTATTGTTTCCGGAGGATGGATATACCATTGGCAACATCGTATCAATACGCTTGCGCGTCATACATTTAAGCTGTTGGACGTAAACTATGTTTTTTTGCAGGATATAGACGAAGATTTTAGAAATAGTCTTCCGGAAACGACTGTTTTATACAATTATTCAAATCAGTTTACCGTCAGTATGGGATATGCGTATTCGTTCAATAACTATGATCCGATGGAGCGTGGCCGGAATACTTATTCTTTTCGTATCGCTTTGGAGACTGCCGGCAACCTGATGTATGCCATGTCGAACCTTTTTGATGCGAAAAAAGATGATAATGGCAAGTATAGCCTCTTTGGCATTAATTATTCCGAGTTTCTGAAAGGAGATATTGATTTTGCTCGGAGTTTTATCATTGATGCGCGCAACTCTGTCGCGTTTCATGTTGGATTAGGAGTCGCTTGTCCTTATGGTAATTCAGATGAAATACCATTCGAGCGACGTTATTATTCCGGTGGTGCGAATAGTAACCGCGGATGGAGTGTACGTACGCTTGGTCCCGGAAGTATGAAGACGGATAGCATCACTTCATTTGTTTATCAAGTAGGGGATATTCGCATGGATGCCAACATTGAGTACAGGAGTAAGTTGTTCTGGAAGTTTGAGTTGGCATCCTATGTGGATGCTGGTAATATTTGGACGATCCGCAAATATGATTATCAACCAGATGGGAATTTTGAATTTAATCGTTTCTATAAAGAGATAGCTATATCGTATGGTTTGGGTTTGCGTCTTGATTTCGATTATTTTCTTATCCGCTTAGATACCGGTTTTAAGGCTTATAATCCACAAGAACGGGGTTCTCGGAAATGGGCAATCTCGGATCCGAATTTTAAAAACAATTTTGCCTGGCATTTTGCCGTTGGGTATCCATTCTGATTTTTTTATGAATTTATTTAGGTTTTGTAAAGTAAGTGTAAAACAATTTAATCTTCTTTAATGTTGAAAAGTCTTGATTGTTAAATCGGAAAAAAACTTTGAAAAATGAATTTTAATTTGTTCTTTTGCAAATTGAATTGGGTGGTGATGAACTTTTGTAAATGGATGTGAAATTTTAAATAATATGAAGAAGATTAATTTATTTTTTATGAAGGGCCTGTTAGTGGCTTTTGGATGTGTTATGTTTGCCGGTTGTGATGAAGGCAGCCTGGAAATACCTTATTATCCGCTTTCGCAGGTAACGACGTGTGAAAGGGATTCGATAAAAACGTTGATGACGTATGGAAGCCAGGGTGTGTCTGAGTATAGTTTGCTTGAACATGGCTCTTTGGTATGTACGGCACATGTAAAATACACCTCGAGCAAGATTTATTGCACAATTAAAGGTGTTTCTTATGATATTCAGTTAGCTAATACGAAGGGAGGATTTCGTGCCGAAGAGGTTTTGGCAACGATTGGTGGCGCTCAGCTGTATCGTGTACTGTATTCTTATGATGAGTTGGGTCGTTTGAATAAGGCTTTTGTAGAAGGGGCAGCTCCTGATCCTGTTTATACACATTATAGATATGAAGATGGTGCGATTATTATACATGAAGTCGGTACGGACTACAGAATTCAGTTGTTATCTGAAGATAATTTGGGATATGTATGTAATGTATTGGATTATGCTGATGCTCCGTATACATCCAATTATGTCATTAATCCGGATTTGTATTTTCTGAATATTTATGGCACACCGGTAAATAAGCTTCCTTATGGACATGTAATTATGATCAATAAGAAAGAAAAGCTATCCCGCGTTGGTAAGTATCTTTATGAATATAATGATTAACGGGATTATATAGTCATAAAAAGAGAGGGCGAATTTTTAAAATTCGCCCTCTCTTTTTATGCTTTCGGAATAAATTATTTTTTGCGGCTTCCGTAACGGCTCATGAACTTATCAACACGTCCCGCAGTATC
>JAVBNB010000042.1:0-38477 GCA_031551825.1 Tannerella sp. | reverse complement strand
TTCAGTTTGTAACTTGCTGAGTAAGTATTTTTTTATACCGGTACGACAAATGATGGGGTAAGCACCAATAACACCATTTATCCATTGGATGCAAACACATGGGCGATACAAAGTTTTTACAATGAACCGGAACTTGACGCCGAAAAAGTCATGTTGTATATCGAAAATAACTTCCGAGATCCGGTAAGCGGTTTTTATAAATTCAGTGATAAAACCCCAAGCGGTTACTGGACGGAAGGTTCATACCAGAAAATAGTATCTGACTGGGTGTTAGGCCATATCGATAAATACCAGGCGCAATTGGCGCAGTTAGATGCCGAAGCGAAACCGGACGGCAGTATCACTGCCGCAAATATAGACGGTTTAAAAACCGGTTTTTATATTGGCGACGGTTCGGAGTGGATTTACGATCATCGCGTCAGTGTAGGAGCAACAGCCTGGAAAGCTTTAGCGGAATTAGGCGTTAACGTTCTGGATCCAAATCTATATCTTGACGACGATCTGGGAAATACTTTCGGAACGGAAAATTCTCCCACTGTATTTATAAATAACGGGACATTACGTGTAAAAAATGTTGTGAAAGGCGAAATCATTCAAGTCTATTCCATCACCGGCAGACTTTTACACCAAGTCACCTCATCGGAAGGAAGCGCCGACTACCTCATTCCTTCATCCAATGAGAACATTTTCGTGGTGAGAGGAAGTTCCGGTTGGGTTAAGAAAGTAATACAGCACGCTAAATAATTCGAGATTAGGAAAAATCTCCCCCAAAACACAAAACAAACACAAAAAATTGACTTTACGGTGAAAAAGCTGTATTTTTACCGCAAATTTTGCGGCGTATTATGTATATACATGAAATAATAATTACGAAAAAGAAACCGGTTTTTTGCGTAGTTCATCCTATGCAAAACTTCAAAAATGCTCTACCGATACAGCTCTCCGAGATCTAAAAGATCTGGTTGAAAAGGAAATGCTAAAATCAGAAAACAGCGGAAAAAAAACAAATTATCTGGTAGCCAGCCCAACAAACATTAGAATTCCCAAAATGAAAACAGAATAAATGAACACGCGCTAATTCTCGTCACCAGAAAGTTCTTATTTATTGAGATCGTCTTCTGTTTCGTTTTCTCCATCTATAATTTTCATATATGCAATCATATTTGAATATTCAATATGAATGTTACCGCCTGCTGTTGCTTCAAACCGGCGAATGGAAAGCGCTGTTTTATTCCATTGAAGAAACAATTCGTTTTCGACACGGTCGGTTTGCATCACGAGGGTTTCTCCGTTACCTATTTTTTCCTGCTCAACACCGTTCAGGAAAACTTTTATTTTTGCTCCTCCTCCGAAAAAATTAGCATTTCGCTTCAGATGGATGACACACGGCTCCGTTAATGTTGCTGCGGAAGCGAGTTGTATATCCGCCGATTGAGCACTTTCTTCAATCGTACCGAATTTGCCCCAAAAAGGGTCGGCCTCATAAACCGCTCTTGTTCCAGCCGGAACGATTAGTTTTACATTCTTGTATTTCAACCCATAAAAAACCGATGCATTTATATCCGGCGGGATAGCGCCTTTTACTTCCACCACAGACAGGCTTTTACAACTATTAAAAGAACTGGGAGCAAGATCCTTTACGCTTCCGGCAACCGTTAATGAAGTGACATTTTTGTAACCGGTAAAAACGTTCTGACCGAGACCAGTAATGCCGTCCTCTATGACTACGGAGTTAAAATTTGACCGGTAATCATGCCAAGCCGATCTTGCGCCAAGCATGGTTGTCGGCACAACACCTTTTCCGGTTATATACAGGATATTATTTTCTATACGCCACCCGATGTCGGGAGTTAATTCGCTTCCAATTGCTCCTTGTGCACCTTGTCCATAAAGGCTGGATACCGGTATAACAGCGATGATTAAAGTAATCACCCATACAACTAATAACTTGCTCTGATTTTTCATAATCTTTTTTTTATGCCTCCTTCCGGAGAGATTTATATTGACTTAAAATTGATTGAAACATTGTTCTCCATTTTCTTGACAAAGAAAACAGATTTCAGAATCCCTCACTACCCTACTTATAGAGTATTTTCCTGAATTTGACAGTAGTCTCTTTCATTGGTTATACCTCCTCTCAGGTTATTAGCGTTTTACTGATTAAAATTTCGGATTATCTTTTGTTGTGGACAAGCAAAATTTAACACCGATGATAATCATACGATTACCAAGGTTGAAAACCAATAACTAAAAATACATTCAATTAATTATGATGGATGTTTTCAGTTCATTTAATATTCATCCGAAAAATCCGAACAGTTTTTTCTTTTTATCGCCTAATTCAACCAGCTGTCCGATCAACGCATCGCCTTCCCGATGAGAAAACCCCAAACTTTTCCAGTTCAAGAATCCTTCTTTTTTCATATATTGTTCAACAGGATGCGAAATTTTTGAGGCAAAAACAAAAAATTCTTCCATATTGGAAAAATCATACTCTCTGACTTTTCCAATATCCGGAGAATTCCATTTCGATAATGGGACTATATAGATTTCAAGGGGATCAATTTCCATCTTATGCGAATCTTTTAATATTTCTAAAAGATGAAAGAGCATTAACTGACAGGAATAATATTCTACAGTGCGCTCTATTATGCGTGCAGGGCGTTTTTCATTTATATCACTGAGATCGATTTTCAAAAGCGTTTCACGACTTATATTATCGTTTTCACCGTTGCCCATTGCAATAAAAAAGTAATACTTGTAATTTTTCATGATATACCTCCTTTTTAATTAAAAATTATGTGCTTTTTGTGGAAAAAAATTATTGTACATATTTCATTTTTTCTCGATATTCATCTGCTTTAAGAATATTTCCCATATTAGAATAGAGTAAGATGAAAGCAGAAAAAATATGAGAATATAGTTCTGTGAGATGATTCTTTTCAAATGGCGTCGAAAATCGCATCAGGAAATTTTCTGCTTTATTTAGATTTTCCAAAGCGGAATCCGGTTGACTTTCGTGGGAATCAATCTCACCCATAATCGTCAGCGCCCAGGCATAGCCAAACAAATAACTACCGTTTGTGCGGTAAAGGTTATCATTAAGGTAAGCAAAACTGTCGGATGCGATTTCACAATATTCTCTTATTGTCGCCATATTCGTTCTGGAAGAATTATCTGACAATAAAATTTCTGCGATAGTTTTCGCCGTAACCGCAGTAAAAATAGCAAAAGAATTGTTCAAAGGATCGCGCTTACGGTAAGGCTCAATGAATTCAAGTGCTATTTTATAAAATGGCAACGCTTCTGTTGGATTCTTTTCCCGCTTTTCTATACTTGCTCTGAGCATATAGGCATTGAATATTCGGCTCTCAATATCTTTGAAAAATACGATCATTCCTGATTTTGCGATATCCTGAAATAACTGAATTCCCTTTTCGTAATTTTTCCTTGCATTTTCGAAGTCATCTGTACTTAAACAAGCAAATCCTTGTTCAATCAGGAGGTTTCCATACCCGTAGATAAGAGAAGGATCATCCGGAGATTTTTCATAATCTTCCTGCAATTTTTCAATATTCGTCTTCATCAATCTTGAAGCCTCCTCTGTATTCCCACATTGAAGGAGATAACGCGACCAGACTGTTTGCACTTTCATTAGGATTTCCTGCCTTTTACCTTCATATTCTTCAGGATACTCATATCCCTGAAATTTTATCCTTTGTACTAACATCTTTTTGTCCAGTCGGTCTAATGCACTTTTAAGTAAAGGCTCAGCAGAATTATAATCCTTCTTTTCCATGAATTCTGCAGCAAGCAAAGCTTCTGCTTCTGCGCACATTGAATTCTCCTGAACTCTTCCCAAAGGAGAAAGACGGGTATTCCGAGAAAAAGCTCTACCATGAAGCACGGGGATTAGCTCTTCAAGGAGTTTCATACATTGCTCTTGATATTTTACCCGGATATCCCCTTGTATTTCCCACAACAAAAAACGGAATACATTGCTGGGATAAGGAGTCCATTGCATAGGCTTCATTACTTTCTGAAGCCAATTGATTCCTCCTTCGGCATTCATTATTTCAATAATTGCCAATCGTTCAACCGTCGAGGCCGAATCAACCCTGAAGTTCTCATTACATACAAATGCAGTCGCTTCTTTGACAAGTCCAGCTTTAAAACAATGATATAGATACTCGCTTCTCTTGAATAAGTCGGAATCAGATAAATCAATCAGTGCATAAATAATAGCTTTATGGATTTTTTTTAACCTCTCTTCCGCCTGTAGATCTATTATATGCCGGCATAAATCAGGAAATTCGAACTTCCACCAGCCAAGCCCCAGGTCCATTCTGAGGTATCCGGATAAATAACCACGCAACTCTAAAAGCTTCACTTCATCCGTACTCACATTTAATTCTTTCAATGCAGAGTGCAAATCATTACTACGCATTCCTGTACGGGAAATGACAATTATCGTACAGACGGTTTTAACCCAGTCTTCTCCATAAGCTGCATAGGCCCTTGATAAAATCATGTCGAATGCCGAGGGTATATTGTCCGGCATGCGTTCAATTTCGTTTTTCATCCATAATAGGTGGGCATTATCACCTGCAAAACATAGATAGTCACTTCCTGTCATTGTCATCAGGTAATCATTCAGTATTTTTGCATATAAAGGGAATCCGTTTTTGCATACTTTTTCAGTAGCGAGCCTCAAGATTTCCTGGTCATAACTCTTTCCAAATGATGCAGCCATATTTATCAATAAATGTTTCGCTGAGTCCTGGTCATTGCATATCGGTTCCAAGTCATAAAAACTGAAATATGATTTTATATTTTTTATTGTATGTGGCTGGCATGAAGCTATGATTCGTACTCGGTCAGGAAGTTGTTCTTCAAGCCAAGTGAAGAATTGAATATGTTCGGATGATATGCTGTCCAAAGCGTCGACTAAAATAACAATATCTTTTCGCCTAGCTGCCAGGCATAATATTTCTTTAAACTTGCGAATAAGATAATTAACACTAAATTCTTTGATATTTTTTTGTTCTCCAATGGATTCCTGCAAGATTTCTATAAATTTCAGAAGCATTCCGCTCAATGTGGATGAAGGTTGATTCAATCCTGCAAAATTGACTAAAAGTATATATTTTTCTTTCTGCGCGAGTAATTCCAGATACAATTTGGCCATCAAGACTGTTTTCCCAGAACCAGACTTTCCACAAATCAACAAACCGGAATAATTGTGTTTTTTGTATGCCGCAAAGTCTAAAAAATCACTATCATGCTTTTGACCTATTGAATCTTTACATTTATTACTTGCGTAAATAAAGAGTTCATCATCTTCCAGTGCATTATAGCCCAGCTTACTTTGCAATAAGTCAATTTCTTTATAGATACTGGCTTTCAAATCATTATAAACCATTGCGTCAAGGGCTTCCAATTCTGATAACGGAACTCCTTTTTTCGTCCATTTTGCATGATAAGTTTTTATATAAGGACTCTTTTTCCCATAAATGTCGCTTAGTTCTTTTTTTAATATATCCTGTCGTTGCTTATCTGATTTGTAAATATTGGTCTCTTTACGGCCCATTCTCCAGTATGGCAGGGATTCGCGAAGATAAAAAAAACATTTATCTTTATCCATGACTTCCATGCCTCTGGAGATTTCAATATGTGTAATGCTCTTATCTAACAACTGTTCATTAGAAATATTACTTTCATGTATGATGTCGTCAACGATTTTACGTATTCGTATAGCTTCTGCATCATTAGAGGTTTGCAGCTTTTTTGTATAATAGACCCAGCCATAACGGTCTCCTAAAAGTCCAATCATACGAGGTTTGCATTCCTTGAGCCACTTCAGGCACATACGGAATACACTTTTTTCTATTTCTTCCAAATTCCGTTCAACACTTCCACGAAGATCCACAACATTTAATTGATAACCTTTTTGCATCAGTTCCGTGTTTAAACGCCTGAAAGCATGTTCCCTGAGATAGTCGCGTTCAGCATACATATCTCTAAATGTACTCGACAAAAATATTCTGAAAGTTTTATTCCTCTGCATGGCTTCTTATATATTATGATCCTAATGTACACAAATATAACAACATACTACTTCTTTCCTTTTCATAAACATTCTCTTCCGATTTACTATATTATTCGTCAACACGCTTCATACTTCATCAATATACCTTTAATTACCACCACCACATGTTGATTGACTCTGTCAAATAGTTCAGAAATAGACAGATCCGGAGTAATCATATCATCTACGGGAAGAAGAATAAAGTTTTTATCCGGAAGTAATGCTAATTCAGAAAAAGCACACAATGCTACGTCCATTTTTGGTTCTCTTTCCGCTCTGTAAGGAACAGTAGCAACGATGACGAATTTTCTATTTTTCTTAACCAATAACTTAGATAGATTCACAACAAGCTCAGTCCCTGTTTGCCCGCCCAAACCACATGCTAAAACATATAAAACATCGGGTTCAATGGTACGCTCAAACAAATCGCTATGTTCGTCAAATAAGTCCTTTGTCATTTTGTAATGGCAGATTCCCACTTCTTCTCCCACAAAAAATTTGTCTTTTATTTCTAAGTACTCCACGATCTGCCGATCTGTATGAAAATACGAAATTCGGTTGGCATCAATGCCCTGAGATAAAAGAGCTCTGCATATATGTGCTCCGGCTCCGCCAAGTGTGATGATTTTATAATCTTTCATTTTGCTTTTCTGTATAGTTTCTCACGTTTTATGAACTATATGAGAGTTTATCTTTTAAAAAGCCTGCTAAAAAATCCTTTTTTCTTATTTTCAGTTTTAATGGAATCATTCTCTTCAATAGTATATTTATGATCAGTTAAACTTTCAACTTCAATATTTATAGTCTCTGCGGCAAAATTATTCAGTTGTATTTCTTCATCAGAAGAAAACAAATTTTCAACATCATAAATCAATATCTGGCCAGACATCCCTCCCGCTACTATTTGACGACAATCGTTCGAAAGAGCATGTCCTGACAAGATTTCTTCTGTATTCAGAGCAATGATATGAATTCTCTTTTCCCAATCCAAAATCATGAGAGTGGTGTCATTGCTCAAAACGAGATATTTGTCGTCAGAGGAAAAGCACACCATAGTACCCTCAAACCCTTCAAATCTTTGTACCTCTTCCCCATTTTCCAAGTCATATACTCTGACAGTTTTATCAGGTAAATTAATCGCAAGATATTTCCCATCAAATGAAAAACACGTACGTAATCCGCCTCTTTCATCTCCTTTCAACCTTCGAATCTCTTTTGCATTTCTCCAATCCAAAAGTCTAACCTCTCCATTTGAACCACCCAAAGGAGACGATGTAATAACAATGAAATTTCCATCAGGAGAAAAACGGACAGTAAGTACGCCTGTTTTGTAACCTTCAAATTTTTGCACTTCTATTCTATTTTCCCAGTCCCAAACTGTAACGAAATATGCAGATAGATTATCACTTTCCCATCCCACCGATGCAATATATTTTCCGTCGGGAGAAAAACAGGCAGATAAACCGCCGGTTTCTAATTTGCAAATAATACATCGTTTCTCCCAATCCCAAATTATGAGATTCTCACTTTCTCCCGCTGCAAAATACTTTCCATCGGGAGAAAAACACACCCTAAAAACAGTAGCTTCAAAGTTCAATACTTCTGCCTGACTATCCCGATTCCGAACACATACGTATTTTTCAAAGGATCCCGTTGAGATGATATCTTTCCCATCGGGCGAAAAACAGACATCAAGCACATCGTATGCATGCTTTAGCTCTCCTTGCAATTTTTTTTGCCTTTTCCAAACCCAAACTTTAATAGTATTATCCCAAGATCCAGATACAACATATTTTTCATCAGGAGAAAAACATACACTGGTTATAAAACTAGAGTGTCCTTCTAATATTGCTATTTCTTCAGCGTTTTTCCAATCCCACACTTTAACCGTTTTATCCATCGAACCGGAAACAAGATATTTTCCACTTGAGGAAAAGCATACGCTGCTAAGCTGCTGTGTGTACCCTTTCAATACCTGTACCTCTTTTTGTGTTTCCCATTCCCAAATTTTAATATTATGATAAAGATACGCTGTGGCGACATATTTCCCGTCAGGGGAAAAACAGACATCAGTTATCATCTCTCCTCCACCGTCTAATTCTTGCACTTTTTTTTGTTTCTCCCAGTTCCAAATTCTAACAGTCCTATCCTTGGACCATGTGGCAACAAGCTTCCCGTCAGGGGAAAAGCGTATGAGTGCTGGTCCTTCATACTCTTGCGATCTGTCTATTTCCTTATTGTTTTTCCAATCCCAAACGCGAACAGTTGAATCATGTCCTCCCGATATAATATATTTTCCATCGGGAGAAAAAGATATTGTATATACGTCCCCGTTGTGCTTGAACAGGATTGCTATTTTTCTTTGTGTTCCGAAATCCCAAACATGAATTGTCCCGTTTCCCACCCCTGCGGCAATGTATCTGCCATCGGGTGAAAAGCAAACACACCGCACCCAATCCATGACTGCACCTGAAGTTGAAAGTCTTGCTATCTCTTTCTGAGTTTTCCAATCCCAAATCCGGACGGTTTCATCATGTGCTCCTGATGCCAGGTATCTCCCGTCCGGAGAGAAACAAACACTGTTCACATTGTTTGTATGGTTCGACAATGTAACTTCTAACCCCTCTTTTGGTGAGGCCATATAATGGCGAGGCTTAAGCCACGGATAAGTGGTGTATGTTTCGAGTTCCGCCAGAAGCGCTTCGATCCGCAGGTTCTCAATCTCCATAAGTCTCCCCCATAGCTGGCAAGGCAAATTGTCTTTAATATTATCCTTTAATATATGGGAAGACATTACCAACGTGTCTTTTATCAGTTTCACATGGTAATAATCTTCATCTTCGATGTCAATATAATTATAATCATTAATTATATTATATATATCCGACAGTTCGCTTTTATTTTTAATCCAAAGATAGGTAGAAAGTATTTTCTCCAAGTTAGTTGTATCTTCTGATTCTTTTAAGTGATAAGGTAATTCATTGAACTCCCGGATATTTTTTCCTTTGAAACTTAAATTATTTTCAGGATCTGCCTGTTCTTTAAAATAATCAGCCAAGAGCTTGTTTTGATGAGCTTTATCGCGAACACATCTTTCTTGAGCGGCTAATTTAAAAGCTTCGTAGAAATAATCGATTCGCCCTTCCCTTCTTGCCATAAATGGCCTGACTTGACGAATAAAAAGCCTGATAGCTTGAATCAATTTTCCTTCATTTATACCCAGTTCTTTCTGCATACATGAAACGATTTCTTTTTCCGAAAGTCCGTTTCTGGCATTGGCTAAAAGACCGAATAATAAGGGTGTGATTTTTTTTGAATCAATATCTAAAGAATTAATATCATTTTCCAAGCGGTTCAATACAGTGTCAAAAGCCTCTTTAGGTGTTTCACCAAATTGTTGCATTTCTTCAGATAGTTGAGTAAAAGAACCGAAGACCCTGAGTTCCGAAAGTAGGACTTTCAGGTATAATGGGTTTTTCGAACCTTCAAAATCGCATATTGTATCGATTTGTTTGTTGTCTAAAGCCTTCAGGTATTTTTTAAGGTAATTATTAATGAGTTTCTTTTTTTCTTCTTTTCCGTTGAATGGTTTAACAGTAGAATAACTGGCATTGTCTGATATTTTTTTATCATTTTTATCTTTTTTCAGACTTAGTATGATTTTCAGATTTTTCGGGAGTCGCTTAGGTAGCCATTCCAACATTTCCAGACCGTCAGGCAATTGATTAATGGCATCAATAATCAGAATAGTCCTTTTTTTCGCTAATTCTTTCAGTAAATCTTCAATCTCATTTTTCAGGTCTTTTAACGTACTAGGACATTTAACATGCGCTTCATCAAAAATGGTTTTCCAAAGCGAATATTGCTGAGAACACAAATCCGATACGCCACAAAACCGATTGAAAAATCTTCCTGTATGTTTTTTACTTTCTCTGACAATGAAGTTGGCAAGCAACATACTCTTCCCGGAACCGGCAGGAGCGGTAAGAATGAACAAACCATTCTTGCCATTTGTAACATAATCATTCAGGGCATCAAAATCGCCTTCGCGGGAAATAAAACCTTCACTGTTCAATTCGATAAACAAAGCTTGTTGATCTAAGTCTCTTTCCAAATCTGAAGCATATTCAACCTTTTCCCTATCCGGAAATTCTTTGATGATTTCTTCTTTGAGTTGTTCTACGATAATATCCTTTAAATCTTTTCCGGACACCCTGAAATCTGTTAACCGGCCTTGCTGAACATTTTCAGGCAGTTCCGGCGAAACAACATTCTTATCCCATTCGCAATCATAATCAACCGTATAATCCCACCTGCTTTTAATCTTCTCTTTAAATTTGATAAGCTCATGATCTGCCAAAACGATATCCTTCTCCGCTTCGTTCGTAAAAATCTTTCGTTGATCAATGGTTAAGTCGTTCAAATAATCCGGATTCCGGAAACAAAATAGCGCATGTCGTACCGGTATTTCCTGCTTTTCATTTCCATTGACAATGTGCTTCATGGGTGATAAAAGCGCGTGTTCGATCTCCACTTCCGTAACGGAATTTCGACCGACAAACTCTGATATGTCCGGATATTCATCTAACGTTTCCGGGCTTACATCACCTTTTTCCGGAACCCAGCCTCTCCGTTGGCCTAAGAAACATAAAAAGAAAGGGCGGCTTTCATCAATATTATTCAAACAGGCCAAAACCGTATGATTGGAACTTGAGTCTTCTTCTGTTACGCCCCATCTTAAATCGACATCGACCAAATGAATCTTTCGTTCTTCACACCATTCTCTTAACTCCGGAAATACGTCTTTTACAAGATAATCCCGCTCGGCATGCATGTCGTTAAACGTGCTACTGATAAAAATTGTGACCCTTTCCCATTTCATAAATGTGTTCTCCTTCTATTTTTTACTTTTTCCAATATTCGTTGTCCCAGTATTTTTTCTCTCCGGGATGACTGGTATTGAAGGCTTCCTCCAATAAGCAGTTGTTAACCGGAATATTTTTTTTGGCGGCGATGCGGTAAGATAGGTCTAAAACGGATTCTAAGTCGGCGAAACTGAAATCTGCGGAACGATCGGTCAGAGATTCAATCATTCCTTCTGATACCTGGTGATTTTTGCGTTTATTGAGGATGGTTTGCAGGTAACGTTTCCGTTCCACTTTACCCGGTAGCCCGATTCTTATTTTTCGGCTGAACCGGCGAACTAACGCGGCATCAATGATTTCGTCGCTCCATTGGCTTTCGTCAATTTCTAAATTTGTAGCAGCTAAAATAAATACGGGATGTTTGAAGTCGACCGGAACGCTTTCCATTTCGGCAAGCAATATCTTCAGTGCCATTTTCTCATAATCACCAGTTATCAAGCCCTTTCCCGACCTTCCAATAGCTTCTATTTCATCAATAAATACGATTGCCGGAGTATATCGCTGTGCCCGGTTAAATAACTCCCTGATCGCATTCGAACCGTTATTGCGATAACTGGCCACAAGTGCGTTTGATGAGGCGGGAATAAAAGTCGCTTCAGACTCACCGGCCATTGCCTTGGCTAACAGCGTCTTGCCGGTTCCGGAAGGGCCATAAAGCAAGACTCCTTTGGGTGGTTTAAGGCCTAAAGCGGCAAATTTCCTCGGATTTTTCAGGTAATCAATAAAAAGGGATAATTCTTTTTTTACTTCGCCAAGTCCAATGACATCATCAAATCTGGCTTCCGGTTTTTCAATTTCATCTAAGATCATATTGTTATCTTCTGCCTGTATGGCTCTGCGAATACCAAATTCCTTCAGATGTATCACAGCTTGTTTGTTTTTTATGGAGAAAGTGGCCGAAGTTTCAAAAAATAGCGTTTTGTGTTGTGTCGCAAAACCGGTAGCGATATTTTGACGATGGGCTTGTTTTACAATATTCGCGATTTCCTCAGCAAACAGATCCGGATTTTCTTCAGGAAAAATCAGCGTATATCTGGCTCCCGTACGAATAAAAGCCGATAACAATTCATAATCCGCAGGGATAGATTCGGCTGTCAATAAATAAATCGGCATGTCCGGAACCCTTTTCCTTAACAGGTTAAAAAAACTACGCGTTTTATGTAATGCTTCCGATATGAGGGTATTATCCATTCCTAAAAGTACAAAGGTAACATCCCGCTCTGCCGTAATTTTCAAGGCCTCATAAACATCAGAAGTATAATGTATGATGATGTCCGGCAATATTTTTTTGAGTTTTTTATCTGACGAGAAATTTCCGAACAAGAGTATTTCCGGCTTCACCGGATCTTCAAACAAATGTTTCACCGGATGCGGCAAATCATCAATTGACAGACGGAAATGTATTGATTTTATTTTTTTAAAAGAGGCATCAAAATGGTTATCTAAAAAGCTGAGTAATTTAAAAATCTCATTTTTAAAAAACAACCCGGTTTGCGCTTTCAGCGTACGCGCGTCAATCCACCCTCCTTCCGAAAGAAGCAACGCTGTAGAAAGAAGAGGATCCACATCAACCTTTATCTGATATCTTTTCTCAAATAAAGCGCTTGAGCGGAAAAGTTCTCCGGCGCTTATTTTCTCTAAGTCGTATGCCTGAAGATGATTAAACATGATCAGATAACCGGTAGCTAAACGAGAACAAATCGTAGGAGGAAAGAAAGGAATTCCTGTTTGAGGATTAATATCATTCTCCAATGCGTTTAAAATCGTTTTGCGCGAAAACCCGGAGACCATTTTTCTCGGTTCACTATCATAAAGTTGTTTGCCGGCATTCGTGGTAAAAATGATGATCGTATCTTTGAATGAAATCGTTTTGTCTAAAAAATCATCATGCAACATCCCGGCGTCCAATATCTGTAAAAAAAGCTGTATGGTATTTAAGTGCGCTTTCTCTATTTCATCGAACAATAAGATGCTATACGGATTATCGCGAACAAAACCTGTCAGCAGGCCCGGCCGGGCCTCTTTGTAACTTGGTGCGAAGCCTATGAGGTTTGAATGAGCCTGATGATCGGCAAAACTGCTCATATCAAAACGTTTGAACGGAATAGAAAGCTCCCCGGCAGCCTGTTCGGCAAGAAAAGTCTTCCCTACGCCCGAGGGGCCCGCGAACACAAATATCGCGCGAGGCTGCTTTCGTTTCTCATCAGCTTCGGCCAAAATTTCAGCATTGAAAACACCTTCGGCAAAAGCATGTACCGCATGATCCTGACCAAAGATCTTATTCAACAAAGTATACCTCATATCCCGGATACGTTCGGAGAAAAACGTAAGAAACTTAATTCCTTCCTCCTTTTTTTTCGTTTCAGAAGCCTTATTTAGTTTCGGTTCCAAAACATTCTTTTCTAAAGCAAAGGCAGACCTGATCAATGGAGTTGGTTCTCTTAACAAAGTCATCAGTAAATTAGCTGCGGTAAGCACATTTTTCTTTGTTCTGCCGGTGGTAGCTTTGGACAACAATTCAGCAACGAGAGTTTCTCCGTCTCCCGGTGGTTTTTCATCAAACAAAATTTTGCGCAATTTTTCCCTTCCGCTTTCCGGATTAATACCGGTCTGCTGAAATATTCGCGCGACAGTCTGTATGTCTTCTTCTATTTCCGAACTATTTCCGGATGCGGAGGAGATCTTGCCGGCTGTCATTCCCGATAATTTCAGTAACCCTAAAAACAGGTGTTCCGGATGCATCTCCTTCATACCGGAGACAAAGGTTTCAACCCGGGCGTATGTCATTACAAAATGCACTGTTTGGCTTAAGTCCATAAGATCCTTTTTTTATTTCACAAAAATAGCCCTCGTATTCACATCACAATACCCCATTTATTGGGTATTTTAGTTATGGAACAAGATCTTCCCATATCAACCCCCTTCGCATCGCTTGCTTCAGCACACTAATCGTACTTTCACCACCAAACTTTTGAATTAACAACTTGCGCTTAGTGATTATTGTGTTATGCGCAAGATGCAATTTTTCGGCAATCTCTTTATTTATTAAACCCTCGCCAAGCAGCCTCATCAGGTTCAACTCTCCTACCGTCGCCCAGAAAAAAGCTTCATGAAACTCCTGATGAAGCAGCTGCACGCTTTTCGCGCACAAATAGATTCCCCCCCCATCCATCACATGATCTATCGCTTTTATGACTTCAAATAAAGGAGATGTTTTCAATATAAATCCGGAAACACCAATATCTTTCATTCGACGCACAATGGTCCAATCACTGTAGCCTGTGAGTACCACTATTTTTATCTTCGGATAGTGACGTTTCACATCTTCACAAAAATCGATTCCATTATAAAAGCCGTTTATCCTACCATTATCCTCGACTATTGGAAAAACCGGATCCCCTTTTACCAATTGGCTAAGTTCAATTAATAACACATCCGGTTCTTCGTGCTGCAATGCATTCCGGCAATCGTCCAATGTCTCCGAAACACCGGATACGATTACTGTTTCCGATCTATCAAATAAAGAATAGATCCCATCGACCAACATTTTATGATGATCAGCTATATGTACTCTTGTCATTTTTTTATATTTATAATTCTATTTCAACACTTATTTCAGTGCCTTTTGATGATGAGTGAATGTTCATTTTTCCTTTATTAGCGATTGCCGCTGTCGCAATATTTCCTAATCCGGAACCGATAGTAACAGTTTTCGGATCAAAACCCTTGCCATTATCGTACACCGTAATGGAGACAAAGTCTTTTTCAGCCATTACTTGCACAAATATCTGAGTAGCGAATGCATATTTTATAGCATTTTTGATCAGTTCATTGACAGAACAATAAAGGATAACCTTCAAGTGTTTTTCTATCCCGGCCTCTGCTCCGAAACTCTCAAAATGTACATTAGAAAGAGAATCACATTCCTTTTTTACGGCAGAAATCAATCCATCGATTTCATCATCCGCTTTATCCATCCATGAATCGTTCAGTTCTATCCCTTTTGTAAAAAGAGCAACATCCGCTTCATTTTCTATCGAATAAGAACTTATCCCAGCAAGGCTTAATACTGCTACCGGAGGCACATCTTTGAACAGTTCGACCATTGAATCGAAATCAAAAGATCGTTTTTTTCCTGTGTCATTTTTTGATGATTCTTTTTTCATTATGTACAAAAATTAATATTCAACATTCAAGGTAATATAACATTGCTTTCGATTCAGGCTTATTTCGTAAATGATTATTAGAATCGCAAGAATAAGAGTTAAATGCAAAGATATTAAATCAATATATCTTTTCAAAGACAAAATAATGTTTTTATTTATTAACAATTAGTTTGTTTTGTTTTCCTCCCGGCTTGTATTACCTTTGCAGAAACAGATTTGGCGTATGGAAGACAAAATGGTTGAAATAGCAAGGTTTATGCAAACCACCGAAGCAGAAATGCTGGCGAACCTTCTTAAATCAGAAGGTATAGAATGTTATGTTCGCGACGGCATCAGTAGTCGCGTGTTATTCGGCAGAGCGGATATCGGCGGTGCCAAAGTCGAATTGTTGGATAAAGACGTACAACGCGCGTCGGAAATAATGAAAGACCATGGCTATGATTTTTCGGAAGAAATTCTCGACCGGATCGTATCCGAGAATTCGGAAAAAGACAATGCCGAATACGAACAAAATAAATCTAAGTTGTCAAGAATGATGGCCATCATACTAATACTCTTAGTCGCATTACTTGGTATCATCATTTTATTGAACAAATACTATAACGGATGATTTTAATATAAAAAACTCAAGATGGCGCGTCGCAAAATAACCAATAGTCAGGCTATATGTATCATATTACTATGGATCGTGTTATGCTATATGCTTCTCACATACAGCAAAGAAATTGACTTCATGGTCATCTTTTCAATTATAGCCTCAGCGATCATTATTTTTGTTCCGCTCTACAAAAACAGAAGAAACAAAGTTGACAAAAAATAACGGCACCTGAAAAATCAGATACCGTTATCTTCGTTAAATTTAAGTGTAAAGTAAATTAATCATCTTTCTGCGTCTCCGCATATTCTTTCAACAGTTTATCCTGAACATCTGTCGGAACAAGTTCGTATGAAGAAAACTTCATTGTAAATGACGCTCGTCCACCGGAAATGGAACTCAGTGAAGTAGAGTAACTTGACATCTCTTTCAAAGGCACCTTTACCATGATCTTTTCATATCCTTTTTCACTGTTCATTCCCATGATGATCGCACGACGTCCCTGCAAATCACCCATCACATCACCCATAAAATCTGCCGGAACAAGAACTTCCACATCATAGATAGGCTCCAGAATTTTCGGGCCGGCTTCTTTAAATGCCATACTGAAAGCATTACGCCCGGCAAGCATAAACGAAATTTCATTACTGTCTACCGGATGCATCTTTCCGTCATACACACATACGCGAACATCGCGGGCATACGAACCGGTCAATGGTCCCTGTTCCATTCGCGCCATGATACCTTTCAAAATAGCCGGTAAAAAGCGGGCATCAATCGAACCTCCGACAATACAACTGACAAAAACAAGTTTTCCGCCCCAGTCTAAATCTATCACCTGAGTATCACGTACACTCATTTTGAATTCCTGTCCTCCGAAACGATAGACCGTCGGGACCGGCATCCCTTCATAATACGGCTCTACAACAAGATGCACTTCACCAAATTGGCCGGCGCCTCCTGATTGTTTTTTATGGCGATAGTCCGCGCGCGCGGCTTTCGTTATTGTCTCACGATAAGGTATTTTCATTTCGACAAACTCAATCGGAAGTTTATCATTATTCTCTATACGCCATTTCAATGTGCGTAAATGAAACTCTCCCTGGCCCGAAACAATCGTCTGTTTCAGCTCTTTTGACAGTTCGATCAACCAGGTAGGATCTTCTTCATGCATACGATTCAAAATCTCGCTCAACTTCTCCGCATCCGATTCATTTACAGGTTTTATCGCGCGACGGTATTTTGGCTCCGGATAGCGGATAAAGTCAAATTTATAATCACATCCCTTTCCATTAAGCGTATTTCCAAGTCTTACATCTTTTAGTTTGACCGTAGCGCCTATATCTCCGGCCACCATCTCCGGCACCTCCATACGTGTTTGTCCATCTACCACAAACAATTGCGCAATACGCTCTTTTGATCCGCGATTCGCGTTCTGCAGATCATCTCCGGCTTTAACCTTCCCGGATAATACTTTGAAGTAAGACACCTGTCCGATATGAGGCTCAATCGTAGTCTTGAAGAAAAACAAACTGGTAGGCCCATTCGAATCCGGAGTAACTTCCATTCCATCCGTAGTAACAAGGCGAGGCATCTTGTCGGTACATGGAACCACATTTCCTAAGAATTCAAGTGTACGGCGCACGCACATATCGCGTTCGGCGCATACACAGAAAACAGGAAACATACCACGCGTAACAAGACCGGCGCGAATACCGGCGCGCATCTCATCTTCGGTAAGCGTACCCTGATCAAAAAACTTTTCCATCAGCGAATCATCATGTTCAGCCGCAGCCTCTATCAGCTGACGATGTAAATCCGATGCCTTTTCCATTTCTTCCGCCGGTATTTCAAGTACTTCGGGAACACCACCTTCGGGTTTCCAACGGTACATTTTCATTTTAAGAACATCAACCACCGCGTTAAAAGAAGGACCACACGTCACCGGGTATTGTATTTGTATAACTTTATTTCCGTAATTTTCTTTCAGTTGAGATACCGAAGTATCGTAATCAGCCTTATCATTATCAAGATAATTTATGACAAAAATCACAGGCTTATGAAACTGTTCCGTGTAACGGAACTGATTAATTGTACCAACTTCGACACCATATTGCGCATTAATAACCATTAGCGCGGTATCGGTAACATTAAGGGCGGAGACCGCTCCACCGATAAAATCGTCCGAACCCGGACAATCTATAAAATTCAATTTTGTTCCATTCCATTCTACACTAAAAACGGTTGAGAAGACGGAGTATCCATACTCTTTCTCCACCGGAAAATAATCACAAACCGAGGTTCCGTTTTTTACCGATCCACGACGTTTTATAATACCACCCTCGTAAAGCATAGCTTCCGCAAGGGTGGTTTTCCCAGCACCAGAACTTCCCAAAATAGAGATGTTCTTGATTTCACTTGTTTGATAAACCTTCATGATAATTAATTTTTAATGTTAATATTTAACGTTTGAATAGTATTCCTAATAAGTTTTTGCAAAGTACGTATAAATACCGAAATACAGATTCTCTACATCTCTGTTTCTAAACTATGTTTTAAAGCAGGAACAAAAAACAAGATCATCCGGACTTCTTTTAGTTAACATTTTACTATCTTCGCTCTTTAATTATAAATACTAATGCTTCAATATTAATTTAACCCCAAAAATACAAGAAAATGAAACAAAATATAAACATAATTTTCACCATTTTATTGCTTTTTTCCGCAGTCAACATAACATCCGCAAATACAAAAGCCAAGCATGTCATTCTTATTGGATTAGATGGTTGGGGATCTTACAGCTTTGAAAAGGCCGAAATGCCGAATGTAAAAAAAATAATGAAAGATGGCGCATATACCCTCGAAAAACGATCGGTTTTACCATCGTCAAGTGCGGTAAACTGGGCTTCCATGTTTATGGGAGCGGGTCCGGAATTACACGGATACACAGATTGGGGTTCTAAAGTGCCGGATTTACCTTCCCGTGTGACAGGAAAAAATAATATTTTTCCGACCATATTCCAACTGCTAAGAGATGAAAATCCAAACGCGGAAATAGGCTGTATATACGACTGGGCAGGTATAAAATACTTAGTAGATACATTATCTCTCAGTTATTACGAACAATCCCCGGACTACAACATCGTACCGGAAGGATTGTGCAATATGGCGGTCAAATATATTATAGACAAAAAGCCGGATTTCGCGGCAATCATTTTTGACCAGCCGGATCATGTCGGACATCAGGCGGGACACGATACGCCCGAATACTACACGACTCTCACACGCTTGGATGGCTATGTGGGAAAAATTGTGGAAGCTGTTAAAGAAGCCGGAATGTATGATGAAACAATCTTTATCATAACTTCCGACCACGGAGGAATAAATAAAGGGCATGGAGGAAAAACAATGCAGGAAATGGAATGTCCGTTTATTATAAGCGGCAAAAACATAAAGAACGGCCTGCTTTTCAACGAAAGCATGATGCAGTTTGATATAGCATCCACCATTGCTTACATTTTTAATCTGCAGCAACCGCAGGTATGGATCGGACGACCAATGATTCAAGTATTTAAATAATAACAAGTATGAAAACAGAGCAAGTATTAGCTTCGTTAGAAGCAAAACACCCCGGAGAGAAGGAGTACATGCAGGCCATAAAAGAACTCCTGGTCAGCATAGAGGATGTCTATAATGAACATCCGGAATTTGAAAAAGCAAAAATCATAGAACGGCTCGTTGAACCCGATAGGATCATCACTTTTCGTGTACCATGGGTAGACGATAAAGGAGAAGTCCGTGTAAATTTGGGGTATCGCGTACAATTTAACAATGCTATCGGACCATATAAAGGAGGGTTACGCTTTCACTCATCAGTGAACTTATCCATTTTGAAATTCTTAGGATTTGAACAGACTTTCAAAAACGCACTTACAACACTGCCGATGGGTGGTGGAAAAGGAGGATCGGATTTTACTACAAAAGGAAAAAGCAACACGGAGATTATGCGTTTCTGCCAGGCTTTTATGACGGAATTATGGCAGAACATCGGACCGAATGTAGATATTCCGGCAGGAGATATGGGTGTAGGTGGACGTGAAATCGGCTATTTATATGGTATGTATAAAAAACTTACGCGTGAAGTCACCGGCACAATGACAGGCAAAGGACTCGAATACGGAGGTTCTATACTACGTCCTGAAGCAACCGGTTTTGGAGGCCTATATTTTATCAACCGGATGTTGCAAGAACATGGAATGGACATTAAAGGCAAAACAATAGCCCTGTCTGGTTTCGGAAATGTAGCATGGGGAGCCGCGATTAAAGCAGCTGAAATGGGAGCTAAAGTGATTACAATCTCCGGTCCTGATGGCTATATCTACGACCCCGCCGGCATATACGGAGAAAAAATAGATTATATGCTTGAGCTTCGAGGCTCCGGAGAAGATATTGTCGCACCTTACGCAGAGAAGTTTGACAGCGCTACATTTTTCCCGGGAAAACGCCCGTGGGAACAAAAAGTCGATATCGCTCTTCCATGCGCGACTCAAAACGAACTCAATGAATCCGATGCAAAAGTATTAATTGAAAACGGTGTAAAATGCGTTGCGGAAATATCAAATATGGGATGCACAACAGAGGCCACTGATTTGTTCGTTGAACACAAAATACTATATGCTCCCGGAAAAGCCGTGAATGCGGGAGGAGTCTCAACATCAGGATTAGAAATGACACAAAATGCCATGCATATATCATGGACTCCCGAAGAGGTGGACCAGAAATTATTTCAGATAATGAATGATATCCATAATCAGTGTGTGAAATACGGACGTGAAGGCGACTACATCAATTACGTGAAAGGCGCTAATATTGCCGGCTTCATGAAAGTAGCCAAGGCGATGATGGCACAGGGAATCGTATAGTCTCCTTTTAAAAGAAATGATCCAACGGAAGCGGTTTTAGCCATAGAGTGAAATCGCTTCCGTTTTTTTCGAACACAACCACACAAACTACCTTAGCCTACTTACGCACTTTCGATGGATTTTTAGCAATAAAATCTTTCCAGCCGGAATAGGACTTCTCAAACTTCGGACGGTCTGTTTCCAAATAATGACAAAAAGCAGCAGCAAGACCATCTGTCGCATCTAACTGAGGAAGCATATTCTCGTCCGGAATATGCAATATCCGTTGCAACATACCGGCAACCTGTTCTTTAGAAGCCTGTCCGTTTCCTGTTATCGCCATTTTAATTTTTAACGGAGCATACTCACAGATAGGAATATCACGATGAAGAGCGGCAGCGATAGCAACTCCCTGGGCACGTCCGAGTTTTAACATACTCTGCACATTTTTTCCAAAAAAAGGAGCTTCAATCGCAAGCTCGTCCGGATGATACGAATCGATAAGCTGTATGACGCGGTCAAATACATGCCGGAGACGAAGGTAATGATTTTCTAGTTTATTCAACTTAAGAACACCCATCGTCTCAAGGCGCGGTTTCTTCGCCTCAATAGACAAAACACCGTACCCCATAATGATAGTACCCGGATCTATTCCCAATATAATTCGTTCTTTATTCATCCACGAAAGTATTATATATCAATATCTTCCAGTAAGGTTGAAAAACCAACGATCTCATCACGAAACTCCTCTGCCAACGCTTTTTGCAAAATAACCCCTTCCTGACTGACCCATTCATCTAAAATATCCGTATCTTCCACATGAAACTGTATGGATAAACTTACACCGTTAACGTCTTCATCTTCATTAAGAACACGCATCATGCGAGGGCTATGAAGTTTTCCGCTACGTACGGCCTTCGGTATATAGGTTGTTTTCAGAAAATCAAGACCTCTGAGAAAAGCTTCGTGTGACAAGTGAAATGTCGTGTGATAAATAATCATGCGTTCAATATTTAAAAATCGACTTCAAAAGTAACAAAAAATAGTCGATTCACATCGTTTTCGGATAATAACAAAACAAACGCATCATCAACCGACAATGCGTTTGTTCTTATATTTACAGCCGGTCATTATCCTTTGGGACAATATGGCAACGTATACGGATTACGGTATTTATACCAGTAAAGACGATGGTTTTCCGCCTCCTTATCATTGATAAAAGTAAGAGTAGCCGGATCCCATTTTACCGGACGCTTCAACTCAACAGCTATGTTCGCCAGACAACACAGTGTATTCGTACTACACCCGACCTCCACCGAAGCTATCGTTTTCTTGCGCGAGCGAACACAATCAATAAAATTCTGCATGTGCGGCGAACTAACTTCATATTCTCCCGCTGCAACATTCTGTTCTTCTTTTTTCAGAAGATTTGGCTTCGAACATTCGATATAACCGCGAGCCACTTTCAGCCAACCCTTATCTCCGACAAACTGAAGACCCTGAGCAGACGGATTATCCTCACGATAAGGCTGCTCTGTCATAACAATCCCATTTATATATTTCATTGTCAAATATTTGGTTCCATTATATCCTTTAGGTATATATTCTACAGGGCCGGAACCATCCATTCCGATCGCAGCTTGCGCAATATCAAACATGTGAGCGCCCCAATCCGCCGTAAAACCATTTCCTGTTTCACAATACCACCGCCACGCGGCCCATAACGTTTCGTCTACCGGAGGATCAAGACTTATCGGCGGACAAAGATCCGGATTGTAGTGTACATGAGGATCATTCAACGGCCCTAACCACTGATTGAAATTAAGGTTCGCGGGTACAGGTACTTCCGGCAGATCAAAGGGTTTAGGCGGATCACCGACTTTCGCGTAAATTTTTTCAATATGCCCAATCCCTCCGCTCCGCACCAAGTCTATCGCTTGCTGGAATTCCTTACTCGAACGCTGTTGGCTCCCAACCTGGAAAACCCGCCGGTTATCAAGCGCCGCACGTTTGATTGCCAACCCTTCGGTAATCGTATAAGCCAACGGCTTCTGGCAATATACATCTTTTCCCGCCTGGCACGAATAAATAGCTGCCAGTGCATGCCAATGATCGGGAAGAGCGATCGCTATCGCGTCGATATCCTTACGCCCAAGCATTTCCTCAAAAAATTCATATTTATCACAACGCGGATTCATGCTATTTTCTTCCTGCCATTTTTTTACAATATGCACGAAGCGTTCCGTCTTCATCGTGTCAACATCGCTGCAAGCAGCAACCTGAACGCCCGGACACTTCGAAAAGCTGTAAAAATCCGAACATCCCTGACGTCCCAGCCCGATAAAACCTAATACGACACGGTCACTCGGAGCAATCCGAATCCCATTTTGCATTGTCCAACTCGGAAGAATCGTCAGGCCGGCAAGACCTAAAGCCGAATAACCAAAAAATTCCCGACGTGTTATTTTCTTTTCCACATCCCTTTTCGTATCTTTCATGAGCATCTAAATTTAAGTACATTGACGCAAATATAATACAATACACAAGTTATACAAAATAAATCCTTTTGTTTTTATCACCATAACACATTTCTTTTTATACTTTTGCACCCAATATTTATTCAACTGCCCATGTACAAAATCCGCTTATCTATCCTATTCGCATTATCTTTCATTTTCTCGATTTTTTCGATGGCGAAAACGCGCGATGCAAAAACTACTTCCTTACCCCATGATACCAACCATATCGTCATGGGCGCGGATCGTATGGATGAAATAAAAAAGCTTGTAAAAAACAAACGCGTCGGATTGATCGCCAACCAGACATCGGTTTTAGGCAACGGGGCACATGTGTTAGATGCTCTGCTGATAGAAGAGATCCATGTAAAAAAAGTATTCGCGCCCGAACACGGTTTTCGTGGAACTGACGATGCCGGCGCTAACGTAAAAAACAGCAAGGATAGTAAAACAGGCATACCGATCGTTTCCGTATACGGTAAAAACAATAAACCTACAGCCTCACAATTATCAGACATCGATCTGCTTATTTTTGACATACAAGATGTGGGAACCCGGTTTTACACCTACATTAGCACAATGCATTACGTAATGGAAGCATGTGCGGAAAACGGAATAGAATTCATCGTATTAGATCGCCCGAACCCAAATGACTATGTTGACGGGCCTGTACGCCAAAAAGGATTCTCATCGTTTGTCGGCGTTGATCCCATTCCTGTCCTGCACGGACTCACTGTTGGCGAACTCGCGCGCATGATTAATGGAGAAGGCTGGATATCAACCGGCAAAAATAGTTGTACTCTAAATGTCGTGCCAATGAAAAACTGGTCGCACGGAGATCCTTACAGTCTACCCGTCAAACCGTCGCCAAATCTTCCAAATGAAACATCTATCAGACTATATCCTTCCATTTGTTTTTTTGAAGGCACAAACATCAGTGTGGGACGCGGTACGACATTCCCGTTTCAGGTACTTGGCGGTCCGAATAAAAAATACGGAAATTTCACATTCACTCCCCAATCAATCAAAGGAATGGATACAAGCCCAATGCACAAAGGCATAGCTTGCTATGGTATTGACCTGAGGAACAGCATATTCGAAGGAGGGCTATCCCTTCGTTTTATTTTAGATTTTTTCAAAAAATCCGGTTATAACGAAAAAGAATTCTTCACACGTCCTAATTGGTTCGACCTGTTGGCTGGCACAAACACCCTCCGTCAGCAAATAATAAAAGGTCTCAGTGAAGAAAAAATACGAAATTCATGGGAAAATGATTTGAAAAAGTATAAAAAAATACGCAGCAAATACCTTCTATACGGCGATTATAAATAACTTATTTTGTATTTTTGTCAACATGCATTACCTTTGCACGCACTATGCGAAACATCTACTCTAAATATCTGAAAACAAGTGTCATTTTATCATTGTGCCTATTCTTTTGCATCTCATGCAAGAAAACGAAACAAAATGAAGCTGAAGAAGAGGTAGACTCCGAATGGATTGACAATCAAGGCCATTTATACGAATATGGCATTTGTATAGACTCGCTTGATATAAATAACAACATCATTAAGAACGGCGACAACCCCTCCGCCATATTCACTAGATTAGGTTTTTCCGCAAGAATGGTTGACAGCCTGTGTAAAGCGTCATACGATATCTTAGATCCGAAAAAACTCAGGAGCGGCATGACGTACACCACCATCAGTAAACAAGACAGCACTGCTGCTATTCAATATATTGCTTTCGCGAAATCAATGACGGACTTTTCAATCATTGATATCACCGGAGACAGCATCAAGGCTTATGAATACAGTAAAGAAATACGCCTTGAGCGGCGATATATGGAAGGGATCATCACTTCCTCACTTTGGAACATTATCAAAGCGAACGGAACCGATCCATTGTTAGCTCTCAAAATTTCAGATATCCTCGCGTGGCAGGTAGACTTTTTCGATGTAAAAGAAGGCGATTCTTTCCGCGTAATTTACGATGTAACCTTCATTGATGACACAACAGAGTTGAATATTTCATCCATCGAAGGATTGACATTTACACACCAGGGAAAAGAATTTACGGCCATCCCTTTCACACAAGACAGTATCCGTGAATATTTCGACGCGGAAGGAAACAGCCTGCGTAAAGCATTCCTGAAAGCGCCTCTTGACTTTTTCCGCATAACATCCAGATTCAGTAACGCCCGCTTTCATCCCATACTGAAACGATATCGCGCACACCATGGGGTTGACTATGCAGCGCCTACGGGTACGCCGGTTAAAACGATCGGCGACGGAACCGTAATCGCAAAAGGATATGACTCTAAGGGCGGAGGTAATTATATAAAAATTAAACACAATTCCGTATATACGACCACCTACATGCACCTGAAAGGTTTTGGAAAAGGGATTCAGAACGGCGGGCATGTAAAACAAGGGACTGTAATCGGTTACGTAGGCTCCACGGGGCTTTCCACCGGCCCGCACCTTGATTTTCGCGTACACAAAAACGGCCAACCGATAAATCCGTTGAATATGGAATCACCGCCATCCGATCCGGTAAAGCCGGAACTGCGGGATAGCTTTTATATTGCTAAAAATTACGTTTTTGCAGAAATGGACAGCCTGCGTACTACACAGAAAAGTACAACCGAGGATATCGAACCGGAACTGACAGAGGTTCGCGAAATAGAAGAAACACACATTTGAAGATCTTTTGGCCCTATTAAGAATATTCTTTGTGTTTTTTTGTAACAAAACACAATTGTTATGCGTCTTAATAAAAAACAATATGGATTTATTATAAAAACAAAGGTTTATGAAAATTCTTGGGAATATTATCTGGCTTATATTCGGGGGAATCATCACCAGCATCGAATATGTGATATCAAGTCTGCTCCTTATGATCACCATTATAGGGATACCTTTCGGTCTACAAACACTGAAACTCGCGTTACTCGCGTTATGGCCATTCGGCAGCAAGGTCATTGACACTGGCAACTCCGGAGGTTGTTTAACTGTTATGATGAATATTTTATGGATTGTTTGCGGAGGCTTCTGCATCTGTCTTACCCATTTTTTCTTTGGTTTGTTACTATGTATAACAATTATAGGCATACCCTTCGGAAGACAACATTTCAAAATGGCCGGACTGGCGCTTACTCCTTTTGGAAAAACAATTTCTTGATTATTTGTTATAGAGAATTATCTGCTCTATCTGTCAATTAACAGATATTTTTCCTTTGCTTCCTCACGCGTGCAGGCATTAAAATGCCACCATTCGCTCGCGATGGAGGTAAAACCGGCTTCTTCCATAATTCGCCGCATAAGCTTTCGATTTTTATATTCGGAAGGAGTAATCCGGCGTCTTTTCAGCAAATCATCCTCTTTATCCGTATTCGCCTCCGGTCCAAAAAAATCAAACGGGGTTCCCATCGGAAGCCATTCACCTTTTTCATCTACTAAAGTTATATCTACAGCCATTCCATAGTTGTGGAGTCCCCCACCCTTAGCAGGATCGGCTACATAATATTCATTCTCCGTTTTTTTAGCCCATTCCGCCATCTTTCGCTGAACTTCCATCGGACGAGAGGCGTCATAAATCAATATAGAAAGATCCGGACGTTCTTTTCGAAGAATTTCCTGCGCGTGAATAAGCTTTTTTGCCGCGCGAGGATGCAACCACGCTTTTGTCAGTTTTGAATTATACAATGGCTTTCCCGTAAAATTATCACTCGTAGCATAAACGAGATAACTCTGGATAGACGGCTCCCAGAAGCACACATCAACAAAGCCCATGTCTTTCATCTTCGCATCCCAGTTATACTCCACATTTTGTTTGTTCTGCGCGTTACCACATGATACAAACATACATAAATAGAAAAAAATAAATATACGAAGATCTTTCATTACTCAACTTATAACTATTTGTTCCACATAAACAGAACGATTAAGAAACATAGAGGCGGCCTCCGTAAACTTCTCTTTCGCTTCGGTTGTCATAAAACGACATTCACCGTTTCTTGACAAACGGTGTGACATTTCCGGATGGCGCAAAAGATAATCCTTTAAGCTTTCCGCTACATAAGGCCCCTGCGATAATAATGAGACCCCTTCCGGGAGATACTTGCGTATCTTCGCCTCAAGAAGCGGGTAATGAGTACACCCCAACACTACCGTATCTATTTGCGAATCTGAGGCAAAGAGCTGATCTATATTTTGCTGAATAAAATAATCAGCGCCTTCACTTTCATGTTCCCGGTTCTCAACAAGCGGTACCCACATCGGACAAGCCTCTCCGGTAACCACCATATCCGGATAAAGTTTTGCTATTTCCATCGGATAAGATTCGGATGAAATAGTTCCGGTTGTTCCCAAGATTCCAATATGCCTCGTCCGGCTTAATACGCCAAGAGCCTCCACGGTTGGGCGTATGACTCCCAAAACCCGGCGTGTAGAGTCCAACCCCGGCAAATCACACTGTTGTATAGAGCGTAAAGCTTTGGCCGAAGCAGTATTACAGGCTAATATAACCAACGGACATCCATCCTCAAAAAGTCTCATCACCGCCTGGCGGGTGAACTGATAAACAATTTCAAACGAACGGGTCCCGTATGGCGTACGAGCGTTATCTCCAAGATAAACATAATCATATTCAGGTAATAGCCTGCGTATATTATCAAAAATCGTCAGGCCACCGTATCCTGAATCAAAAATACCTATAGGAGACATCTTTTTTTATTTTTTACAAAAACAAATACTTTATAAAACACCGAATGCCTATCCCTTAACAGGTACAGGCATCCGTTAACAGTATTATGTAACTATTACTACAAGATTACTTCAATCCCAATTTAGCCTTTACCTTGTCTGTTGCATCTATAGCTGCCGACTTATTCATGTAAAGAAGAGCGCCGGGATTCAATATATACGTATAGCTATTTTCATCTCCCACCTGGTCTATGGCCTTCTGTATCTTTTCACGGATAGGAGTCATCAATTCTTCTTGCTTTTTGTTTCTGGCCTCATTTGCCATAGGAATAAAATTTTCTATACGATCCTGAATACCCTGTATTTCCTGTATACGCATCATCCGGATATTTTCCGTCAGTGAATCCTGCTGTGCCGTAAGGTCAGAATATTTTCGTGTATATTCATCCTGCATAATCTGAAGTTCCTTTTCATACTCCTTCGTCATCGCCACTATTTGATTTTCCATCGCTGAAACTTCCGGCATAATATTGAATATATCATTCGTATTAACAATGGCAATTTTAAGTTCCTGAGCTACCATTCCGAGAGGCAGAAGCAACATAATCGATACAATAAACTTTTTCATATTCTTTTTTATTTAATTAATGTTTGGTTCGAGAATAAATCGCGCAAAGATATGTATTTATTTTGAATATCCCAATTTCGCCAGGACTTCATTACTTATGTCAATTTTGGGAGAAGCGTAAATAACACTCATTGCCGAAGCCCGGTCTACAATTACCTGATAACCCTTATCTTCAGAAATTGCTTTTATGGCTTCATAAATCTCATCCTGAATCGGCTTCATCAGTGATTCGCGTTTCTTATAAAGTTCACCCTCCGCACCGAAATATTTACGTTTCAATTCTTGCGCTTCCTGTTCTTTCTTCACGATTTCTTCTTCGCGCTTGGTTTTCATTTCTGCGGAAAGAAAAACCAGGTCACTTTGATAGTTTTTGTACATATTCTGAGCATCCTGCTGAAGTTTTTCAACTTCGCCCTGCCATTTCTCAGACAACTGATTCAATTGCTCGTTTGTCATTTCATACGCCGGAATATTTTTCAATATATATTCCATATCTATAAGCGCGAATTTCTGCGCCATTGTTGTTGTTGCTACAGAACAAAACAACACCATACTCAATATTAAAAATACTCTTTTTCTCATAAGCCAATAATTATCAGATTTCGTTTTTAGACAACAAACAGGGCCTAAGGTTTCAACCTCATTCGTTAAATTAAACTAAACAACTCATTATCAAAACTCTTGTCCCAGAATAAAATGAAAGTTACTACCACCCCGACTGGTAGAACCGTATGGTCTGTCAAATCCATACGCCCAGTCAATACCCATCAAACCAATCATAGGCAGGAATATACGAACACCGACACCTGCAGAGCGTTTTAGGTTAAAGGGCCCATAATCGGAAATTCCATTCCACGCATCACCGGCTTCTCCGAAAACAAGGGCATAAATCGTACTTGAGGGCTCTAATATAACCGGATAACGCAATTCCAATGACAAGCGCGAATAGGCGCGAGCGGAATACATAGAAGGATTGTTCCCCGCTATTTCCCCGTTACTATAACCTCTCAACGCGACTGTTTCCTGATAGTAGCTATAACCTCCGGTCATACCGTCACCTCCGACATAATAAGTTCCGAACGGTGATTTCTTGTCTTTATTATAGTCGCCAATCCACCCAACCTCTACACGCGACATTAGTACCGGCGTACGCTGCGGGCCACCATATTGCGGAAGGGGCAGAAGCGGAATAAACACCTTTGCTTTGAATTTCAGTTTGTAATATTCCACAAATTTATACTTTTCCGCATCGGAAGTCATACTGGCATAATCCTTCCCATCCACCAAAGAATAAGGGAATGTGGATGTGGCTGAAAGCGAAAATTGAGATCCGTAACGCGTATAAAGCGGGTTATCGATTGAGTTACGTTGTAATGACAGTTCTAGATTAATATCATTATAATTACCATTTTCCGTAACTCCAAGATAATAGGAATTAGTCCAGTTATTCAACATATACATCTGATAATTAAGAGTTGCCATAAACTGAAAATAATCATCCGGCCAGTTCAGGCGTTTCCCGTAACCCAATGACGCACCAAAAATCTGCATATATTTGCTCTTATCATAAGCGCTCTCGTAATAATTACCGTAGCCGGAACCATAACCAGAACCAGAACCATAATTATAATAATTATTGTAATAATTAGAATAGTAATTACTTTGCAACTGATTATAGTATCTGCTGTTAACCCCCGTATAACGAGAGAAATAAGCGCTGACCGACAAGGTGTTCGGGCGTTTGCCGCCAAACCACGGATCCATAAAGGATATGTTATAAGCCTGATAATATTGGGCATTGGTCTGTCCGCTGATATTAAGCGTCTGCCCTTCTCCCATCGGGATGATACCTTTTTTGTACGTACTTGGTTTTAATATATTCCCAATGGCAAAGTTTGTAAATCTCAATCCGATCTTTCCGATAATACCCGTTTGCCCCCATCCAAGTGAGAATTCAACCTGGTCATTTGCCTTTGATGTCAAATTATAAATAAGATCAACGGTTCCGTTATCCTGATTCGGACTAAAGTCCGGCTTCATATTTTCCGGATCGAAATGTCCCATCTGCGCTAATTCACGTAAAGAACGCATTAAAGCCTCACGGTTAAACAAATCTCCCGGTTTAGTACGCAATTCACGACGGACAATATCCTCATACAAACGATCATTACCATTAATAACAACTTTATTAATAGTAGCCTGAGGTCCTTCCATAATACGAACTTCCAGCGAGATGGAATCGCCCGTAATATCAACCTCCACAGGATCCGCCTGAGCAAACATATATCCGTTGTTCGAATAAACATTCATCATCGCGTCCTCATCCTGATACATACGCTCCATCAGCTTTTTCGTATTATACACCTCTCCGGGCTTCATATTTAATAAAGTACCGAGATAGTCCGCGGAATATTTGGTATTACCTACAAAACTGAGGTCCTTCAAATAATACTTCTGGCCTTCTTCTATCTTCAGATAAATATTAACACGCTTTTCGTCAAATGACGCGACACTATCCGTAATAATCTCAGCATCACGATATCCGAATTCGTTATATTTATCAATCAGGTTTTTCTTGTCATTTTCATATTCCGCGGTTGTAAATTTCTTGGTGCTGAAAAGCTCCAACCAGCTATTAAGGAAACGCTCCATCATATTGAAACGCTCATTTGTTTTTTTCATCGCCTTACGAAGCTGAAAATCCGTAAGCATCTCGTTCCCTTCAAAATAGATCTTTTGTATTTTTGTTTTTTCGTTCTTATCTATATTGACACTAACGATAACTTCCCCTTCTTTCTCGGGATTCGGTTTTTCAACAACATCCACATCCACGTTCTTAAAACCTTTATCATCGAAATATTTTTTTATCAATATTTTCGCCCGATCCACAATATGAGGAGTGATCTGTTGTCCTTTACGCAAGTTTAGTCTCGTTTCCAGATCTGTACGTTCGCCTTTTTTGACACCGTTATAGCTAATTTCCGAGATACGAGGACGCGGTGCAAGACGTATCTCTAACCACGCTTTATCACCCTCTATTTTGGATGCTAAGATCTTGATATCTGAAAACAGCCCCTGCTTCCAGAAACGGTTGACGGCTTCTGTAACTTCATCGCCCGGAATACTGATCTCATCGCCTACTTTCAAACCGGAAAATCCAATCAGCACAAAATCATCATAATTTGTAGCTCCGACAACCTTGATGTCCTGGATTTTGTACTTTTTCTGAATATACGAATACGTGATTTCCGGAATTTCACTCTCCGGAATCGTATCCTGATCAATCAACATCATCGCGTCTGCAGAAATTCCCGATACCGATGGTACGGCTACGGTGTCTGAGCCTTGCGACATTCCCCAAAAACAAAAACTCAAAAATGCAAAAATCAATAGTACTCTTTTATCCATACATCAGGATTTAATTATTTGATCACTTGTCTTTCCAAAACGCCTCTCTCTCCGCTGATAAGACAATATGGCTTCATAAAATTCATCTTCTCTGAAATCAGGCCAGTAAACATCCGTAAAATACAATTCCGCATAAGATAATTGCCACAAAAGAAAATTACTTATACGCTTTTCACCTCCCGTCCGGATCAACAAGTCCGGATCAGGGAGATTATAGGTTGTCAGATACAATGAAAACAATTTTTCATTGACATCCTCTACAATGATATCATTACTTCGCACATCATCGACAATACGTTTCGCTGCTTGCACAATTTCCCAGCGTGAAGAGTAACTTAATGCCAACACCAATGTTGTTCCGGTATTTGCAGATGTCTGCTTTATACATTCGAACAGGGTATTACGAACATCTTCCGGCAAACGCGTCATATCTCCGATAGCCATCAACCGCACATTATTTTTCATCAGATCAGGCGTTTCCCTATAGATTGCGATCACCATAAGCGACATCAGCGCTTTTATCTCTTCATCCGGGCGATTCCAATTTTCCGTAGAGAAAGTGTAAACTGTCAAATACTTAAGGCCTACAGCCACAGCAGCCTCCACGATCTTACGGACAGATACAACACCCTCCCGGTGCCCTTCGCTGCGGTCTTCACCACGACTTTTGGCCCAGCGTCCGTTTCCATCCATAATGATTGCCACGTGCTGCGGCAATTCGCTTTTATCTACTTCCTCAATCAATGACATTCTAACAACGTCTAATATATTTCATTCATCTCTTTCTTGTTACAATTACAGTTTCGCAATCCAAAATCATACGAAACAGAAATCATCAGCATCGAATACCAGTCTCTGTTTTTAAATAAGCCGCTCCCTATGTCATAAGGATCATCCAGCACATCATTGCCTTCAAGCCCATCTCCAAACAATTTACGAATAGATAGTTCCGCTCCGATATTGATACGATTTTTTATTTTGTATTTCACTCCCGTACCCAATGAGATATGAGGGCTGAAAAACATATTTCCATCTCCCGGCGCAGCGGTAAAACCAAGTCCGCCTGATATATATGGCGATATACGCTTCGTCAACAAATACTTATATTTATCGCTATACGGAAAAAAGTTAAACTCCGCCTGTCCTCCCAAATCAATCACATTTCGTTCAAACGAAGCTTGTGTATTGTTAGGAAAAACATTATCAAGCCCCTCTGTCGAACCCGAAACGCGAGCCCATGCCAGGTTTGCCTTAAATGCAATGCGAAAATTGGCATTATAACGAAAAATAAAACTGGCAGCCGGATTCATATTCTTGAATACCGTATTTTTATTGGCATCACCCATATAAAAAGAACCACCGAGCATACCTCCTATTTCATATAAATACTCCTGCGCATCTACCCGGAAAGAAGAAAGGCATAGCAATATAATAATACTTGTTCGCTGAAAAAAAGTTGAACGCATCCTTTAATCGTTTAATAATAAACAGTCGAAATTCATCTCCGACCTTTCTTTCTAACGAAAGAAAACGGATAAAATTATATTTGGACCCGCAACTATTCTCCCTCGAAACCAAGACGATTAATTCGTCCACGCCATAATTCATTCAAAACATTTGTATCATTTCCTGCCTTTCCTCCGAAAAGCAACATATAATTATCTTTATCTATAATAACCGACGAGAAACCTCGCGCCGTATATTCTTCAGCCATCACATAAGTCGTATCAGCCCATGTGACACCATGATCTTTTGAGTAAAAGATATCTTTCAATGCAACTCCGGAAGGATCAATTCCCCCGACAAGAAAGAAACAGTCATCGTAATAGGATACCGCCGCTCCTTCCCGGGCAGAAAATGTCGCGTCTTTATTAGAAAGAGAGGCCCAAACCGTTCCATCCATAGTAGCCCATGCCTTATCTGACAAATTATTTTTCGAATCACGCCCTGACGCCAGAATCAACCGCGGATAATACATCGTCTCATAATTAAAATTACCAAAACCGGACAACGGGAAAGTCTCCGGAACATTACCTCCGAGTGTATATGTATTATTTTTGTCAATGGAAACAAAACGCAAAACATCATCCTCCACAGTGATACAAGACAAAACCGGATATCTGCCGGTTACCGTACTCGCGGGAAGAGAACCCAACAACGCCTTAATTGGCATATCGCCATTCTTGGCTACCTGTGACCAGGCTTGTCCATCCGCAGAATAAAACAAATCGCCATCTTCCGATATCACATAAAGGTCGCCCTCGAACTTTGTAATCTGAGAGAGTATAGCCTTATCCGGAAAATCCGACAAGGCGAGTTTTTCCCAATTTACCATATCCGAAACATCCGATTTATACAAATTGTAACTGGAATTCTCAGAAACATACATGTAATAAAAATGATCATATAAAAGAACTTTCATATCCTTAAATGTCTTTCCGGACATGATATCAGCATATTTGGACCAAATCATCGTATCAGGATTTACCTGGTGAACATTCAGTTTTGTCTCATACGTTTTCGTTGTTAAACCATCATAAGAATAAACGGTGATCATAACAGGAGCGGAAAAATCAATCGAATCGGAAACACCCCATATCGAATCATTCGTCGCCTGTGAGACAAAAAGAATCGCCAACACCCCATTCTTATTATCGTAACCGACTGTGGCCTTTATTTTTTCATCAATAACTGTTCCATAAGGCATGGAATCTTTATTATAGATCTTATTATTCAACTGGTCTATCGTAAATTTCACACTCGACAAACCCTCGATGGAGTCATTCGATAATGAGAATGAAGCTATTTGTGCATTATTTAAAGTCCAACTATCAACCCCATTATCATCATTGCCACCGAGACAAGAGGACACCAAAAGAATCAATCCTCCTATTAATAATAATCCGCAAAATTTCATCTTTCTCATCTATGTTTTCTTTTTTTCGAGTGGACAAAAGTAAGAACATTTTTTATTTTAGTCTACATATTCCACATTATTTATAATATTTTAGAGTACGATACTTTATTTTTCCAAACTTCACAACGAATATATCGCACTACCACAGAAGGCATTTTCCTGAACATGCCATCCGAAAAGACAACTTGCCTGTCAGCCAATTGAAGCCCGCCAACAGAACATAAAGAGACTGATTCAACTCCGTCTCCTATGCGCATCGGTGCCGTTTCTACAATTATTTCATCCCAAAGGTCTTCTTCTATAAAAGAACGATGAAGCCGTGCCCCTCCCTCAACAAGCAAAGAATGAATATTCTCTTTATAAAGACTCGACACAACATTGTTTAACATATTTACGGAGTTGTCCATTTTGACATATTTAACATTTCCCTCATCCGAATCTCCACGTTCTGTTTCCTTAAAGTCCCGCGTTGTAAAAATAAATGTAGGCTGTGTACCGTCTAATAAGTGATAATTTTCAGGAACACGCAGGCCACGATCAATAAGCACGCGTGCCGGAGACTTCCCCCTCCAATAGCGTACCGTAAGAGAGGGATTGTCCAAAATCGCCGTATTTGTCCCGACCATAATGGCCTGCACCTCCGAGCGCAGCTTATGAACCATCATCCGGGTTACCGGCGTAGATAATACTGTCGGCATTTCAGACACATCATTTCGCCTGCGATCAATAAAACCATCTTCACTCTGAGCCCATTTCAATATGACATAAGGACGGTGATATTTATGAGCCGTCATAAAAAAGCGGTTCAACTCAATAGCTTCACGCTCCATCACACCGGTAACGACTTCCACGCCTGCACTGCGTAACATATTTACGCCACGCCCCGCGACTTCCGAGTACGGATCTAAGCAAGCTATAACAACGCGCGGGATCTTCTTTTGAATAATTAGTTCGGTACACGGGGGGGTTTTCCCATAATGTGAACAAGGCTCCAAATTAACATATAAGGTCGAACTTTGCAACAATGCCGTGTCTTTAACTGATGCTATTGCATTGACTTCGGCATGGGCTTCCCCGAAACAGTGATGATAACCCTCTCCTATGATATGACCATCATGCACAATTACCGCACCGACCATCGGATTTGGGGCAACGTTCCCTTTCCCGTTTCCGGCCAGTTCAATACATCTGGACATGTATAATTCAGAGACATCCATCATCGTAAATATTATAATTTAAAAAGTCCGACAAAATCCGTATCTTTACAACGCGAAAATAATTCAGCATTATCATATGAAAAATATTACAACATACATTCAGGAAAAACTAAAAGCTCTTTATCCGCCGGAAGAAATACGCGGCTTTATCCGCCTGATATTATCCGATGTATGTGGATTATCATATAATCAACAAATTCTATGCAAAGATAAACAAATCCCTGAAAACGAAAAAAGAGAAATTTACTCGATTGTAGACAAGCTTGAAAAAATGGAGCCGCTTCAATACGTTTTAGGCAAAACAGAATTCTACAGTCTTCCGTTGAAAGTAAACCCTTCCGTCCTGATACCGCGCCCGGAAACAGAAGAATTAGTGGATATAATCATAAAGTCACATACCAAACAGTCACCACTTCGCATTCTTGATATAGGGACCGGAAGCGGATGTATTGCGATAGCATTGGCAAAACACATTCCAAATGCGACAATAACTGCGGTCGACATTTCGGAAACAGCGCTTCAAACAGCAAAATGCAACGCCCGGTTAAACAATACTGACATCAGTTTTATACAGGCAGATATTCTGAATACGGCAGAATCAGCGGAGCTGATTCCCGGAAACTTCGACATCATAGTAAGCAACCCTCCCTATATCAGAGAAGAAGAAAGCGCCTCTATGGAAGCCAATGTCTTAGACTACGAACCTCATCTCGCATTATTTGTCCCGAACAACACTCCACTTTTATTTTATAATGCCATAGCCGACTTCGCCCTGCAAAAACTAACTCCGGAAGGTATGATCTATTTTGAAATAAACGCGCAATGCGATGTAATCATCAATGAGATGTTACATAAAAAAGGATATACGCAAACGAACATTATCCGCGATTTGTCCGGCAAAAACAGATTTATATCAACAAAAATCAATTGATATGAAACGAGCCTGATAAATGTATCGCCAACCGAAGGTCAGCCTTAGCTAAAGGCGATTTACAAAAGAGCGAACCAACGGTCGCTTTCACGAAATGGAAGCAATTCTATATTACCATAGTGTTAAATTTCAATTTTTGTATATATGAAAAGTGAATCCGAAATGCTAAACACCTTAGCTAAATACTGCTCACAAGGAGAACGATGCTTATATGACGTGCAAAAAAAGATAAGTGCAGAAAACTTACCGAAAGAGGCGGAAATGCGCATTATAAACAGACTTCTTCAAGAAAAGTTCATCGATGAGGAACGTTTTTCCCGCAGTTTTGTCAATGACAAATTCAAATTTAATCACTGGGGACGCGTCAAGATCATCTACGAACTAAAAAAGCGAAATATTAAACCGGAAGTCTATTACAGCGCTATTGAAACTATTGACGAAGACGAATACATATCCGTTCTGACAGATTCGCTGAAAAACAAAAAACGTACAACAAAAGGACGTTCATCACAAGACGTATTTCAGAAACTATGCCGCTTCGCGTCTTCAAGAGGATTCGAGTCAACGCTCATTATCAGCACATTGAATAGAATACTCAAAAATAAAGGGGATGAATAATTGGCTAAATGACCTTGTAAATCTGTTTTATCCGAACCTTTGCATGCTGTGCGAAAAGCCGCTTGTCCGCAATGAGCAGCATATCTGCCTTAATTGCCTTTGCGATCTGCCCAAAACCAATTATCATGTAAACAAAGGCAATCCGTCTGCAGCGCTATTTTCAGGATATATGCAAGTAAACGAAGTTACTGCGTTTTTATTTTTCGAAAAAGACGGAACAACACAAAAACTTATTCATTCGTTGAAATACAGAGGAAACAAAGCATTTGCAGAATATTTGGGAAGAACGGCGGCGCTTGAACTCAAGAATGATGGGCTTTATGCATCAGCAGACACAATCATACCAATACCACTTCATTCTAAAAAAGAAAAACAACGCGGATACAATCAATCCGAATTGATTGCAAAAGGAATATCTTCCATATACGGATGTAAAGTAGAAAACAATCTACTGAAACGCATTACCGATACAAAATCACAAACACGCAAATCAGTCTATGACCGCCATGTAAACGTGGAAGAAGTTTTCAAAATAACAGAGACAGAACATTTATTCGGAAAACACGTCCTTTTGGTTGATGATGTTATAACAACCGGAGCGACAGTATCATCATGCATTGATGCTTTACTTTCTGTTCCGGAAATCAGAATAAGTATTTTCTCCTTATCTATCGCACGGGAATATTAATTAAAAGAACTATCTTTGCAACATATTTTTCATCTAAAAAGAACCATTATGACTGTAAGAAAAACAACTCTCAACTTTTGCGGATTATTATTTGCCGCATGCATAATGCTTTCATGCATTATATCCTGCACAGAAGAAAAGCACAACACATTAACGGAAGAAGAAAAAGCCGC
>JAVBNB010000026.1:0-42126 GCA_031551825.1 Tannerella sp. | reverse complement strand
TTCGGTAAGCAATGGTTGCTGGAGTTGTTTGTGTCCCGGCAAGGGAACAAAAGAGGATTATATAAATCATCCCTGGTTTTACAACGAACCGCATGCTTTCGGGCCGGTAGTATTAGCTTTTGCCCAGGCGGTAAAAATGGGAATCACCGGAATTACCGTTGAAAATAAGCTGGGAAGCATGATTGGCGTCAATACCCAAAAACAAGCTCCACGCACATATGTCAGATATGTGCCGGAGCGAAACGGAGATATTGCCTGGGAAAACGATCGCATTGCCTTCCGGGTTTATTCGCAAGCCGTGAAAGATAAAGTAAGCAGTGGAATCGATATTTGGGCGAAATCCGTCGACTATCCGGTGATAGACCATTGGTATGACCTGAATGCAAGAGGGTTGGATTATCACAAAGACCGGGGTGAGGGATGCGATTTTTATCACATGGGATTTTTGAGAGGATGCGGCGGAACTGCCGTATGGAAAGACGGTGTGTTATTTCCCGCTGAAACGTATGCCAATTACCGGATATATAAAAATGAAAAAGACAGGATAGAATTTGAATTGACCTATCTTCCCTACCGGGTAAACGGCGTTACGATATACGAGAAAAAGAAAATCCGGATGATGATGGATAGCAATTTTTTTCAGGTAGAATCATTCTTTGAAACGGAAAACGGGGAAGACCTGACGGTGGCTGTAGGGTTGACCACATTTGGCAACCCGGCCTTTACGGATGTGCGGACAACCGGCTGTATGGCTGTAACTGAACAAGTTGACAAACAGAATGGAACATTAGGCGCTGCCATATATGTAAATCCTGATCAACTGGAACAGTTTGTTTCCGTGGGGAATGACCGTGTAGCCTTGGTGAAAGTCCGTTCGGGCGAGCCTTTTGTCTATTATGCAGGTGCGGCATGGAGCGGTAATCGGCAATTTGCCTCTTTTGACAGTTGGAACAGGATGATACAATCACAGTCATGGAGCGGACTGAATGATTTATATTCCCGGAAATAAGTACATCAGGAAATTGTAAATAAAAATCGTATGAAGAAGATTGTAATATTGTGTATAGGCTTCCTTTTTAGTTATCATGCGGTGGCTCAATACGCTTATCCTTTTCTGGATCCTGACAAAACGGTTGAAGAACGGGCGGGGAACATCGTTTCTCTTTTAACACTTGAAGAGAAAGTAAAACAAATGATGAATAACGCGCCTGCCGTTGAACGTCTTGGCATCCCTGCATATAACTGGTGGAACGAATGCCTGCACGGGGTAGCCCGTTCGCCCTACCGTGTCACTTCTTTTCCGCAGGCGATCGGTATGGCCGCCACATGGAATGTTTCTTCCCTGCATCAAATGGCTCAATATGCATCCGACGAAGGGCGGGCTGTATATAACGACGCATCTCCGAAAGGGAAGACCGGTATTTACCTGGGCCTTACTTTCTGGAGCCCCAATGTAAATATATTCCGTGATCCGCGTTGGGGACGCGGCCAGGAAACTTACGGAGAAGACCCTTACCTTACTTCGCAACTGGGTATGGCGTTTGTCCGCGGACTGGAAGGCGATCATCCCCGTTACTTGAAAGCTTCCGCCTGCGCCAAACATTATGCTGTCCACAGTGGTCCGGAATGGAATCGCAGCACATTCGATGCTAAAGTTTCTAATCAGGATTTATGGGACACGTACCTGCCTGCGTTCAAAAAACTGATCGTCGATGCGAAGGTAAGCGGTGTGATGTGTGCATACAATGCTTTCTTTGGTCAGCCCTGTTGCGGCAATGACTTACTGATGACGGATATTCTCCGTAATCAATGGGGATTTACCGGATATGTCACTTCTGATTGCGGGGGTATTAATCATTTTCACCGGACACATAAAACACACCCCAATAAACAGGCCGCCGCAGCGGATGCCGTATTACACGGAACCGATTGCGAATGTTCGAACGATGGTGCATACAATGCGTTGATTCAGGCGGTTGATGAAGGATTGATAACCGAAGAACAGATCAATGCTTCGTTGAAACGCCTTTTCGAAATCCGTTTGCGTCTCGGCATGTTTGACGCTCCCGAAAGAGTGCCTTATTCCACGATTGGAACCGATGTGCTGGAGTGTGCCGCACATCAGCAACACGCATTGAAAATGGCGCAGCAATCTATCGTATTGCTCAAAAACGAGAACCGGACGCTACCCCTCAGCAAGAAGATAAAGAAAATCGCGTTAGTTGGCCCGAATGCTGTAAATGAAACCGTTATGCTGGGTAATTATTACGGATATCCCACTAAGGTATGGTCTATCATGGATGGGTTACGGGAGAAGTTGAGAGATGACGTCGAAATCGTATATGAACCGGGTTGCGGCTATGTGGATGATCAGGTCTTCCGTTCCGGATACAACGCTGACTTTTTCAGTTATAACGGACAAAAGGGTTTGCAGGCCGAATACTTCCGGAATCCCCGTTTAAACGGAGCTCCCGCAATTGTCCGGATGGAAACCGGAATAGATTTTCAGCATGGCGATGGTGAAATGTTTGCAGCCGGGATTGCAGCCAATCAAATGTCTATCCGTTATACAACAGAATACAGGCCTGACCATTCGGGAGAAGTAAGCTTGTTTCTTTCGGGTGATGACGGATACAAACTTTATGTTGACGACAAACTCTGTATCAACTCCGATGAAGGGGCAACATATTATACTTTCGCTGCAGAAAAGAACAAGCCGCATAAAATAGTTATCGAATACTGGCAATATGCCGATGTGAGCGAATTGAAGTTCGATGTCGGCCGTCTGTGGCATGCCGATCCGAAAGAAACTGCTGATGCCGTAAAAGATGCCGATGTGATTATTTTTGCCGGGGGTATCTCTGCCGGCCTCGAAGGTGAAGCCATGAAAGTCTTTGCCGAAGGATTTAAAGGAGGCGACCGCGAAACAATAGCCTTGCCGCGTGTACAGACAACATTGTTGAAGGAACTGGCCGTTACCGGTAAACCCGTCGTATTCGTGATGCTTACCGGAAGCGCTATGGCTATAGAGTGGGAAGCCGAAAACCTGCCGGCTATCCTGAATGCATGGTATCCCGGTCAGGCCGGGGGAGTGGCTGTAGCCGATGTTCTCTTTGGCGATTATAATCCCGCAGGACGCTTGCCGGTTACTTTTTATAAAAGTGAAAAAGATTTGCCGGATTTTGAAGATTACAGCATAGATAACCGTACGTACCGCTATTTTAAAGGAGAAGTCCGCTATCCGTTTGGTTATGGGTTGAGTTATACAACCTTTGCTTATGACAATCTGGAAATAAAGCCGATAACAGGGGGGTATCAGGTAGAAATCCAGGTGAGAAACGAGAGTGAAGCGGCAGGAGATGAGGTCGCACAGCTTTATGTTTCGAACAGGAATGATGCGTTCCGGACGCCGATACGCTCGCTGAAAGGCTTTCAACGTATAAACCTGAAAGCAAAAGAAATAAAGACGGTCACATTTACCTTGTCGGCCGAAGAACTGACGGTAGTCGATTTATCCGGTAATTCCGTACCGATGACCGGAGATGTTGAAATCTTTGTAGGAGGCGGACAGCCACATCATGGAAGCGCTTTTAGAAGCCGTATTATTTCGATGAAATAATTGTTTGGAGGTTACCATGAAAAACATACAAAATACTCTAATATTATTGATAATCTGCCTGCAAAGCATCTGCATATCTTGTACCGGTACCGCAGACAGGCAGAAAGAGCATCCGTATCTGTTTTTGGATCATCAACGAATCGAAGAATTAAAACAGCAATCGGATGACGTTTCCGTACAATTGAAAGAAATTATCTTTCATTATGCTGATGAGGCTCTCCGACTGCCGCCCGTGAAGTATTCTGGACAAGGATTTAAGTTTGGAGCTATGCGTGAAACGCAGCGTAGGATCTTGTGTCTTTCTATGGCTTACCTGCTGACGGATAAAGAAGAATACTTGAAAGTAGCCAAAGAAGTGTTAATGTACCTCGCAGATCAAGAGGATTGGGGTACCAATCATTTTCTGGATGTAGGCGAGGCGGCTCTTGCAGCAGGAATAGGTTTCGATTGGTTGTATGACAAACTTACTGCCGAAGAAAAAGAGGCTATTATTCATTCTATTGCAAATTCGGCTCTGCGTCCGGCTCTGACGATGCACGAAAGCGATGACGGAAGCAGCTGGGTAAACGGTGATTTCAACTGGAATCCGGTGTGTCACGGAGGAACCATGGTGGGCGCACTTGCAATTGCAGAATACGAACCGGAACTGTCTCGCCAAATCATTGACAGAGCCGTAAAAAATCTCCCGATTTATGCAAAGGCTTTTGAACCCGATGGGTCAGATGCGGAAGGCCCCAGTTATTGGTCGTATGGCGCAAGTTTCAACGTCATTGCCATCGAAGCTTTGCGCACGGCTACCGGTTCCGCTTACGGTCTGGACAAATATCAAGGCTTTTTGAAGGGTGGGGATTATAAGGTTCAAATTGCAGGCGCTGCCGTGAAAAGTATGCTAATCGATATAGGTTATGAAATTGGTGATTCCAATGCTCAGGTGGTAGGTGTAAAGGGCGAGGCGTTTAACTACTCTGATTATCATGTAGAGAATCTTAATGAACCCGTTATGCTTTGGTTTGGACGTGAATTGGAGCGATTTGACTTAATGCGACAAGAAATCAACGATATACAAATCCTACACCGTCAGATGATAACAGATGAACCTCTACAATTAGCCACCAGTAGGCATATACCATTGGAACTTATCTGGTGGAATCCCCACTTATTGGGTAAAGATTCATCTACTCCGCTGCATTATACTGCTCGGGGTGGATTGCCTTTGGGTATCACGCGTTCTTCATGGACTGACCCCGAAGCCGGCTTCATAGCAATTAAAGGCGGTACGCCCAATCATTCTCACGGACACATGGACGTCGGCAGTTTTATCCTGGAAGCTGATGGCGTTCGTTGGGCGCTGGATTGCGGAACGGAAAGCTATAATAAAATGAGGGTGGCCGGATTGGATTTATGGAATTATTCGCAGAACAGCAGCCGTTGGACTGTTTTCCGGGTAGGGCCCGAAGGACATAACATCCTCCGCTTCGATGGCGAATACCAGAATATTGAAGGCTATGGTACGATACAACCATTAACCGAACCGGATGGTTCCATGGGACACCGGCTTGACTTGAGTTCCTCTTATTCCGGGAAAGCAGATCATGTACAACGTTCTGTATCGCTTCATCCCGATGGAACAATATCCATTCAGGATGAATGGACGGCAAAAAATCCGCAAACCATTGTTTCCTGGCAGTGGCTAACGAAAGCGGATGTGATATGTAGTGCGAAAGGTTTGATACTCAAACAACAAGGTGAGGCGTTGGAGTTGGTTTTTGAATCGCCCGCCGTTCGCTTATTGAACATTGAAGTGCAAGATGTTTCCGACCCCCGGAATATTCAGGATTCTCCAAATCCCGGATTGAAAAGAATTGTCGTAAAACTTCCTGTTGGGAATAAGTCGGGGAAACTCTACGTGAAAGCAGTTTTGAATAATACAGTGAAATAAAATAAATATATATGAAAAAGTACATGTTCTTATTACTGACCTGCATTTTAATTCAGTCTGCTACTGTCAACGCTAAAATTTGGTCATTGAGCGATGGCCGCATCCAATTCTCTTTTGATGACAATACGGCATTGTTTACGGTTGCCGACCTTCGCAACAACAAAGTTTGGTCGCAATATCCGCTACAAAATCCGATAAGCGTGAAACAAGTAAAAGAGGATAAAAAGACGTTGCTTGTGTCTATGCAAGGAGTATTCCCGTTCGAAGCCCGTTTCGCTCTTTCCGCAGCTTCCGGTCTTGAAGTAACACTTAGCGCCAAAAAAAATCCTGCGTTCAATGAATTCAGCTATCCGGCGGCTTTCCGAGCCGATAACAAAGATTATTACCTGCTCTCTACCGATGGCGAGGGTATGTTGTTGCCCATAGACGATACCGAATATCCATTAGGTAACGGTAGAGCTTTTTATTGCGGAGGCGGACTGTCTATGGCTTGGATGGGTATTACCGACAAGCAGTTCCAATCGGGTTATATGGTCATACTCGATACTCCTTTCGATGCTGCATTGCGCACCACCAGACAATCTGACGGATTGATAAGCTTTATGCCGGTATGGCTCTCCAGTCTTGAGACATTTGGTTACGACCGCAAAATGATCTACCACTTCTTCGATGAAGGCGGATATGTGGCCCAGTGCAAAACTTATCGCAATTACATTTGGGAAAAGAACCGTGTTACAACGCTGAAAGATAAAGAAGAAAGATTCCCTGCTGTTGCCAAGATGATTGGCGCCCCTCACATCTATGTCTGGGATACCGGGCGTGAAGTCGGTTTTGCCCGTGATATGAAAGCAGCCGGTATTGACAAAGCCCTGATTCTGTGGGATGCCAATCACACGCCTTATCCGGAACCCGGCTATGACGACCGGCTGAAAGAGCTGGGCTACGGTACGGGCGCTTACGAGCTTTTTTCGGATTTACATAAGCGGGATACTGCCTGGTATGAGCATGATTGGAGCGAGCCTCGAAGATATCGCCGCACTGCCTATCCCGGTATGTTCCACAAACTGGCTGCCCGCAAAAAGGACGGTTCCACATACTCCAATAATTTCGGAACGTATGCCTGTCCGGCAGCTATGCGTCCGCAGATCGAGGAGAGGGTCGGCCGTGAAATGAAAGAATATCCGCACGAATGTTATTTCCTCGATGTGTATCAGGCTAACGGCCTGTATGAATGTTATTGCAAAGAGCATCCGCTGACACGTGAAGGGTATGCCCGTGAAATCATTAAAAACTATAAATATATCGAAGATACATACGGACAGTATATGGGAGGCGAATGGGGCGCTGATTTTGCCGTTCCGCATTCCGTTTTCGTACATGGTATGATGACATTGCAACGCACCTGGTTCGGTTCGGATATAAACAAACAGGGAACGATCTATTATTATGGAAACTGGAAAAATAATCCGCATCCTTCCGTTATGCTGGATACGCGTACCGCACCGGATACGTACCTGAAATTTTCCATTAACGAAGCTACCCGTGTTCCGCTGTATGAACTGGTTTACCATGATGCGGTGGTGACTTCCTGGCGTTGGGAAGACGGCAATCATCACACGCCCGAACTGTGGTGGAAGAAAGACTTGTTCAATATCCTTTACGGAACGGCTCCCTTATGGAGCATTGATCGTGGCCGTTGGGAGGCATATGAACAGACTTTTATCGAAAGCTATAAAAAGGTGTGTCCTTGGTTGCAGCAAGTCGGCTATGATGAAATGCTTTCGCACTCGTTTATTACCGCCGACGGAAAAATACAAATGTCGGAATTTTCTTCGGGCAACCGTGTCGTCGTGAATTTTTCGGAGAATGATTACACATACGAAGGAAAGGCTGTGAAATGCCGTTCTTTCCTGATTTTACAGGGCAATTAAAAATACAATTTATGAAGCAAATTATTTTTTTATCTTTTTTCCTGTTTATAAAAATACTTGTCTTTCCGGGGGGATCTGTTCACGCCCGGCCTGTGAAAATTGATGCTGTTCCCTTTTTGGGTACACAGGTATTTATCGAACCCGGTCAGAGCCGGTCATTGATTGAGCAATGGTTTCAAACGATGCATGAGAATGGAATGACTGTCTGTCGTATCCGCATGTTTGAATCTTACATGCTGCAGCCGGACGGTAGCTGGGATTTTACGCTTTTCGACCATGCATTTTATGCGGCGGATAAATATGGTATCAAGGTATATGCGACCCTCTTTCCGGCAACTGCTAAAACCGATATCGGCGGGTGGAAATTTCCTGTTGATGAAATGCAGCAAGCCTCTTTCGCCTGCTTTATAAAAGCTCTTGTCAGCCATTATAAGGATTTTCCGGCTCTTTACGGATGGGTGCTGATAAACGAACCCGGTATAGATAAATTACCCGACACTCCGTTTATGCGGGATAAACGTAATCTTTGGCAGCAGGCGCATCCTGCAAAAGATTTCAAAGCAAACGGATACCCGGTGCTTATGGATATGCAAAGCCAACAATTTCATACTGACCTCAATACCTCCTTCCTACGTTGGATTGCCGATGAAATACGGAAATATGATACCGGCCATGACATACATGTGAATAATCATGCCATTTTTCAGAATTATGCACAATATGATTTTCCGGCATGGCGTTCATTCCTGACCAGTTTGGGAGGGTCCGCGCATGCAGCCTGGCATTTTGGCTATTTCGACCGGCAACAGTATGCGCTGGCAATGCTGGCAAATGCGGAGATAATCCGGTCGGGAGCCGGTCATCTGCCCTGGTTTATGACCGAACTTCAGGGAGGTAACAATACCTACAGCGGTATGAATGCGATGTGCCCTACGCCGGAAGAAATCAGGCAATGGCTTTGGATTACGCTAGCATGTGAAGGTAAAGGCGGTATATTCTGGTCGCTCAATCCCCGTAGCTCGGGCATCGAAGCTGGCGAATGGGCGATGATTGATTTTCAGGGAAAACCAACCGAAAGATTACATGCTGCTAAAGAAGTCTCGGAAGTGATAGCCGGAAATGCGGATGTCTTCAAAAATCCGCGTATCATTTCTTCCGGTATCGATATTGTTTATTTCAAAGAAAGCCTCTGGGCGGAAAGCCTGATGGCCATTCAAAATGACAGATATGTCGGTCGTCAACCCGGCGCAGTAATCAAATCGCCTGTAGCTTGCCTGAAAGCCTTGACTGAGCGGGGATTGAACGTAGGGTTGAAAGATATAAACGAATACGACTTTACACAAAAAGATTATACGGGAAAATCCATCCTCATTTCCAACCAGATTTCGATGCCTTCCCAATACCGTGAATGGCTGGAGACCTTTGTTTCTCGTGGAGGCACTTTATTGGTAGAGGGTTTGAGCGCTTTCTTTGACGAAGATTTACACACAACCATGAATACCGGATTTATGTTTGAGAAACTTTTTGGCGGAAATATATCGGAATTTATCCTTAAAGATAACCTGTTTATGGTAGAAGCCGGAGGGTATCATCTACCCGCCCATCTCTGGTATGGTAAAATGGCGGGGCAGGATGTTGCAGTTAGCCAACATTCATATGGAAAAGGACACGTTCTCTGGTTACCTTCCAACGTTGCCCTTGGCGCTTGGGTTTCGGGAGATTACAAACCTTTGTCCGATTACCTGTTTTCGGTATTGCCCCGTTCATCAGATGCCGTCTCATTTGATAAACATCATGAAAACGTACTGATGCGTACTTTGCAATCCGGAAAAGAAAAACTACTTATTTGTGTCAGCAAATCAACAAAAGAAGAACATATTACGCTGGATAACCTCGAAGTTAAAACGGCCAGACAACTGTATGCCGCACCCGGTTGCCGGATGACAGGGGATAAGTTGGTAATGAGTCCCGAAGGTATTTTGGTTGTACAGCTTAAATAAACGTAATACTATACCATAATTAACATGAAAAGAAAATTTTATACTTTTTTTATCCTCCTCCTTTCAGGAAATTGGTGTTTCTCCCAAACAATAAAACATTGGACATTTGATGAAAACCCGATCCCTCCCGAAATCACGAAAGATGTAACTTTTCAAGAGGGGATAAAAAACAATGCCGCATTATTCAACGGGTTCACCTCGGAATGGACCGAAGATGGATTTACCGACTTGAACACGACATTTTATATTCATTGCTGGATCGCTTTGCAGGAATATTCTTTCAACCAATCGGCCATTGTCAATCAACAGAATAATTATCACAGCGGTTTTTTCTTCGGAATAAATCATTTAGGCGAATTGGTGGGTTCGATCGCTTCGGAAGGACGATGGTTGACTTGTATTTCCGAAAGTAAGATTCCTCTTTTGAAATGGTCGCATGTTGCTATGGTTTTTGACCGGGACAAAGGGATAAAGCTTTATATTGACGGGAAACCCGAAGGTGAATTGAAAATGAAAATGATTCCGACATTTGCTCCTAAAGTACCTTTGGTAATAGGCAAAAATCAGATGAAAATGTCGCCCGCCAATACGGAACGAACTACAAGTATGAATCAAAAATCATGGATGCGTTTCGACGGATTAATCGACGAACTCATCATCTCTGCAAACATACCCGCCGATAAGGAAATCATACGTTATGTAAAAGAAATCGACAAAGTAGGAGAGCAAGTATTCGAATATAGAAAGATGCCTTCGGGAAAATTCGGGCAAGGTGCTTTCGGAGCCTATTACACCCGATTGATGTATGCCCCGGGATGGGAAAAGCTCTGGAAAGTCAGTGAATATCCTGATGTGGTAGTACGTTTTCCCGACAGTCCCGTGAAATTTATTTTTTGGAGAGGAACAGGTTATTCGCCTTCCATCGTTACTGAAAATGATATTTGGGTTTGCGACCAAAGTGCGGAAAATTTTGCTTCGGGAGAATGTTATGAAGTAATGAGTGATAAGCAATGTCGATATTCGCATGTCAGGATCATCGAATCGACCCCCGCTCGTTGCGTAGTACATTGGCGATATGCTCTTACGGGAATAAAATTCGATATTTATCGTGAAGATGTTGACGGTTGGGGTGAATGGGTCGATGAATACTGGACGATATTTCCCGATGGAGTGGCTGCACGAAAGGAAATATTACATTCCGATAGTTTTAAGAATAACAAAGGCGGGTATCAATTGCAATCAACCATGTTTTTCAGTCAGCCAGGCACCCGACCGCAGGATAATGCAACGTTCGAAGCGTTGGAATTTATCGATTTCGAAGGAAATAAAGCCCTTTATTCATGGGAAAAGGAAGCTCCCCGAAAATACGACAAAACCCGGTATCAACCGATTCAACTGTTAAGATTGAATGCGGAACATGATATGTTCTGCATTTTCCCGCCCGAAAATCGTTCGACAGCCATGCAATTCGGATGGGCCGAAGGATATTCAAATTTTTCGAGTTGGGATCATTGGCCAATCACGCAAAATAAAAGTGACGGGCGTGTTGCTTATATGTCCGACAGAGCCGCACATACCTGCATCACCGATGTGAATGGACGAAATCAGTTGATTGAATACGGTTCCGACAATACCGTGATAGCCCGTCAATTACTCGGTATGACCTAACAATCTATCGAAGAATTAGTACCACTTGGCCGTTCGTGGAACTTTGCACCTCTGTTGAATGTGACATCGGGTCATTTTATTTCTAAGGGTTATGATATTTATCAACGCTGTTATCTGCTCGAGCGTAACGATGACCAGCAACGATCATCATTGTCATTTTCAATCGATGCGTCTGACGAAGCGCCGGTACATAATCTGTCATTGGTTATATCCGATTGGAATAAACCGGATGCAAAGATTATCGCCGACGGCAAAATGCTTTTGCAGGGAAAAGACTATACTTTGGGGTATTTACCTACATTAACCGGCGATAAGTTAGTGGTTTGGATTAATTACCAGGCAAATCGAACCATTGATCTAAGGATTGAATAAAGCATGGAGAATTAAATTGAACCAATTTGATCTTTCCCATACTTATTATTGCTAGTATGGGAATAACGGAGAAAGAGAATGAAAATTATCATTTAAACTAATTTTGTTGAAATACTTAATTATGCAAGAATAATCCATCATTTTCCATTTATATCACATTGTCCGGGAAATGATCTCCCTGTACTTTTGTACATCGTTAAACATGCAATCGGTATGGAAAAATATTATTTGGGGCTGGATGTAGGCGGTACGAATATCGTCGCCGGCGTAATGGATGCCAATTTCAATATGCTGGCAAAGGAAAGTACGGCGACAAAAGCCGGTCGTTCCCCTGGGAAAAGATAAATATGAACAAATGGGGCTCGCTTATCCTTTTGCGTACGACCGTATACTTTCCAAAGACGCTTTGATTCCGTTAAAGGACACCGGAGAGAAGATGGGATTGTCCGTCCGTATCGGGAGATAACGCGGAAATAATTCAGGTTGCCGGCGAAGCCATTGCTCCAAAAGCGGGATTGTTCGGCCGGATTGGTGGCTTGGACAAGTATATTATAAATTAACTCCGGATTTTCTCTTTTCTTCTCTGTATTTTCGGGGCGATATCCCTGTTTTTTTCGTAAAAATGCGGCTGAAATAATACGGGTCTTCAAAACCCAGCTTGAAAGATATCTGATTTATTTTCATATCAGTATGAATCAAAAGCTGACAGGCCCTGTCTATTTTAATGTGCAGGAAATAGTCCATGGGCGTATAGTGAACCTCTTTCAGGAATAGCCGGTAGAAGTGTGATTCCGAATAGCTGAAATAGGAAGAAATTTCTTTCAGTGTGATCTTTTTCTCTATATTCTCGTTCATATAATGCGTGGCAAGGCTGATAAAAAATGTATTTTGTTTTCCTTTCTTTCGTAGCTTGACTTTCCGGTATGATTGGATATATAAAAAGGTGCTCAATAGATGATTCAGACTGAGATTGGCATAGTTGATCATCTCTTCATCATGACCCAACTCCAGTGCCGTGATCAGTTCTTCAAAAAAAGAAATACGGTCGTTGATCCTTGAATGCTCACCCATGTCAATCAGGCGCACACCCGGTAATTGATCGCATATATACCGTGCTTTAAGGCCTTTAAAATGGATCCAGTAAATAGACCACGGATTCTCTGTCCCCGATCCGTACTGATGAGGTTGCTCGGCCGGAAGAATAAAAAAATGATTGCTCGGAACGACCTGATGCTTTCCGTTCAGGCGAAACCATCCTTCCCCTTTGACGCAGTAGATCAGCAAGTACTCGCCGCAACCGTTTTCCCGGTCGATAAAATGATTCTCCGCTTTCGGAAAATACCCCATCGAATGAATTGCCAGATTCGCGGTTAGCGGATTGTTAAGCGCCCCTTGAATAATGTTAAAGGGCAGAACAGTAAGCCGTTGGCCGACAAATCCATGTTTTATCTTTGCCATACTTTATGTGTTTTGGTTTTATGCAAAGATAATCCATCTTTTTTATCTGTTTACTCTATTATGTGATTAATTTTTGTACCTTATTTTTGCAAAAGAAAGTAACAAACTCTAAAATTCAGACACCATGAAAAACAATCATTAAAAGTTTGTTACATAAGAAAGTGTTTGCTAAATTTGAATTTTAACGGAATGTTTTGATATATTATTTTATAAAATGATGTATAAATCGAATATTATGAATAAGAATTTTCTTCTTTTGACTATTTTCTTGCATTGTTTATCTATCCTACCAGTAAATAGTCAAATAGGCCAATGGTCGTTTATCCGGAATGAATTACCTCAGTACCAGTATATGGGAACACTTCCATTTGAAGCGGTAGATAATGACGGGAATGATTCCCGCCTGCCCGAAGATCCCTACTTTTTCATTGGTAATTACCGGTTAGGGCTTTTTACACATGTCAGCGGGATTTATCAGTTTATGACAGCCGAACGAACCTGGTCACGGATTAATTTTGAAGAAAAGCAGCCCAATTACGGCAGTAATGATGCTTGTCTTCTAATAAATGACGGCGCCGGTTCAAAGAAAATTAATCTGGTTGGTATCAACTCCATAGCTTCTGATCCTTTATTAACAAAGCGTTATTTCGGAGTAGGATTTGCCAGGTATGAATATAAACCGGATAAAAATATAACTTGCACCAGAGTGCTGTCGGTTAAGCCGGCGGCAGCAATAAACACCGGCGCTCCCTCTTTTCTTATTTCCGTAATTCTGAAAAACACCGGAAAGAAGAAACTGGATATTTCTTATGAAGAAAGTATGCCCGTCAATTATGTCAGCATGAATATGCAAATGATGAAAAAAGATGAGCGACCGTTAAAATATCCTGTTGAAATATCTGTAGATGAAAAAAACAAAAATGCGCTTGCCGAAATTTCCGTCGTTAAAAATACCTTTATAGAATTACCTTCAAAAGACAAACGTTTCATTTATGATGTCGCTCCCCCGACCGTGTTTATGCATGCCGAAGGTATCGGCAGGGATGTCGAACCAACCCTGAAATTCGCAGGCGACACACTGGCTGCCGTATTCGAAACCTCCCTGAAACCGGGCGAAAGCAAAACGTTTCATGTTGTTATCGGTATTTATGATAAGGAATATTTTTCGTCTGTATCTGCTCAGATGGATGATTTTATGCAGGACGCTGACCCGGATCATGCCGAAGGCGTGTTTACCCGGTTATGGAAAACAAAACTTCCGGACCTTTCGTCTGAAAAAAACGAGGTGTTCAAGCGGGAAATGCTTTGGAATGCCCATTTTATAGAAGCATCGGCAAAATACAATGAATATTATAAGGAAACATTCATACCTCAGGGTACGGTGTATGCCTATCATTTTGGTGACAATATTGCAAACAGAGACCATCTGCAGGCTGCTCTACCTGCCTGTTATACGAATCCGGCTTTAGCAAAATCCTGCCTGCGCTATGTCATGAAACATACGGAGCCAGATGGCGAAATCAAAAGGGGGAATACCGGTTTCGGATATACTCCGCCTACCATTTACAAGGAGAGCGACCAGCAACTCTATCTGTTTGATGTCCTGTCGGAATATCTTCTCATCACAGGCGATTATGATTTTCTGAATGAACAAGTTGAATTATATCCGGCAGAAGAAGGACATATGGAAACTGTGTTTGCTTTACTGAAAAAATATTTTATCTATCTGCGTGATGAGGTGGGAACCGGGCCAACCGGGTTAATCCGGTTGCTCAATTCGGACTGGGCGGATAGTTTTTTGCATCACCATTCGCCGAATATACTTTTAGGTTCCGCCGAATCTCATATGAATACCGCAATGGCGTTGGCGATCATTCCCAAACTGACAGGACAACTCCGGAAATCCGGAAGAAATGATGTCACGGAATTTCTGGATGCGCTTGAATCTTATCGAACCAAACTGGAGAGCGCATATATGAACGATTTTGGCGACCGCAACTTTTCAGCGCGCGCTTATCTCAACAGAAATCTGCGTTTCGGACTTGATAATGTCTGCATTGAACCGCAAGGCTACCTGTTGCAGATACCGACACTATCCGGCGAACGGAAAAAAGAAATATACCAGTACATAAAACCTCGCATTTCGACCCCCGAAACGATTGGTGTCCGTAACCGGGAAAGGCCGCTCTGGAACAATAAACCACAGGGTGAAGACGGCGGTATATGGTACTCGCTCGAATACCCGCTATTATTGGGAGTCGCCACATTTGATAAAGAAGAAGCCTGGTCGTTGCTTTATAAGTTCTCCTTTGATAATTATGCAAAAAATTATCCGCAATATTGGATCGGACAATGGACCGCACCGGACGAAATCAATTCATCTCTATACCGGAAAGGCTTGTATGCGTTCTGGATACAAATCGACAATTTCAGGCATGGATTGCAAGGCTACTGTTCACATCCCCACACATGGCCTTTATATTGTTATTTTAAATTGCAGGATTAAATACTGAGTCTTCTCCGAAAAGGAAACATGAAAGATTGAAAACGGACTTTAACTAATATTGAGATGCCGTCAGAATCATTTATAGTTATAGTTGAAAAGGAGTCAAATATAGTCACATTTTAAATTATAAATAATCGCACTTTGTTCTGATAGGAAAAAATATTACATTTGAAGTCTTAAAAGCTACTCTTAAAATATGAGAATAAGATTTCTAATATATATTCTTCCGTTTTTTTTCTTTTTATCCACCGCAACAGCTCAGAAAGTAGGATTGGTATTGAGTGGCGGTGGTGCGAGAGGGGCTGCGCATATAGGGGTAATCAAAGCTTTGGAAGAAAATAACGTGCCGATTGATTATATAACGGGAACGTCTATTGGGGCAATTGTCGGAAGCCTTTATGCAATGGGCTATTCTCCTGATGAAATGTTGGAATTAATGCTTTCGGAAGAATTCGGGCTCTGGCAGACCGGAATAGTAAAAAACGAGTATATCTATTATTATAAGAAGCCGGAAGAAACACCGCAATTTATGCATTTCTCATTAAATCTGAGGGATTCCGTTCTTTTTGACGGTTTGATACCCGGTAGCATTATGAATCCTATACAGATGAATCAGGCATTTATGGAACTTTATGCTCAGGCTACGGCCAAAGCCGCATGGAATTTTGATAATTTGTTTGTTCCTTTCCGTTGTATGGGGGCGGATGTTTATGGAAAAAAGGCAATTACTTTCCGGAATGGAGATTTAGGTGATGCCGTACGTGTTTCCATGACCTTTCCTTTTGTTTTCAAGCCGATCTGGAAAGATGGGGTGCCGCTGTTTGACGGAGGTATTTATGATAATTTTCCGATAAAGGCGATGAAAGAAGATTTTAATCCTGATTTTATTATGGGTTCGGCTGTTCGCGGAGGAGGCTTGAAACCTTCGGAGAATCCGATGAATCAGATTGAAACAATGATTATGCAGAAAACGGAATATGTTGTTCCTGAAGAAGATGGAATGTTGATTGAGATGCGTATGCCGGATGTTACTCTTTTGGATTTTTATAAAGCAAAAGAGGTGATGCAGAGAGGGTATGACCGCGCAATGGCGGTAATAGATTCGATAAAAGCGCGCGCCGGCCGTGAAGTTCCTCTGGAAGAGGTGATGGAGCGTCGCAAAGCCTATAAGGAGAGTTTGCCTCCCTTGAAGTTCAAGAATATATATGTAACAGGAGTGACTGATGAACAGCGGCATTTTATTACCGCGCAACTGACACGTAACATAGACGGGGAGTTTACGATGGAAGAATTTCGCCGTGCTTATTTTAGGATGCTGACATATTCGAAAATAAAAGAAATTATACCGTCTGCCATCTATAATTGGAAGAATAAAACATTTGACCTTTATTTATCGGTGAAGATCAAAGATGAAGTCAAAGTTTCCATTGGTGGAAATATCTCATCACATCAGGCTAATCAATTGTTTTTAGGATTGGGGTATCAGAGTTTGGGAGAAACGTCAGCTGATTTCAATGCGAACTTTCAAATGGGAAATTCCTTTAGCGGAATTTCTTTGGACGGAAGGTTTTTTCCTTTCGCACGTGTGCCGGGATATATTGGGGTTAAATTAGCCTATTCCAATGAAAACTATTCGCAGAGTCAATCCTTGTTTTATGAGGACGTGGTACCGGCTTTTATTAAAAAGCGCGAACGTTTTATCAGAGTGCGTTATGGTTATCCTTTTTTGAGGCACTCGAAAGTAGAACTATTTGCCGGCCTTGGAATGCTTACGGATTTTTATTATCAAACATCTTCTTTCGCGGATCTTGATTTTGATGCAAGCAAATATAATTTGTTTAATACAGGACTGAGGTTTGAACGAAATTCTCTCAATTACAGACAATATCCGACAGAAGGACGCCATCAGTATCTGACCGCACAGTATATATTGGGTAATGAAGATTATAGGTCAGGAGGCAGTAAATCTTTTTCAGATGTCAGAAAGCATGAATGGCTCTACATAAAAGGCTCATGGCAGAACTATCCGAGAATGAAGCGAAAATTTAATCTCGGATTGATGGGCGAGGCTGTGTTTAGTAGTGGTAAGGAATTCAGTAACAACTATACCGCTTCTATATTGCGGGCGCCTTCATTTACTCCTACACCTCATAGTAAGCTTTCTTTTAATGAAGCTTTTTGTGCTGACAATTATGTGGCAGCCGGGGTAATACCTTTGGTAAAAATAAACGATTTTCTTCATTTTCGTCTCGAAGCATATGGCTTTCTTCCTATACAGGAAATTCAGAAAGAAAAAGTAGATGGCAAATATAAAGCGCAATATGGAGATTTTTTCAAGTCATATCAGTATATGGGAGAGGCAGCGTTAGTTCTTCAATTGCCTTTTGTTTCCATCAGTTTGTATGCGAACGGCTACAGTTATCCGAGAAATAACTATAACTTTGGGTTAAATATCGGTTATCTGATATTTGATTCGGGATTTTTCGATTAATTTCAAAAAAAGTTTGCAGAATTAAAAAAACGCAGTATCTTTGCACTCGCAAAAAACAATCGGCTCTGTAGCTCAACTGAATAGAGCATCTGACTACGGATCAGAAGGTTACAGGTTTGAATCCTGTCAGAGTCACAAAAAAATAGGCAGTTACACAATAAGTGACTGTCTTTTTTGTTTTATTACATGATTAAGGGGACATGCAAACTAAGCTGTAAACTAAAAAATCGGATCGCTGTAAAGCTTAAAGGATTGTTTGATTTATTTATTAACTTTGTCCTCAGTTTGTTAGGAAACCTCCATGTTTACTTTCGGAAAATATTAGACGATGATAAATAATAAAGTGATTACAATTGTAATGCCTGCTTACAATGCAGAGCAAACGTTGAAAAAAGCATATAATGAAATACCCTTTGATATTGTGGATAATGTTATATTGGTAGATGATGCGAGTGACGATGATACCGCGAAGCTGGCATGCGCTCTTGGAATTAAGTATGTAATACGCCATGATAAAAATAAAGGATATGGAGGGAACCAGAAAACATGCTATAATAAAGCGTTGGAGATTGGTTCTGACATTATCGTCATGTTACATCCGGATTATCAGTATACACCGTTGCTGATAACATCAATATGCTATATGATTGCGAATGATTTATATTCAGTAGTTATAGCTTCCCGTATCTTGGGAAATGGAACGCTTAAGGGAGGGATGCCCCTTTACAAATATATTGCTAATCGTTTTCTTACGTTTGCACAGAATTTGTTGATGGGGCAAAAACTTAGTGAGTACCATACCGGTTATAGAGCTTTTAGAAAGGATGTATTAGAGTCGGTCGGGTTTAGCAAAAACTCAGATGATTTTATTTTTGATAATCAGATATTGGCGCAAATCCTTTATAAAGGCTATAATATCGGCGAAGTCAGTTGCCCTACCAAATATTTTAAAGAGGCCTCTTCTATCAATTTGAAAAGAAGTATCATCTATGGCTTTGGTGTTTTGGGAGTTTCTTTTTCGTATCGGTTGCAAAAAATGAAAATAGCCAGGTTCCGGATTTTCGATTAAAATTAAGCGGTTATGAGTCTGTTAAAAAGAGAGATGATTAAAAAGAATATAAGTTTTGCCATATTTTCTTTTATCAATATATTGTTTTCTGTAAAATATTTTTCACGATATACAGAATACTATTTGTTTTTTGTCATTGCGTTATTTCTTTTTCATGTAATCGTTTTTTATAAAGGCAATTCATGGCAACTATTTGCCAAAAGGAGTACATTAATAAGTAGTTTGTTGTTACTGTTTTTTAGTGTAGGAAGCGTTTTTATTTTTAGTAAAATTCCGGCAGAGTCTTTAAATACTGACAGATGGAGTGTGATTTCTTCTTTCTGGGACAATTTTTTTGATGATAAGTATGTCTATTATGCAAAGTCCCATCTGGATAATTACCCGGGTCCGATGCCATTTTATTATATCTTGGCTTTACCTTTTTATCTTATTGGAGAATTGGGCTTTTTTTCGTTATCAGGGATATTCATTTTTTTTCTTTTACTGAAATATATGAATGTGAAACCTTGTTATCAGACAATTGCTTTACTATTAGTGCTAACCTCTCCATTTTATTTTTGGGAAATTATGTGTAGGAGTAATATTTTTCTTAATGCGACCCTGATCGCTTTTTCCATCGCATTCTTTTTTCGGATTAAAAAATATGATTCTTTTAAAAATCAGCTACTTTTAGGTGTTGTCATCGGTTTATTGTTATCTACGCGGAATGTTTTCGCCCTGTGTTATATGATTTTGTTTCTGTATAGTTTGAAAAGTAAAAAGATGAACATAAAGTCTGCAATGATAATCGGATGCGTATCGCTGTTTTCTTTTGTATTAACGTTTGTGCCGTTTGTCGTTGGTTTCGGAGATGACTTTATTCAAATGAATCCGTTTATTGTTCAATCTTCTTTTTTAATGCCTATTGAATGGGTTATGGCTGCGGTTTTCTGTTCTGCATTTCTTTTTTTATTTTGTAAAAAAGATGCGGATGTCTATTTTTATTGTGGAATCGCTTTATTTATGACAATAATGCTCCATTTCATCTATCGTTCACTTGAAACATCAGTATATGACGCTTTTATAGAAAAATCGACAATAGATGTGTCGTACTTTATTTTTTGCATCCCATTTTTTTTCTGCTATGTGCTAAATAATAAAGTCGTTATTTCTGGTACGAGTAATGATAATTGAATTATTTCATGTATGCAGTTTGAGAACAAACTGACTTCCTGTTTTTGTCGCGTTCAGCGTTAGTTCTGCATTCATTTTTTTGGCAATCAATGAGCAAATAGGAAGTCCAAGTCCATCTCCTTTTGTTATATCTTTTATTTCAGTAAATGGTTTGAACAGATTTTCTCTTAATTCTTCCGGAATACCACAGCCTGTATCGGTGATGATAAATTCGTGAATATGAACTCCTTTTTTCTTGAATTCCAAACTGATTTTTCCGGTTTCGGTATGAAAGGCCGCATTTTTTAGTAAGTGTGTCAAAATACGGCCTAATTGTTCCGGATTCATCTTTATTTCTGTTTTGAAAGTATTCACATGAAGGTCTACTCCTTGTTTTACATAAGGCGTCACTTTGTTTGTGATGTCTTCACATAATGTTTTTACATCATAATTTATTAATTCGTAAGGTTCATCTAATGAATTCTCAAGCAGCGAAAGTTCTTGTATGTCATTAAAAAAATACCTTAAAGAATCTATTTGCGTACTGATTTTCTCCTGTTGATTCGTGTCTCCTGAAATTTGCTTGGTAGTATATGTAAGCGAATCTAATGCGGGCGCCATCTGAGTTGATATATTTTGAAGAAACCGGGACTTTGCCTGATTATATTCTCCGGCTATTTTGATGTTCTTCTTTTGTTTTTTGGTAATGGCAATAAAACGCAGTAAAATAATAATTGAAATGGACAAGGCGGCAATCAGGATGACTAATAAAACACAAAGTGCTGCAATGATGCGTTGTTTGGAAGATAAGCTATCTTCTTTTTCTTTCAATAGATTTTGTGAATCATCATATTTCTGTTTTATTTCGGTTAATTTATTTGTTGTGGCAATTGTATTTAAAGAGTCGGTCCATGTTGTATATTGCTTGTATATACCAATAGCAAGCGAAGCACTATTGCTCTTCTCTGCCAATTTTACCATATTTTTGAGGGATTCGGTCGCCTTTTCCGTATCCCCTTTCTGATTATAGAAATCAATGAGTTGTTCGTAGTAACTTATTCCTTGTGTTATTGGGCCAAAAGTAAAATAGTAATTGGCTTTTGTATTTAATATGGTTTCATTAATTGCTTCATTATTGGCTTGTCGGCTAATTTCGTCCATAATGGCTAATTGTTCTTTAGCTCTTTCTGTATTTTTCAGAATCATATAAATTCTCAAACGCTCTTTAGTTATAAGCAAGCGTAAATCAAAGAGTTTTTTCTTTTCTTTTTCTTCTCCTTTCAGGATGATTGCGTCCATATTACGACATAGTTCGAAAGCTTCTTTAAAAAAATTCTCTTTTACATATAACGAATCGGTTTTTAATCCGCATTCAACAGCATTCAAGTAGTCACCTTGGGCGGCAAAGCCTTCATGGGCTTTTTTATATAACGAGCGGGCTTCTATGTACTTCCCACTATTGAGGCTTCTATATGCTTGTTCCTTCAGTGATGCCGAAGTCGAATTATTATCCTGAGCATTTATTATCGTATTAAAACAGATGATAAATGAGATAAGTAAAGCGATTTTTTTCATTGTTTTCGTATTTTAAATGATGGCGAATTTAAAAAAATAATATGAAATAGCCTCATAATATCTATAAACTCTTTTCAATGCATAGTGTAATTTGTTTATTTTTAGCGTTTTGTCTTAGTCATTCTTGTTGCCTGTTCTGAAGCGCTATTATTATATGGTACATTTTACTTCAATAGTTGAAAATGGAATTTTCTCCTTGTCAATGCACCGATACGGAATGTGGTGGCAATGATCGAGATGTTGAATGAATTAAGAGGTTGAGATATTAGGGCTTTAGAGTGATCGGTAGTTAATAATGTTTTTTTTATTATTTTTGCAAAATGATAAATTGTATTAAGACGATGAAAAGAAAAATGTTTTCGAAGGGCATAGGTTTAATAACCTCTTTTATACTGCTATTTGTTTTAACCGTGCATGTAACGCAGGGTCAGACGTATGCACATGGCAGATCCGATACATATACGTATCCTGATGACGAACGGGTTCTGGAAAAGCTGGATAAATGGCAGGACCGGAAGTTCGGAATGTTGATACATTTCGGCCTGTATTCGCAATTGGGTATTGTCGAATCGTGGTCAATTTGTTCGGAAGACTGGATCTCACGTGATTCTACTATTACTTATGAAATGTGTAAACGGAATTACTGGAATACGATTAATGAATTCAAACCTGAAAAGCTTGATCCGGAGTCATGGGCGCGATACGGTAAACTTGCCGGAATGAAATATGTGGTGTTTACTACAAAACATCACGATGGATTTAATCTGTTCGATACCCGGTATACCGATTTCTCAATTACAAAAGGCCCGTTCAAAGATCATCCGCGACGAAATGTTGCTAAAGAGGTTTTTAACGCATTCCGGAATGAAGGATATATGATAGGCGCCTATTATTCTAAACCAGATTGGCACTCCCAGTACTATTGGTGGGACAAATACGCTACTCCCAACCGTAATAACAATTATGATATCGAAAAAAATCCCTGGCGTTGGAATCAGTTCAAGGAGTTTTGTTACAACCAGATTGAAGAATTGATGAATGGCGATTATGGGAACATTGATATCCTGTGGCTCGATGGTGGTTGGGTGCGTCCGGCCCGTGAAGGAGATGCGCAACGCATGGGAACTGAATATAAAGGAATTCAGGATATTAATATGCCTAAAATAGCTGCTATGGCACGTGGTTACCAGCCCGGATTGTTGATGGTTGACCGTACAGTTCCCGGCAAATTTGAAAATTATCAAACGCCTGAACGTGGAGTTCCTGATACCCAGTTGGATAACCCATGGGAAAGTTGCATCACTTTAGGCTGGGATTGGGGGTATACTCCTAAAGATCGATACAAGTCTCCGGCTCAGGTAATTCACATTCTTGCGGAAATTGTAGCTAAAGGTGGAAATCTTCTGTTGGGAATTGGTCCGAAACCTGACGGAACGTTGCCCGAAGCCGTATCCGAACGTCTGGTGAAAATTGGGGAATGGGTTGGTAAAAATAGCGAAACTATCTACAATACGCGAAATACACCCGTCTATAATGACGGCAAGACATGGTTTACACAGAGTAAAGACAGCAAAAAAATGTACGCCATCGCTTGTCTGGAAGAGGGACAACCATTACCCCAAACGATTATATGGAAAGGGAATGAGCCAAAAGCAGGGAGTAAGATGACATTTTTACAAACCGGAAAAAGCGTTAGCTGGAAGAAAACAGCTAATGGAGTTGAAATCTCGGTTCCCAAAGGACTTCCGGCCGATCAGCCTGCTTTAGCCTTTTCTTTTACTCCGGCAAAATAAATTTTATGATTAAAGTGGGTGTTTTACCCAGCCATATTTTGTTCGCTTCGCGGACTTGATATTATTCACGTGCTACTGAAATCATGGCGAGAAGAACAAAGCTTATAAGCTATCTGATTCACTTTCATGTCTGTTTGAATCAGTAACTTACAAGCTTTGTTTCTTTCTATACAATTCTATCCAGCCACATGGCGGACTATCTTCCAAAGGCAGCGGCTCCTACGGCTATAGCCATGATGGAACCCCAGAAGCATATAACCAAGATGATTGTTATCAAATAGATAATAAGTGACGCTTTGGCCCAATTAGCTTTGCTTTCCGGCGTATTGCTACCGAAAGCCCAGACGAAAAGCATGATTATATTGACTAATGGTATCGCCATCAAAATGTATGTTATAATCCAATCGCCAATAGAAACGGTTGATAGATTTTTAGGCGCAACGTAGTTAGTTGTATAATTTTGATTTTGATACTGCTCCTGAACCGGATTCTGATTTTGATTTTCCATGACTTATGTTGTTATAATTTATTTTAAACCTCTGTTTTTGAGTAACGGATCAATGCTGGGTTCTTTCCCGCGGAAGTTTTTGTACATATCCATTGCGTCGTCTATACTACCCGGCACTAAAATAAAATCGCGGAATTTATCAGCTGTTTTTTTGTCAAATATATTTCCGGTTTCTTTGAACGCATCAAATGCATCGGCATCCAATACTTCCGACCACATGTAACTGTAATAGCCTGCGGTATATCCACCTCCCATCGTGTGATTGAAATAAGTTGTTCGATAACGGGGAGGAATCTGACTCAATGCTCCGCGACGATTCATCGATTCGGCTTCGAATTTAATAATGTCTAAGTTAGCCGGTATTTCTTTCAGTACATGATAGTCCATATCAAGGAGAGACGCTTGCAAGTACTCGTCGGTAGCAAATCCTTGTCCGTATTTGCTGCTGTTGTCGATCTTCTTAACCAACGCTTCCGGAATCACTTCTCCGCTAATGTAATGTTTGGCATACAACTTCAACACTTCCGGTTCGAGTACCCAGTGTTCCATAATCTGTGAAGGCAATTCGACAAAGTCGCGGGGAACGTTTGATACTCCATAATAATGAACATCTTTGAAAAGGTTGTGGAGCGCATGTCCGAACTCATGGAACATTGTTTCCGATTCGTCAATACTGAGAAGTGCGGGTTGTCCTGCCGAAGGTTTTGTGAAGTTGCAAACGATTGTAACCACAGGCGCTACACGTTTTCCGTCTTTATAGGTTTGCGAACGGTATGTGCCGCACCATGCGCCTCCCCGTTTGCTCGCACGTGGGAAAAAGTCCATATAAAGCACTCCACGATGTGTTCCGTCGGCATTTTTACAATCAAAGGCCATCGCATCTTCATGTGGCTTTGGTATGTCTTTAATCTCCGTAAATGTAATGCCATAGAGTTTTTCTACCACCTGGAAGAGACCGTCTAATACGTTTTCAAGTTTGAAATATGGGCGAATTTCATTTTCGTCAATATCGTATTTCGCTTTCTTTACTTTTTCGTTGTAGTAACGCCAATCCCATCCTTTGAGTTCTCCTTTAACTCCTTCTTTATTCATCATCGCTTGCAGATCAGAAGCTTCTTCTTTGGCTTTTATCAGTGCGGGCGCCCATACGTTATCAAGTAGTTCGTAAACATTTTCTTCGTTTTTCGCCATCCGTTCTTCCAGCACAAAAGCCGCATAGCTATCGTACCCCATAAGTTTAGCTTTTTCTAATCTCAATGTTACAAGTTGTTTGACCACATCTTTATTGTCCGCATCATTATTGTTGTTTCCACGGTTGATATATCCGTTGAAAATCTTTTCTCTTAACTCTCTTTTATCAGAAAATTGCAAGAATGGCATGACGCTTGGATTTTGAAGCGTGAAAATCCATTTACCTTCCTGTCCGGCAGCTTTCGCGTCATCGGCCGCTACACTGATCAGGTTCTGAGGTAGCCCGGAAAGATCTTCTTCGTTATCGATAATAAGCTGAAAGTCGTTCGTTTCCTTCAGCATATTCTGACCAAAAGTAAGCTGAAGTAATGAAATTTGGCTATTCAGTTCACGCAGGCGTGCTTGTTTGTCGTCCGGAAGATTTGCTCCGCTTCTGACGAAGCCCTTGTATGTTTCTTCAAGAAGCTTTTTTTGCTCGTTGTTCAGGTTGGAGGAATGTTCATATACATATTTAACTTTTGCGAAAAGCTCTTTATTCAGGTTGATGTCGTCATAATGTTTAGACATGAGAGGTGACATTTCCTTGTTTAAGGCTTCCATTTCGGGAGAAGTATTGGCGCTATTCTGGCCGGCGAATACGGTTCTTACGTCGCGTAACAGACTACCACACTGATCTAAAGCTACGATCGTGTTTTCAAAATCAGCAGTGGCCTGATTATTCACAATGGCGTCAACTTCCATTATCTGTTCTTCCATACCTTTCAGCAACGCCGGCTTGTAATGCTCTATGCGTATTTCGTTAAAAGAAGGTACTGCAAAGGGAGTTGCATACTCTGTGAAAAACGGATTTGTTTCGTTCATGTTTGTTTGTTTTTTATTATCAGCAGTACTAGTACATGATACAAGCGCTGTAGACAATCCGATTGTCATAATAATATTTTTCATAATTTATGATTTGTTATTTATGCAACAAAGATAATACAAGCCAAGTGCAACACAAAATAAAAGCTCGATTTTGTTTTTGTGTTGCCGAGGCGCCGCCGATCTTCATATTTTGAATAAAGATAGTGCAAGCCGCTTTTTTGTTGGATTTATTCTTCCATCATGCTCATCAGGCATTTGCAGGCTGTTTGCACATCCGGTATGTTTTTTATGATCAGACTCCGCTTGCCGGACTGGTCACGAAGATTACAATTTTTAGGATGCTTCTGTATATACGCGAGGAGTTTACTGAATGCGTTGCTTTGATAGTAAGGGCTATCACTGTCTTTGACGAGGTGAAGGTTCATGGTGCCTTTTTTCAACATGATTTTCTCAAACCCTAATTGTTTGCCAAGGCGACGTAATTGTACGACCCGAATCAATTCTTCTCCTTCTTCGGGTATTGCTCCGAAACGATCTATGAGACGAGCGATAAAATCATTCAATTTCTTGTCGTTTTCAATGGAATCAAGCTCCCGGTAGATGCTGACGCGTTCCGAGTCATTCGGTATATAGGTCGGAGGGAATAATAGTTCGAGGTCGCTTTCAATAAATGTTTCACGAACAAACTCACGTTCGGATTCATCTTTATTTATATTATCCTGGGCATATAAATCGGCAAACTCATCGGTTTTGAGTTCGTCGACAGCTTCTTCCAGAATTTTCTGATAGGTTTCATATCCGAGATCCGCGATAAATCCGCTTTGTTCGGCTCCCAACATATTACCCGCTCCGCGGATGTCGAGATCCTGCATCGCAATATACATCCCGCTTCCAAGTTCTGAGAAGTTTTCAATTGCCTGTAAGCGGCGGCGTGATTCCGGTGTGATTGTAGAGAGTGGGGGAGAAAGCAGATAACAAAACGCCTTACGGTTGCTTCGCCCTACGCGTCCGCGTAGCTGATGTAATTCGGATAGCCCGAACTGATGCGCGTTGTTTATGATAATCGTGTTCGCGTTCGGAACATCAATACCATTCTCGACAATCGTTGTGGAGATGAGAACATCATACTCGTAATTAACGAAGTCGAGGATGATTTTCTCCAATTTTTCCGGCTCCATTTGCCCATGTCCGATCGCGATACGCACATCCGGTATCTCGCGTCGTATCAGCGCCTCTATCTCATGAATATTTTGTATCCGGTTATTGATAAAGAAGACTTGTCCGTTCCGGCTCATCTCAAATTCGATTGCTTCGCGGATGATATCGGTATTAAACCGTTCTATTTCCGTCTGTATCGGATAGCGATTTGGAGGAGGTGTGTGTATATTACTCAGATCACGTGCCCCCATCAATGAGAATTGAAGTGTTCTTGGTATGGGGGTTGCCGTCATAGTCAGTGTATCGACATTTGTTTTTATCTGACGCAGTTTTTCTTTGACGGAAACACCGAATTTCTGTTCTTCGTCAATAATGAGTAATCCTAAATCTTTAAATTGAACATCTTTGCTTACTAACCGGTGTGTGCCGATCAGTATATTTACTTCTCCCTTTTGAAGGCGTTCGAGTATATTCTTTATTTCTCCGTTTGTACGCGCGCGGCTTATATAATCAATTGTACACGGAAAATTTTTCAACCGGTCTTTAAATGTCTGATAATGCTGAAAAGCAAGGACTGTTGTAGGTACAAGTACGGCTACTTGTTTGTTGTCGGTTACCGCTTTAAACGCGGCGCGAATGGAAATTTCCGTTTTTCCGAACCCTACGTCACCACAGATAAGCCGGTCCATCGGACGTTCGCTTTCCATATCGGTTTTTACATCTGTAGTTGCTTTCAGCTGGTCGGGCGTGTCCTCATAAATAAAACTTGCTTCTAATTCATCCTGTAAAAAACTATCGGAGCTGAAGGCAAACCCCCTTTCATCCTTACGTTGCGCATAAAGTTTTATAAGGTCACGGGCAATATCTTTTACCTTTTTCTTTGTGCGGTCCTTCATCCTCTCCCATGCGCCTGTTCCAAGCTTATTCAGGGTAGGGGGCTCTCCGTCCTTTCCTTTGTATTTGGATAATTTATGCAACGAATGAATGCTGACAAAAATAATGTCGTTATTTTTGTATATTAATTTCACCGCTTCCTGTAGCTTACCGTTTACTTCGGTACGCACGAGTCCGCCGAATTGTCCGATACCATGATCAATATGAACGATATAATCGCCGGTTGTAAACTGGTTTAGTTCCTTCAGAGATAATGTTATTTTTCCACTTCTGGCCTTATCGCTTTTCAGATTATACTTATGATAACGACCGAAAACCTGATGATCTGTAAACAGGCATATTTTAAGATTGTTGTCTACATATCCGCTATGAATGGTATGATTTGTCGCGGTGAAGGTGATATGATCACCACGATCATTGAAGATATCGCGGATTCGTTCCGCTTGTTTGGCGCTGTCGGTTAATAGGTAAATCGTATAACCTTCGGAAATATATTGTTTAAAAGATTCGCTTACCAGATCGAAATTTTTCTGATACAGCGGTTGTGGAGAAGTATCGAATTGAACTGTCGCGTGTACGGAATTAGGTTTTGCATGGAAGTGAATTTTATGGAAGCGCGCGATTGATTTTGTATACGTTTCGACTGTAATCAACCTTTTTCTCATCGCTTCGATATCTGCAAAGCCCTCGTTGTCACGATTGACAGGAGTTTCATTCCAAAGGCTTCCGATGCGCTCTCTGCACCATTCTATATCTTCCGACACATACAATGTATCATCAGGTAATAAATCAGGTAAAGATGAGTCCGAGTCGTTATGTTTACTAATCTCCGGTATGATATGGATCTCGGCCAACTTATCTTTTGAAAGCTGTGTTTCAACATCGAAACGGCGTATGGTTTCGACTTCATTCCCGAAAAAATCCACGCGGAAAGGATATTCGCTGGAAAAAGAAAATATATCGACAATACTGCCACGCATCGCATATTGTCCGGGCTCATACACATAGTCGGTCTGTTCAAACCCATATTTGTCAAGAACATCGGAAACGAACATCGGGTCTATCTTTTCTCCGGTATGAATCGTCAGTGTGTTTTCCCGAAGAATCTTTTTCGACAGGACTTTTTCTGCGATTGCGTCCGGATATGAAACGATGATGCCTGACGGGTTTTCCGTTTGTAATAATCCGAGTACTTCGGTACGTAGTATTTCGTTTGCAGGATCAATATGTCCGTATTTGATGTGTCGGTGATAAGCCGATGGGAAAAAGTGAACCTTGTCATTGTTTATCAACTGCATCAGGTCATTATAGAAATATCCGGCATCTTCGAGATCATTTAAAATGCACAAAAACACACCTTCCTTTTTTTGAAAAAGGGAGGCGGTAACGACAGCTTCGGCCGATCCGTTCAGCCCGGATAAAAGAGTTTCCTGATGGTGATCTTTTTCTAATAAAGAAACAACTGCATTTATATGCGGGTGAGCCGTATATATAGGTAATATTTCCTGTATGTCCACGGGCTATTTATTATCCTTTCTTCAACAAATCATCAAAATATGTGATAGTTTTCATCAAACCTTCTTCAAGTCTGAATGTGGGTTTCCATCCATTTAATTTTTCGAAGGCCAATGATATATCCGGCTGACGCTGTTTCGGATCATCCTGTGGTAACGGTTCAAAAATGATCTTGGATTTGGAGCCGGTCAGGCGTATCACTTCATTCGCCAATTCGAGCATGGAGAATTCTCCGGGATTACCGATATTTACGGGTCCGGTGAAGTCATCTCCTGTATTCATCATCCGTATCATGCCTTCTACTAAATCGTCAATGTATTGAAAGCTTCGGGTTTGAGTTCCGTCTCCGTAAATTGTAATATCTTTTCCTGTCAGCGCCTGAACGATGAAGTTTGATACGACACGTCCGTCGTTTTTATCCATTCGAGGACCATAAGTGTTAAAAATGCGTATTATTTTCACCCGTATTTTATGCTGGCGATGATAGTCCATGCATAATGTTTCGGCAGCACGCTTTCCTTCGTCATAACAGGAACGTATTCCTATCGGATTCACATTGCCCCAGTAGGATTCGACCTGCGGATGAATCGTTGGGTCGCCATAGACTTCACTTGTTGAGGCATGAAGGATTTTCGCGTTTACACGTTTGGCCAATCCGAGCATATTCAACGCGCCGTATATGGACGTTTTTAGTGTTTTAATGGGATTATACTGGTAATTTACCGGTGACGCGGGACATGCTAAGTTGAAAACCTTGTCAACTTCCACGTAAAACGGAGTGGTGACATCGTGGCGCACGAGTTCGAAACGGTCATTGCCCAACAGATGGCGTACATTGTTTTTATTTCCGGTGAAATAATTATCAAGGCAGATCACATCACATCCGTCTTTAATAAGCCTGTCGCAAAGATGCGATCCTATAAATCCGGCTCCGCCGGTTACCAGTACTCTTTCCATAAGTTTATTTAAAAAAACATACAAAAGTAACGTTTATTTTTTAATTGATAGCACGACTATTAAAAAAGGATGCGCTGTTAGGCGCATCCTTTTTTAATTACCAACCCGGGTTTTGTTTCAAATTCGGATTTAAAGTCAACTGATTCGTTGGAATCGGATAGAGATAGTCTCTGCCTACGTTGAATTTATATCCTTGCGTGCCTCCGTTCAGGATGTTTTTGAATGGTTTGACATATCCGGATCCGTCTACTTCCACGTCATTTAGTCTTTCCATGAATTTACTCTGACGATCAATATCCGGTGTTGCTTCCGGTAAATAGTCTGAGAATTTGAAATTATCCCATTGCGATTTTTTTGCTCCTACCGGTATTTTGTTTACAATAAGTTCGTCAGCAGCAGCCCAACGCATAATATCGTCTACCCGGAAACCTTCGCAAGCCAGTTCCACTTTTCGCTCGCGGCGTATTTCCTGAATAATCGGTTGAAGATTGGAAAATTCGAAATTCGGATCACTGGCAACATTAGTGGACAGATGAGGCATACCTACGCGATCACGCAACTTATTGATACTTTTATCCAGATCCGCTTGAGTAATTGTACCCAATTCGGCTTTTGCCTCAGCATAGATTAACAATGTTTCACCGAAGCGGAAATAGATAAGCGCCTGTAATCCCTGGCCTGCCGGCCGTGCATCGGCATAACGGAAATTATGTCCTTTGTAGATCTGATAACCGGTAGGACAAGATTCTTCATTATCCCATCCGTCGAAAGCCGGCGCAATAAAGTAAACCGAAGGCGAGGCTTTCTCCCAGCGATAATGCTTCAGGTCATTAATCTGAATTGTTTGGGCTAAACGGGGATCACGGTTCTCTACAATCTTTAGCAATGTCGCATCGTCGTAACCGGCAGCAACAGGTGCACCATCTGACTTCAGATAAGAATCTATTAAGTTTTTGGTTGCGCCTCTACCTGCTCCGTTAGCAGCGTAACGGTCCCAAATTGTCGTAATAGAGCCTACCGCATATTTTCGCCAGAAAATCACTTCTTTACTACCTGAATAATCCTCCTGATTGAACAGGTCTCTATATCCGAAGGAAACGCCAACATTATCCAAAGCAGGAAAATTGTTCGACTCCGACATCTCAATAAGTGAGCCGGACGCGGCTGCTGCCTTTTCAAGGAATTTTGTACTTTGGTTTGTAGCAGCTTTAAATGCATCATTCGCATGATATTTTTCCCAGGTTCCTTCATAGAGAGCGATGCGAGCCTGTAGAGCTATTGCCGTTTCTTTGGTTACGCGTCCGGTCCAACTACCACCTGCCCGTGCCGGCAGGTAATTAATGGCATTATCAAGATCCATCAGGATGGAGTCTACTACCTGATTGCGTGGCAGGCGTTCTTTGTTTAGTATTTCAGAGGTCGTAGTTACTATAGTCGATGCCCACGGAAGATCTCCGTAACGACATAACTTTTTGAAATAAAAGACCGAACGAAAGAAGAGCGCTTCACCTACATATTGCTTCACATCATCGAAAGAGGTAAGCGCTTCTACTTTTGGGTAATTCCCCATGAAATAGTTGATGTTGCGCAGGCTTTCCCAATCGCTATTTCCCCATCCTTCATTATCATCCGGTATAATACCTTCACCATTCATTCGTGTGTTGTAGCTATACCGAATCTCCGTATCACTTCCGTTATCGGCATCCCATCCGTAAGGGCCAATGGAACCCCATCCGTCTTCTTTTTCTAAGAGTTCATTTTTGCTGTACCAGTTATTAGCATACAACTTCAGGTCATTTGTATTTGTCCAGTAATTTGCATCACTGATCTTATCCAGTGGAACTCTGTCCAGAAAATCATCGTTGCACGATGTATAAAATATTGCGAGCGTTAATATCGCGACGTATTTAATTTTTTTCATTTTCATAAACTTTTATAATTCTTAAAATGTAACATTTACGCCGAAGGCCCAAGTGCGTTTCAACGGATATACTTTGGCTTCGGTATTAACAATTTCGGGGTCTACGATTTTCATCAGCTTGGAAAAAGTAGCCAGATTCTCAATATTGACAAAAAATCTTGCTTTTTGTAAGCTGATTCTTTCGGTCCATGTACGGGGAATGGTATAGCCTAATTGCAGGTTCTTTATACGTAGATAAGAAGCATCCTGCAGGTAGCGGGATTGCGCTTTTCTGTTTTTTGCATTGTCAAAATAAGCACGGGGAAAGTATCCGTTCGGATTCGTTTCCGTCCATCGATCAGTATGTTCGGTGAAATAGGCAGATTGCCATTCGCTGGTGAATCCCCAGAAATAGTTTGCACCTTCAGCAAACATCATGTCACGTTTTCCTACGCCTTGCATGAAAATGGTAGCGTCAAAACCGTTCCATTCCGCATTCAGGTTTATACCAAAAGAATAGCGTGGCGTAGAGTTACCGATTATTTTCCGATCACCCGGATTATCAACCGTATTCTCGCCGATATTAATCTTTCCATCTCCGTTTAGATCCTTATAATGAACATCTCCAACATACCAGTTGGCATTCAGATAAGATTGGTCTGTGGCGTCAATTTCTGCCTGATCTTTGAACAAGCCGACCGTTTCGTAACCCCAGATTTCACCCATTGTCATGCCATCATACCACATATCCGAAATCAATCGGCTCGGATTATTGTATTTGAGAATTTTTCCGGTATAGTCACTGAGTACAACGCTGGCTCCATAAGAAACTTTTCCGATTTTATCTTTCCATCCCATTGAAATTTCAAAACCGATTGTTTCTGTTTCCGCATCATTCACGCGTGGCGCGGTTGTGCCCAAAATAGCCGGAAGTTTTTCTCCGAAGCTCACAAAGTCTTTCGCATGACGACGATACCAGTCAAAGCTAAAATTGAGTCTGTTTTTCAGGAAACTCATATCTGTTCCGAATCCCAGGGTATTTGTCGTGATCCATGTCAGGTTATAATTGACAAGTCCCGGTTGCCAAAAGGAAGATTCGCGTCCACCACTGAAAATCCAGTTCGTACCGGTGGGGGCATTATTACCTAAAGACGGGTAGAATGGATAATAGTTACTTGTAAAACTTTGGTCGCCTAAGCTGGCATACGAGCCTCTGACTTTGAAGCTATTAACATAACTTTGGATGGGTTCCCAGAACAATTCTCTGGAAATTACCCATCCGGCGGATACGCCCGGATAAAATTTGTAACGTACATCTTCCAAAAAGCGCGAAGTACCATCGTATCTGCCGTTTAATTCAAGAAGGTATTTTTCTTTGTAATTATAGTTGATGCGTCCGAATCCACCCCGGATTGCTAATTGTGAAGCCTCGTCACTGACACTGCGGTTGGATCCGTAAGTCATAGAGAGCATTGGAACTCCATCCGTGTACAGGTTATCATTCGAACCTTTCATTTTGAGTTTGTCGTAAAGTTCCTGTGTGAATCCAAGCATTACATTGAAATAATGATCCTTGATTGTTTTTTCGTAAGAAGTAAAAGCATTCACCGTATGATGTTGGTTTTTATACATGTTCCGTTCAATCGAGTTTGGCGTAGTACCGCCACGAGCTTCTTTTGCTCCGCTGGGCTTCGTGATATAGAACGTTTTCTTGTGCTTGCTGTCTTCATAATAGGTGCCGTCATACGTATAGTTCACGGTTGCTTTCCAACCCGGCATCAGGTTCAAAACCAACTCACCCGTCAGGGTGGCATTATCCGTAGTTGCCTTACTACGTCCTCCGTCCGTAAAAGTCAGTACGCCACTTGATTCCGAGTAGTTTCCGTCGGGATTTTTTAAAGCCACCGTCGGAAATGTACGTCCTAATTGGTGAAAATATCCATAAGAAAAGTCATCACTGCCTGTAAATCCGGAATAACTGAAAGGAACATCTGTTTCCGCACGTGAAAAAGCGCTTCTGAAATTGAACGTGATCCACTTAGTCAGGTTTGAAGATAGATTTGCCCGTACATTGTAACGTTTATAAACGTCATTTGCCCAATTGTACAAGCCATCCTGTTGGTTATAACCTATACCGGCGTAGTAATTAGAATTCTCCGTACCACCCGATACGCCAAGGTTATGTTGTTGACTGAAACTGAAATTTTTGAAGTAAATATCAAACCAATCATTATTGGCATTGGCTGTATTCCATGAAAGCCAGTTATCTGATGAAGTGTTCTTCATCGTTTCGTCTGTAATTTTTCCGGCCTGATAATCTTTAATTCTTTGTATGACATCATCATCAAACATAGGAGCCATATTGGAATTTTTATCCACTTCGTTAAACGCAAGGGCAAAATCCAATGAATTTACATAATGTGGCAGATTAATAGGCTGGGCGAACCCGAAATTGTTATTGTACGAAATGGCCGGTTTGCCGGATTTTCCTTTTTTTGTTGTTATCAGAATAACGCCAAAGGGAGCGCTTGATCCGTAGATAGCAGCAGAGGCAGCATCTTTTAAGACGGAGATACTTTCCACATCATTCATGTTGATCGTAGAAAGATCTCCACCCTGTATACCATCAATAACGATTAAGGGTGAGCCGGATACGTTGGATTTAGTGCCGTTATCGTCAATATTAATTCCGGTGTAACCCCGGATATTGATATCTTGTGACTTGCCGGGTGAACCGTTGGGAGTGGAGATATTCAGGTTTGCCACCGTACCTTGCAAAGCTTGCGTCAGAGTAGGAACAGAACGATTTTCCAATCGTTCACCACCGATTTGCGATACTGCACCGGTCAGGTTTACTTTTTTCTGAACACCGTAACCGACCACAACAATTTCGTTTAATACCTGTGTGTCTTCAGCCAGCGTGATGTTCAGGCTTGTCCGGTTTCCAACCGCAATGTCTTGTGTTGTGTAGCCGATATACGATATCGTTAGTGTTGCATTTGGGTTTACTTGTATGCTGAAATGACCTTCTGCATCGGTTATCAGGCCATTTGTCGTACCCTTTTCAACTACATTGGCCCCGATCACAGGTTCTCCCGTTTCGTCTACTACAATTCCGGTAATTGCTGTTTTCGACTGTTGGGCAACAAAAAGCGCCGAATTCTTAGTCAATACGATGTAGTCGTTTTCAAAGACGTACTTAATGTCTGAATCATTGAAAGCCTCATTCAGACAATTTTTTACTGATTTTTTACCGCTGTTCAGCGATAACCCTTCTTCGAGGTTAACTTCGTTTTTACTGTAAACAAACAGATAGTCCGTTTGTTTTTCAACTTGCTCAATAAAAGTTCCAATAGTTAGATTTTGTCCATTGATATGTATACTTGCACTTTGCGAATTTGTTTCAGCCGCAAATGCCGTGAATACACTCATAAATAGAAAGAATACGGAATATCGCATAATTCTTAAAAGTTTTGGTTTTTTTTTCATAGATTTGTGTGTGATTAGTTAATACTAAAAGTTTGACAATTTTTGTGTTAACACATTACCGGTAGATGCGGGAACATCTGCCGGTTTTTGTTTCAGTTTTTTCTCATAGGCCTTGTATTTTTTTAAAGGTTAAACATGGTTTTATCAATTGTTTTTTTTCATTTAATAGTGATGATATTTGTGTCGTCGTCTTTCGTAAAAGTGAACGGTTGTATTTTTTGTAAGGTCTGAAGGACCCTTTCCACACCATCGCGTTGGCGAAATTTTCCGTTGAATTTGAACTCTTTGATGTTATTCTTGTTAATAACGATTGATACATCGTAATACAACTCCAATTTTTTGATTATATCAGCGAAAGGCAGATCATCAAACGCGTAGATGCCGTCTTTCCATAGTAGGAAGTCCATGTTTATAAAATCGGATTTTGTTAAAACACCACTCATAAGTTCCGCCCGCTCATTCGGATTTAATTGAAGCAATTGAGAACTGTTTGTTTTGTCAAAAATATACACGGAGCCTTCTGTCAGGGATGTACTGAATTCGTTTCGTCCTTTATACGCGTATACATTAAAAGAAGTACCTGTCACTTTGACGTTGAACTTTTCCGTAGAAACGACAAATGGGGCTGCAGTGTTTTCCTTCACATCGAAAAAAGCTTCGCCTTCCAGTTCCACGCGTCTTTCTTTTCCCGTAAAACTTGTCGGATACCGCAAGGTGGTACGTGCATTCAACCAGATCGTTGTACTATCCGGCAGGCGAACAAATACTCGTTGGCCGGCAGGAGTTGAAATTTCCTGATAGGTGATCTCTTCCGGTAAAGAAAAAGCCCCTTTGTCATTTGCCGGAGATTGTTCCTGGATGTACCGGGACACGGCAAATGTAATGAGAATAGCAGCTGCATACCCGATGGCATGTTTTATATAGGTGCTTATTGTGTGGTTTTTTCGAATGACCGGTTTTCCGGGTTGATCCGAGTTCTTGAACGGCATCGAAGTCCAAGCGGTAAGTCCGCGTAGATTTTGTATGGCAATGAATTCTTTTTTCCAATCCGGATCCGCTTCTATCTGTTCGAACAGAGATTGTTTCTCTTCGGAAGAAAGTTTGCCTTCGAAATATTGTTCTATAAGATCGTGCATTTATAGCCTTTTTTACTTAATCTGACTATAAGAACGTTTAAAAATGTTTCTTCCACTAAAGGAATTTTATAAAAAAAATGTTTTTAACAATTAAATCATGAATAATACTAGCGGAAGGTAATCTTTTAGTTCTTTTCTGAGTTTTTTCAATGCGATAGCCATTTGGTTCTCGACTGTATTCGGAGAAATGTTCAGCTCTGCCGCGATCTCATGATATTTTTTACATTCGAACCGGCTTTTGATAAATATGATCCGGCAACGTTCCGGTAGTTTTGCGATCGCTTCGTTGATCAGTTTTTCCAGATCTTCCTCCTCCGATGTCATCTCATTTAATAATTCCAACGCGGACAGCTTCACTTTGTATTCCTGTTTGAATATGTCTGCAATAGTTGCGTGCCGCAAGTGATCAATGCATTTATTTTTTATTAAAGTGAACAAATAGGCGGATAAGCTGATCTTTATTTCCAGAATATCTTTTTTTTCCCAAATCAGCATAAAAATGTCCTGCACGATATTCTCAGCGTCTTCTTCCGACACGACGTATTCTTTTGCGAAAAGAAACATTCGGTCATAGTATTCAGCATATATTTTTTCAAAATGATCTTTAAAAATACTCATCAACTACAGTTACTTGCTTTATTGTGCAAAAGTATAAATAATGTTTAAGGTTGTGTAAAAGTGTGTAGTTAAAAATGTATAATCTATGGTATTAGCTTTGTTTATGGAATGATGGGGATTTAAGAGTAAAAAACAGAGTTGCCTGAAGATTCAAAGCAACCCTGTTCCACTAATTAAAAATTTATAAACGGTTAGTGATCATGCCCGTCATGTTTTATTTCGGGCGTTTCTCCTTCCTTTAACACTTTTGCCTGCATATCAATCTTTTTGAAAGCGGTTATCAGCTTTTCGTCTGTCGTTTTATCCGAACGATAGGTGACTTCAACCGTATGGGTATTCAGGTCACATTTAAGATCGGTTACTCCTTTTTCAAATGCGATATTCTTTTCGATTTTTTTGATGCAATTATCGCAGTGCATGTTCTCTATCAGAAATTTAGTCGTTTCCTTTTTACTTTTGTTCTTTGTTTCCTGTGCTGATGCCAATGAAAATGTAAACATTGCGCAAAGCATAAATAATAAAATTCGTTTCATGATGTTTAATTGTTTAAGTTGTTAAATCGTTTGAATTGTATTGTCAGTTGTTTTTAATCCCGGCCAATATTGAAGCGTAGGCCGAGATATATTTTACGTCCATGTACCGGACCCCAGATCATTGTTCCGTCAAAATTATCACCACGTGGATTTGCAGCATCAATGATTGGATTTTTCTGCGTAAAATCAAACAGGTTTTCGGAGCCTAAATAGACAGACCATTGACGAAAATATCTTGTAATCTGTGCATTCCATACCTGGTATGAATCGAAATCGGCATCCCACATTGGGTTGGCCGCATCCGGAATAGGCATGCGTCCGCCACCGTTAAATTGTCCAGTCAAATCAGCCTGCCATTTTTTGAGAGGCGTCTGATAAGATGCTGTAATCAGTCCTTTGTAATCGCTTACTAACGGCTTTTTCAGGCGTCGTGTAAGTCCGTCCTGATTGCGATAATCGGTTTTTGCATCAGTATATCGGTAGGCTCCCGTTAGTGTGAGCCCGCGAAGGAATGGGAACTGATAGGTGGCTTCAACCTGAAAGCTATTTGAATATGATTTTCCGTCCAGATTATAGAAACTTACCTCATGAGGATTGCTATCCATATCTATTACCACCTGTTTGTTGAAGTTTGTGTAATACCATTCCGCGTTTATCGTAAGGTCTTTACCGGCGATGGGGATATAAAAGGACAAATTGAGGCCGGTATTCCACGCCTCTTCCTGATCCAGATTGTCGGCAATCATGATTTTGCGGCTACTGGCCAATAGGAAATTGTTTTCTGCCAGCACATTTGCCGTGCGAAAACCTTTTCCGGCCGACGCGCGAACATGGAACCAGTCGAACGGATTGTACTTCAGATGTATACGTGGCGTCACAAAAAAGTCATAGATAGAACTATAGTCGGCACGTATTCCCGCAAGCATAATGAACTTATCATGCAGATTGTATGTATATTGAAGGTAAGCTCCCGGTACGACTTCACTACGGTCAAAAACCGATTTGTTCTGATTCAGGGTCAGATTTTCGTCAAATCCGTCGTAATTGAGACTTAATCCCGAACTTAAGCTGTGCATTGGGGTGTATTCTTTTTCATACATCAGGCTTGCATATACATTATTCTGATAGATATTGTATGGCGTACGGTCATACATCGATTGTTGTTCGTGATATGAGCCTGATACGATTAAAGCGACACTCTCTACCTTGTCCGGATTAATGATATACGCCTGTTTAGTAAATCCTTCCACGCGGTTTGTGTTAATATGAATGCAGTATGGATCTGCAAAATCATGATGTTTGGTGTCTTGCCCTCCGGTGCGGTCTTCATTCAAATAACGTACGCCATACTGGGCAACATAGTTATTGGAACGATGTTGCCAGCGGTTCATCAGGTTGATTTGTTTTTTTAGGGGCATATCTAAAAATCCGTCGTCGTTACTGTCGTGTTGAACTTCGTCGTTGGAATAATGTACAAGTAATCCTGTCGACAGGTTATCATTGATATGCCAGGATGCGTCACTGTTGGCTTCATACCGTCCGGCATCGCTCGCAAACAGGTTGGCGGAAAAAATATCAGCTGTAGCCGGTTTTTTGTATTCAAGGTTAATTTGTCCGGCTAAAGCTTCATATCCGTTTTTTACAGATGATGTTCCTTTGGATACCTGAATGCTCTCCATCCATGGCCCCGGAACATAATCGAGTCCATAAAGCGAAGAAGCGCCGCGGAAATTCGGATAGTTTTCCGTCAGCATTTGTACATAAGTACCGGATAATCCGAGTAATTTAATCTGACGCGCGCCTGTTGACGCGTCGGAGTAGGATACATCAACGGAAGGATTCGTTTCAAAGCTTTCCGCCAGGTTGCAACACGCTGCCCGGCAGAGTTCGTCGTATGTGATTTTTTGTGTTTGCAATATGCTTGTACGTGAAGATATAGTACCCACACGCCTTTCACTCACCACGACTTCGTCTAATTCAATTTCTCCTTTTAAGACAACGCGAAGAGTCTCCTGGTAGTTTTCAACGGTAATTTTCGCTGTTGTATATCCTACATAGCTTACGACTAACTGTTTCTCGTTGCCTTTTTGTTCAAGTTCAAAGAAGCCGTCCGCATTTGTTATTGTTCCGCTATGTGTTTCCTGCCATGAAACATTCGCTCCTGCGACAGATTCATTGTTTTCGTCATAAACATATCCCTTGATTTTCTCTCCGGCCATGACGGCTGAAGAAAAAAGCAAAGCTGTTAATATCAGTAAATATTTGATCATTGTAGTTCTTCTTTTTGATTTAATTTATAGATTTGATTCTTCAAGAATGTCCGAAAAGCATGACACAGGCAAAATGAGCCTGTTCCATTCGAACATTCTTAACAGATGGGAAAATCCCTTTTTATAAATTAAATCAAAAGAACTGTCAGGACAGACAGGTAGTCACGGGGACAGACTAATGGCGGGCCATTAGGAGTAGCCATATCGCATTTGTTGGTTATAACGATATGTGCCGGTGAAATATTTAATATATCATCAGATAATAAGTCTAATATCACAGGGGCGAGGTCCACATCTTGCTCTGCGGCATTGTGCAAACTCCAGTCGAAGCTAATCCGTTCTATGTTGCAGCAATTTCCGGATGAATGGTCATGGCGAAAATCAATGTTCGCATGTGTTGCATTACAGTTGTGGTCTTCCGCATGATTATCGTGAGAACTTCCGGTGCAATCGGAAGTTTGGTGATGCTTATGGTCGTCTGGATGATTATGTTTGTGTATATCGCAGCATCTATTGTTTATTAAGGCTTCTATGCCTTCCGTCCGGCAATCATTGCAACAGTATGAAATAATATTTATGCCCGCTCCGCCATAGAATACCAGAACAGCCATCAGGATAGCAATCGAATGTGCAAATGCCTTTTTCATACTTTTGCAAAGGTATAAATGATTTATTACAAAACGAAAAATCTTTGATATTTTTAACGTTAATAAGCGGGATATAGTTAAAACAACCTCCTTATATCCATCGAAAGAAAATCTTCGACCCCAATGCCTCCATCGCCGACAATAAATGAAAATTGAGGGTTAAAGAGTTGTCTGAATTTTTCCAGCCCTTCCGTTTTCTTCTCCGCATTGCTCTTAATTTCAATTGCTACCACCGAACCTTTCTTCCGTAGAATAAAATCTACCTCATCATTGCGTTCACGCCAATAAAATACCTCAAAACGATGGATAAATGCTTGACTTACAAGATAAGCCCCGATACCCGATTCAAAGATATGCCCCCACGCTTTACGGTCAAGAATAGCTTGTTCAAAAGTATGGGGAGTATATACCAATTTCAATGCATTATTGTAAACCTGTAACTTGTGAATGCTGGCTTTTCGTCTTGCCGTATCCATACTGAATTTTTGAAGCCCACAAAGCAGCCCACTTTCGTCCAATAAATTGATATACCCAGCTAAAGTAGCCGTATTGCCAGCGTCTTGCAATGAACCTAACATCTTATTCAAAGAAAGCAACTCTCCGGAGTAAGCAGAGCCCAGTTCGAATGTTTGACGCAGCAAAGCTGGCTTGCTTATGGGAGTATCCATTAAAATATCCTTATTTATAGTAGCCTCAATAATGGACGATTGAATATATTGTTGAAAGCGGTCGTCATCATCAATTAAAGATGCCGCACCAGGATAACTGCCGTAGAACAGATATTGATCAAGCGAGAACCCAAAACATTCTTTCATTTCCTGATAGCTCCAGTGGCTCATACGGATTTCTTCGAATCGTCCTGCCAATGATTCC
>JAVBNB010000027.1:0-30945 GCA_031551825.1 Tannerella sp. | reverse complement strand
AAAAATAAAAATTGTATGAAAAAAAAAGGATTATATTTGTTCTTCTTAATTTTTATAATAAGTTGTTCTACAAATAAACAATCACACAACGAAATACTGTGCATTGATATAAAGAAAGACTATCCTGAAAAGGAAATTAATTTAACTGACATCGCAGATGTCAGTTATTTATGTTTAAACGAGAATAGTGATGACTTTATTTATAAAGGAGGCATTAATTATTTAACCCAAAATACCATTGTTGTGATAGATCGCTCTTCGAGTAGCGTTCTGTTTTTTTCAAAAGATGGAAGTCCGAAGTCTCGCTTCAATCGCAAAGGAGAAGGCCCTGAAGAATATCCGTATGCAGGTTCTGTAATTTATGATGAAGCTACAGATGATGTATATGTTTCTCCGGACTTTATGGGTAGTTATATCAATGTTTATTCTTCTTCCGGTGAATACAAAAGAAAATTAACTTTGCCGGAAGGCAAAATCGTTAATCAAATGTTTTTTTTCGATGACCAATCCATATTGGTGCGTGATATCAGCCAATCGTTTCGAAATCGTGGTAATACAGGGAGTGAAAAAGCTTTATCGGAACAAATTCCTGATTCGTCTTTCTTCCTTATTTCCCGAGCAGATGGAACAGTATTGGAATACATTCAGATGAAAAGCAATAATATGGATTTAAGCTTTAGTGATGATGGTTATGTCGGTGTTCCGGGTTTTGCACACATAAGAAAATGCCCTTCCGGATTTTTTTTGTACAATCCTGAGACCGACACTGTTTTCATTTATAACAAAGATAAATCATTAGTTCCTTTTATGCATAAAAAGCCTACATTGAGCGATTTAAACCCTATGATTGCCATGAATATTTGCATGGATGCAGGAAGATTTCAATTCATGTCCGCATATTATTATCAGGTAAACGGATCGCCGGAAGTAAAATATTATATGCGAGACACACAAACAGGAGAAATATTTCGTCAGAAAATTATTCTTCCTGATTACTATGAAGGAAAAGTTTTTTACATTGATCCACGTAATACAGTTTATTCTGAAAAAGAATACCTCTTTGAATTAAATTTGATTGAACTCAAAGAGGCGTATAGGGAAAACAAGCTAAGTGGTAAATTGAAAGGATTAGTTGCTACGTTAAATGAAGACAAGGATAATAATGTTTTTATGTTTGTTAGTTTTAAATGATCAAGACCATGACACCTCGAATAATATTCATTGTAGCCTATACCTGTAAATGTGAATCAATCAGAAAACGTAAAAATAAAGATTGTATGAAAAAGATATTGTTATTTGTTGCAACAGTCATTTTGCTTGTCGGTTGCGGAGGAAGCAAGAAGAAAACTGAAGAGCCGAAAGCGTTAATTAAAGAACAAAAAGCATTAGTGATCGTTCCCGGCGCCGAATGGCTTGATACGGATGGAAACCGGATCAATGCACATGGCGCGGGTATGTTATATCATGATGGACCTTATTATTGGTATGGCGACTATAAAGGTGATTCGACTTACTGGAATCCGAAAGTACCAAGCTGGGAGTGCTACCGTACCGAAGCGGGAGGCGTATCCTGTTACTCATCCCGGAACTTGGTCGACTGGAAGTTTGAAGGATTAGTTTTGCCTTCGAATCAGACCGATTCGACTTCGGAACTTCATTTTTCACATGTGTTGGAACGTCCGAAAGTGATCTATAATGAAAAGACCGGTAAATTTGTGATGTGGCTGCATGTGGATAGTCACAATTATGCAAAGGCGGCAGCCGGAGTGGCTGTCTGCGATTCGCCTACCGGGCAATTTGAATATTTAGGCTCTATGCGTCCCAATGAACAGATGAGCCGTGACATGACATTGTTTGTGGATGATGACGGAACAGCTTATCATGTTTATTCTTCGGAAGAAAATCGTACGCTTTATATCAGCCGGCTGACGGATGATTATTTGCAGCCCAGTGGTATGTTTACCCGTAATTTTATCGATCAGTCACGTGAAGCGCCGGCGGTGTTTAAGCGGAACGGAAAGTATTATATCCTGTCTTCGGGTTGTACAGGCTGGAATTCGAATCAGGCGGAATATGCCATTGCCGATTCGATGTTAGGCGAATGGACTGTGATAGGTGATCCTTGTTCAGGCAAAGATGCGCACATTACTTTCTATGGACAAAGTACACATGTATTTCCTGTTGCCGGTGAAAAAGACGTGTATATTGCCATGTTCGACAAATGGAACAAAACCGATCTGATCAATTCGCGTTATATCTGGTTGCCCGTTAAATTCAAAGAAGACCACGAATTTGAAATCGTATGGCAAGATAGCTGGGATGTAAATGAAGTATTTGATTAATAATAATATATTGGAATGAAAAATTGTTTAAGGAGCAAAAATGCATTAATCGCCATTTTATTTAGCTGGATGTTTCTTCCGGTTTATGGGCAAGTTTCTTTCGGAACACCTGAAAAAATTAATGGCGACTGGTTATTCCGGTTGGGAGATGTTGAAGATTTCAAATCTGTAGATCGTGGGCGCTGGCAAAAGCTTAGTTTGCCTCATGATTGGAGTGTAAGAGGGCAGTTAAGTCCTACGTTGGCAAGTTGTACCGGGTATCTTCCGGGTGGGATCGGATGGTACCACAAAATAGTGCAGGTACCTGAATCTAAAAAAGGAGAAAAAGTATATCTTTATTTTGAAGGAGCATACAATCGCAGCGAAGTCTTTGTGAATGGGAAATCTTTGGGCAAACGTCCGAACGGGTATATTTCATTCATGTACGATGCAACCCCGTATATAGAATATGGAAAGGACAATACGATCGATGTCAGGGTGGATCATAGCCTGTCGGCTGATTCGCGCTGGTACACCGGCTCCGGAATCTATCGTAATGTATGGCTGGTTTATGCAAATCCTGTACACATAGCTCAGTGGGGTGTTTATGCCTGTTCGGAAGTCAGCAAAAATAACGGCAAACTGAATATAGAAGTAGAAATTGATAATACTTCCGGGGAAAACAGTAACCTTACGATAGTGAATGAACTTTTGTCGGCTGACGGTAAACCGGTAGCGAAAAATTCTAAAAAGCTGACGGTGAATGCCGGAAGTACGGGTAAAATAACAACATCCGTCAATGTCAGCAAACCGGCTCTCTGGTCTCTTGACAATCCGGTGTTGTATAAACTTAAAACAACTATCCTGAAAGATGGGAAGGAAATTGACCGGACAGTTACAATGACCGGATTCCGTTCTTTTACGTTTGATCCGGACAAAGGTTTTGCGCTTAACGGTAACCGGATGAAAGTGAAAGGAGTTTGTCTTCACCACGACGCAGGTGTTTTAGGCTCGGCTGTTCCGCGTGATGTGTGGAAGAGGCGTATACAGACATTGAAAAGCATCGGTTGTAATGCCATACGTACAAGTCATAATCCACAGGCTCCGGATTTATATGGATTATGTGATGAACTCGGGATGCTTGTTTTGGATGAAGCTTATGATGAGTGGGAATTTCCGAAACGGAAATGGCTGGAAGGATGGAATGTCGGGACGCCCGGTTTTCAGGGATCTTATGACTTTTTTGAAGAATGGGGAGAAAAAGACCTAGCGGATTTGGTCAGAAGAGACCGGAATCATGTCTCCGTATTTGCATGGAGTGTCGGTAATGAAGTAGATTATCCGAATGATCCTTATTCGCATCCGGTGCTTGATGGAGGCGAAAATACCGGATTTACACAGCCTATTTTCGGCGGATATAAAAAAGATGCTCCTGACGCTATGCGGTTGGGAGATATAGCCAAACGCCTTGTGGCTACAGTTAAGAAATATGATAAATCCCGTCCGACGACAGCCGGATTAGCGGGCGTAGCCATGTCCAACGAAACGGCATACCCCGGGGCGCTTGATATAGCCGGCTATAATTATACGGAAAGCATGTATGATTCCGACCATAAGAAATATCCGAACCGTGTCATTTACGGAAGTGAAAACCGTCATGACCTGAACGCGTGGAAGGCTGTAAGGGATAAGGAGTTTATCTTCGGACAGTTTTTGTGGACTGGGATTGATTATCTGGGTGAATCCGGACGTTGGCCTTCGCGCGGATTTTATTCGGGATTGCTTGACTTCGGAGGTTTTATAAAACCGAGAGGGTATTTTCGTCAGTCTTTGTGGTCGGATCGACCGATGGCTTATATAGGTACTTATCCGACTCCCGGAAAAGGTAGCCGTAGCCAGATGAAGGATGTCTGGTCCCAGCTCGATGCGGAAAGTGAAAGAGGCCATTATGAAGAAAAGGTTCCATCTATGGACGCATGGTCTGTATGGAATTATGAAGAAGGACAGTCTATACGTGTTGTATGCTATACAAACGGGGCAAAAGCACAACTTACGCTGAACGGAAAAAACATCGGCGAACCAAAAGAGTATGACGACAATACGGGTATTATTTACTGGGATATTCCTTATGAAAACGGAAAACTTGAGGTGATTGCTTTTGATAAGGATAATAAGGAAACAGTCCGTTATGCGATACAATCATCCAAACAGCCTTATGCGTTAAAGGTGGTATCCGCGGAACCTGAAATCGACAAAAACGGATTGGCTCAGATTGTAATACAGGTTGTTGACGAAAATAATATTCCGGTTATATTATCGGATAACGAAGTCACCTGTCAGATAGCTGGACCTGCTATCTTAAAAGGTCTGGAAGCCAGCAATAATAGTGATATGAGTGACTATACGGATAACCATCAACGTGTGTTTAACGGTCGCATACTGGCTTATCTACAGTCTACAGGCGAAGAAGGGGAAATAAAGGTTCGCTTTACCTCCCCCTGGTTGAAATCTGTGGAAGCAAACATAGTCGTAAAATAAAAGATAGTTATAGTGTAAGGCAAGAAATAGTTAGGTTTAGTTTGAAAGAATCGTCATTTCGGGGTTTCCTTAATGGTGATTCTTTCTTTTTAGTTCGTCTGGTATGATGATAAATTCAGAGTTCAATAATCCCTTGGATCATCTTCTACAATCGCATAATGATAGTTGTCTTTCCACATTCCTCTTATGGGAAGAATCTTTCTTCTCAGCCCTTCCCGTGTCATTCCTGATTTTTCCAGTACACGGATTGAGCGAATGTTTTCCGTGGCCACTCCGGCTTCTATCTTGTGTAAATGGAATTCATTGAATCCGGTTTCTATTAAGGCTCTTGCTACTTCCGTAGCATATCCTTGACCCCAATGTAAAGGAAACAGTTCATAATAAATTTCTCCCAGTTTAAACCGGTTGGCAGACAGTGTTATACCTGCCAAACCAATGAACTCGCCGGAATGTTTCCGGATAATTTTCCAGTCATACGACTTTCTGTCTTCGGCTTGTTGCGCTTCTACCATCGAACGGACAAGTTTTTCAGTCACTTCCACGTTTTCGGGAATCCCGAGTGTGTTGTATTCATCGACTTCAGGAGATGAATGAAGCTTATAAATCAACTCTACGTCCGACTCTGTTACTTCCTGAAATTTTAATCTTCTTGTTTCTAATTCCATGTTATTATATTTTCGGTTTCGACATGGCTTCGTCCTTCAAATCTTTGGGCATTTTCTCTATCGCATAGCGCAGCGCCGTACGTGGCATTACTGCTTTCTTAGATACTACATAGTCAAATACTTCTTTTTGATGAGCCTCGCTTGCGGCTTTCAGCATCCAGCCGTAACCTTTTTGTACCATATCATCTTTGTCAAGAAGAAGGATATCCGCGATCTCAAAGATATCTTTCAGAAACAATCCTTTTCGTGCAGGAATAATCAATGTTACGGCAGAAGCGCGTTTAACCCAGCGTTCGGACGACTTGGCCCATTTTTTCAATTCTTTCAGATATTCGGAATACATCATGATAAACGTTCCTATAGTATGGTTGCACAATGTATCACAATCCGCCCAATTGTTGACATAACTTTTAACCCAATGTTCAAAGGTTTTGAAATCGGAAGGTTTGTATTCTTTGTGTAGCGATTCGGAACAAATACAAGCCACAACTGCTTCTTCGAGATATTTCGATTTCCAAAGTTCTTCACAAAGATCAAAGACTTCCTGTTTGGAACGCTCCTTTATTTGTTTATAAAATTCCTTGCCAATTTTGCTTACGTCAGTCATTTTTACCCCGTGAACCAAAGCTTCTTCTCCTTCTTTGAAGAAGCGGTTCGAAGATTCAAGCGTTTTCTTATTGACACAATCTTTTAATGCTTGGCGAACATCTGTTATTATTTTGTCTGTCACTGTGTTATAACTCTTTTTTGTATTTTACAATTTCCCGGAAGTCTGTTAATTGCTCTTCCTGATTAATATCAAGAATCAAAGGTATTAATTTTCCGATAGCTTTGGCGCTACCGAAGCTCTTTTTTATTTCTTCGCTTATCGGTAAATCGAAAATTCCCGCATACGTTTTTTCTGTAAAATAAAAGCCGGTTCTTATGAACTTATCCCAGATTGACAACCAGAATATGGTTTTCTTTTTATGGATTATTTTACAAAGCCAGGCTTTCCCATCTTTGTAAAACCTCCATTCATATTGCAAATCAAATTTTGTCGTACAAATATGTAATAATTTCAGATAAACATCAAAAGCTTCTTTTCCAAGCGCGTTTTCCAATACATTTTCTGTCGGCTCAATGTCCGCTTCACGCAGTAACATTATTTGATTTTTAGTTTCCATGGATTATTCTAATTTTAAATGTTAATATCTGCAATTAATTTTTTGATAACTGTTTTTAATTCCAAGGGTTCTATGATTTCACATTTATCGGCAAACATAAGATACCACCGGCCGAATTTTTCCAATGAGGATACCCTGTATTTCTGGAAATAAAACTCACCATCGGCAGTTTCCTCATATAGTCCGTATGCATATTTGGTTTTATCCATATCGCGGGAAGCATCCCGGTGTACGCGCAGACGGACTTCGGTTTCCGTTTCATTGAAATAGATGGTTTCGATCAGTTTGTCGAGCGGAGGATGAACTGTTTCGAAAGATTGCTCGGAGACATTTATGCCGATGACTCTTCCAAGGTGAAATGTGCGGTAATCATTGCGCAGATTGCACCATGCCAGGATATACCAGATACCACTTATAAAAAAGATGCATAACGGTTCAACTGTCCGGCAGGTAGTTTCATAGTTATAACCGGCCTTATATTCCAGTTGGATCTGCTTTTTATTTAACAGGCTTTTCATCAGTGGTTGAAGAACATTGGCGGGAACCGGTGGCGGAGCATAGTGACTTCTCGATATACGGATGTTCTGGTCGAACTTGTGAAGTATATCTTTGTCTGTAGTCTTAAGTACAGCACGTATTTTATCCATTCCACTCCGGAATACATCGTATGTATCTCCGTCTGTCTGGTGGCGGATAAGCTTTTCGGCCATTAGGAATGAAAGCGCCTCTTCGATGGTAAACATCAGCGGAGGCAGCTTAAATCCTTCGACTAAGGAGTAACCTTGTCCTACCTCTCCGCAGACAGTGATGCCGGATTCTTCCAATGTGCGGATATCGCGGTAAACCGTCCGCATACTGATGCCGAATTGTTCTGCAATCTCCTTAGCCGTGACGACGGGCCGCGACTGCAGTTTTACAAGTATGGCTGATATGCGTTCCAGACGGTTCATTATGATATGTGCAAATTTTTGTTTTTATTTCACACCTACAAAGATATTAATTTCCGCGTCATCCGGATTCACAGCCCCTGCTTTATATAGTTCAAAATCTGTTTTATACATTCTGGGAAGATCTGATTGCCATATTTTCATCCATTCCTGCACAACGATACCCTCCGAAAGTTTGCCCCGGACTGTTTGTTTTATATATTCTCCGCCGTCAATGGACATACTTTTCATTCCTTCAGGTACGTTTTGGGGATCCCAGGTTTCGCATCCGATCAAGGTAGTGTAGGGATGAGCAAAGTCACTTTCATATTCCATATACACACAATAGATATCATTATTAACCTTATCCGGAATTTTGTTTAGGATATCCTGGCTCCAAAATTGTTCCCATAATCGTGCAATATCGCCGGCAGCCTGTTGATTCTGGTTACATGTTCTGATCGCGATACCGGTGATATTACGCGGTTTTAAATTTACTTTTTTGTTCATAATTATGTCTCTTTAGCTGATCATTGCCCTAATAGCTTCCGGCCTGAAGCGGATAATACTGATGCCGGTTCCGGCAGGCCCTTCCGGAGAATATTCATTCATCCATTCCTGCCATAAAGTCTTTTTTATTTCCGTATCTGTTACGATTTCCGCTTTGCCGGAAAGCATCACCTGTCCTCCGTTTGCGTTAGTGTACATCACTTCAATATGTGGGTTTGCTTGTATATTCTTTACTTTCTGGCTGGTGGTATCCGTACCGAAATGCAGGGTTTCTAATGTTTGTCCGGCCAGATTGTTCAGAGCCGAAAGGCGTGCACCGCTCTCTGGGTTGTTTGTGGCAATAGTTCCAAATACTAAGCTTCTGATAAACTCTTCGGCACATTTTACCTGATCGGCTGACATTTCTGAAATCTTTCCTAAATGAAATAGTTTTAAATCCATTTTGTTTGTTTTTTAATGTTTGACAATTGATTTTTGCGACAAAGGTAAAAGGAGATAGTGACAACAGTATGTCAGTAGTTTTAACTTTTTTATTTGATCACGGGGATTTCAATCAGCCGGGTATCTGGGAAATGCCGGGAAAGGTATTTGGTGATGAATCGCTTTGTATCATCACTGATCGTTTGATCCGGTGTTTCGAGGTACAGATTATAGGCTACCGTATGCAGGTTTAGATTTCTCCGGGCAATCGCTTCGAGGCTGAGTAAGGTGTGGTTGATGCTACCCAGTCTGCCGGATGTAACCAGAATGATAGGATAGCCTTTTTCTCGGATATAATCAATTGTCAGGTAGTATTCTGTTAGCGGCACCATCAGTCCGCCGGCCCCTTCCAGCAGAACGGCATCATAACGTTTACTTAATATACGGGTAGCATTTTCAATTTTATCAAAATCGATGGAGCGGTTATCCAACTGGGATGCCAGGTGTGGCGAGGCCGGATAGGTGAATATTTCAGGCATAGTGAGTTGGGCTTTATCTTCTTCCGTATAATTTATTTTCATCAGTTTCCGATGAAGATCAATATCTTCCGAATACCCATTGTTTCCGGTCTGTATCAGTTTCTGGGTGATCGTACGTAAGCCCTGCTCATTCCATTTTCGGGCCAGATAACCGGTTGCATAACTTTTTCCCGCATCCGTATCTATGCCTGTTACAAAATAGATGTTCTGTTTCATTTTATTGTTCGTCATTTTTCTTTTGTGCAATGATATAAATCGGGTGATAAGTGAGTATGACTTCTTCCTGATCACTATACAGCATACGGTATTGATCGCAGAATCGGATCAGATGCTCCCGTGTCCATTGTTGTTGCCTGACTCCGGTTACTCCGGTACGTTTCAGATGATAAAGGACATCTTTCGGGTTCCTGAATCGTTTCAGGATCTTTTCTTCGGAGACATGCAGCAAGTTATACCGGTCGGACAGTTTGTTTTTTAGCTCTTCCGGTGAAAGATAAGAAAGCCCCTGACCGGTCAGTGTACGAATTTCCCTGATATTATCATTCCCGAAAGTACTGAAGGCGAATAATCCTTCTGCCGTCAACAACCGGTGCATCCGCAAGAAAAAAGTATCCGGATCTTTAAACCATTGAATAGCAGAACAGGAAGTAATCAGGTTATATTTTCCGGGAAAGGGATACGTTTCCGCATCGCCGGATTTGAAACGTATATGATCATTTGTGATATCCTTCAATTGTTCATGCATTTCGGGGCAAATGTCATTAAGTAACATCAGTTCGGGTTTTAGCCGCTCAATCAGCATGCGTGAAAAGATACCGGTTCCACAACCGACCTCAAGTATTTTTCGGCAGTATTCAGTATTGATATGGGATGTAAGCAAAGAAGCCATTTTGACGGCAATTTGTCGTTGCACAGTTGCTTCTTCTTCATAACTTGCCGAAGCTTTTGCAAACCGGCTTATAATTAGTTCTTTATTCATACTGTACAAAAATTAAATTTTAACACCAAGGTTATATAGAACTCGTTCTTTTGTTTATCGCCTCTGGCGATACATTTATCAGGCTCGTTTCATGCGTGTTTTTATTGAATAGTTCTGCCCAAAAAGCGTGCGGATAATGTTCACACGCTGTCATTGTGATATTTTTTCCTTTCCAGGCCTCTTGCTGATTGACCGGAAGAAATATTTTATCCTGTAATCCGATATATATCTTATCCCATGTAAAATCAGGTTCGTAAACATCCCGGGAATGTTTGCCGATTTGTCGGAGTTCCTCGTGCAAGTCTTCCACCGTTCGCCGGGGGGCATGTTTCATAAAATAATTCAATACTTCTTTAGAGCCGCACATTCTTTGCCGGAATTTTTGCAGTGTACTTTCATTCAGTTTTTCCAAGGTTCCCCTGAAAATAGCCGTTGATATACCTCGTTCATTATCTACCGGCCAGGGAGTACCATTGATAGCAATACATTCCGAAACGGGTAGATGATGACCGGATAAAACCCGGGAAGCGCCCCAGACACCCATTGACCAGGCGACAACCCGGATATGCTTATAGGGTGTGAGTAGTGACATGTCAAAAGAGAGCGAGCTGTAATCATAGCAGATCATACAGTCTATATCTTCCGGTAGATATTCTATAAACGGATGTTCATCCATTCCCCAACCGCTAAAAAAGAGAAGTAATCGCGGGTTCTCATCATCTGTTTTTACCGTAGCGTTTATTTTTTTGATAATCATAATAAAGTAATCAGATTTTCTATTTCTTCTATGCGAATAGCTGCTGTCAATGATATGCGGATACGTGAAGTGTTTTCAGGCACTGTGGGAGGGCGTACAGGAAGCATATAGAAGCCTTTCCGTTGCATTTCTTCCGCTTTCCGTACCGTTTCGCAATTGTCACCGATCATCACCGGAATGATTTGACTGGTGGAAGGACAAGCATACCCTTCGACGATTAATTGTTCCCGTAAACGGCTACTTATTTTTTTGAGGTATTCCCGTTTATCTTTGAGGCCGATTGATCGTTCCAGAATGAAACGTGTCCACATCAGATTGACCGGAGGAAGTGCTGTTGTAAAGATCAGTGTCCGCATTTTATTTACCAGATAGTCGCGTATTACCTTTTTGCATACGATGTATCCGCCGACAGAAGCCAGCGCCTTGCCGAATGTTCCGGTTAAGAAATCAATATCAGTAATACAACCCTGTTCTTCTGCGCATCCGAGCCCTTTTGCTCCTCTCACACCGATGGCATGTGCCTCGTCGAGATATAACATGACATTGGGGTATAATTTCTTCAGAGCAACTAATTGACGAAGATCGGCTTCATCACCGTCCATGCTGAAGATGCTTTCCGTTACAATGATGATTCGTTCGTAATCTGCATGATTTTTGCAGAGTAAGGATTCCAGCTGTTCGTAATCATTATGCTTATAACGGCTAAACTTTGCTGTTGACAGGCGAATTCCGTCAATCAGGCTGGCATGGACTAATTTGTCAGCCAGTATGAGGGTTTTGCTATCGCTGACAGCAGGCAGGATCCCTGTATTCATGTGGTAACCGCTGTTAAAGACCAGGCTGCTTTCTGATTTAAACAGTCGGCAGAGCAGCTCTTCCAGTTCCTTGTTTGCTGCAAAGTTTCCTGTCAGCAGACGGGAAGAGGAGGAGGTTGGGAGGAAATTTTCCGGTGTCAGATTTTCCAGAAACGCTTTTCTAAGGAATAAGTCGGAAGCTAGTCCCAGATAATCGTTTGACGAGAGGTTTAGTATTTGTTTGTTTTGCCGAATGACCATTCTTCCCTGATGGATAATTTCCGGTAAATTGCGCCGGTTGTTTTTCTCTTCCAGCAGCAGTAATTCTTGCCGGTATGTTTGTAATAAATCCTGTCCCATTATTTTAGTTCATTTACGATTTTAACTAACGCGCGATTCAATATCGTCAACTGCTCAGGTTCGATGATAAAAGGCGGCATGATATATACCAATCGTCCGAATGGTCGTACCCATACTCCTTCTTCCACAAACCGGCGCTGTATGAAAGCCATGTCCACCGGATTATTCATCTCAATAACCCCGATCGCTCCAAGTACCCGGACCTCTTTTACTTGTGGAAATCCGGAGGCCGGATCCAGTTCTTTTTTTAGTTGTGTTTCTATTTTTTTGACCTTTTGTTCCCAATCGTACGAAAGCAAGAGTTCGATTGAAGCGTGGGCTACTGCACAGGCCAACGGATTTCCCATGAACGTGGGGCCATGCATGAATACACCCGGTTTGCCGCCGGATATGGTATCTGCTACCTGATCACTTGTGAGTACGGCAGACAACGTCATATATCCTCCGGTCAGGGCTTTGCCGATACACATAATATCCGGCTCTATCCCGGCATGTTCGCAGGCAAACAATTTTCTGGTACGTCCGAATCCTGTCGCTATTTCGTCTAAAATCAATAGGAGGTCATGTTTTTTACATAAGCCTGCCACCTGCCTCAGATATTCCGGATGATAGAAGCGCATACCTCCGGCTCCTTGTACGATTGGTTCCAGGATCACGGCTGCAAGTTCTTCTTTACGTGATTCAATCATCTCTTTCATGGGAAGAATGTCTTTTTCGTTCCATGTATCATAAAAGCCTACGGAAGGTTCCGGAACAAAGTAGCGTACCGGTAGCGAAGAACCGAAAACACTGTGCATACCTGTTACAGGATCGCAGACCGACATTGCATTCCAGGTATCTCCGTGATAACCGGAACGGATTGTTACAAAATTGGTTTTTTCCTTTTTCTCTTTGGCAAACCAATATTGTACTGCCATCTTTAACGCTACTTCAACAGCTACAGATCCGGAATCCGCATAGAATATTTTATTCATGGAAGGGGGTGTAATATCCAACAATAATTTCCCTAACCGGATGGCCGGGTCGTGGGTCAGTCCGCCAAACATTACATGTGACATTTTGTCGATTTGTGTTTTTGCCGCTTCGTTCAATACCGGATGATTGTAGCCATGCACGGTGCACCACCACGATGACATCCCTTCAATCAGCAACGTGCCGTCTTCCAGTTCAATCGTACAACCATTTGTGCGCTTTACTTTAAAAGTTGGCAGGGGATATGTGGTCGAAGTATAAGGATGCCATAAATGCTCTTTGTCAAATGTGTCTGTGGGATAATACTTGTCAATCAGTTGTTTGTCTTCTGCAACCTTAGAGCCGAGTGTGGTCAACAGATCTCCGACAATAGCCGAATTGATACCGATATACAATGCTTTTTCCATCGCTTTCCTGGAAAGTTGCGACCTTCCTCCTGCAAACCGCAGGAAAGCCGTCGGATTGATCAGCCGGAAAAGGGCGATCGTCTTTAATACTTCTTCTTCGGACAGAGGCGGTGTCTTTTCTAACGGAGTGCCCGGTATCGGTTGCAGGAGATTGAGTGGGATGGACTGCACATCCAAATCTCTCAGCGTAAAGGCGAACTCTATACGTTGTTCCGGACTTTCTCCCATGCCGATGATACCGCCGCTGCATACTTGCATGCCGGCTCTGCGGGCAGCCTGTATCGTTTTGATTTTTTCTTGTAATGTATGTGTAGTGCATAGCTCCGGAAAATAGGAGGGGGCTGTTTCTAAGTTGCAATGGTAACGGCTTACTCCCGCTTCCCTTATCCGGCAGAGTTCCTTCTCTTCCAGCAAACCCAAAGATGCACATAACTGAATGGATGAATGAGTTTTTATGTATTGCAAATTTTCGCACAACTGTTTCATGTTCCGCTGATTAGGCTTTCGTCCGCTCGTTACTAATGAAAAACGATGAACGCCCTGTTGTTCGTTATACTGTGCCTGACGGAGGCATTCTTCTTTTTCAACCAATTCGTATACATCGGCTGTGGTCTGGTAGTGGATTGACTGCGCACACCATTTGCAGTTTTCCGGACAACGGCCTGATTTCGCGTTGATAATGGAACACATATCGAAACTCATCGACGCCATCCGGGTTGTGACTTCGTGCGCAGCCTCGTATAATTTTCCTTTGGGGGTATTTAGGGCGATATCTATGGCTTCTTCGGGAGATATCCGTCCACCAGCAAGTATCCGTTTTTTGATTTCGTTAATCATATATTGACTGTTTTTTATGATGTAAATAAAAAGCCGGACAGATACAATTGAATATCTGTCCGGCTATCTTCTTATCCGGTTTATTTACTGTAAAAAAAATACTACCACAGACTTCAGTGGTTGTCTGTGGCTGAATCAGCATATTCAGTAATCGAAGCAGAGAAGGCGGCAAATCCGGTTCCTCCTCTTTTTCGTGAATATCAGGCGTATCAGTGACTATTCGAAGAGAGATAGCCAACGACGGCCTCTGCTTCATTAAAGATGCTTCGATCACACTCTTGTTCACTTTCCTGATAGAAACACAACGACCTATGCTGCAAAATGCGGCATATCGTTTCCGCGACCAGCGACGGAAATGGATAACGGATGGTTGTGTGTTGATTCTTTTTCTCATCTGATTGAAAATGCGATTACAAATTTAGCTGTTTTTTTGGATTTATAAATGAGTCGAATAAAAGAATTGCATATATTATCAAAGCAAGGCTCTCATAGATGATTTTATGGAATATTGAAAAAAACGTATCTATAATGAAAATCATTTGATTGATTTGCATACATTTGAACTTTTATGCGACAGAAAGATGAAATTTTTAAGTCAGAATAAATATGAAAAAATCAGGGTTTATTTTTAGCGCTCTTGTGTGTGTAAGCAATGTTGCAGCGCAAACAATTTTACCAGATGAAACAACCGTGATAGATACGGAAAAGCGTGAACGGTGCCAGCAGATCATTTATGAAGTTGATGCCATGTCACTAGAATGTGATACCGTCAGTTTTTACGCCAGATCATTCCATGGCGATACACTCTTCACTCGCGACGGAGCTCTCACCTATAATCTTGAAGAACTTTATTTTGATGAAAACAAACGGCTAAGAAAGTATTTTAGCGAAAGTTTTGTCAGGGACGGAGAGAATTCACAGATGAAGATAGATGCTTGGTATGATGAAAAAGGCAATCTTATTTATATCACCTACGATGGTGACAGTCATTGCGATGCTATTAGTGGACATTTATATATTTATGATGGACGGATTATTGATTTCATGTCTGAATACGATTGCGGGTGTTGTGATGAGAAGTTAACGGAAGTAGAAATAAACAATACGCGTCCCGCCGTAGGAAGCGATGCTTCGATGGAAACAATAGGTTGGGGTGCGTCGCTTACTAATTTCATTCATGCCGACACACTTTTTTCGATACTAAAAAGTAAAGAATACAACAGATATAACGAATATTAAAAAAGAAAAACAACAAACAAATTATTGATGAAAACAAAAATTTATAAATTGTTTATAATCAATATTATTGCCATTGTTTTGTCAATGATTTTGATTTATCATTTTACTCCTTCCGGATACGAAGGAGGAGCATTAGGTAAAGAATATGGGAATATCTTTTTTCTTATATTAGTAGTATTGAATTTGTTATACTCTCTCTATTATGTGATAAGAATAAATCATTCATCAGAAAAAATTTCACTTTTGGTATTAAATTTAGTTGTCATTTTTGTTACATATACAATTTGTGCAACGATTCATAGCATTTTTAAAGTTGGTTTATGGTAAAAAAATAAATGACAGAAAATATAAATAAGCGACTGTCGTTTATTTATAAATGAACACTTGGTCTACAACAACGCCCTCATCTATCGCTTTTATATTCAGGGTTTTATTTTTACAATTTACAGGGAGTGTCACAAGTCGAATAGCCTGATTGCGTAATACGTTTTGCTTCCATTCTTCACTGCGCCCGTAGGTTTGATACTCAATAATTTCCATTGTGTTGTCATCTAATGAAATGCCAAACCGGAGCTTGTCGCCGTTTACCGGATGATTGGGAAGTAACCGGACATCAATAGTTATACTGTCACTCTGTAAATTGTCAAGTTCGAACGAAATGGTACTTCCCTGTTGCATGATTAGCGCTTTTTCTCCGTATCCTAAATATTCGGCTACAGATTGGTCATTTGTCGTACTTGAGAAATCAGCGCCATTGAATGCATACAACGATTCTTTGTATTCCGGTAATGGAGTAGTGACTTCTTCATGTTTTACCGGATCGAAAGGAGGGAGCTTACGTGGCTGATGATCCATCATGCGGTTCCATTTGCCATTTACCAACGCATTATATTCTTTAGTAAGCGACACAATGCTATCGTATGCCTTGTCACTATCCGCCCATTCGGCTTTACCGTGGCGCGCTAATTGAGCAATTAATAGCTTGTCATTCATTTGCGCTGAAGCCTGTACCGGATATTTTATCAATTCAAAATACGCATTCCGAAGTTCTGTAGGGATTTCTTTTTCTAATTTTTCTGTTTCCTCTGATATTTTATCGTATGATAGTAATCTTTCACGAATTTCTTTTTCGCTCCAGGGAAGATCTTTCACAACGCGCGCCATTTCGTTTTCACGCTCTTCTTCTCGTGTATTGCCCATAAATTCGGGTTTTCGAATGTATGCCAGATGATAATATTCGCGCATGACCGAATGCAGCCGTTCTCCGGTTTTGTTACCGAATTGATATTGTAACCAGCTTTTAAGATGTCCGTTTATTCCTTTTGCCGTTACTTCTTTTATATTCCAAGCCATATCGAGGAATAATTCGGTTTGATATTCAATCGGCTTAATATCTCCGACGTTCAGGATCCACATTTTTTGTATTCCTTTTTCGTAGGCCAGTTTCATTTGTTCGTAAAGTAAAGCCGGGTTTGCCGTCCCCAGCCATAGATAATCGTGCGGGCGTCCCCAGTATGACACATGGTAATATATTCCGTGTCCGCCTTTGCGCTTCAATTCGTTTTCGTTTGGAAAATGGCGGATATACCCGTAGTTATCGTCACACCACATCAGTGTAATATCCTCTTCGACCGGCAATCCCGCATCGTAGATATCAAGGACTTCCTTGTAGGGGATAAAAACCTGTGGTATTTGCTCTACGTCTTCGTTTACGTATTCCTTTAATAATTTACGTTGATCTTTGATTACACGTATCAATACATTTTTTTGTTCTTCAATCGTTTGGGCCCCCTGCATCTTTCCGTCGTGTACGCCGCGCATTCCTAATGTGTAGATATTATCCATCTGTGCGACATCTGCGACGCGTTTCTCCCAGAATTCATATACATTTTCGCTGTTTTTTACGTAGTCGTACGCCCCTTCTCCTTCGGCAGGCCATTCACCGGCGGTGCTGCGCATCATCGGTTCGCAATGGGAACCTCCGATATAGATGCCATAACTGTGTGCTATTTCTTTATTTCCTTCGGTTAAAAAAAACGGCACGGAACATTCATGCATGGCAGGCCAGAGTGTGTTGGCACGCAAACGCAACAGTAGCTGAAAAATACGCTCATGCGTTTTGGGGCCGATCCTTCCCGGAATATCCGATGGTTCATACGTGTTGTTGCTCCAGGGCATAAGTCCCCAATCTTCATCGTTCAGGAAGATTCCACGATATGCGACAGACGGGGACTGAACGGTTTTATAGCCGGTGTCAAGTGTAAATTCGTTCAGTTTCCGGGGCGTTACATCCGCCCACCATTCCCATGGAGAAACACCCATCAGGCGGGATATCTCTAGAAGGCCATAAGCCGTACCCCGTTTATCACTCCCGGCAACGATCAGCGTGGGCTTTTCATTGATATTTATAACCGACAGAATAAAAGCCTCGGTTTTTCCTTCCAATTCCGAAACGGAAAGAAGATTGTCGGAAATAAGTTTTTCTATAACCGGACTTTTGCCATAAGTTCCGATCCAAATATCGCCTTCGAGGTTAGCTGTAATATCAGAAGTTATCGACAATACGGCATTCATGTCATCCACAAGTAACTGCAATGCATTCGTTGTTGCTTTATCTTCGACCGTTTCGTCATAAACAATCGTCACCGTTTTTCCGGATTTAAGCTCAAACGATTGTTTTTGTGAACATGATAATGAGCTGCATAATAGCGTCAGTCCTGCGATTAAAAGTTTTAATTGTTTCATTACAGTTTTGCATTTAAATCCGGAAAAAATCTCCTGAATATAATAAGTCTGTTTTAAATAATAATCAGGGGGTAAAGTAACGAAAAAAAAGGCAAATTCTGGTTGTTTTGTAACAATTACCTTAGAATAAAGGCGATGCCAATCTGAAGCACGCTTCTTTGAATTTAATCCGTTTGGCTCTGTTTGTCCACTGTTTCAGGTTTACTTCCTCCGAATCTGCAAGGTCTTTGAAATAAATTTCTTTTACTGTTTGGGCTATGTTTGCATCATAAATAAAAATATTCGTTTCAAAATGTAGTTCTAAACTTCTGATATCCAGATTGGAGGATCCGGCTATTACCAGTTCATCATCAATTACTATCAGTTTGGAATGAGTAAATCCGACGGCATATCGATAAACTCTCACATTATTTCTTAAAAGACACTCAATATATGTATTAGAGGCATATTGTACTTTTCCGCTATCCGACCGTCCGGGAATAAGCAGCCGGACATCAATTCCACTCATCGCTGCTGTTTGTATGGCACTTAACAGGTTGGAGGTAGGAATGAAGTACGGAGTTTCGATATATACGGATTTTTTTGCGCGGGTAATGGCAACAAATATGGCTTCCAAAATATTGGAGTGCAGGCCGAATGGTTCACCGTTAACAATTTGTACGGGGCTTTTTCCTATATTATCTAAAACCGGATAAAATTTATCGGATGCTAAATATTCTCCCGATACATAGTACCAGTCTGCAAGAAAGACTGACTGCAAAGCTTGTGCGGCAGGACCTTCAATTTTAAAATGACTATCATTCCATTTCCCCCATTCCAGGCCATCTATATATTCATCCTTTACATTAATGCCGCCGGTATAAGCAATTTTACCGTCAATGATAACAATTTTTCGATGATTCCTGTAGTTGATACTGTGAAGGATATGGAGAAAACTTAAAGGGAGGAATGTTCTTACATCCACACCGATCTCTTTCATTTGATTGAAGTATTTCAAATTAGTTTGGCTGCTGCCTAATCCGTCATAAATGAGCCTGACATTGACTCCTTCTTTTACTTTTTTGATTAATAAGTCTTTAAGTTTACTGCCAATGACATCATCTCCTATGATAAAGTAAAAAATATGAATATGCTCTTTTGCCTCATCGACATCTTTTAGTAAATGTTCGAATTTGATTTTGCCACTAGGATATACTTCAATGTGGTTACCCGGCAGTACCGGAACATGTTCCAAATTGTATATCAGTTTTTGCAGTTCGGTATAATGGGAATATTCCGGATTGTTTTTATCGAAATTGAAAGTGTGTTTATGTTGTTTATTGAACTGGTCTCTGAGTTTTTTTGTTTTCGAGCGTTTTTTACTGATATTCCTTCCTACAATATAATAGGCAAGCATACCGAGCAATGGTATAAAGATGATTGCAAATATCCAACTTATCGTTTTTACGGGATTCCGGTTATCGTAATCAAGGATAATATTGAATATAAGCCACAACAATAGCAAAATATAAATTATCAGAATAATATCCCAAATCATTTTTTTATTCTTTCAAATCCGAATACCTTGTATCTTTCGTTCTCTTTTCCTAATGGATTGAAATAATCATATAAAGGGTTCTTGACAAGCCAATAGGGTTATCCTGAATGTAAGTCCTAAGTGATCATTTTATTTCAGGTACTTTTTCAGTTCTGCGGTGACAAAAGTGAACATCGACCGTGTTTCCGGCATTGCGGCGAATCCGTTCAATAGTCCGAAGTCATGGATGACTCCATTGTAACGGATGGTGGTAACCTGTACGCCGGCTTCATCCAGTTTGCGCCCGAAAGCTTCCCCTTCATCCCGTAGAATATCGTTTTCTGCTGTTATAATTAATGTTGCAGGCAAGCCTTTCAATTCATCCACAGACGCCTGCAGAGGTGAATGATAGATTTCCTTGCGTTGCTTCTTGTCTGTAGTATACTGATCAAACATCCATTTCATCAGTGAAGTTGTCAGGAACCTTTGTTCTCTGTACATTTTGTATGAGGGAGTATCGAAATTAATATCAGTCACAGGCCATAACATTACCAGAAGTTTGATCTTAGGCCCCTTTTTCTCTTTCGCCATCAATCCCGTTACGGCCGTCATATTACCGCCGACGCTGTTGCCGATTACGGCTAACCGTTTACTGTCAATATTAAGTGTATCCCCATTTGAGGCAATCCATTTAACTGCAGCATAAATTTCATTGATTGCCTGAGGATATTTAGCTTCAGGAGAAGGAGTATAATTAACAAACGCGGCTACATATCCTGATTCGACAACCAGGTCGCGTACCATTCTGCGGTGTGTAGGATAATCTCCTAAAATCCAACCTCCTCCGTGGATAAATACAAAAACAGGCAGTTTATCTTTTATACCTTTGGGGCGTACAACGTTCAGTTTGATCTTATAACCATCGGCAGAGATCGTTTTTTCTGTTTCTTCAATACCCGAAACATCCACTTTTACAGAAGATTGTACGTTTACCAAGACCTTCCGGGCCTCTTCTTTCGGTAAACTCTCAACCGGGACACCCCCTGAATTTAATATTTCCAGGTATTTTTTTGTTATTGTGTTCAAGTGCGGGTCATGCCTGAAATCAGGCGCTTTTTCTATTGTTTTCATAAAGAATAATTTTGTTGTTAATCGTTTTTCAAATAAGAGATAGAAGCCAAAGTAAGAAGACAGTGCGGAGATGGTTGCGGTGGCAAGACATCCATTCAAACTGTAAGCCGTAATGCCAATCAAATCGAAAATCCAGCCACCCAACACTCCTTCGATAATACCTACCTGTAGATTGCTAAAAGTCCAAATCCTTAACCTTTAGTAATCTGCCTTACAAAAAATCCGGCAGTAACGCCAATAAGAGTAAACTAAAGAAAACTCATCATATTAATTTTTTAATGAAAGGATAATAACCTAAAAATCCTCTTTCCGGAGCTTATTTAAATCGTGCGAATGAGCAATCAATATATGATATCAAATAAATAAGACAAAAAAAAGAAAAAGAAGGGTAGTCGAAAAATGATTTTTTTTTATTTCTGATAAGACATAGAAAATAAACGTGAGCTATTCTCCCAGCTGTTTGCGCAAAAATGATAATGCCTTTTTTATATGATATTTAACCGTGTTTATGGAAACATTGAGTTCGGCTGCGATTTCGTCATATTTTTTTTGCTCAAACCGGCTTTTCTTAAATATGGTACGACATTCATCCGGAAGTTTTTCAATACTCCGGATTAATTCATCTTCGAACTCATGCTCCAACAATAAGCTTAAAGGATGGTCTTCGTCTCCGGATGTAGAAATCATATCCGAAAATTCCATATTTTCCGGAAGCTTAACAGATGAAAAATTAAGTTCTTTCCGGTGGCTGAGAGAGTTTAGTTCATTCAGGCAACGATTACGCACTGCACGTATCAGATAAGCGCGAATGGAATAGGTTATTTCTATTTCGGCGCGATGTTCCCATAAATAGAAAATCGTGTCGTTTACAATTTCTTCGGCCAAAAAAACATCATTCAAAATCTGATTTGCAAAACGACAAAGCAATACATAATGTTGCTCATAGATGAATTTAAAGATTTTTTCATCGCCCGCTTTCAGTTTTTCAATGATTATCTTTTCCATTTTTATCTCTTGTTCGTAGCCGAAGCTTACATCTCAAAAAACAAATTTATGGAAAATATATCTTATTGCGATATCTTAGTTTATATTTTTATTGTTGTTTTGTAAATTCTTTTGAATTGAAAGTAATTATTTCCCCTGATTCCGAAATTTGGGCGGATACGGTATTGGTTTTGAATGCGTCATCATAGGTGAAAACCACATAATGGTTATCTGTAAAATAGGTTCCTGTGAAAACGGATGTAGACAATTCTGTTGAATCATCATCGTTTTTAGTGCTGCTAACAAAATGATACATAAAAGTTTCGGAGCCGAATTCTAATGACTCAAGTGTTGATGTACGTTCATCACTTATGGAATAAGTCCATTCTGTTCCTTCAAGAGTTTCAATATCACTCATATCACAACCGGAGAAATAAATTCCGATTAAAATAGCTAATAGTATCAGTTTTAAATTTTTCATTCCTCTTTAGACGTGGATATCGGATGCAAATGAAAGAATAATTTCTGTTTTATGCAAGCTATAATAGACTTTTAATAATTGTCTGTGAAAACTCAGGTAGGTTTTCTCTAACCATCCTTTCCTCTTAAGATGATTTTCAAAATCGCGCAGGAATGTTTTCCAGATGCCTTTGTCTTTCTCATTGGGAGAATCAAACCTGAGCGTATCGGAAACGCCGCTTTCCGTATGTGTGAACATAATTTGCGGACGGCTCATCTGGTCAAAGGAGGCGAGTGAAAAAGCATCAATCCGGCGGTCGATGCCATGGCGGAAACAGGTTTCAACGAAACGGTCGAATATGGTGTAGTCAAAATTCCAGTTTCCCGAAAAGAAATTATCTATTATCGCTATATTCAGGAACTTCCTATGAATGAAATATGTTAAATAATGAACTTATCCTATCAATCCGCACAAAATTTGATTCAAAAAGCCTTTCACAAAATATCTACAGATGAAGATAGAATAAGAAGTAAAAAACTTAGACCCCAGATTGTAATTTTATTTCTTTGTTTTTTTGAAATGTATTGATTTTTAATGTTTTGTAAAAATGGGATATTTTTTATCAGACAATAGTTATAATTTTAGATTGAATATGATTTCTAATCTGTATATTTGCAATACATTCGAATAATCAATAAATTTTTTACAATCAAAAAACAAATTTTATGGCAACAGTAAATATTTACTTATCGTTTAACGGCACGTGTGAGGCCGCATTCAATTTTTACAAATCCATATTCGGTGGTGAGTTCAATTATATGGGACGTTTTAAAGATATGCCTTCTTCTGACCAACCGATTCCCGACTCGGAAAAGGATAAAATCATGCATGTCGGCTTACCTATCAGCAAAGAAACTACATTGTTGGGTTGCGATATGCCGGAATCTATGACTGGTCAAAAATTCGTAGCAGGTAACAATTTTTCAATTTGCATCAATACCGAATCCGTAGAAGAAAGCCATCGTATATTTGATGCTCTTTCAACAGGTGGAACTATTACCATGCCGTTGGAAAAAACGATTTGGAGTCCGTTATTCGGTATGGTAACCGATAAGTTCGGTATCAGTTGGATGGTGGATTACATGGAGCCAGCATAAATAGTTATTGTGCAACAACTCGAAGTCAAAAGCGGCGCTTCAAATAGAGAAGCCCGCTTTTGTTGTTTTCAACCATTCCTCAGTTTCACTGGTATCCAGATTTCTTCTTCCGATGATGGGTTGTATGTGTGCAAAAATAGGATAAAAACTCTGATTGACTCCAATTTTTTATACTGTTTTCATCATATTCTGCTACCGCTTATAGTTAAAAATTACGCTGTTAATATATTTTATCAGACTTTATGCAACATTTTTGATGTTTTTCTCGTCTTTATTCATGAAAAACCGATGAATAATATTGTAATATTAAAGTTATGAAAACGTTGAATTTTTTTTATGTGACTGTAGGTATTTTATGTGCTGCTATGGCTTTTCAATCTTGTCTGGACGATAATGACGATGACTATTGGAAATTACGGTATCCAAATGCGCTTGTTACTGTAAAGCCGGTAAGTGATAAATCATTTTTTCTGCAATTGGATGACAGTACAACTTTGTTTCCCACGAATATTGCTTCCTCGCCTTATGGCGATAAAGAAGTAAGGGCTCTTATGAATTACACAGAAGTTAATAAACCCAGCGAAGGATATAGTAAAGCTATCTATATAAATTGGATAGATAGTATTCTTACAAAACCGATTGCTCCGGATTTGGGGGCGGATAATGATGATATATACGGAACAGATCCTGTAGAAATTGTAAACGATTGGGTAACAATTGCCGAAGATGGTTATCTAACCCTTCGTTTCAGGACTATATGGGGAGATTGGAGTAAAGCCCACTTTGTAAATCTGTTGCCAAGTTCGGATCCGTCTAATCCTTATGAAGTAGAGTTCAGGCATAATGCTTATGGTGATATTTTAGGTAGGGAAGGGGATGGCCTGGTTGCATTTAGATTGGATAAGCTTCCGGATACAGAGGGTAAAACTGTGAAATTGAAGTTGAAGTGGAAGTCTTTTAGCGGAGATAAATCAGCTGAGTTTGATTACTGCACGCGTAAATCAACCCCAGCGAAATCGTCGATAGCTGACGAAAGAAGCGTATTGAATCTGAAATAAATATTCTTCATTAAAATAAAAAAGACGATCCAAGGATCGTCTTTTTTATTTTAGATTTGCTTTTGCGTTGGGAGCATGCTGAAAAATAGCACCAACTATCACGCAATTATCCAATTCCTTACAGTCACCGCAGGTATTGAATCCTTTTTCATGTACACATTTGCGGATTTCGCAATAATTGCTGCAATACGCAAACTTTGCTCCGTCCGCACGGCAACCCATACAATTAATGGTTGCTGCTGTAATCTCCGGTGCATTGTTCATTACACTCCACTTTTGGGCAGTCTTTTCTCTTAACTCATTGTCATTTCTGACTGTGGCTATGCGGGCATCGCAACTTTCGCAATCTAATCCGCAACACGCAATTAATTGTTTCATCATTTGGTTATAGTTATTTTTACATCCGGACCTTCAACCCATATTACCTGATTATTGCTTATCGGGTATAATTTCAGTGTGGATGCATATTTTGAAATTATTTTATCAACCGCTTTTGTAAATGGGAAGTTTTGATAATGAGGCAATGGATAAAAATCAATTACTCCCAAAGCCGAAAATGTATCCAAATCGGTTGCTACTTTGCAATCATCCATATCTTTCACATATTCTATATCAGGAGCCACAATCATAGAGCCAGCCGATTCTCCAATATATATTTTCCCCGATGCGATTTGCTCGATGATTATTTTATCTGCTTCTTTTTTTCTCAGTTCCTGAAGTAAAAAGAATGTATTCCCGCCTGAAATATAAATATAATCATTTTGCTCTAACTTATTGGCTATTTCATTACTTGATGATTGTGAAATATCCAGCTCATCAATAATTACGCCCATTTTTTGAAATGCTTTTCTGGCTGAGCCAACGTAAAATTTTATTTTTTCGGGGATACTTGCCGTTGGAATAAATGTTACGATTTTTCCTTTAATATCCTCTTGTGCAAAATCCTGTAATCGGTTTGCCACATCTTTAAAGGAAGAAGATAAGAAGAGTTTTCTCATACCTATTGAAGTTGTAAAATTTGTTTCAATATATCTACCGGAGTATAGGCCCGCTTAGAGGTGGCTTCTATGTCGCAATTCTCTTCTTCATAGATACGGCGGAGGAAAACGTGCATGGCTTCACCAACTTCTATTAAATGTCCATCGGGATCATAAAAGCGGATGGTGCGTTGTCCCCATAATTCTACATTTATTTCGTGCAGAAATTTTGTATTGTTATCTTTCAGTGTTTTGTGGATGCTATCCAAATCTTCCGTCTCAAAGCACATTTCAAAACGGCTTGTCAGATTGTGATTGGTGATGTTTTCTGCACCAAGTGTTTGAGGAATAATGTTTCCGTCCATTATTTGCCAGACAGCGAAACCTTCTTCAAAAATAATATTTAGTCCGCCAAAATCTGCTTTTACCTTCATTCCCAGCAAACTTTCATAAAATTGCCTTGCAGTCTGGGCATTCTTCACAAATAATACAGGAGTACAATTTTTTAGATTCATTTTGTTCATTTTTTATGTTAGACATTCAATTTCGCAACAAAGATAAATGGACCTGGTGACAACAGTATGTCAGTAGTATTCATGTTTGTTTCTATTCATGGAAAATTCCTATTTGATCATACTTTGGCTCTTGTTGTTATAATCGTTTGCAAAACAACCGAAATGATGATGAAAATAAGTCCGATATAAAAAGAGAAGTTTACTTCTGTCCTTTCGTCGAAAAACAAGAATGCCAGTATGATAGCATAAATAGGTTCAAGGTTGAAGGTTAAGCTTACCGTAAAAGCGGATATTTTTTTCAATGCTTCGGCAAATGCAATATATAATCCAGCGGTGCAGAATAATGATAATAAAATCAGGTAAAAAAGATCTTTCCATTCGGGAAATAACCGTTCAACCGGAAAGAAATGAAGATAGACAGGAAGCAAAATTCCCAATCCAATCGTTCCTCCCAGCATCTGATAATAATTTATAGACAGAATGTTGTGTTTTCTTACTAGCCGCTCATTGAGGATGGTATAGAGGGCGGCAAGAGCTGCCGAGATAATTCCTAATAGAATACCTACCCGGTAAGAAACATCAAAATGAAATATCAGACTGACACCCAGTAGTGTTAATGCGCTTAACATCAGCTCGGATAACCGAATTTTTGTTTTATCAATGATGGGTTTGAATATTGCAGTGAAAAAACTGGTCAGACAGTAACAAATGACACCGATAGAAATGTTTGAGTACTTAATGCTCGCATAGAAAAAGACCCAATGAATCGTAATAAGCATTCCGATTTTTGCTATGTTAAATTTATCTTTCAAACTAATCCGCTCATTTATTTTGAATAGTTTTAGAATGAAAAACAAAATGATGGAAGCAAACAGAACCCTGTACCATACTAATAGCCCCTCATTAAGTGAGATGAGCTTTCCGAAAATACCGGTAAAACCGGCAAGTATCACGGCGATGTGCAATAGTATATATGATTTCTTCATAGAAGATTTTTTATTTTCCGTATTCAGACAGAGATTCCGTAGCTATGCTTCACTTCCGCCATCACAAAGGTACTTGTCAATGACCCAAGGCTGTCAATGGTTCCTAATACATTCAATATAAATTCCTGATAATATTTCATATCCGGAGCATGGATCTTTAGCAGGTAGTCATATTCACCTGATATATTGTAGCATTCGGTTACTTCAGGGATATCCTGTATGACGCGGGTAAATGCTGCGGCAATATCGCGGTTCAGCCGTCTAAGCTTGACGCTGCAAAATACGACAAACCCAAAATTTAGTTTTTTTGCATCTAATATTGCGACATATTTTTTAATATAGCCCCCGGATTCAAGACGTTTAAGCCGTTCAAATACAGGGGTCGTAGACAGGTTGACTTGCGCAGCAAGCTCTTTGGTCGTCAATTTAGAGTTGTTTTGCAAAGTTCGCAATAACTGCAGGTCTGTTTTATCTAAAGTTTCCATAGAATAAAATTCTTTTTAAGAATGCTTTCATTGTGTCTATCAGAAAATGCATGCTGATTGTATCTTCAAAATTAGATTTTTTTTCCATATTTTCAAATATTATTGTTTGATATTTCTTTATAATTTAACTTTGCTGGAAAATAATTCATTTAAGAACGATTAAAAAAATAAGTTATGGAAAAGAAAAAATTACATTTTGAAACGTTACAACTTCATGTAGGACAAGAGCAACCTGATCCGGCAACCGGCGCGCGGGCAGTACCTATTTATCAGACCACCTCGTATGTATTCCGTGATTCGGCTCATGCAGCGGCGCGCTTTGCGCTGACGGATGCCGGCAATATCTATGGGCGCCTGACGAATCCCACGCAAAGTGTTTTCGAAGAACGGTTAGCTGTCTTGGAAGGAGGGGTTGCCGGATTAGCTTTGGCTTCCGGCGCAGCTGCCATTACGTACGCGTTTGAAAATATTACCCGGGCGGGAGATCATATCGTATCAGCCAAAACCATTTATGGCGGTACATATAACCTGCTGGCAAATACTTTGCCAGCATACGGAATAACGACCACGTTTGTGGATCCGTCCGACTTGTTGAATTTTGAGCATGCTATTCAGGATAATACTAAGGCGGTGTTTATTGAAACATTAGGAAACCCGAATTCAAATATAATCGATATTGAGGCTGTTGCCGCTATTGCTCATAAACACCGGATTCCGTTGATTATTGATAATACATTCGGTACGCCGTATCTGATCCGTCCGATTGAGCATGGGGCGGATATTGTCGTACATTCGGCTACCAAATTTATTGGCGGACATGGTACGTCTTTGGGAGGTGTGATTGTAGATTCCGGTAAATTTGACTGGAGGGCTTCCGGTAAATTTCCGCAATTGACAGAACCGGATCCGGGTTATCATGGCATTTGTTTTGCTGAAGCTGCCGGTCCGGCAGCGTTTGTCGTTCGTATCCGGGCTGTCCTGCTTCGTGATATGGGAGCTACAATCAGTCCTTTTAATGCTTTTATCTTGTTGCAGGGATTGGAGACACTTTCCCTTCGTGTGGAACGACATGTAGAAAATGCGTTGAAAATCGTAGATTATTTAGCAAACCATCCGAAAGTGAAACAGGTGAATCATCCGGCATTGCCCGAACATCCCGACCATGCTTTATATGATAAATATTTTCCGAATGGGGCCGGTTCTATTTTCACGTTTGAGATAAAAGGAGGTATGGAAGAAGCGCACCGTTTTATTGATAGCTTGGAGATCTTTTCACTGTTGGCGAATGTCGCGGATGTAAAATCCTTGGTTATCCATCCGGCAACTACCACACATTCACAACTCAGTGAACAGGAACTTACCGAACAGGGGATAGCACCCGGTACTATACGGTTATCTGTGGGGACAGAGCATATTGATGACTTGTTGGCTGACCTGGAACAGGCTTTTGCCGGGATTTAATCTTGTATCCTTTTTGCCCGGTGAGGCTTTACATTTGGTAGGAATATTGCCACAAATCCCAGTAATGGCATGTAAGCACAGAATTTATAGACATATTCTATTCCGTGATGATCGGCGACATTACCTAATATGGCCGCCGCTACTCCGGCAATGCCGAACGCAAGTCCGAAAAACAAGCCGGATATAAGTCCCACTTTAGTCGGCAACAATTCCTGCGCGTAGACAAGTATGGCTGAAAAAGCCGAGGATAAGACAAATCCGATAATGATGCTTAATATACACGTCCAGAAGAGATTTGCGTGAGGCATCAACAGGGAGAATGGCGCGGTTCCCAGAATGGAAAACCAGATGACATATTTTCGTCCGAAACGGTCACCGATTGGCCCACCGATTAATGTGCCGGCGGCCGAGGCAAAAAGAAATACAAACAGGAATATCTGCGATTGCTGTGTAGTTACATCAAACTTTTCTATCAGGAAAAATGTGTAATAATTACTCAGACTGGCCGTATAGACATATTTTGAGAAGATCAGAACCAATAACAGGCCAAGCGAATAGTATATCTGACGTTTGGTCAGGCGTACCCTGCGAATCGTCTCTTTAGGGGCGTCTTTCGCCTTTAGCATTTTGATTCGCTCGGTATACCACTTTACAACGGGGCGTTTGCTCCAAATCGATATCATTGCTATCCCAGCGAACACGACCATATACTTCTGACCGTACGGAGCGATGATCAAAGCCGCAAGTAAAGGCCCCATGGAACCGCCAAAATTACCTCCCACCTGAAAGATCGACTGTGCAAGGCCATGTTTACCTCCCGAAGCATAATGCGTCAGGCGAGAGGCTTCCGGATGGATAATGGAGGATCCTAAACCTATGAAAGCGACAGCTACCGCAACTACGTATACGGAATGTGCAAAGGCTAAAATTAATAAACCGATTAGTGTCGATAATGAACCCAGACTCAAATACCAGGGCTTCGGTTTCTTGTCAAAAAGTACGCCAAAGGCCGGTTGAAATACGGATGCACAAATTTGGTAGACGAATGCGATGATTCCTATTTGCCCGAATGAGAGATGTAAATTGTCCTTAATCACAGGATAACTGGCTGAGACAACCGACTGAAGCATATCATTCAGCATGTGAGTCAGACTCAATGCGAATAAGATGTTCATGGACGTTTTACTTCTCATGCCGCAAAGGTACACTTTGAAATTTATCTTTTCGTTTTTATCTTCAGATTTTTCCTTTTGGCGGCAGGACCTGAGAGAATAAAAGATTATAAATTTCATCTTTGCTACTTATTATGACACACTTTTCTATCGGAAATTTTAAATCGGTAGGAAAGGGTAGGTTTCAATTAAAAATGACTAAAACTGGGTAAATGGGATATTTATTCCATATTTGGGTATGACAAATACAATCAATAGGAGCGGTACAAAAGAGCGTTATATTATTCTGGATTTTCTACGGGGCATAGCTTTATTGGGTATCTGCTTAGCAAATTTTCCTGAATTTGCATTATATACATTTCAGTCTTCGGATGTAGTTGCAGCCATGCCTACAGCCGGGATAGACATTGTTGTGAAATATGTTCAGTATATTTTTATTGACGGTAAGTTTTACACGTTGTTTTCTCTTCTGTTTGGTATCGGGTTTTCCATTATTCTCTCCAATTCGGTGAAGAATAACAGAAATGGTCTCCGGATTTTTTACCGTAGAATGAGCGTCTTGTTGTTAATCGGACTTTTTCACTTGTTATGTCTATGGGCCGGTGATATCCTTATTCTTTATGCGTTTTTAGGGCTTTTTCTTCCGTTATTCAGAAATTCATCCGATAAAAAGCTATTGATTTACGCTGTCGTATTGTTACTATTTCCTGTTCTTATCGACGCCTGTATTACGCTTTTCGGATGGAACCTGTCGGCTCCGGTTATCAGAGCTACACAATATTTTCATGGCAAAGCAGGTATTACGGAAAGTAATTTTCCCGTATGGCTTGTCGAGGCGAACAGTTATGTGGATGTCCTCAAATTTAAT
>JAVBNB010000003.1:0-17433 GCA_031551825.1 Tannerella sp. | reverse complement strand
TGGAAGTTAATCTATTGGTATCATCCTGAAACACCGGCGCAACCCACATACGAATTATACAACCTTGCCGTTGATCCCTTTGAAAATAACAAGAAACCGATACTTTTACCTCTCTGATATTCCCATACCACTTGCTCGCCGGAATTCGGAAGATATGTGCTTTGATATTTGAAATAGAATATATAACTTTGAGCAATTATTCCATACAGATAGAGCGATAATTGTTACTTTTGCATTTATTTGCCGGAAAAGAGACATGTCTACAGAGAAAAGTAAAAAGGTGCCCGACAGTTTTGAGGAAATATATGTATCATATTTTTCCAGAATGAAATGCTTTGCCCAGGAATATGTACTGTCAGAAGAAGATGCGGAAAATATCGTACAGGACATATTTACCGAATTATGGGAAAATAAAAAATACCTCACCTATTCTATCAATCTGGTTTCGTTTCTTTTTACCTCAATAAAAAACAGGTGCATAGATCATTTGCGTCATGAAATTGTTAAAAAAGAGGCTATGAGTAAGATTCAGGAAGAATTCCAGATAACTTTAAGGGTAAAATTGGCCTCCCTGGAGTTGTTTGAAGAATTCCTTTTGAAAGAACAGGATATTGAACAAATCATTACGGATGCCATCAATTCTTTACCGGAAAAGTGCCGGGAAATTTTTATTAAAAGCAAAATAGAAAGAAAAAAGCAGAAAGAGATCGCTTCGGAATTAAATATTTCCATCAAAACAGTTGAGGCCCAGATGAATATCGCACACAAAAAGCTTAAATTAAAGTTAAAACACTACCTCCCACTTCTATTATTTTTGTTATATTATTAATTTTTTTCAAATTTTCCTTAAGGGTTTTTCATTCATCATCCGTTTATATAAAAACAAAGGCTGAAAATATGGATGAACGGATCATTAGATATTTTTGTAACGAGCTATCCCCTTCGGAGCGCTTATCGTTTCTAAACGAAGTTAGATCGGATGAATCGCTGAAGAAACAATTTGCGGAATATCAGAATCTGTATGCTTTGTCAAATCTGGGACATCAGATGGAAAACAGAGAAATCGGCCGGCAAAAATTTGATCAGTTCGTTTCCCGAAAACAACATATACAAGTACGGAAATTATGGTTGCGTTGGGTAAGATATGCAGCAGCAATTCTTGTTCTGGTAGCTTCTTCAAGCCTGCTGACTTTTCAATATACGCAAAAGAGGAAAAAGGCAAACACAGGTGCAATCGTAATGAACACCTTGTATACCCCTGCAGGACAACGCGCACAACTGATACTACAGGACGGAACGGAAGTCTGGTTAAATGCCGGATCCAAATTAGTTTATCCCGCCAGTTTTACAGATGACGAGAGAAGGGTTTCTGTTGAAGGAGAAGCTTTTTTTAATGTCGCAGAAGATTATCCAAAACTGTTTATCGTTTCGACATCGGATGTGGAGATCAAAGTATTAGGGACGCAATTTAATGTATATGGTTATCCGGAAGCCGGATATATGCAGATAAGCCTGCTGAAAGGTTCCCTACTTGTCTTCTTCCCGACTAAAGAAGAAGAAGGAATTGTTTTGGAACCGGATCAACAGGTCACCGTTTCCCAGGGAAAAATGAAAGTGGAACCGATTCGCCAGCATGAACACTTTTTATGGAGAAATGGAATTTATGCTTTTGAAAATGAGCCTTTGATTAATATCTTAAAAAAGATGGAACTTTATTACGATGTGAAGATTATCATTCAGGATACGTCGTTATTCAATGATACATATACCGGTAAATTCAGGCAACGCGATAGTCTGGATGATGTATTCCGCGTATTACAGAACATCAGGAAATTTAAAGTCAAGAAAAATACGGAAAATAATGTGATAACCTTGAGTAAATAACATGTCAAACTTAACGATGGAATGCCTATGATAAAAAAACAATAAAAAAGACAAAAGCGGCAGAAGCTACCAACAACTGCCGCAGAATGTAAAGTAAACACGAGTCATAAAATTTAGTATTCACTTTAAATCAATACAAAAGTATGAAAATAAAACTTTTATTACAACCTTTTATTATACCAAATAGAAGCACTAACTATTTTTTTAGAATTATGAAAATATCATTTATTCTCTTATTTGTTTGTGTCCTTCAGCTAATGGCAACAAATACGGAGGCGCAAAATGCTGTTATTGATGTTAGTCAAAATAATTTATCAATCAAGCAGCTGATCAATGAAATTGAAACACAAACCGATTACCTTGTCGTATTCCGGAATCAGGATGTGGATATCAACAAAGTAATCTCATTCCGGCGGCGTTCAGGTAAAGTTTCCGATTATCTGGATGAAGTTTACAAAAATACGGATATCAGTTATGTGTTTGAAAATAAATACATAACGCTTTACCGAAAAACGGAAGAAGCGAATCAGGACAAAAAGCGGATAACCGGTATCGTTATCGATGAGAACAACGAACCTGTACCAGGCGCCAGTATTGCCGTAAAAGGAACAAGCACCGGAACTACTACTGATATTGACGGAAACTTCACATTAGAGACACCGGATGGCAGTATCTTAGTAATCACCTATATCGGCTATATTCCTCAGGAAATTAATGTCGGAAACCGGAATTCAGTCCGTATTGTTTTAGTTGAAAATGCACAAGCGCTTGAAGAAGTGGTTGTCGTAGGTTATGGCACTCAGAAAAAAGTGAATCTGACAGGGTCGGTATCTGCTATTAATATGAACGATCTGACCGAAAGCCGTCCGATCACAAACCTGACCAATGCGCTGTCGGGAATGGCTCCCGGAGTTTTTGTCTCATCGTCAGGAAGCTCTCCCGGGAATGATAATGGACAGATTATGGTTCGCGGAATGGGAACTCTTAATGATGCCGCTCCGCTGGTTATCATCGACGGGGTTGAAGGAAACATGAGCAATATTAACCCGCAGGACGTAGAGTCTATGTCCGTATTGAAAGATGCGGCTTCGGCTGCGATCTATGGTTCGCGGGCTGCTAATGGCGTAATATTGGTGACTACCAAGAAGGGGAAGTCCGGAACATTGAAGGTGGACTATAATGGTTATGTCTCTTTTGAAAATATCAATAAACAGGGGGCTTCATTCAAACAAATGTCCAATTATGCCGATTATATGGAAATTCAGAATGAATCGTTGATCAACATCGGTCAATCCGCCAGATTTTCTCAAAAAAGTATCGACCTCTGGAGAGCTAATGAAGGAGGCGATCCCATGATGTATCCTAATACTGACTGGGTAAAGGAACTTTATCAAACAGGGGTGGCCACTAATCACGCGCTTTCATTCAGTGGAGGGACAGACAAGTTTACCTTCTATTCATCAATCGGATATCTGAGCAATCCCGGAATTGTCGAAAAATCAGGATTCGAACGCTATAACATCCGATTGGGTGTGGATGCCACGATCAAACCCTGGATTTCGTTAGGAATGAACTTAAGCGGATATATTGGAAGTTATGATCCAATGGCCGAACGGGTCAAAGATTTGGGCGCTATCAACTCTGTTCCGGGGCAAGTTCTCCGTTCTCCCGACGGAAGATACGGAGCGCCACAGAATCCGGAGGATAATCCACAATCCGGCAATGTATTAGAGTCCATTAATAGTATAAAACAAACCTGGGATAAGAAAAATCTGACTCCTCGTCTTTATGTTATTTTACGGCCATTTAACGGCTTTAGCCTCACCGGTAATTTAACATATGATAATCTGAACGAAAAAAAACAATGGCAACCGGTTTTCATTGACCGGTGGAACTTCCAGACAAATACGATTACCATGGCTGCAACCGGCCGATCGCAATTGAACATGTATTTCAACGAAGAAACACGTCTGTTTATGGATGGAGTAGCCCGTTACGAGAAAAATATCTTACCCAAACTCAATGTCAACATCATGGCAGGAGCGAGTCAGGAACGATTTACCAGACGATATACCCAGACATTAAAATATGATATGGTTGACGAAAGCCTTTCTGTTCCGGATGCTGCCATTGGAGAGGCGTCTCAAACAGGCAATGGCACTCAGTGGGTGATGCGTTCATTCTTCGGGCGGTTGAACCTGAACTGGGACGAAAAATACCTGTTAGAAGCCAATCTCCGTGCCGATGGTTCTTCCCGGTTCTTATCCGGAGAACGCTGGGGATATTTCCCTTCCATATCAGCAGGTTGGCGACTCGACCAGGAAGAATTCTTGAAAAACAATCAGACAGTCAACGCATTAAAACTGAGAGCATCTTATGGTTCTTTGGGTAATAACGGAGGATCGGGAGTTGGTAATTATGACGCTATTTCAACTTACAATACCCAGAATTATATTCTCAACAATGCCCTGGTAATGGGAATGGCTCAAACTGCCATTGCTAATGCTTTGCTGACTTGGGAAACCACCTATATCACAGACATCGGTGTTGATTTCGGACTCCTAAAAAACCGGTTGACAGGATCTGTTGATTATTTCAACAAGAAAACCAACAATATTTTAATTAACTTACCTGCGCCAATGGTACATGGTAATACAACTATTCCTAAGCAAAATGCCGCAGAAGTAGTTAATAACGGATTGGAATTCTCGCTGGGATGGAATGACCGGATTGGAAATGTTGACTATTATATTAATGGAAATCTCACATGGTTGCATAATGAAGTAACCAAGTTCAAAGGAACAGACAGATCGCTGGATGGTGCAAACATGATTCAGGAAGGATATCCCATCAATGTGCAATATGTGCGCATTGTCGATCGTATTATACAAACCGATGAAGACCTGGCAATTGTTCAGAAAATGCTGGACAATGCCCCATTGGATGCATCAGGTAACCCCAGAACCGTATTTTCGCCGAAAACTCCCCAAAAAGGCGACCTGCTTTACAAAGATCTGAATGGTGATGGTGTGATTAATGACGATGACAGGACGACTGTAGGTAAAGGAAAGACCCCTCCGTACACATACGGAATAAATCTGGGGGCAAGCTGGAAAGGGATCGATTTCTCTATGCTGCTACAAGGTATGGCAGGAGTTAAAATGTATTTCATGGATATGACCTATCGGCCGGTTACCGGTTATGGCTATGCCATGAATAAGGAAATAGCCGACGGCCGCTGGTATGAAGGTCGTACTGATGCCAAATATCCCAGGGTACTCGATATCTCGGATACTCGTAATGGGATAGCCTCCGATTTCTGGGTACAAAACAAATCCTACCTGAAAATAAGAAATATTCAGTTTGGATACGCATTGCCCAAAGTATGGATGGATAAGATCGGGATCGAACGGATACGTGTATACGGAAGCCTGGAAAACTTCTTTACGTTCACCAAATACAAAGGTCCGGATGTTGAATCCGAAGGTTCCAAATACCCGTCCATGAAACAAGCTGTTATTGGGCTCAATGTCTCATTTTAATTTACACGAATCATGAAAATCAAATTTTTATCAGCAATAGCGACTATACTTATCACAACCGCATTCTCCGGTTGTATGGATCTGGACCAATACCCGATGGACAAACCCAGTTCGGGTACATTCTGGAAAACGGAAAATCATGCCAAACAGGCAATGATGGGCATTTATAATGACATGAAGCAGGAAGCCCTCTTTGGAGTTCACTTTGCTTTTGATGGTATGTCGGACATTTGTTTTGGGTATTTTGATGCTGTCGTCTATGGCACATATACAGACAGAACCGGCCAAGTGACCGGCAAATGGCAGAGGACTTATGATGCCATTATGCGGGCGAATACAGCTATCCAGAATATACCAAACATAGATATGAGCCAGGAATTGAAAGATAAATATATTGCCGAAGCAAAATTCCTGAGAGCATTATTCTATTTTCATTTGCTTGACTTCTATGGAGCAGTGCCAATTTACGACGAATCGTGGGTTGTCGACAGGGATTTCAGTAGTATGTTGGAACCCCGGTCCTCTGTCGAAAATGTAAGAGCTTTTATCTTGAAAGATCTGGAAATAGCCATCAATGCATTGCCCGTATCATGGCCGTCTGCTGATTATGGAAGAGCTACACGAGGCGCAGCCGTTGCTCTCCGGGGTAAGGTTAAGTTGTATGCTCAGGATTATTCGGGGGCCATTGCCGATTTCGAAGAAATCGTAAAAGACCCGAATCAAAAAGGATATGGATATAGCCTTTATTCAAACTATGCAGATCTGTTTGTTCCCGAAGGACATTCAAGCGATGAAATGATTTTTGCCATCCAGAATAAGGGCGGCGTAGGCATGAGCTACGGTATGCCTTTAAGTTGGTATCATGGCACACGAAGTTCGTATGGTGGAGGTTGGACCACTTGCGTACCTACTGCCAATTTGGTGGAAATGTACGAAAATACCGACGGTTCGCCTTTTGAGTGGGCGCAGTATTTCCCCTGGTATGACGGAACCCCGGCGGCTAAGGAAAAAATGTTCAGGGCAACACTTACAGCAGGTAATCTGGCTGTTGCTACCTATCCTGATGATGTAGACGAACTGCTGGATATGTATACGAAACGTGACCCGCGTCTCAATATGAATATAATTCTGCCTTACACCCTATATGACGGATGGTTATCCAATAAACCCAAACTGTGCGAGTTTGTCATTGCAACAGGAGTAAACGAAGCCAATGGGTTTATACGTAATGAAAAGGGTTGGGAAAGTTTCTTGTGGCGTAAATTTGTAGCTGTGGAGGATATGGGAGGACTAATCAGTGACAGAGCGCACACTCCTATCAACTTTCCGTTAATCCGTTATGCGGATGTACTGTTGATGCTTGCCGAATGCTACAACGAAACCGACAAACTTGATGAAGCTGTAGCACTTATCAACCAGGTGCGTCAACGCCCTACAGTCAACATGCCTGCAATAAATAGCGGACCGGCATTCCTCGAAGCAAGAACAAAAGAAGCCGTTTTCCAGCGTATTTTCAGGGAAAGGGCATTTGAACTGGCAGGTGAAGGCCATCGTTTTAGCGATTTGAGAAGATGGAAATTGAGTAAATCGCTTTTGAATGACCGGAAGGACTATGGAGTCTCCGGCAAACTCCAATACACACAAAAATTTCAGGATCGGGACTACCTCTGGCCTATCCCGGCAACTGAAATCGAACTAAACCCGGCATTAAAACCAAACAATCCCGGTTGGGAATAACCCTTTATTAATAAAAGCAGGATCCTCGCCCTCAACGAGGCCTGCTTTTATTTTATAGCATTAATAAAAACCTGAATCATGAAACACCTGAATTACTTTTCTTATTATTTTACCCTATGTGCGATATTATCCGGGTGCACAACTGATAATACAGATGACAAATTGCCGCAATACAAAGGGATATTCACCTCAGCACCGCAACACATGCCCAATAATAGAACCCCGGACGGCCCTATTATGGGTAATGGGGATGTGGGAATGGTTCTTGGCGGCAATCCCGAAGACCAATGTTTTTATCTTTCCAAAACCGATTTTTGGAAAGCCCAAAAGGGCTATCCCGATGGAGGGGCTTGTTATATCGGCACTTTCCGGATACAATCAGAAGTACTGAAAGGCGCGCCCTACCATGCGGAACAATGTATCGACAAAGCTCTGATAACTACAAACTTCGCACACAATGATTACCAGTACACAATGAGATAGTGGATAGCCGCCACGGAAAGCATTGCCGTTATTGAATTAAGCGGTGGAGAAAAGCCGGTGCCGGTCACTGTATTATTGACTACTGCCCAAGAGAATGGCTCGGTAAATGAAAGTGGTCAAACGAATGGGGTCTACTGGTCTGTCAGAAAATTTGATGATCCTGAGTTTGCCTTTCCGTCCAACGTTGCTGTGGCAATGAAGATCATAGGAGTCAATGATTCCGTATTCGAGATCAGTAACAAACATTCGGTAAAAATTCTCTTGGGCTTTTGTACCAACCATGATAAGGAGGAATACCTGCAGGAAGCTATCAACAAAATAGAAAAACTTTCGGAAAAGGAATTAGCCGGATTAAAACGGAAACACGAAAGCTGGTGGAGAGATTTCTGGAAACAATCCTCTGTCAATCTAAACGACTCGATCCTTGAGAAATACTATTACGGTTCGCATTACCTGTTAGCCTGTTGCAGCCGGAATCCGGCATTTGCTCCCGGGCTGTGGGGCAACACATTAACCACAGATGTCTCGCGTACCGGATGGTCGGGCGACTATCATCTCAATTACAACCATCAGGCCCCCTGGTGGGGTGTTTATTCTTCAAACCACGTGGAGTTATCCGAACCTTATGATACTCCTATCCTGGAGTACATGAACCAAGGCCGAGAACATGCAAGTACTTTTTTACATCAACGTGGAGTTTATTACCCGGTAGGGATTGGACCTAAAGGCTATTGCACCTCCATATACCCACTCACCGAAGAATCGATGATGAAGTACTATCATACCACCGAATTAGGCCTCGAGGGAGGATATATGTTCCTGGGACAAAAAAGTAATGCCGTATTTTGCACAGCCAACATGTTCATGCGGTTTTACCATACCTATGACAAAGAATATGCAGAAAAGGTATATCCGTTTATCCGTGAAGTTGCCGATTTTTGGGAAGATTATCTTGTATTTGAAAACGGGAGATATGTAAGTTATGACGATGCCGCCTGGGAAGTCAGCCCATGGGTTGGCCCAAGCTATAAAAATGATTATGGAGATATGAATCCGATCATTTCATTGGGACATTGCCGGATGCTTTTCAAAGGAATCATTGACATGAGCCGGTATTTAGGTAAAGATACGGAACACATTCAAAAATGGGAACACCTATTAACCCATTTGAGTGAAATTCCCACCACACAAATAGACGGTCGTACAAGAATAAAGGTCTGCGAAGGAGGCGAGGGCTCCGGAAGTCGCACGGCACCGGGCTTCGGACGTTTAGGAATGCATGCATTGACCTTTCCTTCCGGAATATGTGGCGTAGTGACCGATTCTTGTTTCGCAACGATACTCCGACAGGGGATTGAACATTGGGATACCGCTGAAAAAAAAGATGAACGTGGAGACTCTAATTGGAACAACCTTACCGGTGGTTTTGAAACATACTTCACCTCAGCGGCACGCCTTGGGTATGATGGAAATAAATTATTAGACAAACTCAAAGAGCGTATTGCCAAAAAGAGTTATCCTAATTTGTGGGTCGTACAAGCCGGAGGTGGCATTGAAACCCTCAGTGGTGTTCCTTCCTGTATCAATGAAATGCTTTTGCAGGGATATGAAGGCATCATTCGCATATTCCCTGTCTGGCCAAAAGAAAAAGACGCAAGCTTTGAAAACCTCCGTACACATGGAGCTTTCCTGATCTCTTCATCATGTAAGGATGGCCAGGTAGAATATGTAACCATCGTCAGCGAAAAAGGATTACCCTGCAAAATTGAAAACCCATGGAAAAATCAAAATTGTCAGGTCATTCGTGAAAACGGAAAAAAAGAGATATACAGCACATCACAATTTGAAATTAACACCATACCCGGTGAAAAAATAAAGTTAACAGCAATATAAAACACAAAGCAGATCCAACTCATCATTATATTCTGCAATGATTTCGGATTGATTAAAAAATAGACTATGAAAAAAAGTAGATTAGTTGTTATTCTGTTGCTCAGTAGCCTTTGCGCTATGGCAAATGTCGAGTTAAAAGAAAAATTCGAGTGGCAAGATTTTATAAAAAAACAGGATTTGCATTTCAGTAAGATTCCCGGTGATTGGGATGAAGGCCCGTTTCTTGGAAACGGACGTTTGGGACTTATGATTTACAGGGAACCCGGCAAAAACTACATCCGGTTTGAAATCGGCAACTCCCAGGTACACGATCATCGAAACGGTGATGGGATGTACAATATACCCCGACTTCTGATAGGACAATTCAACCTGACTCTCGTTGGTGAAATTATTGATGGACACATGCATCTGGACCTATGGAATGCGGAAGCTACCGGTGAAATCAAAACAAGCAAAGGGAGTATCTCTTTTACGGCTCTCGTTCCTTCGGGCGAAGATGTCATTGTTATATCTGTGAAGACTACAGGTGAAGAAAATTATGAATGGAAATGGGTTCCGGCTTCAGCCAATAGTCCCCGGTATTTATATGCTCTCCAGCCGAATGTTTGGTACAAAAACCCAAGTGATTACGAATTAAATCCGGTTGCAGTAGATAAAACGACAAGCGAAGGCGGACAGTCTTTACAAAAGCTAAAAGCGGGAGGTGAGACTGCTGTGGTTTGGAAAAATCAAAAAAAAGATCTGTATATCAACATCACTCACAAATACCCGGAAAACAACTCATTGACAGAGGCTTGGAGCATCGTAAATGATGCAATAAAAAAGGGATTGCCTGTCATCACCAAAAGCCACAGAAAATGGTGGAACAATTATTATCAACAAAGTTTTGTCAGTATTCCTGATTCTAAAATAGAGGCTTTTTACTGGGTGCAAATGTATAAGCTGGCATCTGCCACACGTGAAGACGGAGAAATGATCGACAATACCGGCCCCTGGTTAACCATAACCCCCTGGCCCGGGACGTGGTGGAACCTGAACGTACAATTGGCCTACTGGCCGTTGAATGCATCCAATCGGTTATCTTTAGGCAAATCTCTGGAAAATACGATTTACAATCATGTGGATGTACTCATTAACAATGTTCCCGAACCATACAGGTATAATTCGGCGGGGATTGGAAGATCTACTGATTTTACAGGAAAAGGACAGGTTGCCGATCCGTTAACCGACCCTAACGCCGAGATAGGGCTTCTCACATGGACTTGCCACAATCTTTGGTTGTTATACCGCTACAAGATGGATGATCAATTGTTAGAAGAAAAACTATACCCTTTATTAAAAAAATCGATAAATTACTATTTGCATTTCCTAAAAAAAGATGGAAATGGAATTTATCACCTGCCTTCTACCCATTCGCCCGAATATGGTCCGGCAGAAGACTGTAACTTCGACCTGTTGTTGTTACGCTGGGGATGCCAGACATTGTTGTACACGACGGAAAGGCTACATATAAACGATCCGCAAACCGCTACATGGAAAGATGTGTTGGAAAACATAACCGAATATCCCCAGGATTCAAACGGATATATGATTGGAAAAAACGTACCGTACGCAAAATCGCATCGGCATTATTCACATTTGTTGATGATATATCCTTTATACCTGGTAAACACCGAGCAAGGAAAAGAACAAAGAGACCTGATATTAAAATCCCTCGAATACTGGCAAAGTATAAAAGGCCATCACGAAGGCTATTCTCAGACCGGAGCCGCATCAATAGCTGCCTCAATTGGAGACGGAGATATGGCTTTGAGCTACCTGGAGAATTTGTTTACGGATTTCTTGCGTCCTAATACCATGTATAAAGAAGCCGGCCCTGTGATTGAAACACCATTATCAGGAGCGCAGGTTATCCATGATATGATCCTGCAAAGCTGGAATGGCATTATACGGGTTTTCCCCGCTATGCCATTACGATGGAAAAGTTTTGCTTTTAAAAACTTGCGTACAGAAGGGGCATTTCTGGTTTCAGCTATGCGTGAAAACGGAATCACTCAATTTGTAGAAATTGAAAGTCTGGCCGGAGAACCTTGTCTTATTCGCACCGATATTATAAATCCGGTAGTAATCAATAAAAATATAAAATTAGTTAAAATTCAAGACAATACTTATGAATTACATTTGAAGAAAGGAGAAAAAGCCATTATCGTTCCTAAAGATATGAAAGTTGATTTATCGATCTCACCCGTTCGTGAATAGTTTTAATTATTAAATTTACAAATAATGGAAAACTCTGTTAATAATGCAATTATAAACAATTTCAACAGTAAAACAGCCTGTTTATTGAAAAAATTCATACCTTTATTCTTCGTCATCATTACCGGTTGCGAAAAAGATAAAATTACCCCCGCACCCTCACCCAACGACCTGGTATTTACAGAACTCGCTACCACCTGGGATGAAGGTGTACCATTGGGTAACGCCATCATCGGGGCGCTCATCTGGCAAAAGGACAGTTCGTTGCGTATGGCGCTCGATCATGTCGGACTTTGGGATCTGCGCCAAATGATCAATCTTGATACGATGCAGACGCATAACTACAAATGGGTGCAGGATCAAGTACTCAAAAAAGACATTCTCCCGATCCGGCAAATGTATGAAGACCCATATCGTGTCAAGCGTATCCCGACGAAGATTCCCGGAGGAGCCCTGGAATTTAACATCATAAAGTTAGGCAAAGTCGACACGGTACGTTTGTTTCTGAACAATGCTTTGTGCGAAATAAAATGGGCGAGCGGAACACGCTTACAAACTTTTGTTCATGCGACAGAAAATAAGGGTTGGTTTCGATTCGAAAATGTTGCCAATGATTTCCGGCCGGTGCTTATGATGCCAAACTACGGATCAGTGTCGACTAATATAGATAATGCACATTCGGGACCTGATCTGACACAACTTGAATACGTTCAGGGAGAGTTGTCGCAGCAGGGAAACACCATTGTTTACCACCAACCCGGCAGCGAAGGGTTTTATTACGAAATAGCAGTAAGCTACAGTCGTAAGGGTAAAAATCTGGAAGGGGTATGGACTATTATGCCGAAGCCGGAAACCGGTATAAATCCGGTTAATATTGCTGAATTTACCGAAAATGCGTTAGAGCAGGGGTTTATTCAATCTTACAATATGCACAATATGTGGTGGAAGGATTATTGGGCAAAATCGTCGGTAAATATTCCCGATGCAGTATTATCCAAGCAATATTATAACGAAATGTACAAGTTTGGTTCTACGGCTCGCAGCTATTCGCCACCGGTATCATTGCAAGCTGTGTGGACTGCCGATAATGGGAAACTCCCGCCATGGAGAGGCGATTACCACCACAACCTCAACACACAACTCAGTTATTGGCCTTGCTACGCAGGTAACCGGTTGGAAGAGGGATTGGGATACCTCAACTGGTTATGGAAAATCATGCCGGGCAATAAACGATATACTGCCGATTTCTTTGGTGTTGACGGATTGGCTGTGCCCGGGATGACAACAATAAATGGCGAATTCTTGGGCGGATGGACGCAATATTCGTTAAACGCAACAGTTTCCGCATGGCTCTCTCAACACTTTTACCTGCATTGGAAATATTCGCAGGACAAGGAATTCCTCAAAAACCGCGCTTATCCATATATAAAAGAAACAGCAATTTTTTTAGACAATATTTCCGAAAAAGATGCTGAGGGAAAACGTAAATTACCCATCAGTTCAAGTCCCGAAATATATGACAATAGTTTAAAAGCGTGGTTTCTGACCACCACCAATTTCGATTTGGGGTTAATCCGTTTTGTATATACCGCCGCCTCCGAATTAGCTGGAGAACTTGGATTAAGTGACGATGCTGCCAAATGGAAAACTATCCTTGAGGAATGGCCGGACGTTGACCTCGATGAACAAGGTGCGTTGACCTTTGCCAAGGGATTTCCATACAACGAATCGCACCGTCATTTTTCAAATATAATGGCCTTCCATCCATTAGGATTGATCGATTGGAATAATGGCGAACGAGATCGTAACATGATCACAGCCACGATCAAAAAACTGGATGAATATGGCCCTGACTATTGGTGCGGTTATTCATACAGTTGGCTCGGCAACGTGAAAGCCCGCGCTATGGACGGAGATGGAGCAGCCGAAGCATTGAAAATATTTGCAGAACACTTCTGCTTACGTAACACCTTTCATGCCAACGGCGACCAAACTAAAATGGGCTATTCCAAATTCACCTATCGTCCGTTTACGCTGGAAGGCAACATGGCTTTCGCATCGGGTATTCACGAAATGCTGATGCAAAGCCATACCGGAACCATATATTTATTTCCGGCAATACCGGCGTCCTGGAAAAATGTGTCGTTCGATAAATTGCGTGCAGTTGGAGCATTTCTTGTTTCGGCGCAGATAGAGAATGAAAAAATATCACAAATCGTCGTAGAGTCGGAAAAAGGAGGTATATTGCGCTTAAAAAAACCGGCTGATGGGAAATATCGTGAAACCGGGGGTAGAAACCTGCACGAAACCGGCAGTATATGGGAAATAGAGATGAAGCCCGGAGAAAGTATCTGTCTGGTTCGCGAAATGTAGCTTTTGAAATTAAAGGGTGATACTAAAATTTACTGTATATATTTTTCATTTTCAATATCTATTAAAAGTTCCCGAAATCACTCCAGTGTATCCGGGAACTTTTCGTTCTGTCTCTTTTCGTTCCTGTAATCGTTGGGTAGGTTATGAAGTCTGAACTTGTTCGTTTTCCTGTTGTATCTCAAATTCTGCCCGTCACTGTCCACCACAGAAATGCCTCATTCATGGGAAACAGATGACAATTATGGTAAATTTCCATAACCATCAGTCAAAATTGCAAAAAGCATCAATATAATAACATCATACCTTTGTTGTTAGGTAATCCAACGATTTTTTTTATCATAAAGAAGAAAGGAGGAATAAATTTTATAGTGATATAAGTACTTATCTATCATCACAATAATAGCATATCTGAATAAATAGAAATGATAATCCACGGACAACACCCTTTTTACAGGATAAAAAACGAGATAAATTATTCAAATATTAAATTAAAACCATGAAAACTGACAAAAAAAAACTATTTCTTCTGCAAAGCTTTTTTACATGCTTATGTATCTTTTTACTATTCTCTCCATTGACAGCGGAAGCACAGAAAACAGAAAACAAACAAATCGGAATAACAGGTACAGTACTGGATGAAGACGGAATACCCATTATTGGGGCTAATATTATTGAAAAAGGGACTACGAATGGGGTTATTACCGATATGGACGGCAAATTTTTGATACAAGTAGCCGATAAGGCGACTTTACGAATTACTTATATCGGATATATACCTCAAGAGATAACAGTAAAAAGTCAAGGGGATCTTAAAATAACGTTGAAAGAAGATACCCAAAATCTGGACGAAGTTGTTGTTGTCGGTTTCGGTACCCAAAAAAAAGTGAATCTGACCGGAGCAGTAAGCTCCATAAAAGTAGATGAGGTAGTAGGCTATCGTCCTGTAACAAGCATGTCCTCTGCCCTTCAGGGAGCTATACCCGGCCTGCAGGTTACTGTGGGCAATGCAAGTCCCGGCGGATCACCAACGTTAAATATCCGTGGTACAAACTCCATTAATGGTGGAGAACCATTGGTTTTAGTTGATAACATGCCTATGGACATCTATATGGTTGATCCGAATGATATAGAAACCGTGAACGTATTAAAAGATGCGGCGGCATCTGCTGTTTATGGAGCGCGCGCAGCTTTTGGAGTTATCCTGATAACGACCAAACAAGCAAAGAAAGGAGATAAAGTCAAATTAGATTATAGTGGAAATTTCGCTTTTTCCAATCCCTATAATATACCGGAAGTGGCCTCTGCCTACGATTTAGTCAAAGGTTATCAGGATGCGGGGCAAACGAGCGATCCAACAATGGGGGCAGATATCGAAAAATGGCTCGCATTACTTGAAAAATACAAACAAAATCCCTCGGCTTATCCGGAAGGATACTATGTTGATGAATTGGGGACAAAATATTATCTTCAGGAGCATGATCATATTGACGATATGACAGATAAATTCGGATTTCAACAAAAACACAATTTATCCATGTCCGGTTCAACGGAAAAAACCAATTACCGCTTGTCATTTGGCCTATTGGATGAAGATGGAATCCTCTACACAAATAAAGACTCATACAGAAGATACAACTTATCCGCATTTGTGTCAACTGAAATTACGAAATGGTTAACGATTCAGGCGGATATAAAATACGCAGATACAAAAAACACCTGGGTTTCAGATGGTATACGTGGAGGAATATGGTCCAGAGCAATAGTTAGCCCCTCCTATTTCCCTATAGAAGGGCAGACATTAAATGGTGTTTACTACATGCCTGAAACATCAAGAAGCGCACTTCTTCAGTTAGACCCGGTAAAAAGAAAACAATATAATTTAAGAACTCTGGGCCGTTTCATCCTTAACCCTTTACCCGGACTTACGGTAACCGGAGAATATGCATTCACCAGAGAAGGATTCAATAGAAATCTTTATAACAAAATCGTTTATTATGCCGACGCAGCAGGAGTTGTCATGCAAAGTTATCAAAATTCAAAATATGAAATCACCCAAAACAACACGATTAATCACGCATTGAACCTTTTTGCCAATTACACAAAAGATTTTGGAAACCACTCCGTTTCAGTGATGGGTGGATATAATCAGGAAGACGACAATTATGAACAAACCGTAATGAGCCGGTTAGACATGATCAATGGAGAACTACCTTCTATTAGTCAGGGAACAGGAGAAAAAGGCGTTAGTGACAGCTATATTCAGTATGCGACACGAAGCCTGTTTTATCGTCTGAACTATTCTTATGCCGGCAAATATTTATTAGAAACGAACGGCCGTTACGACGGTTCATCCAAATTTCCCGAAGATACACGATTCGGCTTCTTCCCGTCGGTGTCATTAGGTTGGAGAATTTCGGAAGAATCCTTTATGGAATGGTCTAAAAAATACCTGTCTAATTTGAAATTGCGTTATTCTATAGGAGAAATCGGAAACCAATCGATTAGTCCGTATGCATTTGTTCCCGGGATGGACGCTTACTTATCCTCCTGGTTAGTAGGCAATTCAAAAATCACTTCATTAAAGCCCCCGGCATTGGTCAGCAACAATTTCACATGGGAAACAGTAAGGACATACAACTACGGACTTGATTTGGGATTATTCAAACAAAAATTAGATGCCACATTCAATTATTACATAAGAAATACATTGGATATGTTAGCGCCGGGTATGGAACTTCCTTCTGTTGTAGGTGCAGATGCTCCGGAAGAGAATGTTGCTGATCTTCAAACCAAGGGTTGGGAACTTTCGGTCAACTGGCAGGATAAAATAGAGAATGTGGGATACCGGATCGGATTTAATCTGTATGATTCACGCACCAAGATTACTAAATTCGATAATGAAGTCGGATTGCTTTCTTCACATTATGTAGGAAAAGAGATTGGTGAAATCTGGGGCTATGAAACGGACCGCTTTTACACAATAAATGATTTTGACGAAAATGGAAAAGTTAAACCGGGGATTCCTGTTGTAGAAGCTGTTAATCCGAAGCCCGGAGATATACTATATGTAGATCAGAACGACGATGGGATTATCAATAAAGGGAAGAATACGACAAATGATCCGGGGGATATGAAAATAATAGGTAATAATTCAAAACGCTTTCAGTATGGTATTACAGCAGGAGCCAGCTACAAAGGTTTTGATCTCTCTTTGTTTATGCAGGGAGTCGGTCAAAGTGATTTATGGCGGAGTGATGATCTTACA
>JAVBNB010000093.1:0-18609 GCA_031551825.1 Tannerella sp. | reverse complement strand
AGTACGAGGGTTCCACCTCTTCCCATTCCGAACAGAGAAGTTAAGCCTTGTCACGCCGATGGTACTGCGCAAGCGGGAGAGTAGGTAGCCGCCATTTTTTAAAAGCATCGTTCCAATAACAGGGGCGATGCTTTTTTTGTTATATAGACCCCGTTACCCTTATATACTGATCAACTATCAATCCTTCATATCGCCTTTCTGTTCCGGTTGGCGATAATCTGCTATCCTCTTCTTTTGAATTAAACAGCAATGTATTGGATTACCGTAAAAAAAGAGTGATTTTTGGATTAAGCATAAAACTTACAGAGCCTAAAAGGAATAAAGGGTAGTATCCCAAAAGGGCGTATAAATCATCCCTGATTCAAATTAAATAAAAAAAATCCCACAATACCAGGTATTGTAGGATTTTTTTTATAAGAATTTTATGATTGATGTTTAGAAATCAGAAGATACTGTATTGTAGTCCGATATTGAAAGATAAATTAGGATATTTATTATGCTGTGTTGATTTGAGATCATTTCTTTCTGAATGATAAAACCAATAGCTGAGTCCTCCGCTTGCACTTAATCTCAATTGGGGAGAGAGATAATAATACATATCTGCTCCTAACTGGTTTGATATGGAGTAAGTATCCCAGTCTTTCTGTTGATTAGAATGGAGGAGTAAAGAATATGAAGTTCGGATATGTGTTCTGGAATTCGGATAATATCCTAAACCATAGCTTCCGGATAAAGTAGGTGCAAAATAATTGTTGTCTTCTCCTCTTCTTTTCCCCCATTCTCCAGTGAGTTCCGTGTATATAGAATGCTGTAAATACAAATTGGCGGGTTTTTCATATTGATAGGATGCATATATTGAACCATTAATGTCAGAATAATAATCGTTTCTGTCGTAAAGATCTTGGCGAGATGGGGTATAATCGGTATCATAGTGTGTCCAAGAAAAGTGTGGGGCGATGCCAAAGGAAAAACGACTTCCGGAAGCACGTTCGAACAAGCCTGCATATAGCCAATTATCGTATAATGAAGTGTAGAATGAAGCTGTTTTCTCATTTTCGGTATATCCGTTAGCCACTAAAAATGAATCAACCGTAGTGATTTCTTCGATTAGTTTTATGCGTGAATCAAATTGGCGCTTGTTTTTGATACTTGTTATTTGCTGAGCCAGCCTGTTTACTTCATCGGGGTTTAATGTTTTCTTCAGATGACCTAATTGTTTCAGATCGGATAAAATATACATGGCTAAACGAGCATCTCCAACTTGCTCAATTCGCCCTTTTCCGATACCTAATCGAAATGAAAGATTTGCAAGCGTATTTTTATTTGTTCTCTCTATATCGGATGTTATCGGGTCGCCGTAGTTATCTGATGAAGAAGAATAGGTATATGATGAGGAAGAATAGGCAAATGATGCATTCGGACTAAATTCTATGAATTTTTTATTTTTTCCATAGTAAAATCCCTGTTGATCAAATGCTAAATTGATCTCAAAATTTTTATTTTTGGTATCGTCATCATCATTCTGATAATTGTTATTCAAATAACTTCCGGACAAGTCTATCATGGCATTTGTTTTGCTTTGTTTTTTCAAAGAGTTAATTATCTGATAATATTGGGTTTCTATACCACCACCGAAGGATTGTCTTTCCGTTTCCTTTGTCGGGTATTTGGTATCGGATTTATACTTGGTTTTATCAGAACTGATTGCTCCGGAAGAGCCAAAATTGAAATCCAATTCTTTTCGTTTATAGTCCGGATTTATATAGCTGTCTAATCTGTAGTCATTTGTTTGTGAATGTGCAATGATTGGTAGTCCCAAAATCAATAGAGTCATTAATCGTTTCATGGTTTTTTATTATTTAGTGATTATATAATCATTATTTTTAACTTCCCAAAAATATAGTATTTGTCATGAAAAACAAAATTTGTCGGTAAAAAGGGTGAATTTTTTATTATATTTGCGTAATAATTACATTTATTATGTCATTAAAGCGTTTTGGAGTTTCATTAGAAGAGGAGACATTGCTTGCTTTGGATCAGTTTGTGAAGGATAATGGATTCGCAAACCGTTCGCAGGCGATACGTTTCTTGGTGGAGAAAAATGTAGCGGAAAAGAAATGGCAGTGTGGTCATGTGGTAGCCGGAACGATTATTATTATGTACGACCAGTCGAAGAAGGATATTGCATTAAAAATGGCGGAAATACAGGAGTTATATCAGGATGTGATCTTGTCTTCCGCACAATATTATCTGAATGAGAATTTTTGCCTGCATATTGTAACGGTAACCGGAGTTGCTCACCGGCTCACAGAATTGTCGGACAGGCTGATTACAATAAAAGGTATCCGGCATGGCAAGTTGGTTATGAGTCGGGCGGATTAATCCTCCGGCTTGATCTCATAATATATAAATAACGGATTTTTGCGGGTTCCATCGTTGCAGAATATGGTTAACAGGTAGTTGTTTTCTTCTTCTAATCGATCAATAGCTGTCTGCTTTTCAATGATTTTCCGATTGATTTGATTGTATTTTAAAAATTCTTTGTCGTTTCCGATTAGATATAGAAGTTGTTTGCGTAGTTTTTTGTCCATGCGATTTTCCCAGAAACCGTGCGGACGAATTTTGAAGCATGAATAATAATCTTCCCGGAGTTCATTGAAAAGATCTATCTTTTTCGAAAGAAGGAAATGGTGGAGGTTGAGAAATAGATCTTCCAAATGATAACCGTGCTCCGGAAGTTTGTGTGTATTGTAGTATTGTCCGATCTCATCAAATAGTTCGAAATACCGGTTTTTATATTCCTGTTCGAAAAGAATCTGCATGGTTTGTTTAAATTTACCACTATTCCAGTATTTTTCCAATGCATGTTCGGCATCATGTATTCGTTTTAGCTCTTCAATACTTATATCGTTGTTGGAAATTATTTCATAAGGCGCTTTCGGACTGTATTGATAACCGTATAAAAGAGCGTTATGTCGTAAAGAGGTGCCTCGTAACATTTTTAGAAAACCTAATTGTACTTCTTTTGCCTGAAGAGCGAACACATCATTGAATGATTTCCGGAAACGTTCAAAGGTTTCATAGGGTAAGCCAGCAATCAGGTCAAGATGCAAATCTATTTTTCCGCAGTCCATTATTTTGCGGATGTTATCAGACAAGATGCTGAAATCCTGTTTGCGGTTTACTGCCTTATTTGTCGGTTCGTAGGTCGATTGAATACCTATTTCAAAGCGGAAATAGTGAGGCGGTAGTCGTTCATTAAGATAATCAATGCTCTCATCGTTTAATAGGTCGGCATAGATTTCGAACTGGAAAGATATGCCGGGCTTATACTCTTTGATGAGAAAGTCAAATATGGTTTTGGTATGATTTTTATTCAGATTAAACGTTCTATCTAAGAATTTGATTTGACGTACATTGTTATTTATCAGGTATTTCAGATTTTTAAATATGTGTTCGTGTGGAAAATAACGTACTCCTTGTTCCAAAGAGGACAGGCAATACCCGCATTGATACGGGCATCCGCGCGATGTTTCAAAATAAACTATGCGGTTTGTACGTTCTGCCGCGTCTTCTTCAAGCATGTAGGGTGAAGGCAACCCGGCAAGTTTTTCCAAATCAGCTTTTGCAGCTGTTTTGCTTACTTTATTCGGAGAAGAAACACTTTCAATATCGATAGAATAAAGATGGGAAGGCTGTATTTTTTCAATGGTTGACAATAGTTCTCCCAATACGAATTCTCCTTCTCCGTTGATTACAAAATCGATATGCCAGTTGTTCAAAAAGTATTCCGGTTCGTAGCTGACCTCCGGTCCGCCGGCAATAATAATTAATTTCGGTTTCCGGCCTTTTAGTATGGAAATCAGATCTCCGCATTTGTCCACGTTCCATATATATACGCTGATCCCTATAATGTCCGGTTCGGAAACCAATAGGTCGTCGGCTATTTTATTGACATCTTCTTTTATCACATATTCTTTGAAAGAAATATCAAAGTGGTCTTTGTTGGCTACATATAACCAGCGCAAGGCTAAAGAGGTGTGTATATATTTCGCATTGAGTGTCGTTAGGATTGTTTTCATCTTGCAAAGATACTTGATATTGGGAAAATAATTGCATAACAGAATTAAACTAAATTGTTTTTTAAGAGTCTTATGTACTGTGTGTTATTTATTAAATGTTTTATTAAAATTGTAGGTTATGAAAAAGATTTTGGTATTAGGTTGTCTGTTTATGTTCGCTTTTATGGTATCGGCTCAAAACCGTGGAGGTGGCCAAGGGCCGGGTGATATGGACAAAAGGTATGAAGAATTGAAAAAGAAACTAAGCCTTAATGATCAGCAGGTTGATAGTCTCAAGGTGATTGATCAGGAGTTTTTTACTAAAATGCGTGAGCAAAGGGAGAAAAACGGGGGTGATCGTGAAAAAGGCCGGGAAGAAATGAAGAAGATGGGTGAACAAAGGGATGAGCGTGTAAAAACGATATTGACGGATGAACAATTTACTAAGTATAAGGAAATGGAAAATCAACGGCGCCAACGTGGGCCGGGTGGTACACAGGGCGAAGGGTGAACTTCTGTAAACGGCAGGGGCATGGCGGTTTTTCCGTAATGCCCCTGTTTACTATAAGATTTCGACTTTTGATGTTTGCTTTTTTTTTGAAATTAGTTGTATATTTGTTTCCGGATATAAAAAATAATCATATGAAGTATTTAGTTTGTTGTTTAATCGTGTTATCCGGTGGTGTGACAAACCTCTCGGCGAAAATAGATCAATATGAGAAGTTTACGTATAAAATAAAGGCGGAAATAGAAGGTTTGTCTCAAGGAGATACAATTGTTTTTGAGAAGATTATTCTTCCGGGGTGGAAACTGGAACCTGCATTTCAAGTGATTGTAGAGGAAGACAACGTTTTCTCTTATGAAGGTACGGCGTATCATAATCCGTATTTTTTGATGACATACAAGCCTTTATCAGGGAAAGAGATTGTTACGGACCGGAGGGGGATTACTCTTCTGGTAGATAGTAATGGAATAAGAATAAAAGGAAATGCTGATAACATTTATTATTGTAAAGTAGAAGGCGGAGTATATAATAATACATATGTGCAGGAAATAAATGCTCTGGAGAATAAGCTTGGAGCCGAAAGGGGTTTATTACGGAGATTATCGATGGAAGCCGAACAGGCGGGAGATATGCCTAAAGCGAAAGAATACAGAGAAAAATTTAATTCATTTGCTTCTGATAACAGAGGTGATTACGATAAAAGGAATAAGCTGCAGGAAGAATTTATGGAAAAGTATCCGTCATCGGAACTGAATGTATTGGAAATGCTTCAAACAGTGACCTATACACCTCTGGAGAAGCTTGATGCATATTATGCGGGTATGAATGAGGATGCGAGAAAAAGTTATTACGGTATACTCTTAAGACAGGAGATGGATAATATGTCTGTACTTGAACCGGGAAACGATGCACCTGATTTTATGCTTGATATGATGGATGGACAGCGGATTTCATTGAATGATTGCATAGGCTCTTATCTTTTGATTTATCATTTCGGTTTATGTCCGGGTTCTTTGATGATTGACGGAGAGGTCACTTCTCTTTATGCAGAATATAAAGAGCGCTTAAAGGTTATCGGCATAACGGAAGATGTAGCTTCAATTAAATCATGGTATGAAACGGTTGGGCCTTCAGACAAAATGATGAATATAGAATTGAAACCGGCATTGGAAAGTATGGTTTCACATCCATGGCCGGATGCCGAAAATAAAGGAGATAACAGACAGTTGGCTATTGATTATGCCTTTGCCGGATTGCCTTTTTTTGTTTTTATTTCTCCGGAAGGGAAAATTTTAGCACGTGGTTTTAGTGAGACTTTTTATGAAGCGAAAAAAATTATAGAAAAAGGAACTGAATGATCCTTGACTGAAAATACGGAATACTGGCCAGGCATTGCGGAGAAAAAATCCGGTTAGCTGCTTTTTCTATCGCTGCTAACCGGATTTTTTTTTAAGATGTTCATCGGTTATTTTTCGTGAACAGAGAATGAATAGGGAAAGTCTTCCTTGTTGATACCTCTGTTTTTATTAGGGGTATCACTCATCTCTATGTTTATCTCACCTCCGTTTTGTAAATTTTCGTGTGTCAGATAATTTTTGGTATATGGAGCGCCGTTAAAAGTCATGTTTTTAATATAGAGATTCTGGTTACTGTTTTCTGGCGTGTTGATAACAAGTGTTTTGCCATTTTCCATCTGTAATGTCGCTTTTTTAAATAGTGGCGCTCCCATTATATATTGGTCTGTTCCGGGACAAACCGGATAGAAGCCAAGCGCGGAAAATACATACCAGGCAGATGTTTGTCCGTTATCTTCGTCACCGCAATAACCATCGGGTCCCGGCGTATACATACGGTTCATTACTTCACGCAGCCAGTATTGCGCTTTCCAGGGTTCGCCGGCATAGTTGTACATATAAATCATGTGTTGTATCGGCTGGTTTCCGTGTGCGTAGTTACCCATATTCATGATTTGCATTTCGCGGATTTCGTGGATCGGAAAACCGTAATAACTGTCGTCAAACAATGGTGGTACGGCAAAAACCGAATCAAGCATTGTTACAAACATCTCGCGTCCGCCCATAAGATCTATCAAACCTTGCGGATCATGGAACACCGACCAGGTATAGTGCCAGCTGTTTCCTTCCGTGAAGGCATCTCCCCATTTGAGTGGAGAAAACGGAGCCATGAATGTGCCGTCCTGATTTTTTCCGCGCATCAGTTTTGTTTCCGCATCGAACAGATTTTTATAGTTCATGGCGCGTTTGGCATAGAGTTCAATTTCTTTTTTCGGACGTTTCAATTCTTTTGCCATCTTATAGATACACCAATCGTCATAAGCATATTCAAGCGTTCGTGCCGCGTTTTCATTGATGCCTACATTGTAAGGAATGTATCCGAGCTTATTGTAATATTCATATCCTAATCTGCCAGTGGATGATACGGTAGGATGTACATTATTTGCTCCGTGGATAAGGCCTTCGTACAGTGTCTGCACATCGTTCACTTTTACGCCTTTCAGGTATGCGTCGACTAATATGGAAGCGGAATTGTTACCTACCATACAGCCACGATGGCCGGGGCTTGCCCATTCCGGGAAGAAGCCGCTTTCTTTGTATGTATTGATCAGTCCCTCCTGCATTTCTTTGTTTTGTGTGGGGAAAAGGAAGTTCAAAAACGGAAACAGGCAACGGAATGTGTCCCAAAAGCCAGTGTCCGTATACATTGGGCCTTCTAATACTTTTCCATTGTATGGGCTGTAATGAATCATTTTACCGTTCGCGTCGATTTCATAAAACTTTCTTGGAAACAGAAGTGAGCGGTACAGACATGAATAGAATGTGCGGTATTGATCGGTAGTTCCTCCTTCAACTTTTATGCGGCCTAATACTTTGTTCCATTCCATTTTTCCCTGTGTGGCAATCTCGTCGAAAGAACTATTCTCTAATTCGCGTATATTTATTTCCGCCTGTTCATAGCTGATGAATGACGAAGCTACCTTCGCGTGTACGATTTCTCCTCTTTGTGTATTGAAGCCGATGATGGCTCCGACGTGATCGGCTGTTTGTGTTTTGCTATTAGTGAGTGTACTGTCTGTAAACGTATGTTTGTAAAGGAATGGTTTGTCAAATTCTACGACGAAATAGTTTTTGAAATTTTCCGGAACGCCTCCGCTGTTACGAGTGGTATATCCGATAATTTTTCTGTCATTTACGATTTCAATCGAAGAGCCTCTGTCGAACGCGTCTATTACAATGTAGGAACTGTCGTTTTCCGGAAATGTAAACCGGAACATCGCGGCTCTTTCCGTAGGAGCTATTTCCGTAATGACATCATAGTCGGCTAAATAAACACTGTAATAATAGGGTTTGGCAACTTCGCTCTTGTGTGAAAACCAGCTGGCACGTTTGTTTTCGTCAAATATAGGTTCTCCGGTTACGGGCATAATGGAAAACTGACCATAATCATTTATCCATGGGCTGGGTTGATGCGTCTGTTTGAAACCGCGTATTTTGTGAGATGTATAAGTATATGCCCAGCCATCGCCCATTTTTCCGGTTTGCGGCATCCAGAAATTCATACCCCATGGACGCGCTATGGCAGGATATGTATTACCAGTGGAGAGTTCAAATGAGGATTGTGTACCTGTTAACGGGTTTACGAATTCAACCGGATCAAAATTGTCCGCGATTGATTTGCTGACAGGCAAAAAACAAATAAAAGCAATGGCGAAATAAAAATAAAATGTTTTCATTTTGAATAATATTGATTTAAAATATTAGCAAAAATACAAAATTCTTTTCGTTTTAATAGGTGATTAAAAAATAATCCTTAATTTTGAGACAATAAAGTATTAATACTATTGAAAAATAATTGAAAAATGTTTTTATCATGAGAAAAGTATCTGTTGTTATAACTCTGATTTTTAGTTTGTTATTTGTTGACAATGCGGGGGCGAAAAAGAAAATAAAGGAAGATGTTTCAGACCGTCAGTATTGGTGTGATATGACGTACAAAATAGCGTATCCTTTGCTGAGTGCGTTGAGTGAGGGTGAATTGAAGAAAAAGATGCCGGTTGAACAGCAGAAGAATGCTACCGGACGTGAACATTTTGCTCATCTTGAAGCTATGGGAAGGCTTCTGTGTGGTATGGCTCCATGGCTTGAATCCGGAGAATCGACCGGTAAAGAAGGCGAGCAGCGTGCCGAATTGACAAGCATGGCAATAAAAGGTATACGCAAAGCCGTTGATCCTTCTTCGCCGGATTACATGAATTTTTCAAATAAATATGGAGGACAACCGGTAGTTGATGCTGCTTTTTTGGCTCAGGCATTTTTGCGCTCTCCGAATGTTCTATGGGGAGGTTTAGATAAAGAAACGCAACAAATGACGATTGACGCTTTGCGTCAGACGCGTGAGATAACCCCGTACTTTAGTAACTGGCTGTTATTTTCCGCAATGATTGAAGCTTTCTTTCTCGAGATAGGAGAAGAGTGGGACGGCATGCGTGTTGATTACGCGATTCGTCAGCATGAACAGTGGTATAAAGGAGACGGGGTGTATGGTGACGGGCCGGATTTTCATTGGGATTATTATAATAGTTTTGTTATTCAACCCATGATGGTGGATATTTCGCATGTTCTTGCAAAACATAAGAAAATGGATGAACAGCGTGCGGAGACGTTCATGAAACGATCGGTTCGTTATGCAGCGATACTTGAGCGGTTGATCTCTCCGGAAGGAACTTATCCGGCAATAGGACGCTCGCTGGCATATCGAATGGGAGCGTTTCAATCGTTGTCACAAATAGCGTTGCTGAAAAAACTTCCGGAGGAAGTAAAACCGGCGCAAGTGCGTTGTGCTCTTACAGCAGTGATGAAAAAGCAAATGACGGCTTCGGGAACGTTTGATGAGAACGGATGGCTTAAGATCGGGATGTACGGTAGTCAGTTGTGTGCCGGTGAAACATATATATGTACGGGAAGCCTATACCTTTGTTCCATAGCATTATTACCGCTCGGACTGCCTGCTTCTGATGAATTTTGGCTTTCTCCGGCAGAGCCTTGGACCCAGGTGAAAGTTTGGTCGGGAGAGGAGTTTCCCATAGATCATAGTATACGTTAAAAAAAACACAAAAAATTTGGAAAAATGAAATAAAGGTTGTATTTTTGGTAAATAGAAGACTGAATTTTAATATTATAATACCATAAACGAACATTTATATATGAGCTATCTTAAGTTCGATAAAACATTGATGATAAATCTTCAGGAATCTCTTTCGAGAGAAATTCTGAGAGCCAACCAAAAAGGCGCTTATCATAGTACTACGATCGTTGATTGTAATACGCGTAAATATCATGGACTTCTTGTGATGCCTGTCCCGGATTTAGATGATGATAATCATGTGATTTTGTCTTCTCTTGACGAAACGGTTATACAACACGGGGCGGCGTTTAACCTTGGTCTGCATAAATATCAGGGGGGGAGTTTTAGTCCGAACGGGCATAAATATATCAGAGAATATAGTATGGAAGTTATTCCTCGTACGATTTACAGGGTAGGAGGAGTTATTTTGTCTAAAGAAAAGATTTTTTCCAGGACGGACAATCTTATTATGATCCGGTATAAGTTGTTAGACGCGCATTCCATGACGACGTTGCGTTTTCATCCTTTTCTCGCATTCCGAAGCGTAGCGGAATTAACCCATGTGAATGGTATTATAAACAAGCAACACGACGAGGTGAAAAACGGCGTAAGAATGTGTTTATATCCGGGATATCCGAATTTGTATATGCAATTCAGTAAGTCGGTGAATTTTATTTCCGAAGAAAATTGGTATAACGGTATTGAATATCCCAAAGAACAGGAGAGGGGATATCCTTATCAAGAAGATTTGTATGTGCCTGGATATTTTGAGCTGGAGATTAAAAAAGGAGAATCAATCGTATTTTGCGCCGGAGATGCGGAAATTGATACGGATTCACTCTCAGAGCGTTTTGACCGAGAAGTAGATTCGCGTATGCCGAGATCCAGTTTTTATAACTGTATTGTCAATTCGGTGCATCAACTGTATTATAATCCTCAGGGAGACGATTGTTACTTATTAGCCGGTTACCCATGGTTTAAGGTACGCGCACGAGATCTTTTTGTCTCTGTTTGTGGAGCTACTTTGCTGATCGGCGAGAAAGATCGTTACGAAAAAATTATGCGTACGGCAGTTAAGGCATTGTACGCGTTTATAAAAGAAGGTAAAATTGATCCTGTTATTCGTGAAATGGATAGTCCGGATGTTCTATTATGGGCCATCTGGAGTATGCAGCAATATTGTTTGAAAGAAGGACTCGACAATGCGAAGGAGAAATATGGTGAAATTGTAGAGGAGATTATAAAATATATATTATCCCAATCGCATCCGAACTTAAAGCTTTCAGATAATGGTCTTTTGTATTCTAATGGACGTGAAACAGCCGTAACATGGATGAACTCTATTGTAAATGGCCGCCCTGTTGTTCCGCGTTCGGGATACATTGTTGAATTCAATGCTTTATGGTACAATGCATTGAAATTTTATAAAGAGCTGAATAATGATATTCCAATGGATCGGATAGATGGCCTTATCGCGTCATTGGACGTATCTTTTCCGGCGACTTTTGTCAATAAGTATAACTATTTGTTTGATTATGTGGATGGCCCGAATCAGGATTGGAGTGTGCGTCCCAATATGGTAATCGCTGTGTCGTGCGTACATTCTCCAATAACAAAAGCTCAAAAACGAGCTGTTCTTGATATTGCGACGAAGGAACTTCTGACGCTGAAAGGACTTCGTTCATTAAGTCCTAAAAGTGGTGGATACAGACCTAATTATGTAGGTGCTCAATATGATAGAGATATGTCATATCATCAGGGAACGGTTTGGCCATGGATCATGAATATGTACATATCTACTTATTTAGGTTTATTTGGCCGCGCGGGATTGTCATTTGTGGAACGCTCTCTTATAAGTATGGAAGAGGAGATGTCGCATCATTGCATAGGTACGATTTCAGAATTATTTGACGGAACTCCTCCCTTTACCGGACGTGGAGCGACATCTTTTCTGATGAATCTTTCCGCAGTGTTGACTGTGATAGATATGTTGAAAAAATATGGAATAGAATATAAATAAATGCGTATGAAAGCATTAATGTTTGGATGGGAGTTTCCTCCGCATATTCTTGGTGGCTTGGGAACGGCAAGTTATGGTTTGATAAGAGGCATGTCTCAACAGTCGGATCTTGATATCACTTTTGTTATGCCTAAACCATGGGGTGATGAGGACCAGAGTTTTCTTAAAATAATAGGCGCGTGCAATACCCCTGTTTTATGGAAAGATGTTAGCTATGATACTGTTTCCGAAAGACTATCGAAGTATATGGATCCGCAGAAATATTTTGAACTGAGAGATCATATTTACGCAGATTTTAGCTACATGCGTGTAAATGATTTGGGATGTATTGATTTTTCAGGACGTTATCCTGATAACCTTTTAGAAGAGATCAATAACTATTCAATTGTTGCCGGTGTGATTGCACGAGCGGAGTCGTATGATGTTATTCATGCACACGACTGGCTTACTTATCCGGCAGGTATTTACGCGAAGATGATTAGTGGTAAACCACTTGTTATACATGTACACGCGACGGATTATGACCGCAGTCGCGGAAGTGTAAACCCTGATGTTTATAACATGGAGAAAAATGGGATGGATCATGCGGACCATATAATAACAGTAAGTAATCTTACGCGAAACACCGTTATTGAGAAATATCATCAGGATCCGTCGAAAGTGACTACCGTGCATAATGCGGTGGAACCTTTGAGTAAGGATATTCTATCTATTTCGGATAAACGTGGGGTAAAAGAAAAGATCGTAACGTTTCTTGGGCGCATAACCATGCAGAAAGGGCCGGAATATTATGTAGAAGCAGCAGCGAAAGTTCTTTCGCGTGCTGATAATGTGCGCTTTATAATGGCGGGCAGTGGGGATATGATGAATAAGATGATACGCCTTGCCGCCGAACGGAATATTTCCGATCGTTTTCATTTTACCGGTTTTATGAAAGGAAAGCAGGTATATGAAATTTTCCGCTCAAGTGATGTTTATGTGATGCCTTCAGTTTCGGAACCGTTCGGAATCTCTCCCTTGGAGGCAATGCAGTGTGGCGTTCCTTCAATCATTTCAAAGCAATCAGGATGTGCCGAAATACTTGATTATGCTATAAAAGTTGATTATTGGGATATTGATGCTTTGGCTGATGCAATATACGGATTAATAACATATCCTGCATTACATAAGTTTCTGAAGGAAGAAGGTTTGAAAGAAGTGAATAACATCAAATGGGAATATGCGGGACAAAAGGTGCGTAATATATATGACCAGACATTGTCCTGATAAAACTGTATTTGTTTGCTGTAATAAAATGATTATTAACTGAATAAATTAAATATATGAAAACAATTTGTTTATATTTTCAAATACATCAGCCCTTTCGCTTGAGGAGATACCGCTTTTTTGATATAGGAAATGATCATTATTATTATGATGATTTTCAGAACGGAGAGATTTTTAAGAAGGTTGCAGATATGTGTTATATACCGGCTAATCGTGCGATATTGGAAATGATAAAAAAGAGTGACGGGAAATTCAAGGTCGCGTTTTCAATATCAGGAGTCGCGTTGGAACAAATGGAAATTTATGCACCGGAGTTGATTGATAGTTTTGTCGAATTAATCAAGACGGGCAAGATTGAACTACTTACCGAAACGTATGCTCATTCTTTAGCGTCTCTTGGTAATCAGGATGAATTCAGAGCTCAGGTTAAGATGCATACGGAGAAAATCGAATCTCTTTTTGGCGTGACTCCAACAGTATTCAGGAATACAGAACTTATCTATTCGGATGATATATCGGATACGGTTTATGATATGGGATTTCGCGGAATGTTGACGGAAGGTGCTAAACATATTTTAGGATGGAAAAGCCCTAATTATATGTATTCGTCAGCCGCGCATCCGGAATTGAAGCTGTTGCTGAAGAACGATCGTTTTAGCGAGGATTTGTCGTTGCGTTTTGCTGATTACAGTTGGACGGAATATCCTTTGACGGCAGACAAATATATGTCATGGATTGGATCTACCGCTACTGCAGAGAATATCGTTAATATTTTCTTGAATTATGAAGTCTTAGGTTCTCTTCATGCGCCATCTACGGGTATATTTGACTTTTTCAAAGCTTTACCGCAATTTGCAGCACAGAATAATATTTCATTTTCTTTGCCTTCTGAATTGTTTGAGAAAAATAAAGCGGTTGATTCGATTGTTGCACCTTATCCTATGTCATGGGTTGACGAAGAAAAGGATTGTAGTTCCTGGTTAGGAAATATACTTCAGCAGGAGGCGTTCCAGAAAATTAACGAAATAAGCGAGCGTGTCCGTCTTTGTAGCGATCGTCGTATACTTCAGGACTGGCTTTATCTGCAAAGCAGCGATCATTACTACTATATGAATACGAAACATTATAACTTGTTCAGCCCGTATGACAATCCTTATGATGCTTTTAATAATTATATGAATGTATTGGCTGACTTTATACTTCGTGTAGAGGCGCAATTCCCTTCTTCCATAGAGAATGAAGAGTTAAATTCTTTATTGACAACGATCCGAAATCAGGGACGTGAAATCACGCAATTGGAGAAGAAATTAGAAAAATATGATGGAGAAGATACCTTGAAAAACAAGGATCAATCGGATAAACAGAAAAAGAAAGCGCTTGTCAAATAGTTGCGATTATAAATCCGTATTGTTCTGATAGAGAAAACGTCGAATACTTAATTTCGGCGTTTTTTCAAATTCCTGTTCGCGCAGTCGGACTTCCGCTATTTTACTGTAGTTCGGAATTTGCCTGTTAAGCGCTGAAAGGTTTTCATTCATAATATTTCGCAGGTTTTCTTCTGTTAACCCTTCTTTTCTTGCCTGTTCCCATGCAGGGTATACCAAGGCAATCAATATATGTTTGTGCTTTTCCTTATCTTCGCGTGAAATGATGAGAGATTCGCTTACGTAAGGCATATTGTTGAGTAGGTTTTCGATCTCTTCCGGATATATATTTTGTCCATTGGATCCTAACAGCATCGTTTTGTTGCGCCCCCGTATAAAAAGGAATCCATCATTATCTATGATTCCGAGATCCCCGGTATGCATCCATCCGTCTTCGGTGAACGCTTCTTTTGTCGCTTCCGGATTTTTGTAGTATCCCAGCATCGTGTTCATTCCGCGAACTAATATTTCTCCGACTTCATTCGTGTCGGATGAGTCAATTTTTATTTCCATGCGGTCAACACCGCGTCCAACGGAGGCTTGCTTAAATGTATCCCATTGTTCGTAGGCAACGAGCGGCCCGCACTCTGTCATACCATAACCGACTGTATATCGTAATCCGATTGTTTTCAGAAAACTTTCGATTTCCTTATTAATCGCCGCTCCTCCGATTACTATTTCCTCAAAATCATTTCCGAAAGCGGCATTGAGTTGTTTTGCTATTTTTTTGTTAATCAGCTGTTTAATGCCTGGAATACGATACAATACTTTGATGGGTGGTTTTTCTAATGTGGGAAAAACCCGGGCACGAATTATTTTTTCGATAATGATCGGTACGGCGATGATGAGTGTGGGGCGTATTTCATTAAAAGCTTGTATGACAATGTTCGGACCCGGTACGCGCGGAAGAAAATGTATATGACAACCTTTGTTTACCCCGTTTAGGATTTCGAATGCCAATCCGTACATGTGCGCCATAGGAAGCATAGAGACAAAATTATCTCCGTCTTTAATGAATGGGAGACGGTCGTATGCATACTGGGTGTTACTCCAGAGGCTACGGTATGGCAACATCACTCCTTTGGAAAAGCCGGTAGTGCCTGACGTATAATTTATAATCGCAAGTTCGTCCGGTTTTTCTATGTGATATTTGATATCATCCATGGAAAAAGCAGGATATTTTTGATTGAAAAAATCTTCAATCTCTTTACACGTTTTTTTTACATTTTCCGGTCCTTCAATAATAGAAAAATCATCAAGTAGTATGAAAGATTGTATAGCTGGCATTTTTTTTGGATCTAAAGAATTCCAGTTGTATTGTGCCGCAAGTAGTATCTTTGCATCGGAATGGCATACCAGATTGTGGACGCTTTCAGCTGTGAAATCGTGAAGAATAGGAACAGCTACCGCACCGTAAGTTAGCGTTGCGAAGAAACTGATGCCCCATCGCGCGGAATTTTTTCCGATGATAGCGATCTTATCTCCTTTTTGTATGCCTGTTTCGTGAAATAGAATGTGAAGTTTTTCTATTTCTTCAGCCATCTCTTTGTAAAGAAATGTCTTTCCTTCATAATCGCTGAAAACCGGCATATCCCAGTGGGTTTTGATACTGTTTTCTATAAGGCCTAAAAAACGCTTTTCCATTTATTGTAGGTTAAAAAATTACACTATACAAAGATAATACAAGTGCGTAGCAATACAAAATTGTGGGGTTGATTTTTTTTTTGTTATAACTTGTTCGATTTGATGAGTTTGCATATCTTTGCATGCTATAATTCTTTCGGAGGAGGATATAATAGCTTACACAGTTATCCGGAAGAGTATTTTTTTAGTAGTTTATTATGTGATGGTTAAGTATAAAAAACAAATCTGCTTGTTAGTCTTGATTGTTGTTATCGCATTGTCGGTTGTGAAAATCATTAACAAGCGGAATTTTAACCCTTCTTATGAAGTCGGGCAGCCGGTCGATAGTCTGAATGGTGTTTTTGTATATTATAACGGGGGAGTTGATCATGTTGCCGAGAGGAATTTGACTGCGGATGGTTATAATCTGGGGTTGAAATATCAGTGTGTGGAATTTGTAAAGCGTTACTATTATGAACATCTTAATCACAAAATGCCGGACTCGTATGGACATGCCAAAAGTTTTTTCAACAAAAACTATGAAGATGGAACACGCAACAAAGAGAGAAATCTGATTCAATATACGAATCCGAGTCTGGCTAAGCCTGAAGTAAACGATCTTGTTATTTTTGACGGAACCTTGACAAACCGTTACGGACATGTTGCTATCGTATCCGGAGTTTCTGATCATGAAGTCGAAATCATTCAGCAAAATCCCGGAGCTACCGGGAAATCAAGGATCACCTTTGCTCTCGTGAAAAAAGATAACGGCTGGAAAATTGACAGTGACCGTATTTTGGGTTGGCTGAGAAAAGAATTATAAAATTCCGGAAAATATACCGTCTTTTTTATATTTGGCCGGTGCATTTCCTGTGACCTTGCTGAATATTCTCGTAAAATGGTATCGATTGGCAAAACCTGTTTTTTCCGCAATTTCGTCAATGCTCAGGTTCGAATGTAACAATAGGAGGCATGCCGAATGGATGCGTTTCTTTTTGATGAAATTCTGTAATGTGTCTCCGGTGTACTCTTTGAATAGCCTTGAAAACGCATTGGTTGCCATATTGGCCATACCGGCTAAGAGTTCATTAGAAAACTCTTTATTGATATTGTTTTCTATGTGACTAATGACTTTGACAATGCGGACATCGCGCACGGGGTATTTCCAAACTTCTTCGCCCATGTCGAAAAGCAGATCGCAAATAAGCGATTGGATAGTGAGGAATATCGTGAAGTCGAATTGTGCGACATTTTTAGTCAGATAGTTACGTAGCAATTTAACCTTGCTTTCAAGGTGTTTATTCAGAAGAAACGTATAGATTCCCGGTGAAACACTATCGTATGGATAGCCGAGAGTAAAATGGATAAACAGGTGTTCTATTGCGCCTTCTTTTATCAATTCTTTGTTTTCTTTTTTTGTGTTATCGGAAATACGCCCTCCTGTTAGATTGTACCCTTCATCGGGAATCAAATTGTTGTAAAGCCTTGATGAGTAGTTTGTATTGGGTGCAATGAGGTACAGCATGTTTGGTTGCATCTCGTGAATTTGTTGCTTATACTCCATAAAAGCTCCCTTTTGCACATTACTGTATATGCGCCAATAAGGGAATGATAATCCTTTATGTTCCCAGTTTTTTATCCACCAATACCGACAACAGTGCATCTGGAGGTTAAACTTCGGAAAAGATTGTATTATTTCCGATGGATCTCCTGTGTAATGTTTTTCCATGATAAATGTTTGTTTCGGATACAAAAATAGTTGTTTGTTTGGAGATGCGGAAATATTTTTCAGGTTTTAGCAGTTCAAAAATAGAGCGGAATGAGATGATTTAATATAAATATTGTGAATTAACTCATGTGGCCTTTTGTATAATCTGTCAATCTCTTGTTTTATCGGCAAATAACATGGATAAAGTGTGTTGCTTATAAATTTATCAGCTTGTCTATATGTTTTACAGCATTTTCGAATCGTTGCTTCCAACCTCCTTTAATCTCGACATCGCAAATATTGTGATTTTTTAAATAGTTTGTTATCGACGGGGTTTCGGAGAGTAAAAATGACGGCTCCTGACCATTTGAGTTTATTTTTCATTTTTTATTTCTCGATTCAAAATTATCAACTCTTTGTTTTTTGTATCCCTGCCTGTTTGAGGATAAAAAATAACTGCATATCCGCAATCAACCGTCTTATTAATGCTTGAAATTACTAAGTTTTCATTGTCCATTTGCAGAACCTCATTTGTCAGTAAGTTCTTGTATCCTTTTTCCCCTTTGCTGAAAAATATTTCCAAAAGTTTGTCATTTTTCAACGTAAGCCATCCATTGCCAAATTCGTTGTTGAAGCGAACAATAAATATGTTATTTGCTATTTTTTTAGGTTCCCATGTGTTGAATATTTCGTCCTTTATATCAATCAAATTCGTTGTTTCGCAATTTCCTTGAGCCGGAATGATTTCTATTGAAAATTGTCCTTCTTCGCGGCAAAGTATATACGAATTTTCTTCGAACGACAAGCTGAGTATTTGGTCGGGCCATTCCTGATTGGGCTTAATTTTTCTTTCTTTCAAA
>JAVBNB010000096.1:0-5460 GCA_031551825.1 Tannerella sp. | reverse complement strand
GCCTTCCAGTTTCCCCTGTTCTATCACCTGGTTTTCGAGGTCGGTACGGGCAGGCATAAACTGGGCAGTTACGGCACGGCCGGTCATTACCGTACTTTCATTTTCATTGATGAGCTTCCAGTCACCTTCAAACTGGTTGTGATATCCCAGTTCTATCAGTTCCGCCCAGGCCTCTTCCAAGGTTATGGTTTTCAGCCTCTCTAACATGTTATCCGATACTTTCGGCCGTCCGTCACCAAAACGTTCGCCCTGCCATTCCGCAGTCAATGCTTGGATGTATTCAGGCGTGGCCCCGATATGCTGCGCTTGTAAGGACAAACTTCCGGATACAACGAATACAAACAATAAATAAATTCTTTTCATGATCTTTATTTTAGTTGATATAAAAGTGATAATAAATTAAAGTGTCCGCTTATCTGCATCATAAACAACGGCTGCACCAAACCAGATATCAGCATTTTTCACCGGGTTTATCCATTTGAAAGTGACCTCATGTTTTCTGGGAGAAAGCCGGTAATACCAGAACAGGTCATGTCGCCGGACCGTGAAAGATGCCGGCAGGTTCGCCCTCTCCGATAATTCTCCGTCAATATACATTTCCACAACCGCCACATAATTCTTGTCGGCCGATTTAACTTCTCCCTGAAACACAACGCCGGTTCCTTCAAAAGAAAAGACGCCTACTTCTTCAATATTTTTATGGATACCCGGTTTTTTCACAGGATATAGTCCTTCAAAAGCTTTTTCATACTTTACAGGTACAGGAGCGTTGTAAACAATCGTCACCTCATTTTCACCCACAGTTCCGCCATTACGTTCTATTACCTGCAAAGCCTGATTATAACTCATCTGATACGTTTTGTTCAACGAAATAGTGGTGTATGCAAAGTCCATATCTTCCACTTCATACAGATTTTTCTTCCATTTTTCAGGTATTTGGCTGTAACCGATAATGGTTCCCAGGATACCGGCTGCAGATGCGGGATTACAATCGGAATCCTGACCGCAGCGGGTAGATATATCCATCGTTTTATAAAAATCGCCTTCGCCGTACAACAGACCAATCAGAATATAGGTGCTGTTAATAACCGCATCAATATTGTAATTGGCAAATACACCCACCGGGCAACCAATATCCTCGCTCCATTTACGCTGACATTCAAACCAGGTCTGTTTCCAGTCGCCGGGATATTGTTTGTACCAACCGATTACATCGCTCATGCATTTATAATAGAGACTTTGTTCGGGAATGGTTTTTAAAGCCTCGGTTACAATAAACTCAATATCATCCGACACAAAGGCCAGGGAATACATGGCGCCTACATATACGCCGCCGTACCAACCATCGCCATAATTCATGATATGTCCGATTTTATCGGATATTCCCGATGCGGCATTGGGCATACCGGGAGACATCAGTCCGGCAAAATCAGCCTCTATCTGGTAATCAATATCGTCAGCATGGGGGTTATTCAGCCAATGACCGGACTGAGGCGGCATAATGCCTTGCAGAATGTTATATCGCGCAGCCTGGTTGGCATGCCATAGCTGGTATCCAGCGGTAGCAAAAGCCATGGCAAAAGAATCAACCGGAGCATCAAGCCCGAGACGTTCAAATACTTCGACAAAAGTGAGATCCATATATACGTCGTCATATAGACCGGGAGAATGTTCATACCACCATTTGATATATCCGTCGGGCCATTCTATCGGGATATAATCCTGTATCATGGTTCCGTTGTATTTAAATTCGGTAGGGCCTCCATACGTACATCCGATGGTTTGCCCGGCCCATCCGCCTTTGATTTTATCCATCAAAGTTTCTTTACCGAGGGTAACCTGCGAGGGGATGGTTGTATGATTGGATACGGATGTTTTCCGGTTGCAGGCGCTCATCAGGAATACAGCAACCAGCATGATAAATGCTGTTATGAACTTGGATAATTTTCGTTTCATGATATCGTCTTCAATTATGTGAGTATCTTTAAGTACCTAATCCGGCAGATTGTTGTAAATAATTCTTGAAGAAACGTCCCTGGGTCGTTAGGTTATAGTCCCAGTCTTTGATAAGCATCGGCCCCCAATCGGGATCAAAGCACCATACTGTAAAGGATATTCCTCTTTCTTCAAAATATTTCATCAACTGTTCGGCATAATGTACATCGGAAATCACAGGTACATGTGCACCTTTTTCGTCTTTAAGGCTAAAACCTAATTCAGTACATACTATCGGATATTTTTTTGCTACATAACCAAAATCTTTTTCCCATTTGTCCTGCCAGGGCTCTTCTCGTTTTTGAGGGTAGGGATGAGAAACATAGGCTATATTTGAACGTTTGACAGGATCTTTTTTTACCGGAGTTAAATCGTAAGCCCAGTCAAAACCTGCAATAAGACACACTGCATCAGGATTTATTACCCTGATAGCATCAATAAGTGATTCCATAAGCGTTTTCCATTCCTGCCATGTGCATGCTCCTACTTCAGGAGCGGTAACGGTCGGTTCATTAAATAATTCATACAAGGCAACCACAGGTTCATTTTTATAACGTTCGGCTACCTCAGTCCAGAACCTGAATGTTTCGGCTTTAGTGGTATGATACATGGCAGCGGTATACTTCTCATCTTTCAGGTTACCAATCGAGTGCCAATCCATAATAACGTATAAGTCATATTTTTTTGCCAGTTCAACGCCTTCATCCAAAAGTTTAAAATAATTGTCCCATCCTATTTGTCTTACAGTAGCAGGATGTACGGCAAAACGGACAATATTGGCGCCCCAACTTTTAGCTTCTTTAAAATAACCATCGTTCCATTTGCCGTTGCGGTACAGCTTTCCGGGATCCGAATAACACAGACCTTTGAATACGATTTCTTTACCCTGAGGATCAATAAACTTATTTCCTATTACTTTCACCCAATCGTTTGCGATGGATGATAAATTGAAAAATAGCATGAATGCTGTTAAAATAAAAAGATTCTTTTTCATACGTACAAATGTGTTTTATTTAAAACCCCACTCAGTAGGAATGTCGCTCAATTCCATTTCAATTTTTCCTCCCTCGGAAATATCACGGTGCCTGATAATGGCGCTATTCCATTCTTTTCCGTTTACCTTGCAGGATTTGATGTAAACGTTCTCTTTTGAAGCGTTCGCTGTAATGGTAAGCGTTTTGCCACCCGAAAGCCGGATAACCGATTTGTTGTATAAAGGCGCGTTCAGGTAGTAATAATCCTGCCCGGCATTGGGAAAGAATCCTAAGGAACAGAATACATACCAAGAACCCATGGAGCCGGTATCGTCGTTCCCGGGATAACCGGTCAAGTCAAAACTTTTGTTCATAATATCATGTACCCAATAGGATGACAAATCCGGTCGTCCTGCGTGGGTAAAGGCTCTTGTGGTCAGGAAACCCGGTTCGTTTGTGTAATTGACCAATCTTTTCTCGAAGCCATAAGTCAGGCGTTCAATAAACTTCTCACGACCACCCATCAGATCGATGAGCGTATCGAAATCGTGAGGCACATAATAGCTATAAGTCCACGATGATGCTTCATAGAAAGGAGTCGTCCATGAACCGCCATATCGTGTAGGTTCAATATTCGAAAAGGCGCCATCTTCACGGCGGGCATCGATAAAGCCTGTATAGTTGTGACTTTCGAGGTTGGGGTTCCAGAGATTGACCCATTTACGGCTTCGTTCGCTATATTTTTTATAATCGTCTTCGCGCCCGAGTCCCTTAGCCATCAAAGCGACGCTATAATCGTTGTATGAAAATTCCAATGATTGCGAAGTACTCATTGTCCATTCGGGTATCCAGCCCAATTCTTTGTATTTCTTATATGTATCGCTGTCGCTCTTCCATCCGTGGTGTCCTATTCTTCTTTCATCGGCGTTGTATTTAAGTATTTCGTAGGCTTCCTCCCAGTCGATACCTTTGACTCCTTTCAAATAAGCATCCGCGATAATGTGGTCAACATCGTTTCCACCTTGCTCTCCTTCGCGGTCTACTCCGGCGACAAAGCCATCGTAAACACATCCGTTGTGTTTGAAGCGATCCATCAAAGCAAGAATATTGTCGCGCATCGCGGGTTCGTCTACCAGCGTAAGCAGAGGATATGCGCTACGGAAAGTATCCCAGAAAGCATAATTGTCATCCCAAAAAGGCCGTGTGCTTTCCCATCCGGAGTTGTCGAGGCTCCGGTCGCGCGCTAGAGTATAGAAGCGGTACATGGCTGAATAGAAAATCGTTTTCTGTTCTTCGGATGGCGTTTCGATCCGAATGCTACTTAGTTTTTCTTCCCAGGCTTTCTTCCCTTGTTTTTTTACCCGGTCGAAGTCCCATGCGGGAATTTCGCGGTCTAAAAATTCCTCGGCTTTTTCAATACTTGTGAACGATATGGCCAGTTTAAGCAGTACCTGTTCGTCTTTTTTTGTGGAGAACTTTACATAAGCCCCTATGTGCTGCTTGTCGACGGTATCTTTCCGAATAGACTGACGGACGGGATAAACAGTTTCGCTTTCCCACACGCCTACTTCGTCAGCCGGTTTGTTGTATTGTCCGGCCAGATAAAGGTAATAGGGACCGCCCGGCCAACCTCCCCTAAATCGGATAGCCATCTTTATTTTGTTTGTTTCCGGATCAACATCAATCGAATTTTCCAGAATCGTTCCGTTCATTTGGGTCGCAATATCTCCGACAACACTCTGCGAAGCATCAAAAAGAAGATGCGACTCAGATGATTCGGGGAATGTAAACCGGTATATCGCGCTGTAATGAGCCGGAGCGATCTCGATGGTAATTCCGTAGCGTTCGAGGAAGGTTTTGTAATAGTAAGCCTGATTAACATCTCCGCTGTGTGGAGAATCGTGCTCTTTGGCTCCCACCGCAAGACCTGTTTGCGGAGAAATAAGAAAATGTCCGTAACTGCCCCATCCTGTGCCACTCACATGAAGCTGTCCAAATCCACGAATGGGATAATCGGGATGATAACCATCCATATCGCCTTTCTCGGTTTGCGGCGACGGATTGATGCTGCCGTAAGGTAATTGAGGGCCAATGACACAATTACTGCCGCGAGTATCAATAACGCCAATACGAGTATCTACATAATCGGAAAGCGGATCGGTTGTATTTGATGTGCATCCGAAAAGACCGGTTGCCAAAGCAAACAAACATATTGTAAGCGTTCTTCTATTCATCATAAACCTGTTATTATCTTATTTATTTTTTACATCTATCTTCTTTATAATCTGATGATTAACTCATAGAATCATCTCACCGCCGATCTTTTCAATTTTGCTGCTTTTCAAATCTACTTTCCGTACAGCTATTTACTAATGACACGATTGAATGATAGGTGATTCCGGAATGAGTGGATAAGCCTATCTCGCACGTACTGCTGTTGCAGTATCCTTCTTTTACATGTTCCGTTTCCACCTGCCGCCTGAGGTTACGC
>JAVBNB010000094.1:0-22501 GCA_031551825.1 Tannerella sp. | reverse complement strand
TTTGAAATGGGAGCGGCATATACCTATATTATCTGGGGCTTTGAGGCGGAAACGAAAGGTGTTTCTTTCGAAGCTTTCTGGATGGATGAAACGGAGATAACAAACTCTAAGTATCGTCAGTTTGTCTATTGGGTGCGCGATTCTCTCATACGTACTCGTTTAGCTGATCCGGAATATGGTGGCAATGACTTGTTTATGATCACGGAAGACCGGTATGGCGATCCTGTAACGCCGCATTTGGATTGGACGCGTCCGATTCCGTGGAAACGGGCGAATGAGGATGAAGTGCGGGCCATTGAAAGTGTGTACTTTACAAATCCTGTTACGGGAGAGCGGGGACTTGATCCTAAGCAGATGAATTATAAATATGAGTGGTATGATTATACCGCTGCTGCATTGCGCCGGAATAATCTAGATCCGACGTTACGCGTACGTAATACTGATATAGAACCGAATCTGGAAGAAGTGATCATGATATCCAAGGATACTGCCTATATTGATGATGAAGGACGTGCCGTGAATGAGACAATTACCCGCCCTTTAAGCAGTTATTTTGATTTTCTTCATACGCGTATTATTAATATTTATCCGGATGAAACCGCATGGATCAATGATTTTAAAAACGCGTACAATGAACCTTATCTCAGAATGTATTTCATTCATCCGGGGTATGATGAATATCCGGTGATTGGCGTTTCATGGGAACAGGCAACCGCTTTCGGTGTGTGGCGTACAAACACGTATAAAAATTCATTGACCCTTCCTCCGGGTCAGGTCATAGAACCTTTCCGTCTGCCTACCGAGGGAGAATGGGAGTATGCGGCACGCGCAGGTAAAAGCGAAAATAAATATCCGTGGTCAATCGAAGGATTGAAGGATACAAAAGATTGTTTTATGGCGAATTTTAAACCGGGAGATGGTAATTATACGGAAGACGGACATTTGATTACCGCCCGTGTCGCTTCATTCGCTCCGAACGAATTCGGCCTGTACGATATGGCCGGAAATGTGGCGGAATGGACTTCTACCGTTTATTATGAGTCAGGACCTAAACAAATGAGTGATATTAATCCGGAACTTCATTATGACGCAGCTAAAGAAGATCCTTATGATATGAAAAAGAAGGTTGTCCGTGGTGGTTCTTGGAAAGATATAGCCCGTTTCATCCGTTCGGATATGCGTACTTTTGAATATCAGAATGAAACACGTTCATATATTGGTTTCCGTTGTGTTCGTACGCAGATCGGATTTTCAAGTTCAAAAAAAGGAAACAAAAAATAATAAAATATAGATCATGGGTAAATATAGGAGATATAAAAATCGGGTAGAAATGTTCCTTTCCAGTGAAAGAGGGAAAAGGGTTCTGAACTTTTGCTATAGCTGGGGAGCTTCCGTGATTGTGATTGGCGCGATGTTTAAGATTGTACATTTGCCTTATGCAAACACGATATTGTGTGTTTCATTGATCTTTGAGTCATTGGTATTTTTCATATCAGCATTTGAACGTCCAAATAGCGAATATAATTGGGAAGAAGTTTTTCCGGTTTTGAAATCAAAGAATCCATTGGATCGTCCGGATTTTCTTACAGGAGGTGCCGGTAGTGACGGTACGGCAAATTTGGGTGGCAGTGCGGTGGTATTCGGTAATCTTGGTGGTGTGCAAGGCGCTTCCGGAATGGGCAATGAAGGTCAGGTAGCAAATGGTAGTTCTGCCGGCAGGGGCGTTTCATACACTCAGACGCAAACACCCCAGAATATAGTGAATGCCGGTATGGCTACAATGGGGCTGAATATATCCGAAAAAGATTCGGAAGTCTTGGCCGAAAGTATAAAGAAACTGAATAGCGCTGCGGAACAGATTTCGAAGATGGCGGATCTTACCGAAGCTACTCAAAGTTATATTGATCAAATGTCTACAGTATCTCATAATCTTGAAAAATTCAATGAAATTACAGGCTCTCTCGGAGAAGTTTCGGATACGCTTATTAGTTCATGTAAAGCTATATCCGGAACAACAGAAGGAGGTACGGAAGAATCTCCCAAGAGCTATGTTGAGAATATGTCCAAGCTGAATGATAATCTGTCCGGCTTGAATCATTTCTATGAAACTCAGCTTTCGGGACTTCGTACGCAAATGGATACCGTACAGCATATCAACGCCGGATTGAATCGTATACGTGATATGTACGACAGTTCCATTGTCGACAGTGCGGCATTCCGTAATGAAAACGAACGGATGGCCCAGCTTCTTGCCCAGTTAAATCAGGTTTATGGCCGATTGCTGCAGGCGATGACCGTTAATATGCAGGCGGGTGGGTACCCTCCTCCGGCAGCAGGTTCGCCGGGATATCAACAACCGCCTTATCAGGGATACCCACCACAGGGAGGATACAGATAAGACGATAAATATAGTTTAGATTTTAGAATAAAGAAATAAAATAAAAATGGCAGGAGTATCGAATAATCCCAATTCAGCACGTCAAAAGATGATCAACCTGATGTATCTGGTGTTTATCGCGATGATGGCCCTCAATGTTTCTTCGGAAGTGTTGGATGGGTTTGAGTTGGTCGAGCATAGTCTGCGCGCTTCAACGGAGAATTCTACCACGCGTAATGAGTATATAATGGCGAACTTAGACAGAGCTTATCAGGCTAATCCTACAAAAGTAGGCGAATGGCGAGCCATGGGAGTGAATGTGAAATCGCAGTCTGATGACTTGGTTAAATATATAGAAGAGTTGAAACTACGCATTGTGCAGGAATCGGATGGTAAGGACGGCGATGTTGAGGATATAGAACATAAGGATGATCTGGAGGCGGCATCTCGGATTATGCTGGCGCCGGTTGTCGGGGATGCTAAAAAATTAAAAGAACGCCTGGATGGTTATTGCGCCACCATGTGTAATGTGGTTGATGATCCGTCTAAGAAAACAATGTTTGAATCCATATTAAGTACTAAGCCAGTAAAAAAGGCCGGTGTCGTTGCTAATTCCTGGGAAACCGCATTGTTTGAAAATATGCCTGTTTCCGCAGTGGTGACACTCCTTACGAAAATGCAAAGTGATATCCGTACTGTCGAAGGAGAAGTTCTTTCTACCTTGATTACAAACGTAGACGCTGATGATTACCGCGTAAATAAAATAGACGCGTTTATCGTTCCTAAAAGCCAGATTGTGACAAGCGGTATGCCTTACGAAGCAATGATTGTGCTGGCGGCTGTCGATTCAACCCGTCGTCCGGAGTATTTTCTGAATGGCCGGAAATTAGAGAACAATATCATTAAGATCCCATCCGGAGCTATCGGAGATCACTCGATAACGGGTGAAGTGACCACAGACGGGAATACCTACCCTTTTTCTACTAATTATTCGGTTACCGCTTCTACGGCGACAATTGCTCCGGCCCTGATGAATTTTCTGTATGAGAGTATCGAAAATGATTTGGAGATAGCAATGCCTGGCGTTCCGAGTGGTGCGGTACGCGCTGAGCTCAGAGGGAATAATGGACATGGAAAGATTGAAAGGAAGCCAAATACCAACAATATCTGGACGGTAACAGGGCTTAACATGAAGTCCGCTCCGGAAGTAGAGGTCGTCTTGATTGCCAATGTCGGAGGAAGCAGTGTTAGTGAAAGTAAGTCGTTTAAAGTAAGGGAATTGCCTGATCCGTTGCCCTATCTTGTTTATCAGGATACTGACGGCAGATCCCGTAAATATACCGGAGGGCTTCTTCCGAAACGTAATCTGATGGATGTTACGGGCGTGTTGGCAGCTGTTGACGACGGACTGCTGAATATACCTCATAAAGTGACCGGCTTTACCTTGTCATTTACCGACGGAATGGGTAATACGATACCGGAAATATCAAACAGTAGCGAGTTTACTCCGCGACAAAAGGATTTGATACGGAATCTGGCGAGAGGGAAGCAGTTTTCAATTTATAATGTGAAAGCGTTGAAACCTTCCGGAGAGCCGGTTAATATTAAGTATTCCATAACGGTTATTGTCAACTGATTTTTAAAACAGATAATTAACAATATAAAGATGAAACGGTATTATTATATAAGCGCAATATTTCTGGCTTTAGCCTTTCTTACGCAGGCGCAAAATTTGAATGAACGTACGCCCCGTGTGAGTCGCGGCGGAGATCGTAGCAGGCAGCAGGCTGAAAATAATACAGGTCTTCCGGAGTTGACTGTTCGCGCGCAAATCATGAACGAGCAACTTACTCAAGAGCCTGGAAATGCGCGCTGGATGCGTATTGTTATGCGAGAACTGGATCTTACCAAAGAAAAAAATGCGCCGCTTTATTATCCGGTACAGGAAGTGAATGGGAATGTGAATTTTTTTACAAAGCTGTTTCAACTCGTCAGTGAAGGAAAGATTGATGTTTATAGATATCAGGCTGATTATGAATCATTTGAAGGGGATAATGTTTTGCCGTTTAAGGAAATGCTTGACAACTTCAATATTTATTATGAAGAAGTGCCGGCCGGTGGAGGATATCCTGCCCGCTATGCGATTAATTCAAGCGACATTCCATCTTCGGAAGTACGTCTCTTTTATGTGAAGGAAGCCTGGTATTTCGATCAGAATAATTCGATTTATGATGTGAAAACATTGGCAATTTGTCCGATCGCATTTGTCTATTCGGATATCGGAGAGCAACGTATTCCGATGTTTTGGGCAAAATACGAAGATGTGCGCCCTTATATACAAAATAATTATATTATGACATCCAACATCAATAATTCCAAGACTTTTACGGTTGACGATTATTTCCGCCGCCGGATGTTTGATGGCGATATTGTGAAGACCGAAAATCTGATGAATTTGTCTTTGATGCAATACTGTCCGACTCCTGATTCGCTGTATGCCGAGCAGCAACGTATCGAAAATCAATTGAAAACGTTTAGTGATTCTTTATGGATACAGCCTGATACGACGACTGTAGTGTTAAGCAAAAAGGACGCTAAAAAAGTGAACTCTGCACGAGGCTCCAAGAGTAATAGCGGAGTGACTTCCGATGACAAAAAGACAACAAAAGAAAAAGCGCCTAAACAACAAAAGCCAAAAACGGAAAAAGCCGCGAAATCAGCTCCTACACGTAGTATACGAAGATAATAGACAATGATTTACAGTCTGTTTCGCCATAGCAGATAGCTGTAACAGCGAAAGCTAAATTGTTGGAATAATAGATTGGAAGAGGTGTAAAGCCTGTTCCAATTTTCTATTATATATTTCTTGTTGATACATTCCTCCGGATCGTCTATTTTCTGTATCGCGTCAAACATAGCTTTATTTATTTCATTGAGCCATTTTTGTTCGGGAGTGTAGAAACCCATTTTTTGTTTGCGCCAGCAGATCTCGTCCGGAACAATTCCAATCATTGCTTTGCGTTGAAGATATTTATTCCAACCGTTGTGTATCTTGAATGATGATGGTATGGAGAAGATGAATTCCGTTAAATCAAGATTGTCAGCTAAGGGCATGATACATTCTATCCCGTTTGATGCTGCCGAGTGTTCGCCCCATCTTAGTATGTTGCCGAGGAATAGGGTATAGCTTTCGAAAAGAGCATCGTTCAATATTTCTTTTTTTATTGAAGGTATAGGTGACGAATGTTTGAAATAGCTGTTTCTTACTTCCGGAAGTAAAGCCTCATACTCGTATTTTCTTTTTTTCTGCGCCAGCTTCTGTGGAGTATAATAATGCTCTTTTGCCCATAGTTTCAAACGACGCGTGAATATCTCTTTTTTTGTCATGCCGGAATTTTCTACCTGTGCCAGTTCTTTCCACCAATCTTTCCATTCTCCGTTTTTGCGTAGTGATTGTAAGAATAAAGGGAAATAAGCAGGATAACCGGCAAACATTTCGTCTCCTCCCTGTCCATCGATGAAGACAGTTTGTCCCTGTTTTTTGACTTCTTCCATCATACGGTATTGCGCAAGGGAACTGGGATTGAATAACGGTGTGCTATGTACGCGATTTACCGCATCTAATTTTTCAATAATCTGCTCCGCTGTACATACGACTTTAATCCATTCAACACTTGTATGGCGCACGACCTTTTCGGCCCAGGAAACTTCTCCTCCGTCATAATCATCGGTCGTTGTATATGCTATAAGTGTTCTGGAAGGGTCCGTTTTTTTTGCCATGCAAATGAGCGAGGAACTATCCATACCTCCGCTCACCCCTATGGCAAGAGGCCCTTCGGTTAGTTTCAGATTTTCATGTACGGAGTCCGCGATTAAGGTGCGTAGCTTATCCGTATATTGTTTTTCGGAAATCTCACTATAAGGATTTTTACTATGATTATATGGTAGCGTATAATATCTTTCGACGATGACTTTGTCGGTTTCTATTTCATATTTGACGAAGTGGGAAGGTTCTATCGAGTGAATATCATTGAAAAAATACTGGTCTGATAGTCCGATGTTGCCCCATAACAAAAAATCCGTTACGGCATTTTTGTTGATGCTGCGTGAGTCTTCAAAAAGGGTGTATAAAGTTCTGCATTCCGAAGACAGGGAAAATTGATTCCCTGTATTGCAGAAATACATAGGTCGGTTACCGAAGTGGTCACGCGCGCCATAGATCACTTTGTTTTCGGAATCAAGAAAGATTAATGACCAGAATCCTTTGAGTGATCTGAAACAGCTAACACCATTTTGTTTTATCATTTGTAAAACGATTTCGGAATCGGACATGTCATTTTCCGCAGAAATGGATAACTGTTTGCATAGTTCCTTTTTATTCAGAAGCTGTCCTTCAAAAAAAAGAATATTGCCATTGTATGATGCCGTATGCGATGTTGTATTTTGTTGTGAGCAAGAAGCCATGGCCATACGCGCGGAAGCTTCGGGCTGCCTTGTGTATTGCAGGTTTTTGTCCATCAGAAAAGAGGTCTGCGCTTTTGCACCGCGATGGAATAAAGAATCCAATCCTTTATTCAGTAAAGCTTTAAGGCTTGAGGAGGGGATGTCCTGTTTTTTGTAAATAGCTAATAATCCGTTCATAAAACCTGTGGTATATCCGTTTCGTTTTAATAAGTAAATAGACGGATGTTTTTATTGATTGTGAATACAAATATCCGAATTAATATTTAATTGTCCAAAAGGCTTTTTGTTTTGCATTTCTCTCGGCTTGCACTATCTTTATTCAATGCATGAAGATAGGCGGCGCCTCGGTAATGAAAACAAATAAATTCGTTTTGCATTTCTCTCGGCTTGCACTATCTTTGTTCCGGACAATTTTAATACGAAAGATTCGTTCTTATTTTGTATTGAATAAATATCTTATTGATAAATGAAAGTATGTAATAAATGTATTTTGACGGATGCATATCCTGGTTTATCGTTTGATGAAAACGGGACATGTTCAATGTGTTCTTCCCGCCATGTATTCGAACCTCACGGAGAAGAAAAGTTAATGCATATTCTGGATTCGCAGAAAGCTAAAAAAGGGGGAGAGTATGATGCTTTGGTTCCTTTGAGCGGAGGAAAGGATAGTATGTATATTCTTTATTTGGCGGTGAAGGTCTACAAGCTTAAGGTTATGACAATGACCTATGATAATGGATTTGTGAGCCAATTGGCTGTTGATAATATGAATCGCGCCGTAGAACAAATGGGGGTAAAACATATTGTATGTAAACCCGATGCTGATACTCTCAGGAAAATCTACAAAGACATGCTTCTTCGTTCCGGGGATATTTGTGGTGCGTGCGGTATTGCTATGAAAGCAAGCATTTTTAAAGTCGCGAGTGATTATAAAATACCAATGGTCCTATTGGGGACTTCTCCTCTTGAAGAAGACTCGTTTCTTCCCGATACGACACAGGATGTCGGTCGCTTTAAGTACATAATGAAAGAAGCGCGGAGTATAACAAAAAAGGAAATGAATGATTTTCTTATTTATCCGAAGATGAATTATTTCAGGCTTTCATTTGGCAAACGTACCGGTAAATTTGCCAAAGAAGTTTGTCCGTTATTTTATATAAAAAATCCGTCTGATAAAGAAATGGGTGAAATCATATCGCGTGAGTTGGGTTGGGAAGAAGATACGTCACGTGAGTATTCAAAGCATTTTGACTGTATAGCCGAACCATTTACCAATTATGTACGGTATCATATATACGGATATGAACGCAGGATCTGTCAGTATAGCACAATGGTGCGCCGGGGTGAAATAACGCGTGAAAAAGCTTTGGCAATGCACGAATCGGATAAAATGTCGGAAAAACCGGCTAATTATCAGCAAATAATTGATCTTTTGAGTGTTAAAGATAAAGAGATGGAAGAGGTCTTGAATATAAAGCCTTTAAAATATGAACGTCATGTGTCTTCTGCCAATAAATTGTTTATTGGACTGATGAAGTTTATAAAGAAATAAAGAACTGGCGGATGGAGGTTATATATGATATAAAGGATTGGAAAGAAAATGTTGTTGTTGCTACGATTGGCTTTTTTGATGGGGTTCATCCCGGCCATCGTTTTTTGCTTCAGGAAATGCGAAATTTGGCGAAGGAGCGAAATCTTCCTTCTGCGGTGATCACATTTCCGGAACATCCGAGAGTCGTTCTTCATTCCGATTATCAGCCAAAATTGCTAAACTCATTTGACGAAAAACTTGATCTGTTGTCAAAAACGGGTATTGACTATGCTATAGTGATGGACTTCACGCCGGAGCTTGCCGCACTTACCGCCCATGAGTTTATAACGGATATTCTTTCATACCGGTGGCGTGTCAAAACATTGCTTATCGGATATGATCATCGCTTTGGATATCAGCGGGTCGAAGGATTTGAACAATACGTCATTTATGGCGAAGAGTGTGGTATGGAAATAATCAAAGCCTCTTCATATAGCGAAAAAGGGATGGCTGTCAGTTCTTCGACAGTACGCCGCCTTGTTGAAAATGGTGATGTGGCGACCGCCTCGCATTTATTGGGTTACAACTATCGCTTGAGAGGACATGTTGTCGGCGGACATCAGATGGGCCGCCTGATGGGTTTTCCTACTGCAAATATTGCGGTGGATGAAAAATTTAAAATTATCCCGCGTAGTGGTTCTTATGCCGTATGGATTGTGGTTGGCAATAAACGATATGAAGGGATGTTGTATATCGGTTCCCGGCCAACTATGGAATATGATGATTCTTTAAGTATTGAAGTAAATATATTTGATTTTTCGGAGGATATCTATGATGAATCCATTATTGTCGAATTTGTTGAGTTTATCCGGGAAGATGTGAAGTTTGATTCGTTAGAGGAACTTAAAGAACAAGTGAAAGCGGATCAATTACGCGCGAAGCGCATAATTGACAATGTGCAATTGACGACGAAGTGACAGAAATAGACCGATCTCGTGTGGTGAGCTATTTCGCCAGTGGAGACAGCGTTAAAATCTATGCTGTCTGAGCGAAGCGAGTTGCATAGATTTTAGCTGTCAGAACGTCCGGCGAAACGATGCGAAGCGCACGAAGTCTTGATTTTTGGTTCTTTGCATCAAGGCAAAGAACGAACATTTATAAACGAATAAAGATAAGGTGGAACAATTTTACGATGCGATCGATTTGCTGAAAGGAATGATTTCCATTCCGTCTTTCAGCCGTGAAGAAAAAGACGTTGCGGATTTTTTGCAGGCGCGTTGGGCGAAAGCCGGGTATGTGGTTAATCGCCAGAATAATAACTTGTGGATATCTACGGACATAAATCTGGAAAAACCCACTTTATTGTTGAATTCCCATATCGATACGGTGCGTCCGGTCAGCGGCTGGACGAAAGACGCTTTCATCCCGGATGATACCGAAGATGATCGAATTTATGGATTAGGCAGTAATGACGCCGGCGCTTCTGTTGTTTCCTTGTATGAAGTATTTACTATCTTGTCGAAAAGAGAACAAGCTTATAATCTGGTGTTTTTAGCTTCGGCGGAAGAAGAGGTTTCCGGTAAGAATGGCGTGGAAAATGTATTGTCAATGCTTCCTGAAATATCTTTTGCTATAGTTGGCGAGCCTACCGGAATGCAGCCGGCTGTCGCGGAAAAGGGCCTTATGGTGCTTGATTGTACGGTTATCGGGAAGGCCGGGCATGCGGCCCGAAATGAAGGCGTTAATGCTATATCCCTTGCTATCCGTGATGTGGAATGGTTTAATCTGTTCCAATTTCCGGAGCAGAGTGATTTGTTGGGGCCGGTGAAAATGAGTGTGACGCAGATACAAGCTGGTACGCAACATAATGTAATTCCGGACCGGTGTACTTTTGTCGTGGATATTCGTAGCAACGAGTTCTATTCGAACGAAGATCTGCTAAAGCAGATACAAGAACATATCCGGTGTGAGGTTGTCCCCCGCAGTACACGCTTGAATTCGTCGCGAACAGACATCAATCATCCGTTTGTAAAACGGGTAATGCTGCTTGGGAAGCAACCATTTGGTTCGCCCACGTTAAGTGATCAGGCGTTGATGCCATTCCCATCTGTGAAGATAGGTCCCGGTGATTCTGCCCGCTCACATACCGCCGACGAATACATCCGCCTCTCCGAAATTCGCGAGGCGATAGATACATATATCATGCTATTGGATGGTTTGGATATTAATATGTAATCGTAATAAAATAAGTGTTTAAGAATATTGTAAGTACGATAGGAGCCCGTTATCTTGTGGCCTTTTTGAATTTGTTGCTGATTTTTATCAACAGCAAAGTTTTAGGGCTTGAAGGGATGGGGTTGGTTGGTGTTATCTATGCGTCAGCTAATCTGGCTGTTATCTTTAACAGTATTCTTTGTGGTAATACGATTGTGTATTTCATGAACCGGTATAATCTGCGTTATGTCTTTTATCCTGCATATATCTGGGCTTTTGTCGGTTCAGCTGTTGCGTGTACACTGATGTTCTTTTTCAATATCTTGCCGGAAGGATATGAGATAGTCGTTTTTGGTTTAGCTGTGCTGATGTCTCTTGTGACAGCAAATTCGTTGATGTTATTAGGAAAAGATAATGTGAAAGGTTTTAATCTGACTTTTATCTTTCAGGGATTTTTGACGTTTTTACTCTTGCTTTGTGTGTATTTTGTTGTTGATTATAAAAGTGTTGCCGGTTATCTTGCCGGATTGTTTGCAGCTTATGTTGTGGCGTATATATATAGCATGGTGTTGTTGTTTCCTTATCTGAACAAAAAGAATAACGCATCTGTAGATAAACCGTTTTCCGATGTTTTGAAGGAGATGTTTTTGTATGGTATCTGGAGCAGTGCGGATAATCTGGCCGAAGGACTTACGACACGTTTGAACTATTTCCTTGTGCATAACGCCGGAGGTTATGGAAATGTAGGTTTACTCGATTCCGGAACTAAGATGTCGGAAAGTGTATGGCATATCAGTAATAGTATCAGCTATATCGAATATAACAGTGTGTCAAAAACAACAGACAGACAGGAGCAGAAGCGTGTGACATTGCGGTTGTTTAAATTAACTTACTGCGCACTTATAATCATTATGGCCCTGATTGTCTGTGTGCCGGAATGTTTTTTTACAGAATATCTTCTAACTCCGGAATTTGCCGGGATACGTGATGTTATTATCGGGTTGTCTCCGGGTATTATCGCTTTAGGTAGTAACCGTATATTAAGTCACTATTTTATTGGTAGCGGGAAGATTAAATGGAGTACATTCTGTTCTGTTTTTGGGCTTGCGATCTTGTTTATGGCAGGGTTGTTTTTGATTCCCGCGTATGGCGTTTTCGGAGCAGCCGTTACGTCCAGTATTGCATATACCTGTATGCTGATCTTTTCTGTCATTGTATTTATGAAACAGACAGATACATTATTCCGGGAGTTAATGCCCTCAAAAGGTGACTGGAATGAGTTAGTTGAGAAAATATGCCGTTATCGTCGTAAAAATTGAATAATCCTTATCTTATCCAAGGTGACGGATTGAGCTTTGTTCGTTCCTGCCATATCTGAAAATGAAGAATGGTCTCGTTTCCTTTTTCCGTATCCGTAAATATTTTTCCGATGGATTGTCGTGTCGCGACGACATCTCCGGCTTTGACATAAACTTCGCTTAAATTACTATATACCGTTAAATAATTGCCGTGGCGGATGATCACATTGTTATTGAATCCGGGCATTACAAAGACACGTGTGACAACGCCTTTGAATATAGCGCGCGCTTCAGCTCCGGCGGTTGTTTGTATATCAATGCCATTATTGTTTGTACGTACATGCGATAATTCCTGGTGTTGATGTTCCCCGAAAGTCGATACGATGGTATATTTGCCGGTCAGCGGATAGGGTAATTTTCCTTTGTTGCCGGCAAAATCCTTAGACAAGTGAACTTCTGATTCTGTCAGGACATAGTTCCCCTTTGTGGAAGAGGAAGTCGTAGCAGACTTCGATGTCGCTTCGGATGATGTTTCCGCAGGCTTTGTTTCAGCTGTTTCTACCGACTTGTTTCTTTCCGAATTTTTGATGTCTTCCGCGATGAGGTTTTCAATTTGCTTATTTAAAGCATTGGCCTCTTTTCTTTTTTGATCTAAGAGAAGTTGTAAATCTTTCTGTTTTTTATTAAGATCCCGAACCTCTTTCTGTTGTAGTTGCTCTTCTTCTTCTAACTTTTTATTTTCACTTTCACGTTCCGCAAGTAAATTCTGTTTTTCATTACGTGATTTTTCGAGTTCGGTTTTGCGACGTGTGATTTCACTTTGTTTTTTTACAATGCGGTCAGCCTCTTCTTTTTGCCAGTCGGAATATTCACGCAGGTAACGCATGCGTCGATAGGATTGTGTCAGGTTTTCGGCAGACAGGATCAGCAGCATTTTGTATTGTGTGGTACGATGTTCTTGTTGCTGGCTTTGCATCGATTTGGCATAGTTTTCTTTTGTTTTGGTCAGATCTTTATCTAATATTTCGATGTCGTTGCTCATCGTTTTTACTTTCCGGTCGATATCCGCAACTTCCTGTCCTAAGATCGAAATCACTTTTTTTCTTGAAAGCAACTGTTGTGATAATAGATTCAGCCTATTAAGAGATGTTTTTGCGTTTGCGCTTGTTTCTTTCAGTAGCTGGGAGGTAAGTTCGATATCTTTAAGCGCCTCTTTTCGCTGACGTTCAAGCTCCTGTGCCGAGAATAAGCCGGCCGGAATTTGTAGCTCCTGTGTTTTTTTTACAGCTTGCGTATTTGTATTTTGGGAACTTGTTGTTTTTTTAGTCGAACTCTTGCTACTGCCTGATTTTTTATTCTGGGCAGACAGGGTTAAGATTGTGCAGCATAGCAGTATTGTAGCAATATAGAGCCGTTTCATTTCTTTCTAAGTGAATTAATAATTTGATCCAGCGTTACCTTAGTGTATCCGGATGGGATATTAAAATCCATCTTTAGCGGATTGTTGATCTCCGGAGTGGAGAAAGTGAATATCGCCGTCCCCTGTATTTGATTTTCGGCCAACAAACGAGTTGTCATTTTCATAGGAAATCGTTGTTTGCCTATTGTCTGGAAATCGCTGTAATCCCATGTAACTGTTTGTGTCTGACGTTTATTTTTTATCATTGTAGATAGAAGTTTTTCTTCTCCGTCTGCCGTGAATGTGTAAAATGATCCGCTTCTGTCTTTCAGCTTGAGTTCGGCGAGATTGTTATTTTTACTTATACGGAAATTACGGTAGTGTTTTGTGGAGATGCCGTCTTCTCCGGGAACAAACAGCCGATTTGTAAACAATGCCTGTAAATTTTGGAAATTGAAGTCTATTTTCGTTTCTCCCTTCAGGTTTTCATAGCTGTCGACCATATAACGCTTATTCATACGGTCTAATATTTTTATGCTGTCGTTTGTTATTTCGATACGAAGCATTTCGATCCCAAGAATCGGTTGTACGGATAATTGCAGGCAGTCATTATAGATCATTTTCAGGTGAACTCTTGAACTGAATTCATTTTTCATACCTGAAAAATCAAGTTTCATCCGTGCCGAAAGGGTGTTAAATTGGAACGAATGATCTAAAACGGAAGCAAAAAAGGCCTCTTCCGTTTTCATTATTTCAGTGTTAGATGTTATTGTGCCCGCCGGAGATTTGCAGGCGGCGAACAAAAACATCATTAATACACCATATAATGCTTTCCAAATGTTACTGTACAGTTTCAATTGTAAATCCGTCCGTGTCATTAAATAATTCGTTTTCAGTTTCTTCAAAATATGTTTTTTCAGAAATTTTTCTATCTAATGTTACTGTTTTTTTACCTAATTCTTTTGCTTTTTCCCATTGTTCCACCGCTTTTTCTTTTTCTCCCGACAGGTACAGTATGTCACCATAATGATCTATTAATTCCGGACTGTTTGTCTCGTCTTTGGATAATGCCTGTTCGATATAGATTTTAGCTAAGGGATAATTGCCCTGTATGAAAAATATCCAAGCGTAAGTATCTATGTATGTCGCGTTGTCAGGAGCCATTTTTATGCATAGTGCGCTCATCCGTTCGGCCTTTGTGAGATCTCTCTTTAATAGAGACAGATAATACGCGTAATTATTTAATACTACGATATTTTTGTCATTGTACTTTAAGGCTTCTTCATAAGCATTAAAGGCTTTGTCTATTTCTTTTATTTTAAAATACGTGTCGCCTATTTGTCCATAAAAGTCAGATATGAGAGCTGTGTTTTCTGCGGGAATCAAAGGAATAGCGGATGTATATGTTTCTATGGCCGACTGATATTCTTTTTTTGTGTAATAGGCAATACCGAGATAAAAATGAAATTCAACCGCGCTGGGAAATATTTCCTGGCATTTCTTGCAGACATGTATTACTTCATCCATATCCTCAGTTTGGAGTGATAACCGCAGAAGCTGTTGCCATGCGCCGATATTTTCAGGTTCGCTTTCTGTCACTAACTGATACTGGAAACGGGCTTCGTCGAATTTGCCTTGTGTAGCAAGAAATTCTCCATACACCAATTTCAACCGTGAATCGTCAGGGTGTTGTTCGAGTAAAGTCTGAAACAAAGCAGTTGCTCCGTCAATATCCTGTTTGGAGCGCTGTAATTGTACGATATAACGAGCCAAAATATTCAACTTGGTGTCCACATCAAGTCTTTCGTTAACTAAAGCGGCGTTTATCTGCTGTTTGGCAGAGTCTCCCTGTCCCGTTTTTTCATAATAGTTAGCCATGGAAACCGGATAATATGGTGATTCCGGATCAATTTCACGTGCCTTATTGTAATATTTTAAAGCTTGATTATTATCATTTTGCTGCAGGTATAAGTCTCCAAGTATGATCGGATAACGGGATTCCATAGGGAATTTGTCCGCGAGCTTTTTCAGTTCGTTAAAAGCCTTTTCCGGTTGTTCGAGAGTCATGTATAACTGATATTTTTCCATAGATAGCGCCTCATACATTCCCATCACATTTTCCAATGCGTTATAAGTATCAATGGCTTTTCCTATTTCACCCATGCGGGTATATGACTCGGCTAAGTAATAATTCAATTCCGGCTTTTCGGGGTAAATTTTTGTCAGTATCTCGTATTCTTCGGCAGCTTCACCAAACATGCCTAGGTTGAAAAGCAAAGTCGCTAAAGTGCTGCGGTATTCCTGATTGTCAGGGGTGTACACGATTGCTTTTTTCATCAACGATACTGCTTTCTCCGGCTGATTGAGTTGTATGTAGTAAGACGAAAGTTCAAATAACGCTGCTGATGACATCGAATCTATTTCGAGGCAATGCCTGAACATCTCGAAAGATGAATCAAATTTTCCTGCGTTTTTTAATTTTAAACCTTCGTAAAAGAAATAATCTACCTTACGCTGTTCAGTCGCACTGAGTTGTTTCTTAGGGTTCTCCTTCTCTTTTGCGTAAGTGTCTGGTATTATACATACCGTTTGAAGTAGTATAAGTAATGAAGCTACGAATTTGTACTTGTTTGTTTTTTTTGTCATATTTTTCTGTTTTTCGGACAAAAAAATGAATTTAAATTTTTCCTGTATGCCCGAATCCTCCGGCGCCACGCTCTGTCTTGTCCAGCGTTTCTTCCGCTTGCCATTCCACTTGTGAATAGGATGCTATAATCATTTGACAGATACGTTCTCCGTCATTTATAACAAAGGGTTCTGGTGACAGGTTGACTAAAATCACACCTATTTCTCCGCGATAGTCAGCGTCTATTGTTCCCGGAGTATTTAACAATGTTATTCCGTGTTTGATTGCCAATCCGCTACGCGGGCGTATCTGAGCCTCGTAACCTTCCGGTAATGCGATATACAGGCCGGTAGGTATGAGTCTGCGTTCCAATGGTTTCAATTCGACCGGCTCCGTAAGATATGCGCGAATATCCATTCCGGCTGACGACACAGTCGCATATTGCGGTAGCGGATGATGTGATTTATTTACTATTTTGACTTTCATAAAATTCTTTTTTCCTGTAATATCCTGCGAATTTAATAAATATTTAAGTGCAAAGATAGTAGAAGTTGAGAGCAATACAAAATAAGCTTGTTTATTTTTGTTGCTTCCGCTATGCGAAAGCGACACATTTTCTTAATTTTTAGTGGTATGTTGCCGAAACACAGCGTATCTTCAATTTTTTGGATTAAAGATAATGTAAGCTCGGCGCAATCCCCCAAAAGTGATGAATTAATTAAGCGTTTTCCGATTTGTTAATTAATTCGATTAGTTTTGCAACAGCCTCTTCTTCCGGTATGTTTTTTAGTATACACTCTTTGCCTTTGTACAAACTTATACGTCCGCGTCCGGCGCCGACGTATCCGTAATCGGCATCAGCCATTTCTCCCGGTCCGTTGACGATACATCCCATGATGCCTATTTTCAGGCCTTTCATGTGTGATGTTGCGGCTTTTACCTGCGCAATTGTTTTTTGTAAATCGAACAATGTGCGCCCACATCCGGGACACGAGATGTATTCTGTTTTACTTACACGTACACGGGCAGCTTGTAGGATACCAAACATATAGTTGTCAAGCATTCCGGCATCGCATCCTGATTTGTCCCTATTACATAGCATAATACCATTACCAAAACCGTCAGTAAGTAAGGTGCCAAAATCGGCTGCCGCTTTAATTTGAACGGATTCTCTGTCTGCGTCATTGTATTCGCGTCGGAATATAACAGGGGCATCGCACGACTCATCTAATAACCGGTGCATAAAAGCTCTTGTCTCACCGATGTAATTTGTATGCGAACTGTTTATAATTACGATTGTGTTTTTGTCTGTTTTGAGAAGCTGTATTATCTCGTTGCCTAAGTCGCTGTATGCCAGTGATATGAATTTAGCTTTCGCGTTGCATTTTGTTAACTCGTCTTTTTCGGAAACGGAAAAATGGGGGAAGGTGTTTGTCTGTGGATTCCAATTTTTCGCATCGATGATCTGATTTTCGCAAAAAGACATACCGGACCTGTTTTCCGGTGTTGTGTAGATCCAGTCAGGTTTGAGGTTTTTGTCAACAGTATTATCACCGTCGGTTCTGTCGGAAAGAACAACAGGCGGCAAATCTCCTCCTATTCCGTTAACAATTCTGCTTTTTCGTTTGAACGGACGTATCGGGTCATACAGTGGAGATGTAACTGCGTTTATGGATAAATGATTTTCAAGCTTAGCCATATAGTTGACTAACTTCCGGGCGACAGGCATCTCCGCTTCGGGTTCTTCGCTTAGCGATACACGTATAGTATCGCCGTATCCATCAGCTAATAAGGCGCCTATGCCAACGGCGCTTTTTATCCGGCCGTCTTCACCGTCTCCGGCTTCCGTTACTCCAAGATGCAAGGGATAATTCATACCTTCCGCATCCATTGTGCGGACTAAAAGCCGGACGGTATGTATCATGACAACCGTGTTTGATGCCTTAATGGATATTACGACATTGTCGAATTTATCTTCGACACACAGGCGCAGGAATTCCATGCATGATTCGACCATGCCTTCCGGGGTATCTCCATATCGGCTCATGATACGGTCGGAAAGTGAGCCGTGATTGACTCCGATGCGTATCGCGGTGTTATTTTTCCGGCATAATTTCAGGAACGGAACAAAGCGGTCGCGTATTTTTTGCAATTCTTCTGCGTAGTCTTCGTCGGAGTATTCTATATTTTCAAATTTACGCGCTTTGTCTACATAATTGCCTGGATTAATGCGGACTTTTTCAACGTATAATGCCGCCATATCGGCAGCTTTCGGATTAAAGTGAATGTCCGCAACGAGAGGGGTGTTATATCCCTTTTGATCAAGGCCTTTGCGTATATTCTGAAGATTTTGCGCTTCCCGCTCTCCCTGGGCTGTAAAACGGACATATTCGGCGCCGGCCTTTATCATGCGTATAGCCTGATCGACAGCGGCATCGGTATCCATCGTTGATACATTTGCCATGGATTGTATACGTATCGGATATGTTCCCCCTAAGGGAGTATTACCTATTTGTACGACAGATGACGACCGGCGCTTATAGTTGAAATAGTCCATTAATTGGTTTTATGTTTATAGGAAACTTTTTTCAGGTCATCATTCGCTTTAACGATTTTGTTTTTAAGACTTTCCTTGTAGTTTGCTAATTTTTTCTGTAAATCTTTGTCGCTTGTTGCAAGAATTTGCACAGCAAGAATGGCGCTGTTCAACGCGCCGTTAATTCCGACCGTAGCAACAGGTATTCCCGGGGGCATCTGTACAATGGCTAAAAGTGCGTCCATTCCGTCGAGCGTTGAATTTATCGGCACTCCGATAACTGGGATTGTCGTCATGGATGCTATTACACCGCAAAGGTGGGCGGCCATTCCGGCAGCAGCTATTATTACTTTTATTCCACGCTTTTCCGCACCTGTGGCAAATTTTTCTACCGCTTCCGGTGTACGATGTGCTGATAGGGCATGCATTTCAAATGGTATTTCCATTTCATCGAGAAATACAGCCGCTTTTTCCATAATCGGCAGATCGGATGTGCTGCCCATGATAATACTTACAATAGGTTTCATTTTTATTAATTGTTAAATTGTCAATTATCAAATTGTGTCATATTTCTTTTCTTAATCGCGCTACCGCAATCCCAAGTTGTTCTCTGTATTTGGCGACTGTCCGGCGTGCGATCAGAAATCCTTTTGAACTTAATATACTTGTCAGTTCTTCGTCTGTAACCGGTTTCTTTTTGTTTTCCGCATCAATTTCTTCTTTTATGATCTGTTTGATTTTTCGTGTAGAGATCGTTTCTCCGCTTTCTGTTTGTGTAGATTCGGAAAAGAAAAATTTTAACGGGTAAATACCGAAATTTGTTTGTACGTATTTGCTGTTGCTTACGCGTGAGATGGTTGATATGTCATAACCGGTTTTTTCTGCGACATCCTTCAGTATCATCGGTTGCAGCTTACTCTCTTCTCCGGTGAGGAAGAAATCCTTTTGTAAGACGATGATGGCTTCCATCGTGCGCCGTAACGTTTCCTGACGTTGGCGGACGGCATCAATAAAGCCTTGTGCCGCGTCCAATTTTTGCTTTACGAACAGAACGGCATCGCGCATGTCTGATGTTTGATTGGCTTTGTTTCCTGTATAATCTTTTAACATGTCCGAATATTCGCGGTTTATTCTCAAATCGGGAACTCCGCGGCTGTTCAGCATCAAGGTTATTTCTCCGTTAATAGTTTCCACCGTGAAATCAGGTGTTATACGATTCATGATCGTTGTCATGGAATCATCCCAATTGCTTCCCGGTTTAGGATTTAATGATGTGATTTCTTGTATGACCGCCTTCATCTGCTCTTCGTTGATATCGAGAGACTTTTGTATCTTGTCGAAATGTTTGCGGGAGAACTCTTCAAAAAAATCCGTTAGTATTTTGGTCGATAGAACCACCTCTTCCGTTTCATTCCGTTTTTTTAGTTGCAAAATAAGACATTCCTGTAAGTTACGCGCGCCAGTACCGGGCGGATCAAAATCCTGTATCAGGCATAATACCTTATACAGTTCCTGCTCATTAATGTCTTCTCCCAACTGAAAGGCTATATCGTCGGCAATGGCGCTAAGATTACGTCTTAAATATCCGTCATCGTCAATATTACCGATGATATATTCTCCGATTTTTTCATCTCTTTCGGATAATTCGTTTAATTGTAATTGCTGGAGCAAATAATCGGAAAGCGATTGTTCGTTATTGAAGGGTGTGCTTTCTCTGCGTTCTTCTTTGCTGCTTATTTCCGCCAGTTTATAATCCGGAATATCGTCCTCACTCATATAGTCCCCAAGAGAAAAATCTTCGTTTTGACTTTGTGTATCAGCATTGTTTTCTTCGCTATCGAAATCAGATTCCTGTTCGTTCGAGAGTTCTTTTCCTTCCTCGAGCGCCGGATTTTCATCCAATTCGTTTTTTATACGTTCCTCAATCTCGAGCGCGGGAAGTTCCAGCATTCTTATTGTCTGTATTTGTTGAGGCGAAAGCCTTTGCTGTTGTTTGAGTTGCTGCTGTTGTTTAAGTGCCATATCTACAATCTCTTTGTGGGACAAAGATAATGCAAGCCGAGAGAAATGCAAAACAAACTTATTGGTTTTTCATCCTTTTTCCTTGTCAGAAAGATTAGTTGTTAATTTGATAGTAAGAAAAATTAAACTTATTTTGTTATTGCGTCCGGCTTGTACTATCTTTGTACGGTAAAAAGAAAGATAATTATATGCAGCAATATGTAGAAGATGATGTTGTGACGCGATTACGAGATCCGAAAACGCAGAGGGATGCCTTTTCGCAGGTAGTTGCCGCATATAGTCAAAAATTATATTGGCAAATACGTAAGATGGTTTTGGGACATGAGGATGCCAATGATATTTTGCAGAATACATTTCTTAAAGCGTGGGCAAATTTGGATCATTTTCGCGGGGATGCCAAGCTGTCTACATGGATGTATAAAATAGCGGTAAACGAATGTATTACGTTTTTAAATAAACAGCGTGCGCAGAATAATGTGCCCCTTGACGATACGGATGTTTATCTGATGCAGACGCTTAAGGCGGATGAATATTTTGACGGAGACGAAATTGATGAGAAATTGCAGAAAGCCATACTGAGCCTGCCTGAAAAACAGCGGCTTGTTTTTACGATGAAGTATAAAGATGATCTGAAATATGAAGAAATATCAGAAATTTTAGGTACTTCAGTTGGTGCATTAAAAGCGTCCTATCATCATGCGGTGAAAAAAATAGAGGCAATTTTAACAGATGATATTTAAACCATTTAAACAATTCATGGTCTAATCCAAAAGAAGAAAGGAGGGTCATATTATGGATACAAAAAGTAACAAATTAGACGAACTCAGGGACAGACAGCCGTTTCGTGTCCCGGAGGGTTATTTTGAGAGTTTTTCCGAGGACTTAATGAGTCGTTTGCCAGAAAAGACGATGCCTGAGTTAAAGCTAAAAGAAATATCTTTGTATGACCGTGTTAAACCATGGCTATATATGGCGGCGGCATTTGTCGGAATAATCGTTCTTTTCAATGTTTTTAATAAGACGGTAGGGATTACTTCTCAAAGCGAAAATAATGTAACGGCTAAAACGGCATTAAATAATACTGCAGAAACGGAAGACAATGCCGAATTTCTGGAGTATATTGAAGATATGTATGTCGATAAATATGCGATTTCTTATATATATGATGATTTTCTGGATAATTAAATAGCTAATGAAAAAGATAAAATTAATAGTATGCCTTTCTGCATTGTTGCTTATATCATTGCAGTCTATTGCGCAAAATAAAGACCATGGAGAGTCGAGGGGAGGGCGTAAACCGTTTGATAGGGAGGCTTTTATGGCCGAACGAAATACTTATATAACGGATAAAGTCGGATTGACTGCCGAAGAAACCGCTGTTTTTATTCCTTTGGATAATGAGCTTATGCAGAAGAAATTTGAAGTCGGTCGTGAATGTCGTAGATTGGAACGTGAACTTCGCAACAAAGATGATAAGTCGGAAGAAGAATATAATAAGCTTCTTAAATGTCGTGAAGAGGTAAAAGAAAAGGGAGATCAGTTAGACAAAGAGTATCTTGAGAAATTCAAAAAAGTACTATCTGCGGAACAGATACTTAAGTATCAGAATGCGGATAAGGAATTCTTTGATAAATATATGCGTGATAGAAAAAAATAGAACGCTCTTATTGGTAAGAGTGATATCATTTTTAGTGTTTTTGTTTAGATTTAGTTTTAATGTTAATAGGGACGACGTGATGTCGTCCCTATTTTTGTTTAATTTTTACCTCCAAAATTGAAACTGACAGGGATATAGATCGGAGACGTAAATATCTGTTCTCCGACTTTGAACGACGGTTTTAGTTGTACGGTTACTTTTGATTTCGTATCACCTAAACCGAGAAAATTCTTGACGATATTTTCTACGGTAGATTTGGAATTGTTCTTCATTAATTCCGCAATGTCAACGCCAATACTCATAGGAAGTAGCTTTGTTTCGCCTGCGCCGACATTGAACGCCTGTTGGAAATTGCCGGTGGTAAACTGAATATCATC
>JAVBNB010000104.1:0-16438 GCA_031551825.1 Tannerella sp. | reverse complement strand
TTTTCCGGTGATTTTATTCAGGTTGAATCCTTCGTAACCGGCCTGGATATAGAGGTTCGCTCCGCTGGTGTTTGTGTTCAGCGCGGTGCTGTTGAAGTCGAACAGGATTTTGTCGGCGCTGTTGGCGTTGTTGCAATCGGCTGCGTATCCTAGGACGATGTGTCCCTGGTGGATGCCGGGTCCGCCTGTCGTACAGCTATAGGGTACGTCACAGGAGGCAGATGCTTTGTATTTGTCTGTGGTGATAAATACGCTTCCTTTATCGGTCAGGTTGCTGTAGGTGACGTCACGCGTCAGGATCGAGTCGAAGGCGGCCATGTAGAACCATCCGTTGGAATCGCTCGTGTGTGTTGTACCTTTATAGTCTAATACGTCGTGCAGTTTGATATCGATCGCTTCCATGCGTACGATGCCTTTGCCCTGGTGGTCGAAGGTGATCTTCGCGCCGCCCGGATAGGCTCCGTGCAAATAGGGGTCGCTTTCGATGTTTCCGTTCTTGGCCGTCATCAGGATTGTACTGTCGCCATAGTACTGGAAGTCGATCGTATTAAATGCTAAGATACTCCCCTGACCTTGTCCGTTTAATGAAAACTCATTATTTAAACCGGTGGATGTATATCCTGCCATATTATAGGCTAAATTCGATGCTGCTTCTGTGTTTTTACACAACAGGTAGTTGCATCCTGAACTCTGGTGTCCGGCCTGCAGGGTGATGCTGCTCTCAATTCCGGTTCCTGCTGCGCTGTAGTCAATCGAATAAGGGGCATGTGTTTCGATGTGACGACCGGCAGTGATTGTCAGGTTGTCTTTATTTCCTAAGTCCGTATTTTTATACGTAAAGGTAAAATCGGCACCTACCTGATTTTCAATGTCACGTGCGGCAGAGATCAATGTCGGGCCAACTCCTTCGTGATTGATAGAAAGTGTTTTGTCATCGCCAAACAGGATGTTTCCATTCCATTCGTTATTCGTAAAACATGCTGTAGTTCCACAAGGATTGCCCAGTTTATTACCTGCCTGTAATAATAAATAGACAGAGTCCGTTGATCCGATCTTGAATGCTACGTCCGCACCGGCTACTTTGATCGCTTCCAGGTTTCCTGTCTCGGCATACAGCATCGTGGTGTCTACCAGGTCACCACCTGAAGTGAATGTACTGGTCAACGAGTGTTTGAAATCTCCGTCCAGATAGATTGAGTTGAAGGCGCGAATATAGGTATCAACTGAGTCCGCCAAGGTCGGGGTTAATGTGATTTCTGCGTTGCCGCCGAACCAGATATCTCCTCCGGTTGTTGTAACCTGATTGGCTTCGCGATTTAAATAACTATCCATTACACAGGTGCCGAGGGCCCAGCTTAACGGGGTGTTTACGTCAGCAGTCGGATAAAAGTTATCGTTATTGTAACCGGCTTTGATTGTCAGGTCACCATTGGAGATGCTTCCGGTCATTGTGGCTGTAAAGTCACCGCCGAAAGCTGCTGTTTTCTTGGCTTCGAATAACATCGAACGCTGTCCATCGTGAGTTAATGTTGTTGTACCATCAATGCGTACATCCTGTCCGGCCTGTACCATCAATTCTCCGCTTCCGATGGTTGCGGCTTCGTTTTCAAAGTTGAAATCACCGCCTACCAATACATCGTCATTGTCGGAACGGAACAGGACAAGGCCGGTTCCATTGGCTCCTGCGTAAGTTGCTTCTACGCTACCGTCGATCTTTATAGCTCCGGTTCCGCATGCCAGGTCGTTGTAACCGCGGTTGCCACCTGTTGCGCCTTTCGCCCAAACGGTCAGGTGGGCCGTATCGGCATTGGTGAAGCTCAGGTCTTTCTCTACATAGACTACATTGTTATCCGAAAGTATTTTTACTTCATTATCTTTTGCTAATGCAAATGACAGTGGCTGGTCATAGAATTTGACGAAACTATATGCCTGAATGTGCAGGTCGCCGCCGCCTGTCGCTGCAGGGAATGCTGCATTAAGGTTGGTCACACCGTCACCGTTGAAGCGGATTCCGCCGGCACAGCAATTGCCGTCATTAATAATGTATAATGGCATTGAGTCATTTGTAAGGCTGAATACGGGCGCTGTCCCGCCGATTCCGATCACCAGTGAATCACAGACCGGGGTACAGAGTGAACGGAAATTCTTCAGCATACCGCTTGAATAGATATGGAAGAAGTTCTGGTTCGTTGTGGCCGAACCGATTTCAATGATACTGGTGGTATCGTTTCCGGCAATGGTTTGTGTGTGGATATTCGTATTACCATTATAGGCTCCTTTTACACCATAAACAGAAGCTTTCGTTGTTGCATACGGCATTGTATTGGCTACGGTCAGTGTGCCTGTCTCACGCGGATGAACATAACCCCAATTCAAGTTGGCTACTTCGGTGTACGGATTTGTTCCGCCAGACAGATATACGTCTGTTTGAGCGGCTGGGAACAATGCGCCGGGGCCTGTTCCGGCTGCGTCGCTATACAGGTAACCATATTCCAATGGGTTTGGCGCTATGTAGTAACCGCTGTCCTGTGTGTGCAGCATATTGGCATCACCTCCGATTTTCAAGCGGAAGTTCGAGCGGTCTCCTTTATAATCATTGGCGCCGGGAAGTACCAGCATCGCATCGGTTGCACCGGTTCCGGCAGTTCCGTATGTATATGGAACACTGGTTGCGTCTGTTACGCTTCCTGTAACACAGACATCAGAGCCGTCCATTAAACGGACGGCAGCGTCAACCAACTTGCCGGATGGAGTTGTCTGAATTGTGTCAAATTTTACATTGTCACGATAGTAGCTTACCCAGCCACTAAAGTGACAGCAGCCTCCTGGGTTAATCGCGTGAAGCAATACATCCTCAGTACTCGTAATAGCACCTTCCAAATAAGCGGCATACCATTCTACATCACCGATTGTGATTGTATTCAATGTGTTTTGTCCTGACAACAATACGGTGGTCGGGCGGTAATATTTTGCAGTGCTTAATACGCCGTCATATTGCGAAATGCTTGCATGGGCTCCGGGAATTGCATACAGTAGCGGTTGACCGTTATCTTTCGCAGTGACATCTTTCGTTGAAGTATATAGTGTATCTGCCGTTGCACCATTGAAAACAAAAGCGTTCGGAAATGACCATGCTTTTGGGCTGGCATGGTTATTGAATATTGTTACATGATATTCATCTTTATCCGGATCTTTAAAAGGGTAATAGGCCGCACTGATACCGGCAGCAATGGGGGAAATAGCGTAAGCGCTACCTGCCCAATTTGTATAGTTTGGAGAAATTCCGGCAAGCGCTTTAACTTCAGCATAACCATCTGCAATTGTAGGATTTGCTGGCACGGTTCCTGCTAAGTTTAGTAATAAAGGATCTTTAGCCGCATCATAAGAAAGAGTTGATAGGTACAGGCCTAACTGGTTGTTTGTATACTGAGCTCCTGAGGCGGCGGGCATGCCTAAATAGTATGGAGCGTCTGTCTGGTTTCCAAGACCTGGGCCGCAGCCAGCAACGCTTGTATTAAACGAAGCTTTATTAATCGTATCGGGCTTGGTAAGGCCATCTTTTGAACCGTGTCCTTGTTGATAGAATCTTACCTCTCTCAATGCACCGGTTGCAAGCCCATTCATGTCTGCGATACCAACGACAGCATTTTTTGAAAAATCACTACCAACTAAGATTGAATTTGAATGCAAGCCTCCACCTGATCCCGGCCAAGCAACAAGTGTATTATTGATAACGGAAGATTCACCGGCACCAAAAACAAGATTTACGTCGTTTTTTCCATGAATAGTGTCACGCTTGTGGGGATTAGCCGTTGGATTAGATATCTGACCTCTTCTTAGAGTCATCCGATCTACTAGTGTACTATGTTTTGATGGATAATGGGGCCATTTTTTTTGTATGATCAGAGACGATGATATCTGGTGTGATCCATTGTCATCGTGGTCAAAGCCACAAGTACATGTTACACCGCCTTCCTGACTTTCGGACAACAACACCCCCTGTTGTCCAAATATTGTTCCACTACAGAGCATCATAAATGATGCGTAGCCGATTAAAAGTAAATTTTTTTTTCTCATATACTTTATTTTAAAAGTTAGTTGTATTGTCTTTAAATGCTCTTATATTCACAGTGTTACATTTTATGCTTTTTGAAAATAAAATGTAAAACGGTACAAAAGTAATATTAAATTTAAACAATGTGAGTCAAAATTTGTGTTATTTGCCAATCTTTTGTTAAAATAAACAAAAATGCCGCATATTTATTTATATTTCTTTTTATTAGCTAATATTAGTTGTTTATTTGTTGTTGCTATTATTATAGTAGTAAAAAAGAGTGAATTGCTTTTGTTGATCGAATTTTTCGGATCCGGATTCGTATGAATAAATAATTTGTATCTTTAGTTCGAAGCATGAAGATAAGCGGCATCTCAGCAACGTTCTATATAAAATCAATGAATGTGTCGCTTTCCATAGGGAAGCAATGACAAAAGAAAATTTATTTTCTCTTGCCATTACATTCGATTTGCACTATCTTTGCAGCGGTTTTTAGGTTAATTTAAAGCTTAGATATTATGGCAGAAATTAGATGTATTGGAGTTTTAACTTCAGGGGGCGATGCTCCGGGAATGAATGCCGCGATTCGCGCGGTTACACGTGCGGCTATTGCAAATAAGATAATGGTAAAAGGTATTTATCGTGGTTATAAGGGGCTTATTGCTGATGAAATAGAAGAGTTTAAAACTCAGAATGTAAGTAATATTATACAGCGGGGAGGTACCATATTGAAAACAGCCCGTAGTGAAAACTTTAAAACTCCTGAAGGAATGCAGGAGGCTTATGATACGTTGGTGAAACGTGGCATCGATGCCTTAGTGGTGATCGGTGGCGATGGTAGTCTGACCGGCGCGCGCAGTCTCGCGCAGAAATATAATTTTCCGATAGTTGGTATTCCGGGGACGATCGATAATGATTTGTTTGGAACTGATACGACAATCGGTTACGATACTGCCTTGAACACGATTGTAGAGTGTGTGGATAAAATTCGTGACACTGCATCGTCTCATGAACGGCTTTTTTTCATAGAAGTAATGGGACGTGACGCCGGATTTCTTGCTTTGAATGGAGCGATCGCTTCAGGAGCGGAAGCGGCAATTATTCCGGAGATATCCTTGCATAAGGACCAGTTGGCAGAGATGATCGAGACCGGTTTCAGAAAATCTAAAAATAGTAGCATTGTACTTGTCGCAGAAAGCGAAGTGACAGGAGGCGCTATGGGGGTAGCCGAACGTGTAAAGAATGAATATCCTCAATTCGACGTACGTGTTTCTATCTTAGGACATTTACAGCGTGGAGGGGCTCCGTCTGCTCAGGATCGTATCCTTGCTACCCGGATGGGGGTTGCGGCTATAGATGCGCTTTTGGAAGATCAGCGTAATGTAATGGTCGGTGTTCAAAATGATGAAATTGTGCTGGTGCCGTTTGTTAAGGCGATTAAAAATACTAAGCCGCTTGATCCGAATTTATTGAATGTATTAGAGATTGTTTCTCAATAACAAAAAAGCGGCAATTGCCGCTTTTTTATTTTAAGAATAAGTCAATCATATATTTAGCTGCAACGAAGGAGCTTATCTCATTATGCAGTACTTTCTGTTCCATGATAGGAAGTTGTGTTTTTATTTCCGGATGGTGATAGAAAGAGTCACGTAGCATATCGTTGATACTCTCGTACATCCAGTATTTGGCTTGTTCGTTTCTCTTTTTGTCGAAATATCCGTTGGCTTTTGTAAAAATAATGTATTCGTTTATCATATCCCAAACTTCCTGAATGCCGATCGCATAATATCCGGAATAGGTCAGGACTTTTGGTATCCATCCGGAGTCAGTGGGAGGAAACAGGTGTAGCGCGTTGCGGAAATTAGCCGCCGCCATATTGGCTCGTTCAATGTTATCACCATCGGCTTTATTGATAACGATTCCGTCAGCCATTTCCATGATACCACGTTTTATGCCTTGCAATTCATCGCCGGTTCCGCCAAGTTGAATCAACAGGAAGAAGTCTACCATGGAATGCACGGCCGTTTCACTTTGTCCGACACCTACAGTTTCCACAAAAATCGTGTCAAATCCTGCTGCTTCGCATAGGATAATTGTTTCGCGCGTTTTGCGCGCCACACCTCCTAATGATCCTGCGCTGGGTGAGGGGCGGATAAACGCGTTTTTTTCGCGTGACAGAGCCTCCATTCTTGTTTTGTCACCTAAGATACTTCCTTTTGTGCGTTCGCTACTCGGATCGATAGCTAATACGGCTAATTTGTGTCCCTGTTTGACAACATGCATGCCAAAGGTATCTATCGATGTACTTTTTCCAGCTCCCGGTACACCGGTAAATCCGATACGGGTCGATTTCCCGGTATGAGGGAGGCATTTTTCTATTATTTCCTGCGCTATGCGCTGATGTTCGTGTTTCGCACTTTCTATCAGCGTTACGGCTTGACTTAAAATGGTAATATTCCCCTTCAATACACCTTCAACATATTCTGACAGGGTGTATTTGTTTTGCCGGGGAATTCGTTTGAAGAAGGGATTTATTGTTGGGGCGGAAACGCCTTTATTTACTTTTAGCCCTTTGTATTCAGCGTTATTTTCGGGATGTTCCATGCTTATTTAGCTTTTTCCGCGGTAACCTTAATCCGGCGAATAGGCCCTTTGGGGTCGTTGCAAATCACATAGATATCCGTATCAATATTTTCTGATTCAAGTTCTTTTGCTTTTATTGTCACATTTACAGAGAATGACTCGCCGGCTTTTATCGCCTTTCCTTTGAGGTCAGGAAGGTTGACCCGTGAGTCGTCGCTTGACACACTATGTAGTATCAAATCGGATTTACCTGTATTTGTAAGAATAATTTGTTTGCTCGCACTTCCACCGAACATTCCCAAAAAGCCGCTTTTAACCTCTCCAAATTCTAATTGTGTACTTTTTATTTCTAAGGAGGGTGCGCTAACGCTTTGCAATGGAGATAGTTTATTAAAGTCGTCTATATAATTGACCGTTGCGGATATGTTGCCACTACCGAGCGTCTGTCCTTTTTCATTTTTTACTTTCCATGTCAATTTATCGGCAATACGTCCTCTTCTGTCGGAGGTTTTAATGCCGTCAATAGCAACATCTATTTCTCCGGGCCAGTCGGCCTTTAAAGAATCAGGACTGCTGACTGTAATATAGTCCGGAATATTTTCCCATGAAAAGTAGACCGTTTCGGTATTGTAATTTTTAATATGCGTGCCAAGCTTGTTAGGGCCTGAAGTAGTGAATGTCTTATAAATAAAATTTTTATTTTCTATACCAATGCCTCCGATGGTATCTACATAGGTTATATACGGGTTTTCTCCCGGTTTTTCTGTGACAATACCTGTGATGGTTAGTTTATGACGCTTATAGCCATCTTCTTCATTGGTGTATACGGTAGCGCTTTTGTTGAAATTGCCTATGCGTCCTTTCGGATTGAATGTGATAATAATGACACCTTCTTGTCCGGGTTCCACCGGTGCTTGCGTCCACTCCGGTTTGGTGCATCCGCAGGATGCTTGTACCCGGGAAATGGAGAGAGGGGCGTTTCCGGTATTTTTAAATCTGAAAATATATTCGGCATAGCCGTCACTTTCGCCAATTGAGCCAAAGTCATGTGATGTTTCTACAGGAGAAAATACCGGGGCTTTTACTACGTCTTCGCTTTTCTTTTCAACATTCCCCTTTATGGTTAATTGGACAGGATCCGCATTTTCACAATAGACAGAAATTGTCTTTGAGAACGGGCCGGGGCGTCCGCTGGGGTTATAAGCGACCTTAATCTCACCGGTTTTTCCGGATGCAATAGGATCTTTTGTCCAGTTTGGGGTAGTGCATCCGCACGAAGCGACTACCTGTTTTACAATAAGCGGCGCATCTCCGGTGTTTTTTATTGTAAATGTGTGATTGGCCAATCCTCCGTCTTCAGGAATATTTCCGTAATCATATACATTATTGTCTAAGGTAAATGCCGCTTTTACTGTATTAATACCGGCTGTTTGGTTTTGAGCGGAAACCAAACAACTTATAAATAAAAACCCCAGAAGGGTTTTTAAACTATTCCTGATCATGTTTCTTGTTGATTATAGATTAACCTTTGGGTATAACATTCCCTTTTATTGTCAGGATAAAGCTACCTGTTTTTCCATTACTGTAAACCGATATTGTTTTTGTAAATGGTCCCGGACGGTTTGTCGGATCGTATGTTACTTTAATTTCGCCTGTATTTCCTGCAGCAATCGGTTCTTTTGTCCAGTCCGGGGTGGTACATCCGCATGATGCAACAACCTTTGTCACGACTAATGCCACTTCTCCATCATTTTTTATTTTAAAAGAATAGGTTACAGGACCATCTGCTTCTTTAATGTCTCCAAAATCATAAGCGGCCTCGCCCACTACAGCGATAGATGCCTCTTTCTGTTGTGCTGATGTAACACTTGCGGTTAGCAAGATTAGTGCAAATGCAAATAAAATACGTTTCATTTTTATTTTTATTTTGTGTTAATACGATGCAAAGTTAATGTTTTTACAACAATTTATCTCGTTTAATAGTTTATTTTTTCTTAATATATGTTTGAAATGTATATCGGAACAGATGTTTTTCATCTGACGGGAAGTCTTCGCTTTCTGTCATAATCCATTCATCTTTGTTTATTTCTGGGAAAAAAGTGTCTGCATTTTCGAACGCATGGTGTACGTATGTAATATAGAGTTTGTCGGCAAAATCCATCGCTTGTTCATAAACGTTTGCTCCCCCTATAATGAAAACTTCATTTTCATTCTTGTGTCTGCTGATTGCTGTGTCTAAGTTGTCGAATATTTCACAATCTTTGAATACTGCTTTGGGATTTCTTGTTATAACGACATTTGTTCTGTTTGGTAATGCTCCTTTGGGTAATGATTCAAATGTTTTCCGCCCCATAATAACCGTGTGACCGGTGGTAAGTTCCTTGAATCGTTTCATGTCATTGGGCAGCCTCCATAGGAGGTCGTTTTTTGCTCCTATGGCTCCGTTTGCCGCAATTGCTACTATAATAGAAATCATTATCTTGATATTTTATGATCTGTTCTTAGACGGATACTTCACCCTTTATGTGTGGATGAGGGGTGTAGTTTGTAAGTTCAAAGTCTTCAAATTTAAAATCGAAAATGTTTTTTACTTCCGGATTTATGATCATTTGAGGAAGCGGGCGCGTCTCACGTGTCAATTGTAATTTTACTTGTTCGAGATGGTTTAGGTAAATGTGGGCATCCCCGAATGTGTGTACAAAATCGCCTGCCTTCAGATCTGTTACCTGAGCCATCATTTTTAATAGTAAAGCATACGAAGCGATATTGAATGGAACACCGAGAAAAATATCAGCGCTACGTTGATAGAGTTGCAAACTAAGGCGGCCATCGGCTACATAAAACTGAAAAAAAGCATGGCATGGCGGAAGGTTCATATTGCTTAAATCACCAACATTCCAGGCGCTTACCATGATGCGTCGCGAGTCAGGGTTGTTTTTTATCGTTTGTACAACTTCGCTTATCTGGTCTACGTGCCCTCCTTCGTAGTCGGGGCACGAACGCCACTGGTATCCGTATATATGGCCCAGTTCTCCGTTTTCATCCGCCCATTCATTCCATATACGCACCCCGTTATCCTGAAGGTATTTTACATTTGTATCACCTTTTAAAAACCATAGTAATTCGTGTATGATTGATTTGAGATGTAGCTTCTTGGTGGTAAGTACGGGAAAGCCTTCTTCTAAGTTGAATCGCATCTGGTGTCCGAAAACGCTGATTGTGCCTGTACCTGTGCGATCTTCTTTTCTGACGCCTTCATGAAGAACACGCTCTAATAAATCTAAATATTGCTTCATAATTATTTTTATTTCGAGGTACAAAGATAATAAAAAATTGTATATTTGCGGAACTGCAAAAAGGACTGAATTTTACGAAAGAAAGTTTAACTTTTAATAATATGTATATGAAGAAAATTTTATTTGTGGCATTGGCAGCGGTAACATTGTTGTCGTGTAAGCAAGAAGTGAAAAATGTACAAACTCTTTCGGGCTTGAATACGAAAGATTTTGTCAGCAAAGTGGATGGAAAGGAGACCGGATTGTATATTCTGAAAAATTCATTGGGATTAGAGGCTTGTATAACAAATTATGGCGGACGCTTAGTGTCGCTGTTGGTTCCGGACCGGGACGGAAAGTTGAAGGATGTGGTACTTGGATATGGCAGTATCGCAGAATATCTGGCTGCTAATGGAAATTACGGAGCTCTGATCGGCAGATATGGCAATCGAATCAAAGGCGCTACATTTACATTAGACGGAGTTGAGTATCAATTGCCAAAGAATAATAACGGACATTGCTTGCATGGTGGTCCTAAAGGTTTTCATAATCAGGTTTGGGACGCGGAACAGATCGATGCTCAGACACTTAAGCTGACTTATCTTTCGAAAGATGGTGAAGAAGGGTTTCCCGGCAATCTGAATGTAACGGTAATCTATAAATTAACAGATCAAAACGCAATAGATATTCAGTACGAAGCGACAACAGATAAAGCTACTGTAGTTAATTTGACCAATCATAGTTATTTTAACCTTTCAGGCAACCTCGGTACTCAGATTCTTGATCATTATATCTATATTAACGCGGATTCATTTACGGCAGTAGACGAAACGCTTATACCGGTAGCTATCACTCCGGTAGACAGCACTCCGATGGATTTGCGCCGTCCGATGCTGATAAGCGCCGGTATTCATGAAGATTATGAGCAGACGGATTTAGGGAAAGGTTATGATCATAACTGGATTTTAAATACAGAAGGCGACGTTTCGCAAATCGCGGCTAAAGTTTATCATGACGGAAGCGGTATTGTGATGGATGTTTATACAAATGAGCCGGGGATTCAGTTTTACAGCGGAAACTTTATGGCGAATTCCGATAAGGGTAAACTTGATGTGAGGTATCTTCACCGTGGCGCTCTTTGTTTGGAAACGCAACACTATCCGGATAGCCCGAATCAGCCTTCTTTCCCGAGTACGGTTCTTCGTCCGGGAGAAAAGTATACCAGTCGTTGCATTTACATGTTTAAGACTGTACCGACTCCAATTAATTAGTCTATAATGAATTAATATATAAAACCGGCGTATCTGAAATAAGAAAGATAGGCCGGTTTGCTTTTTAATCAACTTATACATATTCAAACTAATGGAATTAAAAAAGGTGTTTTTGGTTTTTGCTTGCACGTTTCTTCTTTTAGGTATGATTGACGCGCAGAGCGTTATACGGTTATGGGAGGGTGATCCTCCGACAAGTAACGGGATTATCGAAAAAGAGTCGGTGAGGGAAGGTTCTTCTTTCATTACGAATGTGTCTGTTCCGGAGTTGGAAATATACCTGCCGGAGAAGATGGACAAGGCCGGTATGGCTGTTGTTATTTGTCCCGGCGGCGGATATTCCGGGCTGGCGTATGACCATGAAGGAATAATGGCAGCAAAGTGGTTTAATAAAGAGGGGGTCGCTGCTTTTATCCTTAAATACAGGATGCCGAACAAACATAAAGATATACCGCTTAGTGATGCGCAGCAAGCTATACGTTATGTTCGTGAACATGCCGCGGAATATAAAGTGAATGCATCAAAGATTGGTATATGCGGCTTCTCTGCGGGAGGACATTTGGCATCTACCGCGTCCAATCATTTTGCGATATCGGGTGTCAGTACGCGTCCTGATTTTTCTATCTTGTTTTATCCCGTAGTAACAATGACGGAGTTTACGCATATCGGTTCGCGAAATAATCTTTTGGGTGAAAATCATTCATTGGCTGATGTTTATGTATTTTCCAATGAGAAACAGGTGAATGTGAATACTCCTCCAACAATACTGTTGTTAAGTGATGATGATAAGGTCGTTCTCCCGGAAAATAGCATTTGGTATTATGAAGCATTAAAAAGAAATAATATACCTGCCGCGATGTATGTATTTCCTTCCGGCGGACATGGTTGGGGCTTTCGTGAGAGTTATAAATATCATCAGCAAATGACTGGACTTCTTTCTGTATGGCTTGAGTCTTTACATGACTAAGTTTATTCTAAACATGAAGATAGGCGGCGCCTCGGAGATGAAAACAAATTTATTTGTTTTGCATTTCTCTCGGCTTGCACTATCTTTGCACAGTTTTTTATTAATAGGATAAGATATGGAAATAGTAGCAAGCGGAATACGCCCAACAGGAAATTTGCATCTTGGTAACTACTTTGGTGCGGTAAAGAGTTTTTTGAAAATGCAATACGAATATGATTGTTTTTTCTTTATTGCCGACTGGCATTCTTTAACAACACATCCGAATCCTGCCAATTTGCGTCAAAGTGTTAAAACGATCCTGGCTGAGTACCTTGCTTGCGGATTGGATCCCGAAAGAGCGACAATCTATGTGCAAAGTGATGTGCGGGAAGTGGCGGAACTTTATCTTTATCTGAATATGAATGCTTATCTCGGTGAATTAGAGCGTGTCACTACCTTTAAGGAAAAGGTGCGTTCCCAGCCGGATAATGTGAACGCGGGCCTTCTGACTTATCCAAGTTTAATGGCTTCGGATATCATTATTCATAAAGCGGTGAAGGTGCCTGTCGGAAAGGATCAGGAACAAAATATGGAAATGGCCCGTAAATTCGCGCGCCGTTTTAATAATATTTACAATATTGAATTTTTCCCGGAGCCGGCGTCTTTTCATTTATCGGATAAGGCGGTAAAAGTACCAGGACTCGATGGTTCGGGTAAAATGGGTAAAAGTGAAGGTAACGCGATCTATCTTGTGGATGATGAAAAAACGATCAGTAAGAAGGTGATGCGCGCGGTTACTGATTCCGGACCTACGGAGCCTGATAGTGAGAAGCCGGAGGCTATACAGAACCTTTTCACCATGATGGAGATTGTTTCCGAAAAGGATACGTACGACTATTTCAACGAAAAATATAACGCTTGTGAAATTCGCTATGGTGATATGAAAAAACAGCTTGCGACAGATATTAACGCATTTTGCACCCCTATCAGGGAGCGGATTAATGCGATTGCTGCTGATGAAGAATATTTAGATAGGGTTGTACGGATGGGAGCGGAGAAGGCATCGGTTAGTGCGGCTAAAACACTGAATGAAGTGCGTAGGATAATCGGATTTAAACCTTACTGATGAAGGTTGTACAAATATTGCGGACATTGATAAATTTTTATAAAAAAAGTTTGCAATACAAAAAAATGTTGTACTTTTGCCCCGGTTTTAAAATGTAGTTTTAATATTAATATTAGGTAAAATGAAAAAGGTATTTATCTCTATGGCTGCAGCAGCAATGTTAACGTTTGTAGCATGTGGTGGCGGAAACAAATCTACTGATTCTGCGAAAGAAACGGGAAAAGAAGCAACAGAAAAAACAGAAACAAAGAGCGAAGCTTCTGCATCATCAGGCAAACTTGATGAATATATTAAATTGATTGAAAAAGCAACTCCGTTATTGGAAAAAGTATCAAAAGGTGATATGAGTGCAATACAGGAGTATACTAAAATTACGGAGGATATGAGTAAAATCGCAACGGACTTGCAGACTGAATTAGCAAGCAATCCGGAGTTGATGAAGAAGTATACTGATGCTTATCAGAAATTTGCAGATGAAGCTAACAGATTAATGGGTGGTCAACAATAAGATTTCTACTCAGAATAATAGAGAGAAAGCTGTTTCAAATTTGAGATAGCTTTTTTTTTTATTTGCCTGCCGGTGTGCCTATGATGTTTGAAACAAAGCGATTGAAGCCATCGACATTAAATTTATACCCCAAATAAACAACGGCGATTTGATTGTTCTTATTGAAAAGGAAGTGGTTTGTATTCAGCGCATCGAGCTCGTGCAGAACATGCACGCCGACAAAAAAATCTTTATTATAATAGCAGGCTCCTGTGCGGAAATAATTGCATCCGCCTAAGTTTGATTTTTTAGAGAAGGCGTCTTTGGAAAGCATTTCATAAGAGTATCGCTGGGTGGATATTCCGATCATATCCGACAAAAATAGAACCCAATGACGTCCTACTACAAAATTGTAAGAATATCCGACGCCTAATTCATATTTATACATATTAATTTTACTGATGCCTATCTCAGCAATCCACTCATCATCCTTAAATTCTGAGTTTTGGAGGTTTGTGTTAAAATCATAATCCGAATAACCAAGTGCCAGAATGAGGGTTCCCGCACTTTTTAATTGACGGAAAACCGGATTGATCGTATTTCCATACGCCATTTTTTTGCCGTTCGGGAAAAAACTTATTTGCGCCGAGCGTGAACGAAAATAAGTGCCGTCCAATTCAATTTTTTCCGGGTATGTATTTTCTTCTTCGGTTATGAAATCTTCGAGATTTGAAAGACGTAGATTATTTAACCAGAATACCTCAGCGTTGATGGCGAAAAAACGGGTGTAAGTATTGAAACTGAACCGTTCATGGTTTTTTTTGTTCTTACCGTCAATACCGAAACTATAACCGATAGCAAAGATGTTCCATCCGATGTCGGCTCCGACATATTTCAGCGGTTCGGAATCAAAGATAATCTTTTTCTCCGTATCGCTTTGAGGATGAACCGTAAAGAATGGTGTCTGAATGGTTCCTAATAATCGTACTTTTAGTTTGTCCGCTTCATTTTTCAGGTATTCCGGATTATACTTATATACATTGCGAAATGCCGTGTATTGATTGTATATCCATGAAGATGGCTTTGAGGTATTCGGGTTATCAGCGGCAGAAGGTTCTTGCGCGTATATATTGGCTGATAACAATAACAGTGTTATCGCGGATAAAATATACCGGCAGGAATAAAAAAAACTGCACATCTCCATCGTCTCATTTACGACGACAAAGATATGCAGATTCTTTTATTTAACAAGTGCCTATAGTAAGGCTTTTGGGTTAATATTTTCTTTTTCGATGTCTTTGAAATAGTTGTATGTGCCGACTTTAATTTCGGCACACGCGGCTTCATCGCATACGATAACTCCCTTAGGATGCAATTGTAGCGCGGTTATCGTCCACATCTGATTGATACTGCCTTCGACCGCCTGTTGAAGCGCCCGAGCCTTGTTATGGCCATTTACAACAATCAGTACTTCTTTAGCATCCATAACCGTTCCTACGCCAACTGTCAACGCTGTTTTCGGAACTTTATTTACGTCACCTCCGAAGAAGCGTGAGTTTGCGATTATCGTATCGGTAGTCAGAGATTTTATACGGGTACGGGAAGACAGGGATGAGCCGGGTTCGTTGAATGCAACATGCCCGTCCGGCCCTATGCCTCCAAGGAATAAATCAATGCCACCGGCTTTTTTTATGCGTTCTTCGTAGTCGATACACTCAGCTTCCAGATTCTTGGCGTTTCCGTTTAGTATATTTACGTTTTTTTCTTGTATATCAATGTGCTTGAAAAAGTTATTCCACATGAAAGAATAATAGCTTTCCGAATGATCTTTAGGAATTCCTACGTATTCGTCCATGTTGAAGGTGATTACATTTTTGAAAGAGACGGCTTCTTTCTTGTTCAGTTTTATGAGTTCTTTGTATATTCCTAATGGGGAAGAACCGGTAGGTAAGCCGAGTACAAACGGTTTCTTTGCAGTTGGTTTCGCATTGTTGATTTTAGCAGCAATGTAATATGCCGCCCACTTGGAAATTGTTTCGTAGTTTGGTTGGATAATGACTCTCATAGTTATTAATTTATAAGTTTAATTTTATGTTACTTGTTTATTGATAAATTTATTGCAGGCGTTCAGCCATTGCTTTTCCAAGTGCGACGCATTGTTCTTCCGTGCGGATATTTTGCTTTTGTTCGACAGGGGTACCGACAACTTCCCATTTCATAGTTTCTCCAAAAGCGGCTAACCGTTTCACAGCCGCCCCTGCCCATGTGAATGAACCGAAGTATCCGAATAAACGGTCTTTGATTTCGCGTAATTCTATTCTGGTGAGCAGAGAGTCAATTTCGGGGAATATTTGATTGCTGTATGTCGGACTTCCGATAATAACTCCTTTATAGTTAAATATATCACGCAGGATATAAGACGAATGACAGTTGCTTACGTTGTGCATCTTTATTTCCCGAACGCCTCCATCAGATAGGGCAGATGCGATTGTTTCGGCCATTTGTTCGGTATGCCCATACATGCTTCCGTATATAATTGTTACGCCGTTGAGTCCTTCATAGCGGCTTAGTCTGTCGTAGGTCTCTATTGCTTTTGTCTTTTGTTCATTCCATATCGGGCCGTGTGTTGAGCAAATCATGTCTATATCCACACCTGCCAATTTTTGTAAAGCTTTCTGCACGGGGTTACCGTATTT
>JAVBNB010000078.1:0-3205 GCA_031551825.1 Tannerella sp. | reverse complement strand
AAATACGGCAATTGTCACCGATTACAACGTCTTTCTCAATAACAGCGAAAGGATCAATGATTACATTTTCGCCTATTTTTGCCTCCGGATGGATAACGGCCAATGGTGAATGCATATATTATTTGTTTTTAATGATTTGTGCCATGAACTCTGCTTCGCAAACAACTTTTTCTCCTACGAAAACGTATCCTTTCATAGTAGATATCCCACGACGCATCGGGGTTAACAGTTGCAGACGGAAAACTAAAGTGTCTCCCGGTACAACTTTCTGGCGGAATTTTACGCCATCTATTTTCATAAAATAGGTAGAGTAGCGTTCCGGTTCATCAACAGAATTCAGTACGAGTAAACCTCCCGTCTGTGCCATTGCTTCAACGAGCAGAACTCCCGGCATAACGGGTTCCTGTGGAAAATGTCCCTGAAAAAATGGTTCATTAACCGTCACGTTTTTTATTCCTACAATGTAATCGCCTCCTATCTCCACGATTTTGTCAACCAGCAGAAACGGATACCGATGCGGCAGCAGTTCGCGTATGCGATTGATGTCCATGACAGGAACTTCGGTCGCGTCATATATTGGAGCTTGTATGTCGTTTAATTTTATCTCTTTACGTATCAGGCGGGCCAGCTGGTTATTTATTTTATGCCCTGGGCGTGTTGCGATGATACGTCCTTTGATAGGCTTTCCGATGAGGGCAATATCCCCTATGACATCTATTAGCTTGTGTCGCGCCGGTTCGTTCGGAAAAACCAACGGTTTGTCATTTACATAACCGAATTCTTTTACATTTACATGAGGAAGCCCCAGCGTGTCGGCAATACGGTCCATTTCACTCTGTTCTGTCTTCTGGTCGTAGATGACAATGGCATTATCCAAGTCACCGCCTTTTATAAGATTGTTCTGCAGCAATGTTTCTATTTCGCGAAGAAATACAAAAGTACGTGATACCGCTATTTTTTCCGGAAACTCATTGATGTTTATCATGGAAGCGTATTGATTGGGCAAAACGGAAGAGTCAAATTCAATATGCACATCAATGCTGAATCTGTCATCCGGAAGGATGGTGAGTGATGAACCTGTTTTTTCATCCTTTACTTCCATTTTATGGCGCACGATGTAATAATCTTTCGGCGCATTTTGTTCGATTGTTCCTACTTTCTCTATACATTCTGAAAAGAAGCGTGCGCTACCGTCTAAAATCGGTATTTCCGGAGCGTCCACTTCGATGAGGCAATTGTCTATCCCCCACGCGTATAAAGCGGCAAGGGCATGTTCTACTGTACTGACCTTTACCTCTCCTTTTGACAGTATGGTTCCTCTTTGTGTATTTGTAACATTTTCAGCTAAAGCTTCAATGATGGGTTGTTCTTCGAGATCAATACGTTTTATTTTGTATCCGTGGTTTTCAGAAGCTGGTTTAAACGTAACATTTATATTCAAACCGGTATGAAGCCCTTTACCGCTTAATGAAAATTCGGACGCTAACGTCTTTTGTTTCTCCATGCTTTTATTTATTGTTTATTCTTTTTCAATTCTTCAATTTCTCTCTCTAATTTGTTAAGAGTTTTATATATCTCCGGAAGTTTTCCGATAAGTACGCTGGAGCGCATATAGTTTTTTACCGGTACGGCCGGCGATCCCATAATCCGGGAGCCTTCTTCTGTGCTACTCATGATTCCGGATTGTGCTCCGATTTGCGTGTTATCTCCAATATTGATATGACCGGCAAATCCGACTTGTCCGGCAATCACACAATTCGCCCCTACTTTCGTTGAACCCGCGATGCCTACTTGCGCTGCCATTGCCGTATTTTTGCCGATTTCGACGTTGTGCGCTACTTGTATAAGGTTGTCTAATTTTACACCTTTATGAATAGTCGTAGAGCCCATTACCGCACGGTCGATAGTTGTGTTCGCACCAATTTCCACATCGTCTTCGATGATGACATTGCCTAACTGCGCGATTTTTTTGTATTCTCCGTTTTCCTCCGAAGCGAACCCGAATCCGTCAGATCCAATGACGCCGCCAGCATGAATGATACAGTTTTTACCTATAGAGCAACCATCATAGATAACCGAATGGGGATAAAGAATCGTATTGTCCCCGATTTTGACATTGTCTCCGACATAAGCGTGAGGATATATCATGCACCCTTTTCCTATTTCCGAATTATTGCCTATGTATGCGAAAGATCCGATGTAGCAATTCTCATTAACAGATGCTGTCGCTGATATAAACGCGGAAGAGTCTATGCCGCTTTTCTTTATTTTTGATTGTTCTGCCAGATCAAGTAGTCTCGCTAATGATGTGTATGCATTCGGAACTTTTATCAAAGTGGATTCTATTGGCGCTGTAGGTATAAAGTCTTCGTTTACCAATACGATACTGGCTTTGGTTGTGTATATGAAATGCTCATATTTTAGGTTGGCAAGGAATGTGATTGTTCCGGTAGTTCCCTCTTCGATCTTCGAGAAATTATTTACTTTAGCAGTCGGATCTCCTACTACATTTCCTTTTAAAAAATCAGCAATCTGTTGAGCCGTAAACTCCATCCTTGTTCTGTTGATTTAAATTAAAAATAGCAAAATAACGACAAGAAACTTGTGGTCACTTTTGCTTTCACGAAAAATTTGGCCTACAAAGTTAGTAAAAAAATAAATATGCTACGAATTATATTAAATAATTATCTAATTTGACTAAATAATCCCCTTTTTCAACAGAAAAGGTTCCATTTCTTTTTGAACGGAAGATGCTGCCTCTCCGGCTTTTATAGCAAAATTATTCGTATTATCGGCATATAGGATGGCGCGTGATGAGTTGACTATAAGTCCGCACATATCATTCATTCCATAGCGACAGACTTCTTCTAACGAGCCTCCTTGCGCTCCGACACCCGGAACGAGCAGGAAATGATTCGGCGCTATGCGACGTATATCTTCAAACATTTTGCCTTGTGTGGCGCCGACAACATACATCATGTTCTCGTCATTACCCCAGTTCTGTGAAACACGAAGAACCTTTTCAAACAGGCGTTCTCCTGTTTTATCTTCCGTTAATTGAAAATCATTGGAGCCTTTGTTCGAAGTGAGAGCGAGTAAGATCACCCACTTTCCGTCATAGTGCAAAAACGGAGTGACACTGTCTTCACCCATGTATGGCGCTACAGTAAGCGAATGAACATTCATTTCTTCAAAAAATGTTTGC
>JAVBNB010000056.1:0-19407 GCA_031551825.1 Tannerella sp. | reverse complement strand
TGGAAGTATTGCCTATATCTCCGCGCTTCGCGTCGGCTATGATAAACTGATCCGGATAGTTGCTTTTTATATATTCAACGGTTTTTTCTAAAGATATCCATCCTTTGTTACCCCCGCATTCATAGAATGCCAGATTCGGCTTATATGCGATGCAAAATTCGGCGGTTGCGTCGATGATCGCTTTATTGAACGCGTAGACAGGATCATCTTCTTTTTGTAAGTGTTGGGGTATTTTTGTTATATCTGTGTCCAAACCTACACATAGAAACGATTTTTTACGTTTAATGTTTTCAAAAAGTTCTTTTTTGTTCATTTTTATTAAGTTCAAAGTTCAAGGTTCAAAGTTTCAGGTTCAAAACTCTAAGATTAAAGCTCGCTTGCTTTTATTCTTTCCGCGTTTTCCGCGACGATCAGGTGGTCTATGCAGCTTTGGATGTCGCCATTCATGAATGCGGAAAGATTGTGTATGGTATAGTTAATACGGTGATCTGTAATGCGTCCTTGTGGATAGTTGTACGTGCGTATTTTCGCGGAGCGATCTCCCGTCGATACCATTGTTTTTCGCTTTGAAGCAATATCATCAATATATTTCTGGTGTTCCTTGTCGTATATGAACGAACGCAGACGGCTTAACGCGCGCTCTTTGTTTTTAGGTTGATCCCGTGTTTCCGTACATTCGATCAGGATTTCTTCTGCAACACCAGTATTGGGATTTTTCCATACATAACGGAGTCTTACGCCGGATTCTACTTTATTTACATTTTGTCCGCCGGCGCCACTTGAGCGGAAAGTATCCCATTTTATTTCTCCTTCATTTATTTCCACATCAAATTCATCCGCTTCCGGAAGTACAGCTACAGTAGCCGCGGATGTATGTACACGTCCCTGTGTTTCCGTTTGCGGTACGCGTTGCACGCGATGAACACCGGATTCATATTTGAGCGTGCCGTAAACGTGATCTCCCGTAACGGTGAAAATTATTTCTTTGAATCCGCCGGAGGAGCCTTCGTTGCAACTTGAAATGCTGAGACTCCAGCCTTTTATTTCGCAGTACTTTGAATACATGCGGAATAAGTCTCCCGCGAATATCGCTGCTTCGTCGCCGCCGGTTCCACCACGTATTTCGACAATGGCATTTTTGCTATCTTCCGGATCCACAGGGATCAGTAATAGTTTTATTTCTTCTTCAATTTTAGGTAAGTTTTGCTGACTATTTTCAAGCTCTTCACTTGCCATCTTACGCATTTCTACATCCTGTTCGTTCGCAAGGATTTCTTTCGCTTCTTCTATATTCCCCAGCGTTTGTATGTATTTTTTTCGTGCGGAAATGAGTCGCTCCAGCTCTTTATATTCTTTGGTTAGCCGAATGTATCGCTTTTGATCAGCAATGACGGAAGGGTCCGTGATCAGAGTCGATACTTCCTCAAAACGTCCGACTAAGCCATCGAGTTTTTGTAATGTACTATTATCGGACATACTTTTTTAATGATAATAAAATTTTCCAAATTCGCTGTCTATGATAAGCTCTTTCTGATCGCATGCTTCTACACGTCCGACAATCCGCGCGTCAATGTTGAATGATTTGCTAATTTCGATCACTTCATTGGCGTGTTTCTTGTCGAGGTAGATTTCAAGACGGTGTCCCATGTTGAAAACCTTATACATCTCAGACCAGTCGGTGCCACTTTGTTCCTGAATGGTTCTGAATAATGGCGGGATGGGAAACATGTTATTTTTAATGATGCGAAGATTGTCAATAAAATGCAATATTTTAGTCTGTGCTCCTCCTGAACAATGTATCATCCCGTGAATGTCTTTCCGCATTTGGTCTACTATTTTCTTTACAACCGGTGCGTATGTGCGGGTAGGGGATAATACTAACTTGCCAGCGTCAACAGGCGATCCTTCAACCTTGTCGGTAAGTTTAAGCCCACCGGAATAGATAAGCTCTCCGGGGACTGCCGCATCAAAACTTTCAGGATATTTTTTCGCGATGTATTTCGCAAAAACATCGTGTCTGGCGGATGTGAGTCCATTGCTGCCCATACCTCCGTTGTATTCCTTTTCGTAAGTCGCTTGTCCGAACGAAGCCAATCCGACAATCACATCTCCGGCTTGTATTTCGGCATTGTTGATAACTTCATCGCGTTTCATACGGCAGGTAACGGTGCTGTCAACAATAATGGTTCTGACTAAGTCGCCCACATCAGCGGTTTCTCCACCGGTAGCATATACGCCGATCCCCATATCACGCAATTCGGACAGTAGTTCGTCGGTGCCGTTGATGATCGCGGAGATCACCTCGCCCGGAATAAGTAGCTTGTTGCGGCCAATCGTACTCGAAACAAGTATATTATCTGTCGCGCCTACGCATAGCAGGTCGTCGATATTCATGATCAGGGCATCTTGTGCGATCCCTTTCCACACAGAGATGTCACCGGTTTCCCGCCAATATATGTATGCTAACGAGGATTTCGTGCCGGCTCCGTCCGCATGCATGATGTTGCAGTAAAGCGGGTCGCCCCCCAGAATGTCGGGGATTATCTTGCAAAAAGCTTTAGGGAAAATTCCTTTGTCAATGTTTTTTATGGCATCGTGTACGTCTTCTTTCGAAGCGCTTACACCACGCAGATTATATCTTTGGTTCATTTTTGCTATGTTGAAATTTTTTATCTACGTACCTTCAGTATATCTCCCGGTTTCGGAGTATAATCGTCTTTCAGCTTATTCAGTTTATATACGGATTTTAACTTTATTCCGTATAATTGGGATATCGTATATAATGATTCTCCCTCCTTCACAATATGTGTGTTGTATTCTTTGCTTGCTTGCTTTTTCTTGCCCTGCAAATAAACAATGTCTCCGTTTTTGAGTTTGTAATCTTTTGTTACTTCATTATATTTAAGCAACCTTTTCAATTTCATGTGAGTATCGTACGCGATAATTTCATACGAGTCATTCGTTTGTGCTGTTATATAATGAATTCCATTGCTTTCATGAATTCTGCGTCTCCAGTTTGTGATTTCCGGATGTTTTTTATCGTATTCCGGCGAATTCAGTTTTATTTCATAGATGTCATCATCAATTGATCTCTTTTCGACACTTTTGGCTTTGTCGTATTTATGTAATTCGTATGCTTCGATTAACCGTACTAATTTATCTCCGTATGATTTATCCGTTGCATAGCCACATTTTTGTAAGCCGTAAGCCCACCCTTTATAATCATATATGTCAAGGTCAAACAGGGATACATAATATTTTCTTTTAGCAAGAAACAGCGAATGATCGGTGTATGATTCTTCTGCCGTTTTATATGTACGAAAACACTCGTCTTTTGCATCATCATCATGGTACATACGTCCGCCACGCCATTCCTCTTTGCATTTTATGCCAAAGTGATTATTCCCCTTAACAGCAAGGCGGCTGTTACCGGCTCCTGATTCTAAAAGACCCTGCGCCAAGGTGATACTTGCCGGTATTTTATACTCTTTTTGTTGCCGGATGGCTATGTCTTTATATTTATGAATGTACTCTTCAAACGACGGTAGCCTCGTTTGTTTCTGTTTCTGCCCTTGTCCCTGTATGTAAACAATATTTGAGATAAACAGGGTAAGTATGATGAATGAACGTATATGTAGTTTCATATTGCAGTCTGTTATGCTTCTAAAATCTGTATGAAACAAGCGTTCGTAATTATCACACAACCCACTGTTAATGCTCGTTTCATAACCGGTTCGTATTAAACATTGAATAATTTAGCGGGTGCAAAGATACAGCGAAGATTTTAAAAAACATTATGAATGAGTGTGAAAAAAATGCTAATGCATTAAAAAACAAGAAAAGATAGGAATTAATGAGTTCTATTTTGTTTTGAATCAGAATATAGCTTCGTTCGGTAATACAAAAAAATACTTTTTGTATTACTCTCAACTTTCGCTATATTTGTATCCTGTATTCAGAGTGATTCATGATATGGAGGAGAAAAATATACAATTTAAAATCAGGGTTTTGAGGCCTGAGGAGTTGTCTGTTGAAGACCGCGAATTGCGTGATGTGGCCATTCGCGCGGCCAAGCGTGCTTACGCGCCATACTCACATTTCAATGTGGGCGCTGCCGTATTGTTGGAAGATGGAACAGTCATAGAGGGAAATAACCAGGAAAATATAGCTTATCCGTCCGGCTTATGTGCGGAACGTGTCGCTTTATTTTCCGCCGGCGCTTCTTTTCCGGATGTGCCGGTAGTTGCGCTTGCGATCATTGCGTTCAAAAATGAAGAAATACAACCATCCATATCCCCCTGTGGCGGATGCCGTCAGGTAATGCTTGAAGCAGAACGACGATACGGCCGTTCGATCCGAATGCTTCTCTGTGGGCGCGACAAAACAATAATCGTTCCCTCCGCAAGGGATTTATTACCATTGTCATTTATCGAAATGTAAATCTTATTTTTTCAAAGTGCCGATGTAGAGGGTTGGATTCGGTTCTTCGTTGTCAGACTCATCCATATTGACATACGTAAAATAAAATTTATTCGTATTCGAATCAAATGGATAGATATATACTTGTTCTCCGGTATACATATCATCTATATAACCCCATCTCGTGTTCGTTCCTTTTTCGGTTTTCATGTCATAACAAAAACATCCCTTTTTATTTCCGAAGTATCGTGCAAAAACATAACGAGGGCTTCTATATAGTTGTATGAGCTCCCTTAGCGGCTTTGAACTTTCATCATTGAATTTCAATCTAAGATGAGGTATTAATGATTTGTTATCAAACTTATACAATGTATCTCTGTATGAAAAATCTTTCTCAAACATTAAAGGATAATAGAAATACATATTCTCACCTGTAAATGTGATATAGTTATTGATAATACTATATCCATAGAAATAGTCATCTTTATTACGACTATAAATAACCGTGCTATCAATTATTTGCAAATCATTGCTTATTTCATATAATACGGTATTTACTTTGTAATCGGTAATATCGCCGGCTGTAATAGATGAAACAATTGCAGTTAATTTGTTATTCGTGAACATTGCTGTCCCATTAAAATTCAAAATTTCTCTTTGAAACATTTGAAATATAGCATATTACAAAGGTTCTTCAAGTAAACGGACTTGAAATCGTAGCTTTATATCAGATTGATCTGATAACATGTGGCTAAAAACGGACCCCGTCTTCTAGGCCTTGTAGCTAACTAATTCTCAAATAGCAAAGAACGATCTAGACCAAATGGGCCAAGTTTATTTGATTTTCAACAACGTCCCAATTTTAATGGGACACTAGTGATTCGTGAAATTCAAATATTCCCCTTGGATGAATGCTGCTTCTCCCACAAATGCTCCCTCAAAATCATAACACATCAGCTTCTGTGAACTGTTATGTATATAAATTTTTTTATTTTCGAAATCTACAGCCACAGCACTTATATGTGTATACTCTCCAGGCCCTTGTCCTTTCTTTGAAATCCGTCTTATAAAATTACCATTTTTATCAAAAAGGAGAATTTTGTTCTCATCAAATTTGCTATCTTAATTATGCTTGTCTTTTAATTTAGCTATGACAATAATTGGGTTGTCGTCCGATTTAACCTGTTTCGCAATATGGACAAGTTCGGGGGTTGGGTTTTCTATTTGGTCAAAGTATTCCAAGAAGTCATCGGAGGAAACGGAAGTGACCAGTTCGTCATTTGTCGAGATATAAAGAGGCCAGATTACCGGTCCGCCATCGATATCATTTTTTAAGCCAAGTTTTCTTTTAATTGGCTGATTCATCAAATTCAATGTCTTTGTGTTTTTATCAAAAAGTCCAAAGACCATGGAGTTTGTTACAATTTTTTCTTTAGTACTACTACCCATGGTTGTTTTAAATTCAAAAGGTTCCGGTGCATATTTCGCAAAATTGAATTCGATAAACAAAAAATCAGAAGACTCTAAAATCTTTATAGGTCTTATAGGAGGTGCCCCGGATAAGGAGTTGTCTTTCTTCCCGGTAAGATGTGTTCGTGTTGGTTTATATTTGCCGAAGTCAAAAATGAAAGCATCTTTTTTATTTAAGCTTTTTCCAATTGTAAAGATAGTGTCACAGTTGGTGTATTTATAATATCTGATTTCATTTTTAAATCGGTAAGTGATGGCAAATTCGTTGTTTGAAACATATTCAAATGGTTTTTCCAGGATGAAAGGTTCTGTATATTCTTTTATAATATCTGATGTGATTCCATTTGATTTAATCAATATTGTTATTGGATAATAGCTTAATTCATGGGACGCTATGTCTAAAAAGAAAATATCGGACGTTATTGGTTGAACTTCACGAATCATATACTCGCTTTTTAAATCAGGAAGGGGAATCTTTTTAACAAAATTACCATCCGTGTCATAGGTCTTTAATAAAACAGAAGGCGTTTTTATGTATATTAAATTATCATGCGTGAATATTTGCTGAAGAGCAATATATTCTTCGGGACCCTGCCCTATGTTTCCTATTTTATTACAAAATGCACCATTTTTATTAAAAACGAGGCATTCATTTTGTCTCCAATCGGATGTAATAATGATTTTTTCATTTTCATAGATAATCTGTTCGATATTGGAAATCAAAACCGAATCATTTGTCTCTAATGGAATATATTTTAAATCCGTAACATAATCGCTAAGGTTTAAAATGCCGTATTTTCCGACTTCGGTGGCAAGAGGAATGATGTTCTCTTTGGCGGGAGATATTTTTCTCTCACAAGACATAAGCGTGATTGCGGATATGAGAATTATTTTTCCTGTTTTAAGTTTGAATAAATTCATTGTTTATAATATTCATCATTATTTTTTCAAAGTGCCGATGTATAGGGTTGGATTAGGTTCTTCTTTGTTGAAAAACTAAATCAGTATTTCAACATAAACTTGGGCGTTTTCGAAGCGAACGACAGTTACCTTGACTCCTTTATCTATAAAGCCGGATTCGGATATGCCGTCATAATAGATACCGTCAATAATTACTTTTCCTGAGGGGCGGAGTACGGTCGCTGTTATTCCTTCCAGACCAACGAGGTTAGAGAGGACGGGTGATGAGGTAGCTGCCTCAAGATCGGTGGTAAGAGCGACTTCGCGTAGCATGCCTTTGGTACCTATACGACTTGATAGCCACAACATGCTTCCGAAGCCTACCGTAAGTCCTATCAAGACCACAATGACTGCGCGCCCCATTTCAATACTGCTGACTTGCTCAAAGTTGAAATTGACGTTGTTTATTAAAGCAAGTGTTAGTCCGATGATTATTAATATGGTTCCGGATATGCCTGTTATTCCAAAACCGGGGATGACAAAGATTTCAAAGGCGATCAGTATAAGCCCTATGAGAAAGAGCAGGATTTCCCAGTTTGCGGCAAGGCCTTCGATATATAGTGGCGCAAAATACAATACGGCGGCGATGAGAGCAGCGGCAGATGGAAAACCGATTCCGGGCGTCTGAAGTTCAAAGTAGATTCCCCCTATGATGATCATGATTAGAAAAGACTGAAATATTGGATTCATCAGGAATCCTTTCAGGTTGTCAATCCATGAAGGTGTGAAACTTTTTAATTCATAATCATCATATTTCAGGTATTGGGTGATTACCTCATTGGTAGATTCTGCAATACCGTCGCAATAACCCCATTTGACGGCTTCTTCTGTTGTGAGAGTGAGTGTTTTGCCCGAATCGATCAGATTGGGTATGATAACGCGGTCGTCTACCATAGCTTCTGCTATTTTAGGGTCGCGGATCCATTTGAAGGTAGTGTCACGTCCGCTGATGATCGTATCGCGTCCATGCGCTTCGGCGGTGGCCCGCATCATTGAACGCATGTAAGATTGGTATTTGTCGGGCATGCCTTCTCCGGTTTGATTTACTACGGTCGCGGCTCCGATGCTTGCCCCTTTGCGCATGTATATCTTTTTGCAGGCAATAGAAAGGAGCGCTCCGGCAGAAGCAGCATTGTTGTCGATGAAGACATATACGGGTATGGGGCTGTATAGTATAGCTGTACGCATGGAGTCTGCAGCATCGAGTAGCCCTCCGTATGTATTCAAATGGATCAGTACGGCATCGGCTCCAAGCGATTGCGCTTCGGTAAGCCCCTTATTCAGATAGATCTGCGAAGTTTTATCAATCTCTTTTTTGATATCAATTTTATAAACGAGATGTTTATCGGCAGCGACATTGGCGCTTATGGCAAACCAAGTGATAAGAAAAAATAGAACTGTTTTTATTGATGCTGTTCGTTTCATGCTTTCTTGATTAAGGGAATGATTACTTACTTGAATTCGTTTTTCAGTACTTTTTTTAATTCCGCATCACTTAAGTTTTCACCGTAAGTTTCATAAGGAAGACGGAGTGTACATCCGTCTGCATATCCGGAACATCCGTAAGCTGTTTTGCCGCGGATAATTGTGCCTTTCTTGCAAAGCGGGCAGGTAGCAGGCTTGGGTTTCGTTTTTTGCTTAGGCTTGTCTTCTTTGGCGGATTGTTTTTGTTCTTTTGGTTTGGAAGCGTTGTCGTTCGTATCGCTTTTATCACCTATGCCTTGTGTTGTTTTTTTAATCGCCTCTTCGTCTATTGTAATCGTACGGGTTGTCCTGTCCGATCGTACGTTTTGGACGATTTCTTCCATCATTTCTTTCAGTTCGTCAATGAACATACCTGCCTCATAAGTTCCTTGTTCTATTTGACGGAGTTTTTTTTCCCACTGGCCTGTCAATTCCGCGCTTTTTAAGAGTTCTTCCTGTATCGTGTCGATCAATTCGACTCCGGTGGGGGTTGCGTATAGGTTTTTCCGTTCCTTACGGATGTAATTGCGCTTGAATAAAGTTTCTATAATGGCAGCGCGCGTAGATGGACGCCCGATACCGTTTTCTTTCAAGGCATCGCGCAGCTCGTCGTTATCCACAAATTTACCGGCTGTTTCCATCGCACGCAAAAGTGTAGCTTCGGTATATGGTTTTGGCGGTGTCGTCCATTTTTCGGCAAAGTCCGGCTTGTGCGGACCACTTTCGCCTTTTATGAAATCGGGCAGAACCGCATTCTCTTCTGTTTGCTGTTCGTTGTCATTATTTTGTGCATCTTCCTTGCTATTCTGCGTTGTTTTGTCGGCCGATGATTCTTTTTCAAAAACGACACGCCAACCCGGACTCAAGATTTGTTTTCCGGTGGCTTTGAATTTGACGTCTTCGACTTCTCCCAATACGGTCGTCGTGGAGATTTCGCAGTCAGGGTAAAATGCCGCGATAAACCGTCTTGTCACAAGATCATACACTTTTCGCTCGTTATCAATCAGGTTTCGTGCCGGTACGCCTGTCGGTATGATGGCGTGGTGATCGGTGACTTTCGAGTTGTCAAAAACCTTTTTTGATTTCGGAATTTTTGTACTCAACAGGGGGGCGGTCAGCGCCGTATAGTCAGTTAGCCCCTTTAGTGTTTGCGGAATTTTGGGATAGATATCCTCGCTCAAAAAAGTCGTATCTACACGCGGATAGGTTGTCACCTTTTTTTCATAAAGCGATTGTATGAGTTTGAGGGTGTCGTCGGCGGAAAATGAGAATTTCTTATTACATTCGACTTGCAGTGATGTGAGGTCGAATAAACGTGGAGCCAGCTCTTTTCCTTTCTTTTTTGTTATATCCGTAATCGAAAAAAGTTTATCCGTAATTTTTTGCAGTAATTCTTCTCCTTCTTCTTTTTGAGAGAATTTACCTTGTGTGGAAGAAAAAGTAGTATCACGGTAAATGGTTTTTAGTTCCCAATAGGGTTCCGGCTTGAAATCTTCTATTTCCTTCTGGCGTTTTGCGATCAATGCAAGAGTTGGCGTCTGAACGCGTCCGATGGATAAAACCTGTTTGTTTTGCCCATACCGCAAAGTATACAAGCGTGTGGCATTCATTCCGAGTATCCAGTCGCCGATAGCGCGTGACAGTCCGGCCTCGTAAAGGTGCTGATATTCCTTTTGCTCTTTCAATGCCTGAAAGCCCTCACGTATCGCTTCTTCGGTAAGTGAAGAGATCCATAGTCGCCTGACCGGGCACTTGCATCCTGCTTTTTGCATGACCCAACGCTGTATCAGTTCTCCTTCTTGTCCGGCGTCACCGCAGTTAATAACCTCCTCCGCGTTTTGTATTAATTTTTCAAGTATATTAAATTGTTTATGGTATGTCGGGTTGTCGATGAGCTTGATTCCGAAACGGGGCGGAATCATCGGCAGATAGCGTATACTCCACTGCTTCCAGTCCGGAGAGTAATCATGTGGTTCTTTCAGTGTACACAGATGACCGAACGTCCATGAAACCTGGTAGCCGTTCCCTTCCATATAGCCGTCTCTTTTTTGAGTGGCTCCGAGTATGTCGGCAATTTCGCGTGCAACGCTTGGTTTTTCTGCAATACAAACTTTCATATATACATCTTTGAATTTCGCTTTGTGTCTGTCTCAAATAATGTTCACAAAGCGGAATTAATATTTTCTATATAGCCAAGAATATCTTCTCTTCCTTCTTTCTTTTCCGAGGATGAAACGAGCATGGGAGGTAATTCTTCCCATATTTCAAACATTTTGTTCTGGTAGATCTCAATGTTTTCGGCTAATTTAGTTTTACTTATTTTGTCTGTTTTGGTAAAAATAATGGAAAATGGTATACCGTTTTCTCCTAACCATTCCATGAATTCAAGATCGATTTTCTGTGGTTCATGCCGGCAATCGATAAGTACAAACAAGTTGGTCAGCTGTTCCCGTTCGAGTATGTAGTCTTCTATTATTTTACGAATATTATCACGTCCTGTTTTACCTCTCTGCGCATACCCATATCCGGGTAAGTCGACAAGAAACCAGTCATCGTTTATCAGAAAATGGTTAATTAACTGTGTCTTACCCGGTTTTTGCGATGTCATGGCCAGTTGCTTATGATTGGTAAGCATGTTTATCAAGGATGATTTACCAACATTTGAACGGCCAATAAAAGCGTATTCCGGACGTGTTCCCTCCGGGCATTTTTTGACATCTGTGTTGCTTATTATAAATTCAGCGCTTTTTACTTCCATAAATCAAAAATTATGAAGGCAAAGATATATAATTTTATCCTTTTATTAAAATGAAGCAGTTTACGTCAGGGAAGTTTGTTTCTTGCAAAGAAAGAGTCCGGTGAAGGTCAAGGCTCCATTGATCAGAAGTAATTCGTATCCGAAGCGGTAATTTGTGTAATGCGCAAATAGTAAATCAGCGGATAGGCATATCGCAGGAGATAGAAGGCAAATAAAGGGAACAATCTTATCGCGTACTTTGTATTTGGTAAATAGCCCGAATGTGAATAAACCGAGAAGAGGGCCATAGGTATAGGAGGCTATTGTGTATATCGCGTCAATGACACTGCGGTTGTTTACGGCCTTGAATAGTAGTATGATAAGAGCGAAAGCGACGGACATCAGAATGTGTACTTTGAGTCTTGTTCGTTTGGCCTTTTTCTCGTCTTCATTTTTAATCTCAAGGATATCAATGCAGAACGATGTTGTCAGAGAGGTCAAGGCAGAATCCGCACTGCTGAACGCGGCGGCAATGATACCTATTGTAAAGAAAATTAATATGGATTGTCCAAGTATTCCCGATGAGCAAAACATCGGGAGCATATCGTCTCCGGATGCCGGCAGGCTGATATTCATTTGTGATGCCAGCGTAACAAGTAGAATACCAAGACATAAAAATAGGAAATTTATAGGTGTGAACGCGGATCCGTAAATGTACATGTTTTTTTGCGCGTCTTTCAGATTGCGGCAGGATAGGTTTTTCTGCATCATATCCTGATCTAATCCGGTCATTACGATCGGTATAAAGACTCCGCTGAGAAATTGTTTGACGAAATGCTGTTTGCTGTTCCAGTCTTCAAATTCGAATAGACGAAAATGCGGACTGTCGATGATGGTTTTTACCATTCCGGTGACATTAAGCCCCATTTGGTTTTTGACCTGCCATATAATGACAATCAGCATTGCTATAAGGCATAGCGTCTGTAGCGTATCAGTCCAGATAATGGTTCGTATCCCGCTGCGATAGGTATATAGCCAAACTAACAATATACTGACTGCAACCGTAACAACAAAAGGGATATTCCACTGATCAAATACGTAAGTTTGTAAAATGAGAACGACGAGATAGAGTCTTACGGCGGAGCCTACTATTTTCGACAACAGAAAGAACGATGCTCCGGTTTTGTAACTGTTGCGTCCCATGCGGCTGTTGAGGTATTCGTATATGGAAGTAAGTTGCAGTTTGTAATACAAAGGGAGCAATATTTTGGCAATAACCACATAGCCGAAAAAAAATCCCAGCACCATCTGCATGTATGTCATATCAGTAGAACGCACCCATCCGGGAACGGAAACGAATGAAACGCCTGAAAGTGACGAACCAATCATTCCTATGGACACGATATACCATGGCGAGCGTCTGTTGCCGAGAAAAAATGCTTCGTTACTTGAATTTTTGCGCCCGGTAAACCAGGATATAAAAAGTAAGAGTAGAAAATAAAGCGAAATAACTAAGAGTATTGTATAGCTATTCATTTGTTCTGTTTGTTCGTAACCGATCGGACTAATTGTTTTATAAAGCACTCTGCGAAGGTAAGACTTTTTTCAATGATTTGCATGCTTTGATAAAAAAACGTATTTTTGTTGAATTATAAAATATCAAATGAAAGGAGAGGGTATGGAAGGCCAAGATAATGTCTTTAAAAGGTTTTATGATTCTTTCCAAAACATGGACGGACATTTTCATATTCTGGAACATCGTGTGCCGATAGAGCAGCAGATGGAGTATTTTAAATATTCAAACCGTATACGAAAAGAATTTCATGATATGAATGATATTGATTATGAACAATATTCGTTAGATCTGGGAAATGTTGAACTTTCAAAAGAGGAAAAGAAAAAAATATTGACCATTCTGGCTTCATCCAAACAAGTTCGCGCCTACAGGTTGTTGGAGCGTTATGTGGAGCATCCGGACGAAGACCTTGTAAATTGGGCTTATATGGCGTTGATGGAGAGTCGCATTACCTTAGAGTCCGAGTTGTCGGGAGAAAAGCAGGTTTATATATCAACAGGTCTTGGAGGTAAAGGAAAGAAGTTGCGTTTTTATGTTTTGATCATATCTTCGGGCGGAGTTGCATTTGTGGATTATCAACGGACGGTGATCGAAAAGGAGTTTAGGTATGCTTTGTTGGAAAATGACTGTGAGATAGAGCGTCTTACAGTCGGAGTTGAGTATATCGAACTTGTTTTTTTGATGCCTGTTAAGTTGGATATAAACAGAATGCTTGAAGAGGTTATTCGCGAATGTAATCTTTACGGAAATTTTTTATCGGAAATGTATACTGTAACAAATGTAAAAGAACTTAATCAGGAAGAGATTAATCAGGTTCTTGAAAAGTATATGAAGCCTTTGGGGTAATTGTGAAGGCTTTCAACAAGAAATTATTATAGAAAAATATGATTTTTAAAGAATATTAACTATTGTGGTTTTTTTTTCCAAGATTATTTTCAGATATTTGTACCCGTAAATGAATTGCAAGCAATGTTGTGATGATAGAAGTGATGATGATGATGACCACAATTTGGTGTATCAAGATGAAATTTTTATATTGTATTGCTGAAATGGCGCGAGAATATTATTAAAATAACATCATAATAAAAAGAAATATATAATATATAGCAAAGTCAAAAGTTGTAGATGATATGCCAAAGATGTTTGGAATTTAAATGTTAAAATACAATTTATTGTAGCTATTGGAAATAGAGAAAAAATAATTATTGTAACTAATCAAATTTATATACACCCGTGGAAATATGCTCGTTGAGAAACGTGTAAGATTTCAGAAATATCGCAATTGGGTAAATGCTGCCATAAGGTAGCATTTACTTTTTTATCCCCAGGAGTTTTTTGCTGCATTAATCATAAAAAAAGCGTTTCCGGTTAAAGAAACGCTTTCTGATTTTATGGCTCAATTACATTCATTTCGCGTGATTTGGCATAATCCAAACAAGTTTGGCTTCTGCTCTCGCTACTTGAAATGTTGGAATGTTACTTGCAGCAATTGTTCCAGTTTACATTGTGCATATCTCCGCTTTTTGCGAATTCCTGATGGAAAGCAAAGCAGCAGTTTAGGTTCTGTGGCGTGTGTCCTGCTATTCCCATGTTAAGATATTCATTAAGCAAGAGACGATAACTCGGATCAACGCAATTGTCAATAATCGCATGTGCGCGTTGTACGGGTGATTTGCCACGGAGGTCCGCAACACCATGTTCGGTTATGATTATTTTTACAGAGTGTTCGCTGTGATCAAGGTGTGATACCATTGGAACGAATGCGCTAATCTTACCGTCTTTTGCTGTTGAAGGGGTCGTAAATATGGATAGATAAGCAGAACGGGTGAAATCTCCCGAGCCACCCAGTCCGTTCATCATTTTTGTACCTAAAACATGCGTAGAGTTGATATTTCCGAAGATGTCCGCTTCAAGTGCCGTATTAATGGTTATTAGTCCCATACGGCGCGCAACTTCCGGATTGTTAGATATTTCTTCAGGCCTTAGCAATATTTTATCCTTGAAAAAATCAAGGTGTGAATAAACTTCTTTCAGCGCTTCGTGGCTAACGCTCAAAGAACATCCGCTTGCAAATTTAACACGTCCTTCATTCATTAACCTGATGACGGCATCCTGAATAACTTCCGTATAGACGTTGAACGCCGGAATTTCTTTGTTTGCACCCATAGCGCCCAAAACCGCATTGGCAACGTTGCCTACGCCACTTTGTACAGGAAGGAATGAGCTTGGGATGCGTCCGGCTTTTATTTCGCTAACTAAAAAGTCCGATACATTTTTTCCGATGGCTAACGTTACGTCGTCAAGGGGAGAAAATGTGCTTCCGTCGGGTGTATTATTTGTTTCAACAATACCGACGATTTTTTTCGGATCAACTTTGATGTAAGGAGTTCCGATGCGGTCTGATGGTGTATATATTGGTATTTCGCGGCGAACAGGCGGATCTGCCGGTTCGTAGATATCGTGCATACCTTTTATTTCTTTCGGATGGAAATGATTCAGCTCGACAATAATCTTGTCGGCTAAACGGCATATTGTGGGAACGATACCGACTCCTTCGGTAGGTATAATTTCGCCGTTTTCATTGATGTCGGCCGCTTCTACAATGGCAACATCCACCTTTCCTAAAAATCCGTAACGAAGGCTTTGAGCTAATTCGGACAGGTGCATATCGAAATATTGTGTTCCGTTCGCATTCAATAAAGAACGTAAGTCTTTATTTGACTGATACGGAGTGCGGAATTTTACAGCTTTAGCCCGTGCTAACGCTCCATCGATGGAATCTCCGGTAGAAGCTCCGGTAAATACCCCTATACTGAAAGGATTGCCTTTCTGATGTTCTTCTTCCGCTCTTTTAGCAATTGCTAAAGGGACACTTTTAGGACAACCTGCCGGAGTAAATCCGCTGAATCCGACATTGTCGTTATTGTTCACAAATAAAGCGGCCTCTTCGGCCGTAATTTTCTTAAATGCCATGATGCTTATTATTAATGGTTATACTACCTATTTCAAAATGCCTGCAAAAGTACAAAATAAATATTGTTTAATAGCCAATTATGTGGAGAATTTCATCCACTGAGTCTACGATGTGGTTTGCTCCGGCAGTTTCGAGTTCTTCACGAGAACGAAATCCCCATGTTGCACCTATTGATACAATTCCGCAATTAGATGCCGTTTGCATGTCGACACCGGAATCGCCGATGTAGATCGTTTCTTCCGGCAGTGTATTTGCGATTTTTAAAATGTCATGCACGATAGTAGGATCCGGCTTGACGGGTATGCCTTCACGTTGCCCTAAAACGGCAATGAATGTAATGTCCGGAAATAGATGTTCGATCAGTTTTTCTGTAGCTTTTTGATATTTATTTGATGCTATGGCCATCATCAGGCTTTTTGATTGCAGTTTTTTTAGCAAATCGGATATACCATCGTATGGTGTCGTATAATCCATATTATGCTGATCATAGTAGGGAAGAAACAGCTCTCGTATGCGTGCTACGTTTTGTTCTGTTTTTTGATTTTCAGGCAAGGCTCTTTCGAAAAGCTTGTTTATACCATTGCCGACAAAATGTTTGTAAGCTTCTACCGGATGACCCGGAAATCCACTTTTCTCTAACGCGTAATTTGTGCAGTGTGCAAGATCGGATATGGTGTTTAATAATGTTCCATCTAAATCGAAAATGACCAATTTGAGATTCCGCATTGTTAGTATTTACGATTGAAGATTTCGTTATATACAAATGCTTTACGCCATTCATCAATATTGGATGGGAGTTCTTCAAGTGTTATGGATACACCCTCTTGATCTGTTTCCGCAGACATAAATTCCGTATCTTCCTGTGTCAGGGATGGCCGTCCTTCCTGTTGTATATCGAAATAATGTTTCTTTTGCGTTGCAATAGATTGATAAGATGGGGATGATTGCTGTTTCGGTTTAATCGTGATTACAGGTTCTTTTTGCGGAAGTTGTTGAGGACTTGCCTCTTCGTTCCAGAAATCCTCTTCAGGACTGCTGTTTGTAACTTCTTTGCGGGACTGCTTCTGTTCAGCCGTTTGTCGTGCTTTTTTGCGAGCAGAACTAATAACGCTGCTAACGCCTGCAATGATAATAATTATGAGATATAACCAATCGCCAAAATCTTCCATTCTGATTTGTATTTACCGACGCAAATATAGCAAAAATTGAGAGCAAAACAAAAACTTTTTTTGTTTTGCTCTCAATTTTTGCTATATTTTCATAGCCCGTGATTTTGCATTATCTTTGCAGTCTTTTTGAATGTAATTTTTGCACATTATGAAACAACATATAAAAGATTTCGGAGAGCGTAATTTGTATATTGAAACGTACGGTTGCCAGATGAATGTGGCAGATACAGAGGTGGTTGCTTCTGTGATGCATACGGATGGCTATGTGCTGACGGAAAAGATAGAGGAGGCAGACGCTATTTTTGTGAATACCTGTTCTGTTCGTGATAATGCGGAACAGCGTGTTATAGGGCGTTTACAGTATTTTAATTCATTGCGCAAAAATAAAAAGACTTTGATTATAGGCGTTTTGGGTTGTATGGCAGAACGGGTGAAAGAAGAATTGATCAGTAAACATGGGGTTGATCTGGTAGCCGGTCCCGATTCTTATATGGATTTGCCCAACTTAGTGGGAGCGGTGGAAAAAGGAGAAAAAGCGATCAATGTGGAACTTTCGTCGCAGGAGACTTATAAAGATGTCGCTCCGTTGAAAATAGCCGGTATAAATGTATCCGGGTTTGTTTCCATTATGCGCGGATGTAATAACTTTTGTTCCTATTGTATTGTTCCTTATACCCGGGGGCGTGAGCGAAGTCGTGATGTTGATAGTATTCTAAGCGAAGTGCGTAATATGTACTTCAAAGGTTACAAAGATGTAACATTGCTCGGACAGAATGTTAATTCCTACAATTATGAGACGGCGGATGGCCAGACTGTGGGGTTTCCCCGGTTATTGGAATCTGTGGCGGAAGCTGTTCCGCAAATGCGTATTCGTTTTATGACATCGCATCCAAAGGATATGAGTGATGAAATGTTACATGTTATGGCAGCTCATCAAAATATCTGCAAATTTATTCATCTTCCCGCGCAATCGGGGAGCACGCGTATATTGCAAATAATGAACCGGAAATATACACGTGAGTGGTATCTTGATCGGATCGCCTCTATACGTCGCATCATACCGGAGTGTGCCATATCGACGGATTTGTTTTGCGGATTTCATTCGGAAACGGAGAGTGATTATGAAGAAACACTTTCGTTGATGGGTGAAGTCGGATATGATTCCGCTTTTCTGTTTAAGTATTCGGAAAGACCCGGAACGTACGCGGCCAAGCATTTGGCAGATGATGTTCCGGAAGATGAGAAAGTGCGCCGCTTGCAAGGTCTGATTGATTTGCAAAATAAACTGTCTGATGAAAGTAACCGGCGCGATATCGGTAAGACATTTGAAGTTCTTGTTGAGGGTTACTCGAAACGCTCTCGTGATCAGCTTTTTGGGCGCACAGAGCAAAATAAGGTCGTCATATTCGATAAGGGAAATCATCATGTCGGTGATTTTGTAAATGTACATATCGAGGATGCGACATCAGCAACGCTTTTTGGCAGAGAGATTGTTAAAAATACATAACGACCGACGGTATTCCACAAAAATGTATTTATTTTGTGCTAAAATTGGGAGAAATATTGTTTTTTCTTCCACTAAATATTATGTTTTTAGAGCAAGTAGAAGCATTTTGAATGGCAGCAAGGAATAAAAAAAATACAATATCATTTTTTAATTCTCATCTGATATCAGTGGTTAGTATATCATTGGTACTTTTTCTTTTGGGGCTGATATTAATAATGGGATTTCTTGGAAATGAACTATCTCATTACGTAAAAGAAAATATTACAATGTCTGTTGTGTTAACAGAGGATTTGTCGGATGTGAGAATACGCAAAATTCGTGACGAGCTGGAAAAACAGCCTTATGTAAAATCGACCGAATATATTTCGAAGGAACAGGCTTCGCTTGAAATGCAGCGTGAGCTGGGAGAAAATCCGGAAGCATTTTTAGGATTTAATCCTTTTCATGCATCCATTGAGGTTAAGTTGAAATCCGAATATACTCATCCGGATAGCCTTCCGTTGATAGAAAAACGTATTTCTTCTCAGGCAAGCGTTTCGGATGTGCAATATCGCAAGGATATGATGCAGATGGTTAATCAGAATATACGCCGTATCGGTTTTGTATTGCTGATCCTTTTTGCTGTATTGATCGTTATATCGTTTGTTTTGATAAATAATACCGTTAGGCTTCTGATTTATTCGAAGCGTTTTCTTATCTATACGATGCGTCTTGTTGGTGCAACGCCTACTTTTATCAGGCGACCGTTCATACGCTATAATATAGTGAGCGGGTTAATCGCGGGTATTCTTGCGGTAATTATGCTGATGGGCGCGTTGTATTATGTGAGGGTCGAATTTATGAGTATGGAAGATCTTTTAGATCCGGATACCCTCTTTTTAATCTATGGAATCGTTCTCGCGTCCGGGATTATTTTATCTGTGATAGCTGCTTATTTTGCGGTAAACCGGTATTTGCGTATGGCACATGGAAAATTGTATTATATTTAATTGAAATTTAATTTTTGTATATATGAAAGATTTTGCATTCGGTAAAGAGAATTTTATTTTGATAGCGGTTGCTGTTGTGTTTATAATCATAGGATTTGTATTGATGAGTGGTGGTGGCGCTTCTGATGACGTATCATTCAAT
>JAVBNB010000020.1:0-25769 GCA_031551825.1 Tannerella sp. | reverse complement strand
CCGTCGCTGGGAATTATCGCAACATTGGCCGGACTCTATGGCTTGTATATCCTCTATACCGGCCTGGTTCCAATGATGAAAACGGCTGAAGACAAAGTTACCATGTATTTTATCATCAGTTTGGTGTGCGTAATTGTGGCATCTATGGTAATGGGATTAGTGCTGGGAGCTATCTTTCTCACAAGCAGTATCGGACATATAAGATAATGAGAACTATAATTTGTGTCAATAGCCTTCGGCGAGCCCTTCGGGGTTCGTGAAAATTAGTAGTAGTGGTTAAACAATCAAATAACATCATCATGAAAAGGATTAAATTATTATTAATGACTGTACTCCTGTTGGTATCGTACGCTACCATACAAGCACAATTTGTCGACCGGCTCGGAAAAGCCATCAAGAAAAGCGCCGAAGACGCCGCCGTACGTAAGTCGGAACAAAAAATCGACCAGGCGGTGAGTAAAACCATCGACAAAGTAACCGACCCCGATACTTATAAGGATAAAAACAAAAAAACAGACAGTGAAACTGATGATGAAGAAACTAGGGAAACATCGGCCGAACAGGGCGACGAAGGCAATTCCGGGAAAGAAAATAAAAGCGTAAAGCCCGAAGAACAGAAATTAGAAAGTTTCTCGCAGTATGACTTTGTTCCGGGCGACCAAATCCTGTTTTACGAAGATTTTTCGCAGGATGCCATAGGTGATTTCCCGGCGCTGTGGACTACCAACAGCAGTGGTGAGGTGAAAACACTGAATAAATTTCCCGGGAAATGGTTCCAGGTAACCGACAAGCATGGGGTATTTACCTACCTCAACAAATTAGAACTTCCGGACAACTTCATCCTTGAATTCGATTACATTCCCTATTTCAGTGAAGAGGATCAAAAAGACAATCCAAGCCGGGTTAACTGGTATGCAGAGGCAGGTTTGAAACTGTACCAATATAAAGAAGGCGATCAGGAACCGGAATGGGATAACGGGTTATATCCCGGCGCCATGGGGATGAGAGTTTTCTTCAAAAATGGAGGATGGAACATGAACGCCTATCATGCTCAAGACCCGGACAGATGGGGGCAAGGTATCAATAGCAATAAGAATCCGATTGTATCGGAACAGTTGAACCATATCATCATCTGGGTGCAAAACCGTAGGGTTCGTATCTATCATGCAGGCGCAAAGGTTATCGACGCGCCCACTGCTTTGGCACAGAATACCAAATTCTCCAGGCTTGTCTTTTCCAACGAACATGAGGCTAACCGTCCGTTCTTTTCCAATATCAAAATCACTACCGCCTCGCCCGACGTGCGTTCTAAACTGTTGACCGAAGGAAAGATCATCAGCTACGGAATTAATTTTGATAGCGGGAAAGATGTGATAAAGCCCGAATCGTACGGCGCCATCAAAGCCATTGCCGATATACTCAAGGAGAACCCGGACGTTAAGGTGCGTATCATCGGGCATACTGATACCGACGGACAGGCCGCCGCCAATCTCGACTTATCGAAACGACGTGCTGCCGCCGTAAAAGTCTGCCTCAGTAAAGATTTCAGCATCGACACCGCACGCATTGAAACCGACGGTAAGGGACAAACCGAACCGTTGGCGTCTAACAATACAACGGAAGGCAAAGCCAAGAACCGCCGCGTTGAGTTTGTGAAGTTATAAAGTTTAAAATTCAAGACTCAAAACCAATATGAAAAATCTATTCATCATCGCTATTTTCATTATGCTATATGCATGTGGAGGTAATACTAACAAACAGCAAGCCGCCGACACACAATCAACTGTCGCAGCGGCAATAACCACTGAATCCAAAGGCCCCTACAAAATAAAGTCGGGCTATATGGAAAACAAAATAGGAGGCTTTGGCATGACGCAAAAAATCTGGTTTGATGACTATGGCGCCAAACAGTATATGGTTACTCTCATGGGCGACAAAGAAGACCAGCATACCGGTTATTCCATCATCCGCGACGGTTACATGTACAATTTCAAAAATGACACTACCGCCGGAACCCGCATTCGTACAGGTATCAGTTCGTCGAGCATGGATTACGAGAACATGGATGCAAAGGATATTGAACGGTATGGCGTAAAGAAAGCAGGCAAGGAAACCTTACTTGGTAAGGAATGCGACGTATTTGAAGTATCGAAATACGATATGAAGGTGTGGATATGGAAAGGCATTGCATTTAAAACCGTGATGAAACAAGTAACCACCGAAGTAGTCCGATTCCGTGAGGAGGCCGTAGATACAAAACTGTTTGAATTGCCTCAAAGCAAAGTATTTAAAGAGAATTGAAAAGCCTATGTGTTAGAGATGTAAATCCCGGTTACTGTAAATAACCGGGATTTTGTGTTTTGTAAAAATGATTATTGGAACACCTTTTGTTATTTTGCCTTTGTGGAAAATTACCCGGCAATCGCTTTGTTTCTACTTTCGGATGAGTAGTACAGGCGAATATAGCTGAAAGGGTGGAGCCTGTTTACTATTGGGTTCAGAATGTCAGAATAGCTGTTATTCCAGGAATAATTCAATAACAGGAACTTCTACATTCGGCCTCTCTACCGGAAGTGATAGTATGACGTCGTTTTCATTGGAGGTTTCTGTTGTGTGACTTCCCTTTTGCGCTTGTGTTCTGAACTTTATTTCCGAAGCATCATTCAACAGTTGCGCATATTTGAATTTTCCTTTGAATCCGGGGAGGTGTAATGATTTGAAAGGCCATTCGAGCACGTGAATATATAATCGTTTGGTTGTCGGATTGTATGTCATCAGGCAGTTCTGGGGTTTTTCGAATTCGTCCGGAGCCTGTGTGCATCCGTAAATCGAACGGTCGTGGAATTTCATCCAACTTCCCAATCCTTCCAGACGCTCGTTAGCGCGATCATCAAAGACGCCACGCGCCGTAGGGCCTACATTTAGTAACAAATTTCCGCCTTTGCTTGTCGTTTCAATCAGCATGACGACCAGCTGGTGTATACTTTTCCAAGTGTATTCGTCGCGATAATACCCCCATGAGCCGGAGAATGTCTGACATGTTTCCCACGGAACCCGCTCTCCATTGACAGTAGGCCATTCCTGTGGCATAAATTGTTCCGGTGTCACAAAGTCCCATCCCCAATCCGTATCGTTCAGATCCATTCGGTTGTCAACGAGAATATGCGGTTGTAATTGGCGTATCAGTTTCATCAGGCCTTCAGAATCCCAATCTTTATGGCCTTTCCCGTTTTCTCCGGGATATGAAAAATCCATGAATAGTTCGTCAATGCGGCCGAATTCAGTCAGCAATTCTTTTATCTGGTCTTTCATATATTGCTGGTAAATCTTCATATCGCGCTTTTCATTTTCCGCTTTACGTTCTTCCGGATCTGTTGGAACAGGCGGATGGCTACGGTCAAATGCGAAATGCGGATGATGCCAGTCGATGAGTGAATAATAGAAACCGACTCGTATACCTTCAGCGCGGAAAGCATCCACTAAAGGTTTGATCAGGTCTTTTCCATACGGCGTATTGGTTACTTTATAATCCGTATGTTTCGTATTCCACATACAAAATCCGTCGTGATGTTTTGTTGTTATGACCACATATTTCATGCCGGCTTCTTTTGCTTTTGCCGCCCATTCCTTTGGATTATACAAATCCGGATCAAAATGGTCGAAATATTTTTTATAATCAGCACCCGGGATTTTTTCATATAATTGTACCCATTCATGGCGTGCCGGGAGAGCATAAAGCCCCCAATGAATAAATAAACCAAAGCGATCGTGTGTCCACCAGGCCATTCTTTTTTCTTTTTCTTCTTTGGTTTCCTTTGCCCAGGACGGCCTCTCCTGAGCGTGAATACTACTCAAAGAAAATAGGAGTAGTAAAGCGCATAAAAATACATTTTTCATGATAATAAGATTTGTTTTATGAGGTATAAATATAATTGTCTGAAAAATATCGGCAAGTTATGAAAAAAAGGCAGATATACAAATAGAAAATAAGAAATAATATTGACAGAAACTGGATTCTTTCATTTTTATCAGTAAATTTGACATTCGTAGCAAAATCGGTTTGGTGACAGGTAAACTGTGACTGACCGAAGCGAAGCGTGGAAAGGGTGATTGATGCATTAGACCTATGAATAAAGAATCTAAAATTGAAAGCAATGAATATAAGTAAATTAGGCTTAATCGGAATTGTCTTGTTCTTCTTTTTCGGACTTGTTGGATGCGACAACGACGAAAATATGGAATTTGGAGATGAAGAGTTTTGTTTATATGTAAGCTCAGAAAATATAGACAAAACAATACCCATCATGAATGACTTTTTGAAGGGGTTACCAAATGGTTTAAGTGAAGAACAAAAATTACAGGCGTTAACAAAGTGGTTGAAATCAAGCCCATGTATCATTGACGCCGTAATTTTATGTAATTCATGTATTTATACAAATCCGGCAATGAGTGAAATTATGATTTCGTTTAAAGAGAATGGAATAACGAAAGATTTAATCTTGGACATAGTAATGGAAAGTCAATTACAAGTTTCATACATTCATAAACATTATGCCTCTATGGATGTCTTTGTAAAAACAAAAAAAGATTTTACAATAAACGAAGTGTTTGATTTTATTAATTCACTTGATCTTGATGTAGAATCAATTGAAGACGGAGTATATGTTTCAACCATGTCGTCAGATAATTTGCAGTACATTTTGGATTGTTTAAACTCAAAATCATATACTAATGATGGTGATGCTTGGTGGACTACAGGATATTTGCATTACCAGACTAATCAAATCACTATTTTTCCTCAGCTCTACAATATGAAAAATAAAGATTATCAGAATGATTGGTTAAAGTCAATGGATGATTATCAACTTGTCGAAACTATGAACTATGATCATAGTGGGCATATTATTCATTTTCGGGTCCCCGAAGGTACGGAAAAACAATGGGAAGCAAAATTTAAGAAATATAAGTTTGTAGAGTGGGCGGAATTGAATTATTTCGGACACATTATATTTGGAAGTAATTGATGAAAAAAACTATCCAGCAAGAAACAATAAATGTCAACATATATTTCAATATTGAGAGGTATTAATGTAAGCGGACAGAATCCTATCAAAATGGACGCTTTGCAGAAAATGTATAAGAACCTGGGATTCGACAATATTGCAACTTATGTACAAAGTGGAAATGTTGTTTTTAAAAGTGAGATCGCTGATTCTAAGGATTTAGGCATGGAAATAACACAGCAAATAGAAAAAGACTTTGGATTTAATGTACCTGTAATAGTCCTGACGATTGACAACTTACGACAAATAATTGATAATAATCCATTCGCAAAAGACCTGAATAAAGATAAAGCGTTTCTACATGTTACTTTTTTGTCTTCCAAACCTGATAAATATGATATAAAAGCAATTGAAGAAAAGAAACAAGACGGCGAAGAAATTCTTATTACCAAACATGCTGTATATTTGTATTGCCCAAACGGATATGGAAGGACGAAACTAAGTAACACATTTTGGGAAACAAAATTAAAGGTCAGGGCAACAACAAGAAATTGGAAAACTACAAATGAACTTCTAAAAATAGCTACCGAGATAAATGAAGTAAATAGCAGAAAAATAACTCAAAGAAAAATAACCAGGCAGTTTGACGATAATAAGAAAAAATGAAGAGATCAGTAACTATAATTTTAACGGTTTTAGGATTAATTTCTTGCAGCTATACAGGAGGAAATCAGGAATCGACTGAAATCAAAATTCAATGGGTTGATAATTTAACCGGTGATTTCTCATTTAAAGACAAATGGTCGTATCCCGAAGGGGTTTTCAGGAATGAATTCGGACAGCTAAGTTGCGATGGATTATGCCCGCCGGAAATCGATAATATGAAAGATGAAAATGGGAAAATATTTGCCGATTCGTTGGATGCATTTTATAATTTGGTTGATACGACCCATTTTTTTCATTCGATAAATTCGGAAGCGCAAATATATGAATGGGGTGGAGCGGATTTTGTTACGGTTGAGAGGTTTAATGAAGATACGGTGATTTGTTTTTCACAAAACAATGCTGCAACCCACAGCAGTTTAAACTTGACAATAGTCGGAAACATGGTTAAGCCAACTATTGTATTAACTAGTGTAAGCGCTTTAAACAACACGAAAACTTACAATTGTTCGAATGGGACAATGATTATCGACAAGAATTTATGGAAGAATGAGATTTTAAAAGCATCTTTCGATTTTGAATTCAAGGATGACGAAAATCCTTCTGTAGCAATGTGGTGGAGAGGTAAAATATATGCGAAGATTGGAACTTAAATGCATAAACACTCAACTCACGTTCTGCTTCCAGTGGGTGGAAAGTGCGGTTAGCAAGGCTTGTCGCCCGCGCCATCTCGTGTCGGCGAACAATTTAGCTTCTTCAATATATGTCGTTCGGAGGAACGTTGGCAACCATTCGTGAGCGACCTAAAGCTTTGTAAAAATGGATATGAAATGAACTTAATAAAAAGGCTGAAAATATTTTATTTCTCCGGGACAGGAAATGCAAAGCGAATTGCAACCTGGTTTTCTGAATTGGCAATTGATGAAAATGTTGATTGTCAAATATATAATATTAGTGAAGTTGACATAAAATCAATGGATACAATTCCATCAGATGTATTAATAATGATTATTTCACCCGTACATGGATTTAATTATCCCAAGATAACACTGAATTTTATTGAACATTTTCCAAAAGGAAACAACTGTGTCATTTTAATGGATACCCGTGCGGGAATGAGAATTGGGAATTTTGTTACACCCGGATTGTCGGGAGTCACATTTTTATTGTCTTCATTTTTATTACAAAGAAAAGGGTATAACATCGTAGGGCAAGTTCCTTTTGATATGCCATCTAATTGGATTTCCGTCCATCCTGCATTGAATGAAAAGACCGTGAAATTTTTGCACGAAAAGAATTACGATAAAGTGAAAAAGCATGCTGGAATAATATTTTCGGGTCATTCGGATTTTTTTGCCTATCGAGATCTGTTACAAGACATCTTAATTACACCGGTATCGCTGGGTTATTATTATGTAGGGCGGTTTTTCTTTGCAAAGTCTTTTTATGCAACAAATGCTTGTAACAATTGTGGAATCTGCGGAAGAGAATGTCCTGTTCATGCTATTAAGAATAGCAAAGGCCTACCTTTTTGGACATTCAAGTGCGAAAGTTGTATGAAATGTATGAATATTTGTTCACGACGGGCGATTGAAAGTGCACATGGACTTTGGGTTGTATTGATAACTTTAAGCTCCTTGCTGACAGGTTTATTTTACAACTTTCTGAATCTAAGCAATCATGCAGGATTGATCAAGTTCGTATTTTTCAACATCATATTTTTGGCCTTATTGCGGGTTTTTTACAGAATACAATATTTGTTCCTTAAGAATAAAATTATCGGAAAGTTGATTGCTTTGACTTCATTGACTCATTATAAATTTTGGGGACGATATTATTCGAATTTTAAAAACAACAAAAACAATGACAAATAGAAATATGAAATCTTTTTGTGGAATATTAATGTCTGTCTTTGTCTTTACTTCTTGTGGTACAATGAGGATTAATAAAACTTCCGATTTTGCAGCAATTAAGGACATAAAAGAAATAAACGGACATTATTTGAACCGGGGAGATGGAAGCAGTATATTGTCATGCTTTAATATAAGAGAATATGCGGATTTTGTTACTATTGCTGCTGAAAATTCAGGTGAAATAAAACTGACCTACTATAATGATTCAATAAAGCAAGAGCAAGTGTTTGTGGGACAAATGAAGAAGAAATATTGGGAAATTTACTTTTCAAAACAACAATTTTTTATTCCATTAATTTATAGTTCTTGTAGCATTGATAGAATTAGAGTAGGAAAATCAAAAGATGGAAAATTGCTTATTAGAAACTTTTTTGACCAGAGCGGAAATTTATTACTCTTAGCTGGTGGGTCTTCTGGAGAAACACCCTATAAGTTTTCGTATGCAGAAGAACATGAAGGCTATATTCCTGCGCAGAAAAATGGATTGTGGGGATATTTTGATTCATCAGGACGTACTGTTATTCCGGAGAAATACGATTTTGCATGTATATTTGAGCAAGGTGTCGCCCGTGTGAAATTGAATAGTAAATGGGGATTGATAAATATGCAAGGTGAAGAAATAACACCTATTATGTATGACAACATCTCATTGATAGATACTCTACAGTCGCCACCGATATTTAGAGTCTCTATTGGAGAAAAAAGGGGGATGTTGGATACAAACGGGAATGAAATAATTCCTGTTATTTACGATTATATAGGATATTCTTTGTCACCTGATAAATTAACTGCAATTCGTTTAGGTGATAAGTGGGGGTATGCTATTCGTACTAAGGTTGTAATACCAGCGATATATTCGAAAATATGTAGCTATTATGGAGAACGTGCATTGGTAAAACGAGACGAAATCTATTATATGGTTGATATAGATGGTTATGAATATGAAACAAAGGGCATTTGGACAATGAGAGATCCTATACCCGATACAAAAAGGAAAATTCAATTCGATGAGCAGAATGTAGAATAAAATACAGTGCCATCTTGCGGTTTCCTGTGTGCAGAAAATACGGTTGGCAAGGTATAGATAAAAATAAAGAAAGTAACACACAAAAAAATAATTTAAATAAATGAAAATCGAGAGAATAAAAAATTTTAATCAAGTAATACTCGCTATTGCAGGTGTTTTAGGGCTTATTTTACTGCTTATCTTTATCGTTATGGTAGTTTCAGAATTATGTCGGACTTGGAATGTTGGCTCTGGTAGAAATACAACTATCACAAACAGTTTGATTTCTGAAGAAAAGGTTGAAACGCTCAATCTGGAAAATCTGCGTTTACAAATTATTTCCTATGAGTCGCCTAAATTAGTTGATACGCTAAATGCCGTTTATATTATTCCTGTTTCGGTTTCTACGCTGGATAAACCCGAGACTGTTGTGGAAGCAGCAGATGGAGGTGGACTTATGGCTATGATGGACACTTATGGCTCTATGAGAAAAAAAGGGTATTATCAGGAAAATTATTTTGAGGGATTATTTGCAAATTTAATAGTATATCAATCTGTTGTAAATAAGGCGATTTTGCTGTTCGACGAACGAATTATGCTAAGTGGACTTCGTACTTATGATTTTAAAGATGATATTTTACTTGTTTTCTACACTGCCGAAAAAGATAGCAATAAAGACGGTTTGGTTAATTTCGATGATGATACAAATCTTTGTATATATTCTTTGAAAAATGGGAAAATGCACCGAATAGCAGAGGGGACAAATTCAATAACAGATTATCAATTTATTGAAAATTCAAAAGATTTACTGGTTGAGTTTTCGTTGAGTCAGTACAACGATGTGAAATTCAAATCATATAAACCGCGAAAAATAATGAAATATGGGTTTGAGACTGAAGAGTTGTCGGAAGTCGTACCTGTCCAAATTCAACAACAAATGCAAAATTTAGTGGAAGGCAAAAAAACTCAACAAAAGTGACAAAAGGCATTGTAAAACAAGTAACTGAAAAAAGAGAAACTGGAAAACGCAATGTGAAATATATTTGTATAAAAAATAAAGAGGTTAAATATCAGTTGATTGACGGCTTTTAATTAAAAACGAGAATATGGATAAATTTCCAATTTTAACGACAAAACGGCTTGACCTTGTTGAAATTCGGCAAAGTCATTTATCTGACATTTACTTATTGTTTTCGGATAAGAAAGTAACAGAATATTATAATTTGCTTCCGTTAAATAATGAACAAGAAGGGCAAATATTATTGGATTGGTTTAGGAGCCGATTTAAGGATGGATTAGGAATCCGTTGGGGTATTGCATTGAAAGGGGAATTAAATATAATCGGAACCGTTGGGTTTAATAATTTTAGCCCCAAACACCGGGCTAATCTCGGTTATGATTTACAATCTTTATATTGGAATAGAGGTTACATGACGGAGGTATTGCAAACTGTAATTGATTATGGCTTTAACAAACTTGACATTAATCGTATTGAAGCGGAAGTTATGCAAGGAAATGTTATATCAGAAAGACTTCTTGAAAAATTAGATTTTAAACGAGAAGGTGTGTTGAGGCAATGGATGTTATGGAATAATCGATACTATGACATGACAATGTATTCGTTATTGAAAACGGATTATGATAAATAATGCTAAACTGTCACTTTAAAAATAAAGAATTATGACAAATCAATCAAGAGAATTAAGATTCGCAATATTAATAGATGCGGATAATGTACCTTATTCAAACATTAAAGAAATGTTGGAAGAAGTTGCAAAGGAAGGTGTCCCAACGATTAAACGCAGTTATGCTGATTGGACAAATCCCACAGTTTCGGGATGGAAAAATGTGCTATTAGAGAATGCGATTACTCCTATTCAACAATATAGCTATACCACGGGTAAAAATTCAACGGATAGCGCGTTAATCATTGATGCGATGGATATACTTTACTCAAATAAAGTGGATGGATTTTGCATTATCTCAAGCGATAGCGATTTTACGAGATTAGCGACAAGGCTTAGGGAGGCAGGAATGAGAGTGATTGGTATGGGTGAAAAAAAGACACCGAAACCACTTATTACAGCTTGTGAAAAGTTTATCTACATAGAGAATCTGAAAATGGTACCGGCAGCACCGACAACTCAATTGGTCGCAAAATCAAAAGGCACGGCAAAAGCGCCGTCAAAAAGCATAATAGACAAACCGACCAGACAACTGCTTATTGATAGTGCATCAGATTTAGCTGATGATACCGGTTGGGCTTTTTTAGGGGAGCTGGGCAATTTAATTTTAAAGAAAAAATCCGATTTTGACCCACGCGATTACGGTTTTCTGAAATTGTTGCCATTAATCAAAAGTCTTGGCATATTTGAAATTCAAGAAAGAGAGACTGGGAAAAACAATGTAAAACATGTTTTTGTAAAAGTCAAATAGTTAAATCTTATTTCATTCAGATAAAGAAATCCCAACCTGCTTCACAATGAATCGGTTGGGATTTCTTTATTTAATGAAGCGCATCTATGAATTTATTTTGTTATCTTAGAGGTGATGTAAAGTGATCAGGTTTGTTGTAGTCTGTGATGGCTTTGTAGAACGCTTCAATATTGTTGAATGGTATTTCCGGCGGTACATCGCATCCGGACGATACAATAAAATTATTCCGGCCGGAAGTTTTTTCCAATAATTCTTTTGTAGCTTTGTAAACATCTTCAGCTGTGGCATGTTTGAATAATCCTACCGGATCCAGATTTCCCATCACCAAAATATCTTCGGGTGTATCATTCAGAGCTTTTACCATATCTATTTTATTGCCGAAGTGGAGTCCCCGGGCGCCAGATTTAACCATGGCCTCTGTAGCATGACCCCCATTTCCGCAATTATGCAGAATAATTATAAAATTATCGTCTTGTAATGCATCCACGATCTTACGAACATAATGGGTTGAAAATTTTATGCAATCGTCGTTCGAAATAAGACCTGCCGCCGGTTCGGCTATAATTACCCCGTTTACGCCTGTTTCTTTAATGGCGCGGCAATAATCAATCAGAAATTCCGTACATTTTTCGAGTAACAAAGTAATGGTTTCCGGTTCCATATAAAGAGCCATCATCATTTCCGAAAGGTCGTATAATCTTCCCGCCAGAGAAAAAGGGCCGATACATCCACCGAAAACCGGTTTGTCCGTAATGGATTTTGCGGACAAACGGTTTGCTTCTAAATATTCCGGTATTCTGGCAGTATTTAGTGATGGTATTTTGAGCGCTTCTACAGCATTGTACCCGTCTATTAACCGTTCCGAAACGCTGGGAACCTCATTTTCCGGGAAAATTATTTTTGCACCGAACGCTTCGGCTTCCACTGTTAGATCCATAATAACGGTTACTCCGTCCGCCGGATATTTTTCGTTTAGCTTGATAATAGCATCCGCATGGATCCGGCCGTTTGTCACGGCATCTCTCACAGTTTTTCCACACAGTTCAATACCGGGGTGGGTCATAATCGGTATTACTAATCTTTTTCTTCCCCTCAGGGAGTCGTTTATCCAGTCGTTTATTTGTATCATACGATTTGTTTTTTTCTTTTATAACATGTTTCCAATTCACAGAAATTACATCCATACTGTTTTTCATTGACTTCCTTTCCGATCCCTATGATGCCACTGATTGACTTCACAGGTGTCATCAGGCATGATTCCGAAAGGGAGATACCGGAAGGGTTTCCTCCCAATAACCGGAATATTTGTCTTTGTTCCGTTAAATGCCAGCCGCAATATCCGGGACTAAACCGATGTGTGTGCCGGTTGCCGGCGATTTCTTTTTCAAGGAGTTTTTCCATTACGTCGCCTGTCTTTTCAGCAATGCATGTTCCGATTATGTCCAGGATGAAAGTTCGGAGAATATCTCCCTTTTCTTTTGTTTCATTCTGAAAATCCTGGAATAATGTTCCGGCAGTAGCGGTAAATAGACAAAAACGTTCGGAACCTTTCAACAATCCGGTAATCGTTTTCCCTATCTCCAGCGTCTGTTTTCCAAGTATAACGGAAGTGTTGCAGGTTTCACCATCAAATAAGTCAAAAGTACATGATGGTTTGACAAAAGAAGCTACTTTTGCCAGAAGGGAGTCGGTTGTTGTGACCACCTCGTCTTCCGGCATCACTTTTCCATATCCCATTTCTTTGAGGATATCCGAAGAGTCCAGCTCCAGCAAATCAAACCTGATTGTATAATTGAACATATCCGGATCAGGATGCGATAAGAGATTTTGCCAGAATAACAGCCGAGTTGGCATTATCGCTGTAGCCGTCCGCCCCTATCTGTGTCGCAAAAGCGGTTGAAACGGGAGCGCCTCCGATCATCACTTTTATGTCTTGTCGTATACCGGAGTTTTCCAGCGCTTCAATTACTTCTTTCATATAATTCATGGTTGTTGTCAAAAGGGCTGACATACACAGAATTTCCGCGCGATGTTCCTTTATCGCGGAGATGAATTTTTCGGAAGAAATATCTACTCCCAGATTGATTACTTCAAATCCGCATCCTTCCAGCATGGACGCAACCAGATTTTTCCCAATATCATGAAGATCTCCTTTTACAGTTCCGATAATGACTTTACCCAGGCGTGACGAGACATTTCCGGCCATGAGCGGTTTTAGTAGCTCCAGGGATCCTTTCATCGCGCGTGCAGCCATCAACAGTTCTGGAACAAAAGCTTCGCCGGACTCAAAGCGGGCGCCGATTTCTTCCATTGCCGGAGACATGAAGTTGTCGATAATAAGCTGAGGATCTGTATTTTCTTCAATGGCTCCTTTGGTGACTTCCACAGCTTTATTTAAGTCTCCTTTTACAATTGCTTCATGTAATAAATTCAGATTTTCCATTTTTTTATTGATTATATTGTTTATTAAAGTCTGATACAGCTTCGAACAGGGTTATAATATGTTCTGGAGGTACATCCGGCAATATATTGTGCACAGTATTAAAAACAAATCCTCCTCCTTCGGAGAATATGCTCATTCTTTCAAATACCATGTCCCGTATTTGCTGTTTGCTTCCGACGTTTAGTATGCCTACATTTTCTATGCCTCCTCCCCAGAACGTACAATCCTTTCCGAATTCTTTTTTCAGGAAATCCGGTGACATATTGCGTGCGTTTGTCTGTACGGGATTAAATATCTCAATCCCAGCTTCTATCATATAGGGCATCAGATTGGATATGGAGCCGCAGGAATGAATAAAAGTATGCATTTTACTATGTGTTTTGACATAATCGCACAATATTTTATGGCGCGGCATAAACAGATTTTTGTAAGTGTCCGGACTCATAAAAGAGCCGCTTGTCATGCCTAGGTCATCTCCGAAGCGGATGATGTCTACAATGTCACCTACGGATTCACAGACTTTCTCTAACGTTGCCAGATGCTTTTTCAGCAATTCGTCAAGCAGGCGTGCGACCTGATCTGGATCACAAATCAGATCCATGAGAAAATTATCCATCCTGCGCAGGAATGTACCCCATTCAAACAGGTTGCATCCGCAAACAATCATCAGCGCTTTATCCGTTGTATTTCTCAGATGAAGGGCTTTTTCTCTTAATTGTTGGTAAAAATCAGGTTCACTTGCGTGATCCCAGGGGCTGTGTACATCGTGCGACCACAAAATACGTCCCATTTCGATGTCAAGATTTTTATAATCGGATGGATATCCGTCTACATACGGAAAATAAGTCTGGTCAAAAAATGTGGCGCCGACAGGCATGCGTGATAACATGCGTTTACCGTCATCATCGAAAGTTTCCCATGAGCCATCGGATTGCCGTACGGGCTTAAACCACTGAGGATAAAATGCCGGATTGCCATTCGCTAATGTTACAGGGCTCCAGTCGGATGGTTTGTCATTAAACGCACGTCCGATATCGATCACATCAACGCCGAACATATCCAGAATCGACTCATCCGGTTGTGCCAGTTGTTGCACAACATCATAGACTAATACCGGCAGATTTTCCATCCCTATGTGTCGTACCAGATTGGAATAAGCTATCGCGGAAATTCCCGAACTTGGCGTTGCGCCCATGTCAACCGGCACTTTATCCGGCCTTTGATGGGCAATAGCTGCTAAAACTCTTTCTTTTGAAGTCATCTTGTTTTTATTTATAAACTGAATTTTTACTTTAGTTAATCTGTATGGAATAATTCTTCCATTCCGGCCCACCATTCTCCGGGCTGTTTTGTCTCCAGTGGCAACTGGCACGGATCCGTTACTTTCCACCAGCGTTGTGTTTCCGGATCAGCTACCATCTTTGCCATATCGCCGGTGTAGTCGTTACCAACATATTCATAGTAGCTGAATAGAAAACCATCTTTGTAATAGATTGAATAGTTCCGGATGTTACATTCCCGGATCATTTTTAAAACTCCCGGCCAGACGGCTGCATGTAACTGTTTGTATTCATCTAACTTTTCCGGTACAATCCGGATTACGCTTCCATATCGTTTCATATGTACAAATATTAATTTTTAACACTAAGGTAATGTTTCGAGTTTCAAGTTTCGAACTTTGAACTTTGAACCTGGAACTTTGAATTATTATATGCTGCTGCTTATGCCTATCAGGAACGATGCAAATATGAGTATCACTAATCCTGTCCACATCAATAAGCGGATTTTTGATGTCACTCCTTTCCATTCTCCCCGGTATAATCCCCATAGGGTGGCGCAAACAATCGTAAGTGTCATCAGGATACCCCATGCGACAAAAGAGAAATTGCCCATTTGCGCTTTTCCCATTCCGAAGAAAACATAGTTGATATACCATAGGAAGCCGGCCAAGGCACAGAATAAGTAATTCAATAATAATGTGGAACCTGCAGGTTTGAAAAAGTTTTTGATATTTTTGTTTTTAAACGATAAGTACAGGCACCAAACTAAAGTTGTAAGGAAGGAACCGCTGTATAATACAAGAAATACGGTACTGTCCTGGAAAAGAGGGTTTGTGGCGGCCGCTATGCTGGCTTTTGCAATAGGAATACCTTGTTCGAGGCCTAAAGCGGTGGCGGATCCGGTAACGCCGACGAATAACGCAGCAGCGATGCCTTTCCGGATATTAAATTCATTATTTGCTTCGTCGCTTTTTACTATTTGTTTACTTTTAAGAAAACCCGCATATCCGGAAATCACAATTCCGGTCAGGGATATAATTATTCCGGCAATGAGTATGATACCTCCGTTTCCCTGGAAAAGCAGGGCCAGACGCCCATCTATCAGCGGCGGTACTAATGTCCCTATCGCCATCATTAAACCTAAGGAAAGAGCATATCCTAAAGCAATACCGAGGTAGCGGAGGGATAATCCGAAGGTAAGATTAGCTGCTCCGTAAACGGTTCCCAGGATAAAAACGAGCAACAGGGTTTGAGAAGGCGCTGTATTTAGCACTTTTACCAAATCCGGTACAAATATGAGACAGACCAGCAGAGGAACGATGACGTATCCGAACAGGCTATATACAAGCCAAAGGTTTTCCCATTTCCATCCTTTCACTTTATCAAAAGGAATAGCAAAACTGCCTGACATAAAGGCGCCTATGGAAATAAGCAGAATTCCGTATAAAATGTATAAACTCATAATGATTATTTTATTTTTAGATATTGACGTAAATCAAGTAGTATCTGGACATCTTTTTCTCGTAAACGCCCTTCTCTGTCAGGTGGTGCATTCAGAATTAAAATATTGTCCTGCGCTGTGGCCTGATGATATAAATCGGCCAGTTCTCCGATCGATTTATACGTATTATCTTCCGTATGATAGAACCATCTCTTGCTGATACAGACTGTTGACTCCCATGGCATGTAATAAGTTTGGCCGTTGTGGGTAAACAGTTTAGGGTCCGGGTTTGCCGGCAGATAGGGATCTCCTAAACGAAAATCGCTTGGAAAATAACGGATCGGATAACCCTCTTTCTGATCCTGTGGAAGTGTTCGCTGATCCGGATCGTCAGGTAATCCGATGCTCCAGTTTATTCCGACCTGGCATTGCGGAGCTTTTGTTTTGATCGTTTTGTATATTTCGGCAACCGGCCAACGATGATTCGGTTTTACCCATCCTCCGTCAAACCAGAATTCCACTACTTTTGTGTGTTGCTGTACCATATCTATTAACTCATTCAGCTGGGCAATCATGTATTTGTTATACGCTTCATCCAATGTTTCATTTTTTACATCAGCGTTTTGCTTTCTGTCCCACAAGGAATAATATAACCCCAATCCTACGCCCTGACGTTTGCATTCTTTGGCTACTTCTTCAACTACATTCGTAGGGTTTCCGGAATTAGCCACATCGTATTCCGTATATTTACTGTCCCAGAGGCAAAAACCTTCATGATGCTTGGATACCAGGATAATATATTTCATACCGGCTTTCTTTGCGGTTTCCACCCATTGCCGGGTGTCGATACGGGTAGGGGTATATGAAGAAGCCGGTTTGGATCCATCCGTCCATTCTTCATTATGGAATGTGTTTATACCGAAATGGATAAACATTCCATATTTACGTTTGATCTGTTCTTTCTGATATTTATTCGGTTTATCCGAAGGAACAGGCGCTTCTGTACTTTTTTGTGCAGATAGCGTATTTGCACAAAGAAACAGGGCGGTTACATAATACAAAAGATAAAATTTCATGGTGTAGTCGTTTATGATTGGTTATTTTAATCTGACAGAGTAGATAGAAGGTATTCCTGTTGCGCTTTCAATCACAATTCTGAGACGTTTTGTTTCGACAGGCTGTGACAGGATTATGTTACCGAATCCGTATCCCATAAAACTGGTTATATTTTTATCGGACAGCGGTTTTCCGCGGTGAACAGGAACCCATTTTTCGTTATCCATGATTTCAATAGAAAACTCTTCTATATAGTTTTTCCCTTCTATAATCGATATTTCGCTGAAAACAGATTTTTGTTCTAAAGAAATGCTTAGCCAGCCTGTTGTATCGGAAGATTTCCAACAAGTCGAGACATCGCTGTCTACTGCATATTCTGCTCCATAGTGTAATGTGTCCGACTTGAAGATACTACTTGCTTTTGCTTTAGCAAAGGAAGTGAGTGATTGAGGTTTTTTCGGTTCTTTGGGGAATGGTTTACCGTTCTCTATGGAAAGAAGTCCGGCCAGTTCATATAAACGTGCAACTGCAAGGGGATTCAGATTTCCGTCTTTGTCGGGAGCCAAATTTAATAACAGGCAGTTATCATTAATTGTCGACATATAAAAGATTTCTTCCAATTCACTGACTTCACGTACTGTCGTATCCGGATCATAATGGAACCAGTTTCCCAAAACAGACATGGTTTGCGTACATTCATAAGGAAGGTAATAGTATTGTCCATTGTATGTATAAATTTTAGGATCGTCCATCACAGGCAGAAAAGGATCCCACAGGCGAAAATCCGAAGGGAAGTATACGATTGTATCCCCTTCCCGCATGTCTACAGGACGTTTACCTATTGTCCAGTTGGTCGATATCTGGCAATCCGGTTGCAGGGATTTTACGAAATGATATACCTCTTCCAGGTGCCAGTCTTCGACATTCCTGTCCCAGGCGCCGTCAAACCAGAGTTCGCTTACCTTTCCGTATTGTGTCATCAACTCTTCCAACTGCTTTTTCATGAAGGTAATGTATTCATATTTATCTTCCGATTGATAAGATGGTTCATGCCTGTCCCAAAGCGAGTAATAAACCGAGAATGCGATATTGTGTTTATGGCATGCATCTGCTACCGCTTTTACAATATCCGTCTTATTTTTGATGGAGGGATTGGCTATATCATGATCCGTATATTTACTATCCCATAAACAAAAGCCTTCATGATGTTTGGTGGTAAGGACGACGGACCGCATTCCCGCTTTTTTCGCAGTTTCCACCCATTGAGCGGCTTTTTTGCCTATGTCTGCAGGAGGAGTATAGTTGCCGGCAGGGTCCGTGCCGTCACTCCATTGTTTGCCCAGGTAAGTATTCATACCGAAATGAAGAAACATGCCGTATTTCCTGTCGATCATTGCTTGTTGTCCTGCTGTAGGTCCGACAGTTGTTTCGGGACTCTGGGCGCAGGAGACAAAAAGAATAATAGCCGTTATTAAACAATGAATTTTGCACATAATATTTAGGTATATATATAATAGTCTTGTTACGGAAGAATCGTTTTCATGGAACGGGTTTTATTGTTACAAAAATAGAGTTAAAGTACATATAAGTAAATGGATAATAGAAGAAATATAATGGATTATTCTATTTATTGAAAGATTTTTTTTATATTTACGGATTCATAAGAAAGGATCGCAAAAATGGGTATTATAACAAAAGAAAAAAGAAAAAAAGTACGCGATGGGTTTCAGGGGGAAAAACTGATCAGTATTCCTGTTGCTGTGCTGAAGAAAATGCTCCCGCAGATGATCCCTGATCACCCGTATGTTACTCATATCGGCTATTTTCCTCGTGCATCTTATCATTACCGGTTGCGTAAATACGGATGTGAAGATGATATTTTGTTTTATTGCCTGAAGGGTAAAGGGTATTATAAAATAGGGAGCCGGAAATATGAATTAAGCGCCAATCAGTATGTAATAATCCCTGCTACGACTAAATTAGTTTCTTATTGGGCAGACCCGGATGATCCATGGACGATCTACTGGGTACATTGCACCGGAACTATGATTGGCAATTTTAATAATACATTGGGGATAGGAAATGACCTTTATCCTGTCTCAGTTCCTTATAACGAGGAAGGCTTGAGAATCTGGAACAAGATGTATGAAAGCCTGGCCGCCGGTTATCACCGGGACAATATGCTTCATGCAAATCTTTGTCTGCCTCATTTGATTTCTACTTTCCTTTATCCTCAGCAATACTTAACCGGCGTCATTAATAACCGCGAGAAAATAGTGATCAACCAGGTGATTCATTATATGAAAAATAACCTTGAAAAGAAATTTACTGTTGAAGATCTGGCCGGTCAGGTACATCTTTCCGCATCTTATTTTTCAAAGTTATTCCGTCAATCAACAGGGATGCCGCCTATCGATTATTTTATCTATCTGAAGATGCAGCACGCGTGTCACTTGTTATGTACTACCGATCTCCGAATAAAACAAATCGCCACATTGTTGGGTTATGATGATCCTTATTATTTTTCCCGGTTATTCAAAAAGAATAACAATAATTCCCCGGAAGAATTCCGGGCAGTTTGTATGGAAGCATTTTAGGTGATACTTATTAATCTCTCAACTCCTTTAGGGCTTCAATCATTGCCACTACATTCCGGATAGGCGCATTTGCCTGAATGTTGTGAACTGCATTGAAAACAAAACCTCCGTTCTTACCTAATATCTCACACTGTTCTAAGACATGCCTCCGCACTTCCTCCGGTGTTCCATCCGGTAAGATGCGTTGTGTATCTATTCCTCCTCCCCAAAATGTTACCTGATCGCCAAACTCTTCTTTCAGCCGTAGTGAATCCATCCCTTTCGCATTGATTTGTACCGGATTAATGATGTCAAATCCGGATTCAATCAGACCTGGCAACAGAGTTCTGATCGCTCCGCAGGAATGTTTGAATATTTTCCAGGAAGTATTTTGGTGAATCCAGTTATTCATTCGCTTATAATGCGGATGCCATAATTCCATATAGGATCCAAGGGAACAAAACTGTGAATCTTGTGTGCCAAAATCTGTTCCGCAAGTAAATACTACATCTACTTTGCTTCCTACTGCTTTCCATAGTTTCTCGTAATTATCAATTGCGATATCTGTCTGCTTTTCAAATACCGTATGAACATATTCCTGCCGCATGACGGTAGACATATACCATTCGGACACACTTCGTATGCCCTTCGGGTTTTTTAATCCCATACCCGGGACAAATGCGATATCTCCGAGGGCGGTTCCTCCGAAACTGGCAACAATGGCTTTTGTCGAAACAGCAGCTTTGTTGACGGCATTTGTATAAAATTGCAGGTCCGTGTCGGATAACTTTCCGAATTCTTCCAGATTATCTTCCGGATCGAGCGTTTCTTCGTCAAGGGCGGCTTGTCGTTCTATGGCATTGATAAAAAAACAGCCGGAAGGCATAATCGCACTGGGTGGAACCGACCGGTCTCCTTTTGCATAAATATAGATATCTCCCTGCTGATCAGGGGTGAGGTCTATATCTGCAGCTATCAGGACATGTTGTCCCCAGGGAGTGATTTGTTCATGAAAATGTGTCTCATCTATCCCGAACATATCGCTGGAAGCAAAAACGGGGATGCAGTCTACGCCCAGAATAGCTTGTAATTCCTCATCAATCTCTCCCAGCATCTGAAATGGTTCAATGATTTTAACCGGACGTTTTTCCAGACCGTATTGTTCTCGTAAAGCTTCCACTATCTTGCAGTGTATTCCGGTAACAGAGGTGGATCCGAAATCTACCGCCACTCTATCGGGTGTTTTATGATTCAGCGTACTTTGTACGCGTTCTTTGCCTGTCATATTCATTCGATTTTTATTTTACATTATGTTTTTAATTCATGTGTCTAATTCCCATGCAAATATAGAAGCGGGAGATTCATCAAAAAATAGCATATAGTTGCTTCTTTTGTGGATTATAATTGCTTTCTTTGTCCTGTAATAAAAAAGAGATCCGGATATGGAAAAAGTTGAATTAGGGTTTCCTGGGGAAAGGTTTATTTATCTGCCTATTCCTATGATAGATTTAATGGAAGACAGTCCGTTATCCGGTGATTTATATCTTTATTCGATGGGGTATTTCTCCCGTGCGCTTCATCATTATATCAATCGTCCGAATGGTTGCGACGAATATCTTTTCATTTATTGCAAAGAGGGAAAAGGGTGGATAACGTTATACGGTGAATGTAAGGCGCTGGAAGCAAATCAGTTTATTATCCTTCCCCGCAATATTCCACATGCCTATGGAGCAGACAAGATTACACCATGGACCATCTACTGGATCCATTTCAGGGGAACAAAAGCCCCTGTCTTTTCGAGTCGCTTTGATCAGCCTGTGTCGGTTATCCCATCCGCTCAATCACGGATAGAAGAAAGGCTTGATCTTTTTGAAGAGATCTTTTCTATACTGAATGAAAATACAGCTTTGGAACATCTGCATTATGCGAATTTATGTTTCGGACATTTTCTGGGATCTTTTCTTTTCCTTGAAGTATTCCGTAAGAACCGGAGAAAAAAAGAGTATGCTGAAAATATTATAAAAAGGTCCATTCATTATATGAATGATAATATTGAAAGTCAATTAAGAATCGCTGATTTTGCTCAATTTTGCGGCTATTCCGAATCTTATTTTTACCGGAAGTTCATAAAAGAAACCGGACATTCTCCGATGGACTATTTTATACGTTTAAAGATCAGGAAAGCGTGTAAGCTTCTGATTCAGACGGATATGAAAATTAATCAGATATCCTATAAGCTGGGATTCAGGGAATCGCAATATTTTTCACGCATATTCTCTCAGGTGGTCGGGCTCTCCGCCTCGGAATTCAGAAAGCAAAATTTTAAATTGTAAACCGGAAAACAGGTTACCCGGTTATCAACAGGCCATTAATTATCTTTACGGAATTATACTAAAACCATCGCTATAAAAGGAAGCTATCCTAAAAAAAGAAAAACGCAAAAAAAATACGGGACGGTTTTCTGGGAGAAAAACTGATCAGTGCATTCCGGTCTCTTATTTTTCAGTGTTATTTGTCGGAAAACGAAACGGATAAATCTTTTATCCATGGGACTATCGGATATGAATTCAGTGTTTCGGGCATTCCGAGCTCCTGAGGGGTAGGGGGGACGAATTCTGTTTCCGAACCTTTCAGATGTAATCCTTTCTGGTCTAAGGTCACAATGCCATAGAGCGCCTCTTCGTATGGGATCATATATTTCAGATACGGATATTCTTCATTGATTTCTTTTGTATAATGTTTATCTGATTCGTATTTTTCACCGACCCATATATAGGATGCGCTGTTTATCTGGATATAAGTTATTCCGTTGATTTCTTTATGATAATTCGTATGGTCATGTCCGCTAAATGCGGCTACCACTTTTTTATATCCAGAACGCTTGTTTTCATCTTCAAAAATACGTTGTATGATATCACGGTTCTTAACGACGGCTTCCAGGCTTTGGTGTGAAAAAATAAAACAGCGTTTGTCGGTCATATCCAAGTCTTTCCGGAGCCATTCTATCTGTTCTTCATCAATATAATCGGAGGTAGGCCTGCTATATCCTCCTTGATGGTAAGGAATGTACTGACCATTTTCAAAGCGGTGGTTGGCATCCAGCACAATGAAATGAAAATCTCCCTGGTCAAAGGAATAGAACCGCCCCTCCATTCCTTTTGACTGCATATATTCTTCTTTGGTACACCGGTCCATGTCGTGATTGCCTAATGCATGGTATTTACTTTTAGGACATTTTTCCCATATTCTCATAAAAGAATCATTCTTTGTTTCCGGATGGCAGAAATCGCCTATCTCAAGGATAAAATCCACATTGGCCGAATCCGCTGCATTTATAATTTTCTGCAAACGTTTTTCTCCGTCCGGAATCAGGTCATTATGAATATCAGAAAAAATTACAAATTGCACCACTTCCTCTTTTTGCCTGCAGGAGGTATGAATAATTAAAAATATGGCTATCAACAGAAGAAACACAGGTTGTCTCATTTTATTTCATTTTAAATTATAAAAAAAAACGTTTCCGGAGAGGGAAATAAATGCGGGTTTTTGTGTTTACTTTTTCTTATAATATCTTACCCAATCGATCCACATCTCAACCGGTAAGTCCTCAGGATTTATTTCGCCTACCCATGACCCTCCCAGTTGCATATCTATTAATAGATACTGTGGCTGATCATACGGAAATTGTCCCTCTTTATCTGTTTTTATACGAGGGTATGTTAAAGTATGATTATCATTGATAAAAAGGCATACGCTATCTGCATAAAGTTCAACCGCATAAACATTATATCCAAAAGGATCGATCGTTCCGGTCGCACTGGTAGGGGGATCTTTGATCCCCAGGGTATAGGTATAGTGCGAGTGAACAGTTTGATAGGCAATGTTCTCCGAATTAAGACGTTCCATGATATCGATCTCTCCTCCTTCCGGCCATTTTCCATGCTGGGGCAACATCCAGATAGCAGGCCAGGCTCCCTTTGCCCCTCCCATTTTTGCCCGGATTTCAACACGTCCGCGTTCAAAACTGAATTTATCTTTTGTCCAGACCCCACCGGTCAGATAAGTAGCGGTGTCATGCGGAAGGTCCTGATTTACAATGCCTCGCAAAACAAGATTTCCGTCCTGCATCCGGAAGAGGGAGTCGAAGTCGGACATATAATTCTGCCAATCCGATCGTCCCCGTGGAATCTTGCTCCAGTAGGTTTCATCGAAATGGTCTGTTTGGTTAAAATCGTCTTCCCATATCAATTCCCATTTTGTATCTTCCTGTTTGCAGGAAAGCATGAAAATCAGACAGGAGCAAATATAAATCAGAATTTTATTCATATCTGTAAATTTTTCATTCTATTAAATAAGGTTTTCAATGATTGACAAATATATGATAAATTTATATATCAATGAATGGATAATAAGGGCAATTTAATGGATTATTCTATTTTGCCCGGTTACTATTCCGTTTCATCCGGCCACGGACAGGGTTTTCCGGTACTTTTAAAAGAAGGACGTTGTCCGCCGACCTTTCGCAGATATTGTCCTAAATCTTTGGATAAGCGTTTTGTTAATCCGGGGTATTCGTTTGCCAGATTTTGTTTTTCTCCGATATCATCCTTAATATTAAAGAGTTCTTTTCTCCCTGAATCATAGTAATAGACCAGTTTCCAGTCACCATCCCGGACAGAACAGGTGACTCCCATGCCCGGACCTGTATTTCCCCACAGGTTGGGACAATTCCAATGTAGTTTCCTGCCTTTAGAAGGGTCTCCTGATTGTGTCAGTAACGGGACAAAACTGATACCATCGACCGGTTGAACTGTTTCATATTTTCTGATTTGTGCCATTTCAAGAATGGAAGGAAAAAAATCTTCAATCACCACATATTTGTCGCATTTACTTCCTGCCATTACTTTACCGGGCCATGAAACAATCATCGGCTCTCTGATACCTCCTTCATAAGCGGAACCTTTTCCACTGTTAAGAGGTGCATTATGGGTATGTGGATCTCCGCTTCGCCATTGCCCTCCGGAAGACAGACCGCCATTATCAGACATGAAGATAATAATGGTATTTTTCTGTTGATTATTTGCTTCCATCCAATCCATCAGGTCTCCCAGGCTTTTATCCATTCCTTCTATTAATGCTGCATATGCAGCCTCATTTTCGGTTAACCCTTTCTGAAGGTATTTGTTGTAAAAACGTTTGTCTTTATCAAGAGGAATATGGATTGCATAATGTGACATATAAAGGAAGAATGGCTGATCAAGCCTGATGGCATGATCCAATGCTTTTTTTGCTTCAACGGTAAGTGCTTCAGTGACAAATATATCCTGTCCCCAGTAATCTTTCAATCCGGGAATTGCAAAAAGCGAGCTATTCTTACCATCCGTACGGTTTCCGAAATTATCTTCTCCGAGATAACTGGCTAAGCCTCCTGCTGCATGTCCGGCAATGTTTACTTCGAAACCAAAGTGATACGGATTTTCACCCGGCGTATCAATAGCGCCAAAATGGGCTTTACCGCAATGGATCGTATGATATCCGTTGTTTTTCAATAACTGGGGGAGTGAGGTCGCCTGATAGGTGTTGTTAATTCCCGGAACCTGACAGATTCCGTTATAATTCCAATCCGGAAGCTCCAGTATTTCACTTTTACGGTCCGTTGATTTATTTTTTTCCAATGTCCAGTTTGTGACCCGGTGACGGGCCACATTCGAACCGGTTAACAGGCTGCATCGCGTTGGTGAACTGATACTGCTGGCATAGGCTTGTGTAAACATCATTCCCTGCCGGGCAAGACGTTCCATATTCGGAGTTTTAGAAACTGTTTAAATTTTATTTTTTAATTCTATTAAGCATTAGTTTTATCATTGCTAACTGTATCATCACCTGACTTGTTTCGGGATGAAATTCAAAATCTTTGCCAAGTCTCCTGTAGGATTCAAACCATGCAAAGGT
>JAVBNB010000016.1:0-194815 GCA_031551825.1 Tannerella sp. | reverse complement strand
TTATCAAGGGAGAACCGGACGAACCTCTTTGCGTTACAGAAAATCCATTTACCGTACTCTTCCAATTAAACAACCAATAATTACCGTTACTTCGAGGAGTTTCACCGTATGTTGATATTTTCTTAACATCACCACTTGGATGATGTATTCCGACTCCTCCGGCTCCAGGATTTCCCGAACAATCCCAACCCAGATAATAAGGAATAACTCCCGGAATATTCCGAGGGTTTTGAGAAGGCGCATCTATTCTGATCAATGCAAAATCGGAAATAGGATTATTTGCTACAATTGTAGCTGATCCTGTGGAAGTACGAAGCAAAGGTTCTATTGTGCTATTAGCACATCCCGGATGCTCGTATTCCCAAAAAAATATCATTCCATTTGCATTAGAACTTGCATAAGGATTTGCAGAAGAACTGCCTTCCACATCATAATAACGTATTCTTGTATCATCTCTAACTAAACAATGATCTGCTGTTAATATATAAGCGGTATGATCTCTACTTGTATTATTAACTAATGCGCATGAACAATAAAACGATTTATTTCCTTTTGGAATTATAACCCTTGCTACCGCATGTTTCTCTGCTTGCCAATTATTACCTTCAGAACAATTGATGTTTACTTGACATCTACTGTCGGAATCACCAAAATTGCGAAGCCCAATACTATAAGGGTTATTGACATGCCGATATGCATAATCTATACTGTTTATAGATATAATAGGAAGATCCTTTACCGATGCGGGCTGATAATATTCATAAACTATATTTTCCCCATATATCAGAGCAGTCGTAAAATCCATTGGGCTTTCCCTGCTTCCCTCAATAAAATCGGAAGTAAGCGCTCCAATAGATTGTTTTGTTTCTTCACTGTATACAAAAAACTTCCCGCCCTCCGGCAACCAAAACTTATCGTAACGAGTAAATGTAGCTAATGCACCGGGAACACGTATTTTCAGTTGCCATATTTTACTTCCGTCATCCAACTGTTGCCACATACCCATATTTTCAATTGTGTATGATACATGAATTGGATAAGCAAAAGGCACTGGGCCTCCCTCTTGGTCAAAAAACAGATCTTCTTTTTTAACAATTTCTATATCCCGCACAGGTAAAATAACCTGTTCTTGGAATTTGGCTTTAAAGCCGGCTGATAAACCATAAGGTTTTCGTATGTTGTATTTTGAGCATGTAGGCTGTATACTGCCATGCAATATGCTGCAAAGAATAAAACCCTTTTCATGAGTATGTTAATTTAAATGATAAATAATAATTTTTCCCTTGAAAAACAAAAAAGAGTTTTAACTCATTAGGCGTAAATACATAATCATTCACATATGCGATCCCCCAAAAAAAGAGATATTCGTCACGCGCTTGAATATCACTAAGCCATTGCTCTGCATCGAAAGGCGGGCTAGCAATAGAAGAATCCCCTGATTCAAGTGTCAAATCTAAATTTGATAAATCCTTAATGAATCTTGAACCATAGCCATGAACTTCGCATCTATAATCTGTGGTGAAATTAAGCATATAGCAAAAGTCGCATCCTTTCGAGTCAGGTTCCTTTATTTCGCCTGTTTCAACGTTGGTGATACCCGTACACTTCCATTGAGTACCAATTCGGGAAGTTGAAGGATTGTCTCCATCCCAAGGCACAAACGATAGATATAGAAAGCCCCCTACAGTAATAAGCTTTAACTTATCAGACGATACTACATAAGACTCAGTCTGGATTAACATTTTCTCAAAGTCATCGACATCACAATATAATTCACCTTTATATGGTTCACATTTGAGTTCAGCCGTAACTTTACCGGGGTTTAAATTGAGTAAATCCAACTTAAGTCTGCTTCCAATGCCTATGGCGGAAAGGGTATAATTTGTATCAACTTCCAATGTATAGCACACTTCGCAATCTAACGGCTTAAGTTTTTTTAAAGAACCTGTTTGGTTGTCTACAATACCCTCCAATTTCCATTTAGTGCCTTGCAATATAGGGTCTCCCTTCGATTTTTGCGGATTAGATGGAGATTCATCGTCTATCTCCTCTTGTGAGTTGAGCGAAGATTCATCGTTTGGTTTTTCTCCACAGGAAGAAAAATTTCCTGCCAGCAACAGTAAAAAGACTGTTAGTATTAAATATTTTTTACCCATAAATGAAACTGTTAAGTGGCTGATAGTAATTCTGATTATATTTTTTTTATTTTTATTATCTAAATTAATTTATAAATATATGAACAGTTAATACTTAAAACAAAACAACAAAGTATGTTTTAAAACATACTTTATCAAGATCATTTTCATTTTGCCAGTTCTGACCATCACTACAATTAATATTTACTTGATAACTTCCAGATTGTCCATAACCCGTTTCAACATCTTCAGGAAGAAGAATATACCTGTAATCATGAACTACATAAGTAATAGGAAGACACCTTTTTCTTTTATTTCTTTCGGTATAAAATACTCCAAAATAACTTGACTTCCATACACCAAACCCGTAGCAAACTCCCGTATACTATCTCTATCTCCTTGTATATAGTATGACAAAAACAATATTGTTGCTGTGAAAAATCACACTCTCATCACTCTAATGATTTAAAAAGTAAATAATTTTTATTTTCGCTATAATATAGTTTCAATTCATTTTCTTTACAGGAAAATAAATATATATCATGTAAAGCATTCACATACAGTATTCCATCGCCTCTTTCTGCGAGTTCTGTACCAATTAAGTCGGAAAAACGGATGAAATTTTCCGTGTAATCAACTATATAAATCCCTGATAAGACATTTGCAGATGAGTAAGTAGCAAAGGTTGTATCAGTATCAAATGTAAGCCTATAACATTTGTCACAATCTTCTGGTTCAAATACCTTTAAAGCGCCCGTTTTAGCATCTACAAGACCTTCCAGTCTCCACTTGGTACCTTGCAGCATAGAGTCGCTGTCTGGTTTTTGCGAGCCGAATGAAGATTCGTCGTTCGGTATTTTTGAATCTGAAAACTCATTGTTTGTTTTTTCTCCGCAGGAAGAAAAAATTTCTGCCAACAACAATAAAACTACTGTTATAATTAAACACTTCTTATTCATAAATGGATTTTTTTCAAGCAGTTAATAATAATTTCAGGCATGTTTTTAGTTTATAAAAATACGAACAATCAATACTTAAACAAAACAACAAAGTGTGTTTTAAAACATACTTTATCAAGATCATTTTCATTTTAAGAATAGTATCACTGAAACACCACTTGTATTCTAGTATCCGAAAATAAATATAAGTCAAGGGAAGAAGACTATATAATAAAAAAAATCCGTAGAAATTCAAGAAACTTGATCTTCTACGGATTTTTTGTCAGTAATACCGGCAATTATTAGTTATGAAATAACTGCTCCGGTTTTATCCTTTCAAATTTTTCTGCATCAGCCTTGCGTATTCTTATACTTCCGTCATTCCAGTTCGATGGCCATCCGCCAATGATATGTCCCAGAAATACAGTCTTTAACTCGTGCAGTCCTTTTGACAATGCAACGCTCTTGTCTTTTCGCGAAAAACGTTTTACTTCGCCTTTATTATTGATAAGTATCTGACCGTCTATCCAGACTTCCTCAAGCTCCGACGAAAAATAATAGACACCATCTTCCGGAATATCAACATAACCGGAAGCGATAGCGGCATATTGTTTTACTCCACGCATGGACTCATCCACTTTCACATAACTCGTCAACTCACGCAGACTTTTGATTTCAAGCGTTTTCCAATCTTTAACAGCCGACAGGTAGGAGGCATCGAGATAAACCCCATCCGTTACCTGCATCATTAATCCTGCTTTGGGAGAAGCCACTTCTTTGGATGGCGCCAAAGATTGTTTCTCTACGACAATCGTACGCACAGGACTCATCTTACCGGAAGAAAGAACCGAACGAATTTTCAGTGTTCCGGACTCCGTATATTCTATTGGCGATACATACGTAGCTGATTCCGGCGTCGGTTCGGTACCGTCAATCGTATAAACGACTTTAATCGGGCGGGTTGTTGTAAACTCCAATACCGCTTTATCCGTAAATGCAACAAAGTTGCAAGATCCGTTCGGTTGCTCCGGTTGAGGTATATGATAGTTGACTCCATGTCCGTCCAACCTCACGTACGCGTTATTCAAACGGCGTTCAAAGTCGTTATATTCTTTATTATCCACTTTCGTCCAGGCAATTTCACTGAGCGCGAGTATACGGGGATAAATACGATATTCACGGATATCATTTGTATACATATATTCAGACCAGGTATTACATTGCACACCTATGATAAAATGTCCTTTACCTTCTTTTACTAACGTATCGGGAACGGGATCATAATCATAAATTTTCTTGGGCAATGTATAACCACCGATTGCGACTGGTTCTATTCTGTAATCACCCTGATACTGATCAATATACATACCATTCGGATTCGGAGTCATGATGGCTTCATGCCCCAGATTCGCAGCCGCGATACCACCTTCCTCACCGCGCCATGACATAACGGTTGCCGTTGGTGCTAATCCTCCTTCAAGAATCTCATCCCAACCGATGATCTTCTTTCCGTATTTCGCCAACATTTTTTCTATACGCTGCACAAAATAACTTTGCAGGCGTTCTTCCGCGGTATGGCCATCTTTCGCGGCTAAACCTTCTTCACGGATACGCTTCTGGCACAACGGACATTTTTTCCATTCGCTCTTAGGACATTCGTCACCACCGATATGTATATACTCATAAGGGAAAAGTTCCACAACTTCCTTGAATACATCTTCAAAAAATTCGAAAGTTTTTTCTTTTCCAGCGCATAACACAATGTCTTCAACCCCCCAGATGATACGTGGTCTGAGTTTTTCTTCTTTACATGATAACTCGGGATAAGCCGCGATCGCAGCCATTTCGTGACCGGGAATCTCTATCTCGGGAATAACCGTAATAAAGCGTTCCGTCGCATATTTAACCACTTCTTTTATCTGTTCCTGCGTATAAAACCCACCATATTCATAACCTTCACCTTCTCTGCGCGTTGCTCCGACTTCCGTCAGCCCCGGATATTTTTTAATCTCAATACGCCAGCCCTGATCATCTGTCAGATGCCAATGCATACGGTTTATTTTAAATGAGGCCAAAACATCTAAGTTTCTTTTTACTTCTTCGACAGACATAAAATGGCGGCACGGATCCAACATCATTCCACGATAACCAAAACGCGGTTCATCCTTGATCGCGACACATGACGCGCTCCATGATACGTCTGTCACAGATGTCGGGCTTTCTATTTCCGCCGGTAGTAACTGTAAAAACGATTGCATACCATAAAAAAGGCCTTGCGTGGTCTTTGCCTTCACAACCACAGCCGAAGGGGTAACATCCAATGTATATCCTTCATCATTAACATCAAGAGATGCATCAATCAATAATGATATCGTATTCTTTGCCGATTCATTATCACTCACGCTGATCGGATAACCGGTCGAGTTTTTCATTTTGGCGGCAAAGAAAGAAGCAACCGTATTCGCTTCAGGTGTAGAAGCATAAAAGCAAGTCTTTTCATTCAAACGAAAAGAACCTTCATTCAGGACAAGACTCTGGGGTTTGGGTATAATATTTATTCCTTTATTATATTCTTTAACCGGTTGATTTGCCGTACCATCCCCACATGCAGTAAAGATATACATCATTGCACTAAATAAAAAAAACAGTTTCTTCATGAATTATTATTTATTTGTTATTAATTTAAAATGCGCAAACCCGGTCTGTTTCCGGATTCACACATCTAGAAAACCACTTATTCAGACTACCACGCGAACAACGGATAATCTTTCATCACAGCATTTACTTTTTCTTTGATGGATTTCAGGGTTGCTTCCGACTCCGGATCCGACAAAACCGCATCGATCATTTCGACAACCTCCCCCATTAACGATTCTTTCGCTCCGCGCGTGGATATGGCCGGTGTTCCAACACGAATGCCGGAAGTCTGAAATGGCGAACGGCTATCAAACGGCACCATATTTTTATTAACGGTAATATCTGCTTTTACAAGTGCATTCTCCGCGACTTTTCCTGTAAGTTCCGGAAATTTTGTACGCAAATCAATCAGCATACTATGGTTATCCGTACCTCCGGATATAATCTTGTATCCTTTGTCCATAAATGCTTGTGCCAACGCTGCCGCATTTTTCTGAACCTGACTTTGGTAATCTTTATATTCCGGCTGAAGAGCTTCTTCAAAAGACACGGCTTTTGCCGCAATAACATGTTCCAACGGACCACCCTGAATGCCTGGGAATACGGCCGAATCAAGTAGTTGAGACATCATCCGGATTTCTCCTTTCGGCGTCTTCTTTCCCCATGGGTTTTCAAAATCCTTACCGATCAGTATAACTCCTCCACGAGGCCCGCGTAATGTCTTGTGTGTGGTGGATGTGACTATATGAGCATATTTCAACGGATTATCAAGTAATCCCGCCGCGATCAATCCTGCCGGATGCGCCATATCAATCATCAGCAAAGCGCCGACCCGGTCTGCGATCTCACGCATACGCTTGTAGTCCCATTCACGGGAATACGCAGAAGCGCCTCCTACGATTACCTTTGGCTTCTCACGCATCGCGACTTCTTCCATCTGATCATAGTCCACACGTCCGGTGTCTTCTTTCACATTATACTCCGTAGCATGATATAAAATGCCGGAACTATTTACAGGAGAACCATGAGATAAATGCCCTCCATGAGAAAGATTAAGGCCGAGAAATGTATCGCCCGGATTCATCACAGCAAGAAAAACCGCAGCATTCGCCTGCGCGCCGGAATGTGGCTGTACATTGACCCATTCCGCATCAAACATTTTTTTGAGACGCTCAATAGCCAGATTTTCACTTTCATCAACGACTTCACAACCTCCGTAATAACGTTTCCCAGGATAACCTTCGGCATATTTATTCGTCAGGCAACTTCCCATCGCCTGCATTACCTGTTCACTCACAAAATTTTCCGAAGCAATCAATTCGATACCTTTCAATTGGCGTTGATACTCACGCTCAATAATCTCAAAAATCACATTGTCTCTTTTCATCTTATCATGTAGTTAATATTGAACTTTATCATTTACAATATATCAGCAAAAGAGGTTACCCATTGCTGAAATTTGGTTGTAAAAGTAAATATTTTAAAATAAACACACAATAATATGGCTGACATATTTTGTCCGCACGATTATTTTGCTTTTCTCCCGGCTTGCACTATCTTTATTCTAAAAATGAAGATAGGCTGCGCCTCGGCAACGAAAACAAATAAATTTGTTTTGCATTTCTCTCGGCTTGTACTATCTTTGCCTACAACAAGCAAATACTATGAACGAGATTGAAATAAGAATCAAACAACTTCGCGAGGAGCTGGAACAACATAATCATAATTATTATGTACTGTCAACGCCGACTATTTCGGACAAAGAATTCGATGATAAGATGAAAGAGTTGCAGGCACTCGAACAGCAGTATCCGGAATTTGCAGATTCGTTATCTCCCACACAACGGGTAGGTAGTGATTTATCTAAAGAATTCGAACAGATAGAACACCAATACCCTATGTTGTCGCTTGGCAACACTTACTCCGAAGGCGAAATTCGTGACTTTTACGAACGAACCGCCCGTACACTGAACGAACCGTTTGAAATTGTCGCGGAGCTGAAATACGATGGGTCTTCGATCTCTCTCCTATACGAAAACGGAGAACTTAAACATGCGATCACACGCGGAGACGGTACGCGCGGAGATGATGTAACAGCAAACGTGAAAACGATACGTTCCATTCCGTTAAAACTGCGTGGAAACAACTATCCTCAAAAGTTTGAAATACGCGGTGAAATTTTGTTGCCGTGGCCGGAATTCGAACGCCTCAATAAAGAACGTGAAGAACAGGAGGAACCTTTATTCGCCAACCCGCGTAACGCGGCGGCGGGAACGCTAAAACAGCAAAATTCGACCATTGTAGCAAAACGTCATTTAGATGCATACCTCTACTATTTATTAGGCGAATCCCTGCCGTCGGATACACATTCCGGCAATCTCGAAGCTGCTCGTTCATGGGGTTTCAAAATACCGGATGTGATGCGTATTTGTAACAACATACAGGATATATTTGATTACATAAAATATTGGAATATCGAGCGGAAAAATCTGATGGTTGCGACTGATGGTATCGTACTTAAAGTAAACTCATTACGCCAGCAGCGTTTTCTCGGATTCACGGCAAAAAGCCCGAGATGGGCTATCTCTTATAAATTTCAGGCAGAAAAAGCGGAAACACGGCTCAACTCCGTTTCTTATCAGGTAGGGCGTACCGGTGTTATTACGCCTGTCGCGAACCTGGAACCGGTTCAATTGGCAGGAACCACGGTCAAACGCGCGTCTCTGCATAATGCGGATATAATGGCTGAACTCGACCTTCATATCGGAGACAATGTGTATGTCGAAAAAGGAGGCGAAATAATACCGAAAATTGTCGGAGTAAACAAAGAGGCGCGTTCCATACTTATCGGCGACAGGGTCACATTTATTTCAAAATGCCCTGAATGTGGCACTCCTCTTATACGGGAAGAGGGAGAAGCCGGGCACTACTGTCCCAACGAATGGGAATGCGCTCCACAGATAAAAGGCAGGATCGAACATTTTGTCACCCGGCGCGCGATGAATATCAATATCGGCCCTGAAACGGTTGAAGATCTCTATAACGCCGGCTATATCCGAGACGCAGCCGACCTATATATTGTAAAATATGCAGAACTAATGCGGCTTGAAAGATGGGCAGAGAAAAGCGCACACAACTTCTTAGAGAGCCTCGAAGAGTCTAAAAAAGTACCGTTCGAACGCGTCCTTTTCGCACTCGGCATTCGATTTGTCGGAGAAACCGTAGCTAAACGATTAGCTTTTGCCTTTATATCATGCGACGACCTTGAAAAAGCAACATTAGAAGATTTAACCGCGGTCGGGGAAGTCGGAGAACGCATCGCCCAAAGCGTAGTTGGATATTTTTCAAATGAAAGAAATAGAAATCTGGCACATCGCCTGAAAGAATATGGCCTTCAGATGCAAATCAGCGAGGAGCTGCAAACAGCGCGTACCGACAAACTCAAAGAACAAACATTTGTAATAAGCGGCACATTTTCACTACATTCCCGTGATGAATATAAGGCAATGATAGAACAACACGGTGGAAAAAACAGCGGTTCGGTTTCCGGCAAAACAGACTATATACTTGCAGGAGAGAACATGGGCCCGGCGAAATTGGAAAAAGCGGGAAAAATGGGCATAAAAATCATTAATGAAACAGACTTTTTAAAACTACTCAACGACAATGGTTCTGACTAATTATTTCCTCAAAAAAGAAATTCAAAAGCTGATTCGTAAAGCTTCCGACAGACCGCATCAATATCGCTCCATGAACGATATAAAAACAATATTGTTTATATGCGATTCTAAAGATTGGGATATCGCACGAGTCTGCATCGAAAAGCTGAAGTCTATAAATAAAACAGTCAACACAGCCATATTCGCGCCTACGGAAAAAGACGTTCCTACCTGGTATTCGAATTATCTGCTGTTGCGCGCTGACAAAGATGTCAATATCTGGGGATTCCCTGAAAAAAGCATTCAGAAACAATTCTGTCATTTACCGGCCGACCTTGTTATTGATTTTACAGGAGAACGTACCTCAGCCATGTTCTATCTATTCCTTCAACACCCGTCAACCTTCAAGGCCGGTATTAAATATTCAGAGGATTCTGTTTATGATTTTTCCATCATACCGCCAAAAGAGAATAGCAATTTGCAGTACTTGTTTGAACAATTACTAAGCTATCTGCAATCCATCACGTCAAAATAAGACCAATTGCAATTTTTTTCAAGAAATAAGTTACATTCCGGGCAGAAAAAAAAATGAACTTATTTTGTATTACTCCCGGTTTACATTATCTTTGTCATCCGAAAATAAATTGGTTACTATGGCAGGCATAGATTTACATGGTATGGGCGTTGCCCTGATAACACCATTCAAAGAAGACGAAAGCGTAGATTACGACGCATTGATCAGAGTGACTGATCACCTCGTGGAAAACGGAACAGATTATATCGTTGCACTTGGAACTACAGCCGAAACCCCCGCTTTATCGGAAGAAGAAAAAGAAGAGATCACGCGGATAATCACAAAACGGGTAAATCGCCGTATTCCGGTAGTTCTTGGTATCGGAGGCAATTGTACACGAAATATACTATCACAAATCGAACACACTGAATTTAAAGGTATTGACGCGATATTATCCGTAGTTCCTTATTACAACAAACCATCCCAAGAGGGTATTTATCAGCATTTCAAGGCGATAGCGAAAGCATCTCCGCTCCCCATTGTTTTATACAATGTACCCGGTCGTACAGGAATAAATATGACCGCTGAGACAACACTCCGTCTCGCGCGTGAATTCAATAATATTACCGCAATTAAAGAAGCATCCGGCAATATTTCACAAATGGATGATATCATCAAAAACAAGCCGGCTGAATTTCAGGTAATATCCGGTGATGATGGTATAACATTCCCACTGATCGCGTTAGGCGCTGTCGGTGTGATATCTGTTATTGGAAACGCTTTTCCAAAAGAATTCAGCCGCATGGTAAGATTAGCGCTGGAAGGCGATTATCAAAATGCGCGTATTATACACTCACGTTTCGCAGAATTATTTGAATTACTGTTTGTTGACGGTAACCCTGCCGGTGTGAAGAGTATGTTGAACATGATGGGCTTTATAGACAATAAATTGCGCCTGCCACTTGTTCCAACGCGTATTACTACTTTTGAGAAAATCCGTGACGTACTTCACAAACTGAATATTAATGTGAAGTAGCGCGTTGTCAATCACATTCAAAATACCTCCCGAAATAAAAAATCATCTCAAATTATATCTGAGATGATTTTTTTATGACATATTTTGTTATAATATGAAAGACTCTATTCTTTATTTTCAAACTTACTCGAAAGAACCACTACTTTCATATAATCTTCTCCTGTTCGTATCTTTACGCCCGCAAGATTGAAACTATTAAAAAGCGCGCTTGTATAATATGAATAATTATAATAAGAAGTAGTGCGGGATACGGGAATAACCAACAAACTCAAATCCTTATCCGGAGACTTTTCGATATGCGTTTTAAGCAATGTACTTATATTCCCAAAAGAGTAAGTACGTGTATACGCAGAATATCCGGAAGTCGATTGTATAGGAGAATTGTATGATTTCGTACCATCATAAGCCATGTAAGAGAGGAATGAAGTTACATAGTTTTCCGCATTTTCTTTTTCAAAAAAAGTAGCGGCGGAATCTTCCGGCAACAACAATAAGTAACCCGGAGGCGTATAAGCAAAATTCCATTCATCTTCGGGCAAATAACTCAGGTTAAGAGTAAATCCATTAATATAACGGTCATTTATATCAATCTCTTTGGATATTTCCGTTGTAGGCAAAACTAATTTTGTACATACACCCGCCGGAGATTTTATGTAAGTATGAGTCGGATTATCAACCAACAACTGATCTATATTACTATTTTGAAACCGGTTAATCTGAACCACATCTTTTGCTCCGTAAAACCATTGCGCTGCAAGAACTAAAGAGTCCTGACCCGCGGCATCCTGCTCCGCATAGTTATAAAACATTCGCATAGCAATATTCTCGCCGGCTGTTTTTATCATACAGCCGCTCCCATACGTATTTGTTAAATAAATTCCCGGGAAAAATGCATTAAAAGCGCTTTGGCTTTGAAATGTCGCGGGATTATTAATTGTTTCATCGTAAAACTTTTGTCCCAGATCGGCCGGCAGTCTAACTCTTATAAATGGCGTATAATCACCGGATTTGCGTAAAGAGTCAGAGATTGTCATATCGTATGCAGTATATGAAGCCGCCCCTAAAGGATTTTGCATATCGCAATATTTCTCCGGATTATCGTTCGTATAAAAATTTCTTTTCAACTGCTGGTTCACCGGATAAACCGTAACCTGCATAGGAGTCACCGTATCGCCGTATGCCATAAGCCCGCCATAAGAAAACTCGTTTAAATATTTGTCATAATACGGATAGAAGATGATCAACTCGGCAGAGTCAACTTTTCCCTCATAAGGAGTTTTGGCAAATTCAAATCCCTCTTCACAATAAAACTGACAAACAATATCCGATTTGATAGTTCCATATACAGGATCATACATCTCGCCCAATAAACAATCTGTTGTTTTGGCATAAATAGAATCCAACCTTATGGTAGAAGCTTTCATCTGAAATGTATCCGTATAAACTGTTACCAAATCCTCGGGAGGCAAAATAGTTGTTCCGACTTTTGTCAGATCATCATTGCACGAGCTAAATATAAGCCCCATGAAAAGGCATAATACGACTACAAGTTTATTTAAACCTTTTTTCATCTTCTTTCTATTTTGATTTTGTGTTGAGTACTTTATCATAAAACTCATTATAAGCATCAATATAAGATTCTTCTTCCTGATAAGGCAAAAACAACTTATCTTCCTGTTCAATAAATTCGGAAACTTTTTTATTAATCTTCTGACTCCCCTGAATGACTCCATCCGAATATTGGATCGCGAGATTAGATAAGGTGGCAAAATCGGTCGAGGCCTTCAGCAATTGCAAATCCTTATCCGTCATACTATCCTGCTTCATTTTATCAGGAAGAGACTTATTCAGTGATTTCTTGAATGAATCCGCATATACGGAATAAACAATCTTAGTTCCGGCAAAACTCGGATCATCGGCATACATCTTTTTCAGATATATCGGAGCAAGAGCGGATAACCATCCATGGCAATGAACCAAATCAGGAATCCAGCGTAACTTTTTTACCGTTTCTAATACCCCCCGCACATAAAAAATAGCACGTTCATCATTATCTTCATACTCCTTTCCTTCATCATCTGCGACAGTTGCCTTACGGTGAAAAAAATCTTCATTATCTATAAAATAAACCTGCATTCGAGCAGCCTGAATAGAAGCGACTTTTATAATCAACGGATGATCCGTATCATCAATGATAAGATTCATGCCGGAAAGGCGTATGACCTCATGCAGCTGATTTCTTCTCTCATTGATATTCCCGTAACGGGGCATAAATGTTCGTATCTCACGACTTCGCTCCTGTATGCCTTGTGGTAAGTTTCTGCATATTTTCGAAATTTCCGTTTCCGGCAAATACGGGGTAATCTCCTGAGTTATAAACAAAATTCGCTTTGCGTTCATTCTTTAGTATTTAGAAAATCGCCACAAAGATAGTAAAAAAAAATGGGATAATAAACAAGCGAAATGACAATGAATCTTCAAAACGTTTAAATTTAGTATATTTTATCATTAAAAATTTGCTATATTTTCTTTTTATTTTGTTGCTTTGCAGTTGAATTACAGCTATACCTTTATCAGCAAGAGTTAGCTATTGATTGAAACAATTAGTATTATAGCATGAAGATTATACATAATATCAACGATTTAAAGTCCTCTTTATCCAATGAACGGGGAGCAGATCGAACCATCGGATTTGTTCCTACAATGGGAGCGTTGCATGACGGACATTTAAGTTTAGTAAAGCAATGCAAGCAGGAAAACGATGTTTGTGTTGTAAGTATATTTGTCAATCCGACGCAATTCAACGACAAAAACGATCTCAAAGCATATCCACGGACGTTGGAAAAAGATTGCGAACTGCTCAAACCCATCGGCTGCGACTATGTCTTCGCGCCTTCGGAGGAAGATATGTATCCCGAACCCGATACGCGAATCTTTGATCTCGGACCTGTAGCGGAAGTAATGGAGGGAGCGCACCGTCCGGGTCATTTTAACGGAGTGGCGCAGATTGTCAGCAAATTGTTCGACATCGTTATGCCGGACAATGCGTATTTCGGAGAAAAAGATTTTCAGCAAATAGCCGTTATACGGGAGATGGCAAAACAATTAGGTATGCGGATAAATATTATCGCCTGCCCCATCGTTCGTGAAAAGGACGGTCTCGCGATGAGCAGTCGCAATACACGGCTAACACCCGAACAACGTCAAATTGCGCCGGTAATTGCGCATACTTTAAAAGAAAGTCTTAACTTTGCAACATCGAAAGGCGTACAGGAGGTTAAAAACCGGGTCATAGAAATCCTGAATGAAACACCTTGCATGCGCGTTGAGTACTACGAAATCATTGATGGTAATACTTTACAGCCGATAAAAGAATGGAATGATACAGATTTTCCGGTAGGCTGTATAACCGTATTCTGCGGGGATGTAAGGCTTATTGATAATATAAAATATGAGCATAAAAAATGAATATTGAAGTTTTGAAATCAAAAATCCACCGCGTAACGGTGACAGAGGCTAATCTTAATTATATCGGCAGTATAACGATCGATGAAGACCTCATGGAAGCCGCTGACCTGATTGAATTCGAAAAAGTACACATTTTAGATAATAACAACGGTGAACGTTTCATTACATACATCATAAAAGGAGAGCGCGGTTCCGGTATTATCTGCCTGAACGGAGCGGCAGCACGCAGAGTACAACCGGGAGATATCATCATCATCGTATCCTACGCGCAAATGGATTATAAAGAAGCAAAGACCTTTAAACCGACAATTATTTTTCCCGATACAGCAACAAACAGATTGGTATAGACAATCTAAACAATATAATTTAGTAAAGGCTGCCGGATAATGACAGCCTTTATTTTTCAGCAAATTTTATGCAAAATAAAACCGGCACATATTCAAACAAACATATCTGGAATATCAGTTTACCGATAATTATCGGCCTGTTGGCGCAGAATATAATCAATGTCACCGATACAGCCTTTCTCGGCCGCGTCGGCGAAGTCGAACTGGGCGCATCCGCAATGGGAGGACTTTTTTATATCTGCCTGTTTACAATATTCTTTGGTTTCAGTACCGGTGCGCAAATTATCATCGGCAGGCGGAACGGAGAAAAAAATTACAGTTCCATCGGCCCTGTGATGATCCAAGGTATGATTTTCCTTATGTTGTTAGCTGTAATCCTTTTTGGGTTATCTTTCTTTTACGCGGGAAACATCATGCGCATCATGATATCATCCGAAGTTATCTGGGAAGCTACGGTCACATTTCTGAAATGGCGTATCATCGGATTTTTCTTCGATGTATTCAATGTGATGTTCCGCGCGTTCTATGTAGGAATAACAAAAACAAAAATACTGACTGTAAATGCCATTGTCATGGCTTCCACGAATGTTGTACTCGATTATGTATTGATATTCGGAAAATTCGGCTTTCCTGAAATGGGGCTTGAAGGAGCTGCCATTGCATCGGTTATAGCGGAATTTGCTTCTACCCTATTTTTCATAATCTATTCTTTCTTTACGATAAACCGCAAAAAATACGGATTTACCCACTTTAAATCAATAGATATCAAACTACTGAAACAAGTATTGCAAATATCCATCTACACGATGTTCCAGTACTTTATTTCGATGAGTACCTACTTTTTGTTTTTTGTCGCAATAGAACGACAGGGACAACACACCTTAGCAATCGCCAATATTGTAAGAAGTATTTACATTGTAATGTTCATACCACTCAACGCACTTTCTGCCACTTCAAACACGCTCGTCAGTAACATCATCGGCGAAGGAAAAATAAAAGAGGTAATGCCTCTTATACGCCGCATATCACGACTTTCATTTATCATCATGTCAGTATGTGTATTGCTACTTTGCGCCTTTCCTAAACTCGTATTATCCGTATACACCAATGATTTATCTCTGATAAACGAATCTGTAACATCGATATATGTAGTATCGGTTGCTTTGATCATAAGTTCGATTGCCAGTGTATTTTTCAACAGTGTTTCCGGAACCGGTAACACAAAAGCAGCACTGATTCTCGAAATGGGCGTTTTGGTACTGTATACTCTGTTCATCTATATGACCGGAATATATTTTAAATTGCCGATCCATATTTGCTTCACTGCAGAGATTATATACTTCACCGGTCTTCTTTTCGGAAGCGCTCTTTATCTTCACTTCGCAGACTGGAAAAAGAAAAAAATTTAGCTATACTCATCAACAAATAAATAGTAACGGCTTTTTAATTTGACAAAAAGAAAATAAATTTTCTCTTGTCATTGCACTCGATTTACATTATATTTTGCCTAAAAGAACAGAATATAGCTTCATCTCGGCAAAACAAAAAAATTTTTGTTTTGCTCTCAATTTTCGCTATATTTGCATCGAACATTAACATAAATAATATAAAGCCATGACAAAAAACGAGTATTTACAGATCCTGTCACATTTTGATCTCAATGAAAATCCGGTTGAAGCAACCCCTTTTGGAAACGGGCACATCAACGACACATTAAAAATAACAACAGAATCCGGAACAACAGAATACATATTGCAACGCGTTAACCATCATATTTTCACCAATGTGGAGATGTTGCAAAATAATATACAGATCGTTACATCACACATCCGAAAAAAATTAGAAGAACATAATGAAACGGATATCGATCGGAAAGTGCTGACATTCCTGCCGACGAAAGACGGTAAACAGTACTATTATGATGGCGAAAATTATTGGCGTGTTTGCCTGATGATTCCGGACAGTAAAAGTCTGGAAGAAGTCAATCCCGAACTTTCATACGAAGCGGGTAAAGCGTTCGGTGATTTTCAGTCTATGCTTGCGGATATACCGGAAGGTACGCTGGGCGAAACAATCCCGAACTTTCATAATATGGAATTCCGCCTGCAACAATTTCACGATGCGCTGAAAGCCAATGCGGCAGGCCGGTTAGACGGAGTAAAAGATATTGTCGAAGAAATTGAAAAACGCGCCGAAGCGATGTGCATTCAGGAAAAATTACACCGCGAAGGAAAACTACGTAAACGTATCAACCATTGTGATACAAAAGTAAACAATATCCTGTTCGACAATCATTCCGGCAAGGTTTTATGCGTTATAGACCTTGACACGGTGATGCCCGGCTATGTACTTTCCGACATTGGCGATTTCATTCGTACAGGAGCAAACACCGGGGCGGAAGATGATCCGAACCTGGACAATGTAAATGTAAACATGGATATTTTCAAGGCGTATACACGCGGTTATATGGAAACGGCCAAATCATTCCTCACACCATTGGAAATAAGCCTGCTTCCTTACGGTGGCAGATTGCTTACTTACATGCAAACCGTACGTTTCTTTACCGATTATATCAATGGTGACACTTATTATAAAATACACCACCCCGAACATAATCTGCAACGCACAAAAGCGCAATTCAAGTTATTACAAAGCTTGGAAGAACATGCGGAAGAAATGGACGGATTCATGAAAGAATGGTTATAACAATCCTAACAAAAAATGTTCTGAAAATTCAGAACATTTTTTGTATATATCAGATCTCACTTTCTATTTTATAACGGTTTCGGCTCGGAGCATTGCGCGTAATCAATTCACCGATGAATCCGGCAAGAAACAACTGCGTACCGATGATCATTGCCGTCAGAGATATATAAAAATAAGGTGAATTGGTTACCAACGGGCGCAAATCACCGTTAATAATGGACATCAATTTTGCCACAAGTACAACCACAAGGGCTACAAGGCCAACAAAGAACATAGCGCTACCCAAAAGACCAAAAATATGCATTGGTTTTTTCCCGAACTTTGAAGTGAACCAAAGCGTAATCAAATCTAAATAACCATTAAAGAAACGGCTTAATCCGAATTTTGTTTTACCATATTTACGGGCTTGATGTTGGACCACCTTCTCTCCTATCTTATTAAATCCTGCGATCTTGGCAAGATAAGGAATATATCTGTGCATATCATTATAAACCTCGATATTCTTTACCACCTCTTTATTGTATGATTTCAATCCGCAGTTAAAATCATGCAGTTTGACTCCGGAAAACTTTCGCGCGGTAGCATTAAACAGTTTAGATGGCAGATTTTTAGTCAGCCGGTTATCGTAACGTTTTTTCTTCCAGCCGGAAACAAGGTCGTATCCATCCTCTTTGATCATACGGTATAATTCCGGAATTTCATCCGGGCTATCCTGCAAATCCGCATCCATCGTAATCACCACATCCCCCTGCGCACGTTGGAAGCCGCAGTGAAGCGCCGGCGATTTACCATAATTACGGCGAAACTTAATACCCTTCACCTCAGGCGCTTTAGCGCTCAGCGATTCGATTATACTCCATGACTCATCCGTGCTGCCATCACTTATAAAAATAATCTCATACGAGAATTTATTTTCGTCCATCACACGTTTTATCCAATCATATAATTCGGGAAGCGATTCCGCTTCATTATACAAAGGTATTATTACTGATATATCCATCCGCTTTAAATTTTAGAAATGCAAAGATAGCACAAGTTGAGAGCAATACAAAATAAGCTTGTTTATTTTGCATTGCCGAAACGCCGCCTATCTGTATTTATACCTTCAGCATTTGGATGATTTGAATAAACTGAGAAAACCCACGTTATTCTTCCAAGCCAATCAGGATGTAACAATTTGTTTGGATGAAATTCAGTTAGTACCGGAACTTTTTTCTGTATTGAGAAGTGAGATAGACCGGAACCGTCGTCCCGGACGATTCATTTTGCTCGGATCTGCTTCACTGGATCTCATACAGAAAACATCGGAATCGTTAGCCGGAATGGGCAGACTTAAAGTTGAACTATAAACACTACTTTATTACAAAATCTTAGGTGTCAGAGTAGAAGATAAAAAATCACGTATGTATATATGCTCGATTCCTTCATAGCTATTCTCAAAAGAGCGCTCACCTGAAACAACAATTTTAGGATAATTATCCCTGATTTTTAACAAGTTACCAAATTCACGTGTAACCGTTTCTGGGTTCGATAATTCGATTGCTACCTGAACATATAATGTCTCGCCACCTCGTGTACATACAAAATCTATTTCTTCGGGAGAAAGAGTTCCTACCTTGACATCATATCCACAGAATAATAGATGATTACAAACAACATTTTCCAATCGTTTAGCCCTGTCTTGCGGCTTGTACCCTGCTACAGCATTATGGATACCCATATTTTCAAAAAAATATTTATCTCCACGCTCAAATAATTTTTTGCCGACAATATCGTAACGGCCAATCCGATGCACAATAAAAGCTTCCGCAAGTGAATTTGCGTACTCCGAAACTTGATTAGGTGAGATATTGACCTTCTGATTTTTCAAAAAATCGCTTATACTATTCGACGAAAAAAGACTACCGATATTATTTGCCAGAAAGCGGATGAGTTGTTCCAAAAAAGCAGTATTCCGTATCTTCTTTCGTTCTACAACATCGCGCAATATGATTGTCGAATATACGCTACGAATATATTCCATAACCACCGCTTCGTTCAAAGGGAGATGTATCAGATATGGCAAACCTCCAAAATGAAAATATTTTTCAAGAGAATCATCATCGTTAGGTAGTTTGTGAAAACTTAAAAATTCGAGATATGAAAGGCTATAAATTCTGAATTCTACATAACGGCCGCCAAGTTCGTTTGCCAAATCACTGGAAAATATCTCGGAATTACTTCCTGTAATATAAATATCGTTGTTATCGTCCAATGCAAATGAGCGAATGGCAACCTTAAAATCTGCAATCTCCTGAATTTCATCAACAAAGATGTAATTTTTTCTGTCACAGACTAATCTTTTTGAAATATAGTCGTGTAGTTCCCGATAGGAGACAATATCTTCGAATTCAATATCTTCCTTGTTGATATAGATGATATTGGCATTTTCGTCCTCCTTTTTAATCAGTTCAATAAGTTGGAAAAGGATAAAGCTCTTTCCTACACGTCTATGCCCTATCATCACCTTAACAATAGGAGTTCGCATAAAGGGTTTTATTCGTTCTATGTAGGTATCTCTGCGATACAGAATGCTCGGAAATTTCGCCATTGTATTTTAGTTACGATTATAATTAGATGCAAATATAGCAATTATTTTAATCATGTTTATAATAGTCGACCAAAAATCGCTTTATTAGACTTTCGATTACATTAAAGTTGATTGAATTTACTCATTGCATTAGCTTTTTTATCATCAGCAATGTCGAGATAGGGTTTCATGGCTTTATAACCACTGTGCCCTGTCCATTTTTTATATCACTCGTTTTACATAGACGCTAACAAAAAGATATACATTTCACTTTCTCACTTGCAGCCGCCTCTACCTCTTTCCGCACAAAGCCTAAACTTTCTTTTTCCGAAAAAAAAGACATCTCTGATTCCGTCAGGACAGACAATGTATCCGCGTACGAAAACGACACATAAATAATTCCGTCGGCAAATAACCGAAACGGATTTTATCCGAAAACATCCGCATTCCCTTGTAGGATATCAGATTGGCCATCCAATGAAACAAAGTCGTCTTTCCTGCACTATCCTTTCCCAAATACCATTATTAAAAAAGTACAACAAAGACCAGCCATAATCATTGACGAACAACACAAATAGTAGCTGTACAAAAGAAACACATCAACAAATAAAAACACTAATAACAATTTTATAAACAAAAACAATAAGATGCTGATATAAAATCCATAAGACCATCAAAAAGTGAGTGCATAATGGAGACATAAAGCCGTAATTTGTACCTCTTCTCTAAAAAAAATCAACAACGACATCTTTTGTCGCTTACTCATGTTACTTTTGCAGAAAAGTTCACAATATGGCAAAAATAGAAATGTTACAACGGCTTTTATTGCTGATAAACAAAGTTAGTTCCCAAAATGAGTATATTTCTAAAGATGAGTTATTGCAACACATAGAAAAAAATATGAGCATAAGATATGGCAATATTACCGGTTACTCGTTGCGTACTATACAACGCGACATCAATATGATTGAAGAGTTGTTTGGAATAATCATCAAACACAAGAAAGAATACGGCTATTATCTTGCTGACAAAGAAAACGCCTCAACAGACCGCTGTGAAGAGTTATTGCTAAACTTTGATATACTGACCGCGTTAAATGCGGAAAGCGGGCTTTATCATTTCATTTTGGCAGAGCATCATCGCCCGCTTGGCAGCGAAAATTTGCCGATTATATTAAATGCGATCAGACAAATGTATCATTTAGAATTTGATTACACTTTAGTTCGACACAATGACAAGATTGTTCATAAAAAAGTCACCCCATATTTTCTGAAAGAGTCCGAACAACGCTGGTATCTCCTTGCCATGGATAACGGCACACTAAAATCTTTCGGAATTGATCGAATCTCCAATATAATCGTTGATGACGACAAACCATTCAAACGAGACGCCTCCATAAATCCAAAAGAACTGTTTAAATACAGCTTCGGGATATGGGATCAAGAAGACATTCCGATTGAAGATATTGTCCTGTCGTATAGTCATTTGGACGGAATGTTTCTCAAATCCGTTCCACTTCACCATTCTCAAGAAATCTTGATTGACGACGACGATGAATTTAGAATAAAAGTCAGGCTGCGAATCACAAACGATTTTGTCATGGAATTGTTATCGCGAAGCAACTCACTCATCGTTATCGAACCGACATCTCTCCGGGAGCGGATTGTAAATGTCTACCGAAGCGCCTTAAATAGAAATTCGAATTAAACGAATTGAATTGCAACAGCCCGAAAAAGGGTCGCACATAAAAATGTTTTATGATATTTTTTTAATATCTTTGCTCCGTAATGCTAAATTAGCATTACAGACATATAAAAACATAGAAAGTGTTTAGCTTTATTCTTTGGTAACGAATCTGACAGTTCAATAACAAGTAGAGAATAAGCATATATTCCTTACGTCTTTAAAAAAGGCGTGGGCTGTTGCTTATTTATACTTGTAGGCTTTGTCAGAGCCTGTTACCTTAAATAAGTTAATGGTTCCACGCTTTCTTTATTTATTAACATTGCCGAAGGAACAGGTGAAAGTAACATGAAGATATGAAATGAAAACACTTTGTCCACATTGTGAAAAAATTGTAATTATTGAGGAATCAAACTATAAAGATACACTGATATGCCCTCACTGCTGTAATGCTTTTAAAAATCCACAAAAAAAGGAAGGTATAAACGCAAGTAAATATGCCTCATTCTTTGTTCTTTTTATTGTGATCCTATCTATATGGGGAAGTGGTGCACGTTCTTGTGATACTTCGAATGATATTTCAAATAGCAGACAAACTGTCAAAAATAGCGTATATGATGCTTCCGTATCTCAGGTGGAACAATATCTAAAGAAAAATCTGAATGACCCCAAAAGCTATGAATCGATTGAATGGTCACAGGTAAATAAAACAGATGACAACAATAATTCAGCTTATAAATATTGGGTAAGACACAAATATCGCGCAAAAAACATCTTTGGAGGGTATGTCGTCAGCAACCAAATATTCTATCTTGACAAAAACGGAAACGTGATTGACTTCAAAGATATCTCATATTAAAATGACAATTAACATATTCGCAAAAAAAATATCGCGCATGGACATTTTAGAGTACAACAATTATGCTTAGACTAAAAGACTATGAATACAATCAAGGAACCCAAAACAATAAACACGAGACTTGCAAAGTTTCTCATGCTTTGTTTTGCAATAAACTCCATTAACCTGCCCGTTATTGCCCAGGAATATCGTAACAAAAATGGAATCGTAACTCATACCATAGATCGGTATGGAACCATCAGGGATAAAACCGGCAAAATAATCGGCACTAAAGAGAAAAACGGAACCATAAAGAACAAATCCGGAATCGTAGTAATCCAGAAAGATAAAGATGGAACAATGAGAGACAAATCAGGAAAGATAATCGCCACTCAACGAGGCAATACCATCTACAATGGTCAAAACAAAGTTATCGCCACAAAAGACACAGATGGCACACTTAGGGACAAACAAGGAAAAGTAATACGAACACAGTAAATCAAATATGCTTAATATGGACACAAAAATCAAAGCTATCATAGAATGTTTAGATAATCATTTATCTAAAACAAAAGAAATGTACATTTCTCCCAAAGAAGGGAATCATATTCTTGAAAAAGCAAACCTTTTAAATGACAGTAAAGATAAACCCGGAAAACCTTTAAGAAAGATACTCAAAAATGGAAACATTCCGCATGCTTTTCAATTAGGAAGACATTGGTATATTCCCCATTCTGCAAAAACGAAACAACAAACTTTATCTCTAATGAATAACAAAACCAGCACCAAGATGTCAAAGACTAAGAAAACAAACAAGAACAAAACAAAAGTATATATTAATTTTCAGATTTTTCAGAGCATCGAGTCTTTAAAGTCCAGTAATATTGACGTTTGCGGATTTTATTGCATTAGGTTAAAAGAAGGCTCCACTTTACCTAACCGATATCAAAAACATCTACGTTCCAATCGGATTATTTACATTGGTAAAGCAGAAGGACAATCCCTAAGAAAACGTCTTTATAAACAGGAATTAAACGCAATTGGACATGGAACATTTTTCAGAAGTATGGGAGCTGCCTTGGGCTATCGTCCGGAAAAAGGATCCACCACAATGAAAAGCAACAAAAACAATTACACGTTTTCTGAAAAAGATAAGAATTTGATCATAAACTGGATGATTACTAATCTCGAAGTTTGTTGGGTTAAATATGAAGGCGATTTTTCTATAGAAAAACAACTCATAAAATTTCACATCCCCTTATTTAACTACGATCACAACCCAATAAAGCTAACGGAATTGATAGAAGACAGAGAGATTTGTCGTCAAATTGCCCGTAATATTTAAACTCGTAATATTTAAAACTGTATATCCTCAATTTATGCCATATTGGGTATATTTATTTTTCCAAACGAACTTCTATTTCTGTACTTTTAAGTAGTACCCCCACATTAGATATTCCTCCTGTTGAATTGCAGAGGAAATATCTTTTTGTGTAATATCGAATTAAAAATGTTCCATACATTGTTAACAACGATTGCTTTTTTTGATTTCGGCAAATATTTTGTAGTTTTGCACGTTACAAATGAAAGTAATTCATTAACCATTATAAATTAAAAGAAGTATGATTGACATTTTTGACAGGATAAACGTTCCTGGACCTCTTGGCCAGTACAGAAAGAATGCGGACGGATATTTTATGTTTCCGAAATTAGAAGGTGAAATTAAACCAATGATGCGTTTTAACGGAAAAGACGTGTTAGTATGGAGTTTGAATAACTATCTCGGTCTGGCGAACGACCCGGAAGTCCGCGAAGCGGATGCGCAAGCGGCGAAAGACTGGGGAATGGCCTACCCGATGGGAGCGCGTATGATGTCGGGAGACAGCAAATACCACATAGAACTGGAAAACCAATTGGCTGAATTTGAGAAAAAAGAGGCTTGCTATTTGCTGAACTACGGTTATCAGGGCATGGTATCCATCATTGATGTAATGTGCACACGCTTTGACGTGATCGTTTACGACTCAGAATCGCACGCTTGCATCATGGACGGAATATTCCTGCATAAAGCAAAAGGCGGAAAAAGTTTTGTATTTCCGCACAATGATATTGAGCGATGCGAAAAGATGCTGAATATGGCTGAAAATCATATTGAAAAAGAAGGCGGAAAAGGCGGTATCCTGGTGATTACCGAGGGAGTCTTCGGCATGGCCGGCGATATGGGAGCGCTCGACAAAATCGTAGCGTTGAAGAAAAACCACAATTTCCGTCTCATGATCGATGATGCGCATGGTTTCGGTACAATGGGAGAAACCGGTGCGGGAACAAGCGAACATTTCAAATGCCAGGACGAAGTGGATATCTATTTCGCTACATTTGCAAAAAGCATGGCAAGTATCGGAGCTTTCGTTACTTCAACACGTGAGGTTGTAGACCACTTACGTTTCAATATGCGTTCGCAGATTTTTGCCAAATCACTTCCGATGCCTATTGTCATAGGAGCAATGAAACGCCTTGAAATGCTTAAACGCGGAGAATGCCGCAAAAAACTTTGGGAAATTGCAAACGCTCTTCAAAAGGGATTACGCGAAAAAGGACTTGACCTTGGAAGTACACAATCACCGGTTACTCCGGTTTATTTCCCCGGCGACCCGAATATGGGGACAAATATCGTCTATGATCTACGTGAAAACTATGGCGTATTCTGCTCTGTTGTCGTTTATCCGGTTATTCCGAAAGGCGTATTGATGCTTCGTGTCATACCTACGGCGGCGCATTCTTTGGAAGATGTGGAGCGTACGGTGAACGTTTTTGGTGAAATAAAGAAAAAATTGGAAGCAGGCGACTACAGAGGAGAAATGCCCATGATGAACCTCAGAAAATAAGGCATACATGAAATATTATCTTAAATGCTGTAAGTGCAGCTACATAACAAAAGACTTATCCTCATGGTTCGGACAAAAACAATTTTGTCCGGACTGCGGAGGAAGGCATGTTGAAGCTGTCTACCATACAGACTATTCCAAACTAAAGGATTTACTAAAGAACAAACCGGATAGTTTCTGGAATTACTTTGATTTTCTGCCGATAGAAAATAAAGAGAATATCGTATCTTTCAATGAAGGCGCGATTATGCTGGAAGAATGGGATTTTCTGAATCGCTTCGCATTGGAAAACTACGGAATTAATTGCCGTGTCTATGCCTACCGCAACGACTTGAATGGCGGAACTAATACATTAAAGGATGTAGCAGCATCCCTGACCGCATCCGCTCTCAAAGAAAACGGCATCAGTCAGTTTTGTGTAGCCTCAACAGGCAACACTGCCACGGCCAACGCCCGGTATTTAGCTAAAGCAGGCATTAAATTTACTAATTTTGCTCCGTCTACGACAAACAAAGATACGATTGAGGAAATACGATCTTACGGACAGGAAGTAGCCATCTCTAACGGAGACTATGCGCAGGCCAAACAGGAAGCGAACGATTTTTCGGAAAAGAACAATATACCTATATCCATTGGTAATATAGATCCCCTACGTGTAGAGTCAAAACGTACGATGGTCTTCGAATTTATTCGTCAGCTCGGTAAAATGCCGGATGTCTATATGCAGGCTGTCGGCGGAGGAACCGGCCCCATCGCATTAGATAAAGGTTTTCGTGAAATAGAGCAACATTTAGCGGAAATAGAAATCGCACCTTCGGACATAAAACTACCACGAATGCTGCTTGTTCAGCAGGATCTGTGTGACCCGATGGTTCAGGCATGGGAAAAAGCGAAAAAGGATGGTTTTCCGGAAAATTTTGAAACCGATTTTCCTAAAATAGAAAATCCTCCGACATCTGTTTTTATCTTATCCGCAGGAAATCCGGGAATGTATCCGCTGGTCGCACGAATAGTCAAAAAAAACAACGGTGATTTTCTCCGGGTGAAGGAAGCTGATCTATTGGATTTTGCACGTATTGTCTATAAAGAAAAAGGAATATATATCGGACCGGCAGCTACAGTTTGTTTTGCCGGCTTTTACCAGGCACTGAAAGAAAACAAGATAAAAGATGGAGAAACCATCGTTCTGAATATTGGAGAAAGCGGAAAACGCTATTCGGATTTTGTGAGCAAGTTATAAACATAATCATTGCAACAATGGGGAATCTTTGTGAATTATTGATGGATGACACCCGCTTTCGCGAAGCGATTAAAACATGCATGAATTGCGGAACATGTACAGCTATTTGCCCCGCGGCAGAGTTTTACGATTACGACCCGCGCAAAATATGTGACATCGTACAACGCCGGAATGAAGAAGAAATAGACAATCTGTTACGCACCAACAGCATTTGGTATTGCGGACAGTGCATGTCATGCAAAACCCGTTGCCCGCGCGGAAATATTCCAGGAATGCTGATCACGGTTCTTCGTAAAGTATCACAGGAACTCGGATACTTCACAGAAAGCAAAAAAGGAATACAACAATTCGCCCTTGCCAAAGCAGTCGGTTCAAATATCAAAGAAATAGGTTATTGTGTACATCCCGACAGGGTCGACTATGAGCTGCATCCCGAACAAGGGCCGATATGGAAGTGGTATAAAGAAAATATCGAAGAGATCGCGCCGAAACTTGGCGCCAATTACCATGGAGATGGCCCCGGCGCACTGCGTACAATACGTCAGGAAACGATGGAAGAAGTAAATAAAATATTCGAAATCACCGGCGGAAATGAATTATTGAAAAAGATTGAGACATACTCTAAAAACAAAACGGGTATAAAAGACGATGATGAGCTGTTCAAGCGTGTATTTACCGGACAAACGGAATAAACCAAGATTATGAAAACTTCAGAAATAAAAAAATATTGGAACGATTATCAGAAGGAAATCGCGGATGATCATTTTTTCTATGAACGAAGCTGCATTCGTCAGACATTTTTTCCCGGCTCTGAAGCCGCATTTCTGAAAATCGTCAGAGATGTGCTTGGGAAAAATGTTTATGATGAACCGAACCTTCATACATGTACAGGCATCGGATATCATACGGATATTGTTCCGTTTGAAACAACAATGACAGTTATAGGGCGTATATTCGCAATGATGACCGAAGCCGGATATGAAAACTTTGTTCCCTCATGTGTAACATCTTTCGGGCTTTTCACCGAAATAACAGAAGAATGGAAGGAACATCCGGAACTTTTGGAAAAAACACGAGATATTCTTTACAAAGCTACAGGAAGAACATTTGAAACACCTAAAAACATAGCCCATCCGTCGGATATATTTTACAAACTCCGCTTCGAACTGAAAAACAAAATGATACATACGCTTGTAAACCGTTATACCGGTAAACCACTACGCGTCGTTGATCATATCGGATGTCATTACGCGAAAACATTTCCCCAGTACGGGATCGGCGGAGCGGAATTTCCCCGGGTACTGAGCGGAATGATTGAAGCCTGGGGAGGGGAACCTATAGATTATCCCGAGCGTCGCCATTGCTGCGGCTTCGGCTTCCGGCAATACTTGGTACAGGCTAATCGCGGCTATTCGATTGCGAACACAAAAAAGAAATTCGAATCAATGGAGCCTTACGAACCGGACTTCATTGTGGCAAATTGTCCCGGATGTGCCATGTTTCTTGATAAGTGGCAATATACAATTGCCGAAATGGAAAATAAGACCTACGACAAAAATGGGTACGGCATTCCCGTACTCACTTATGAAGAAATGACTGCATTGTTGCTCGGTTATGACCCGTGGGAACTCGGGTTGCAACTTCATCAGGTACAGGTCGAACGCCTTCTTGACAAAATAGGTATACCCTATAATCCCGATGATAAATACAAAGGGATATCCGGTAAAATTCTACCGAAACCCGAAAAACCGAAAAATTTGTTGGTATGAACAGTAAACAAACACATCCGGTAGCAGTTATCGGTGGAGGCCCTGCAGGCTTAGAAGCTGCAAGCATACTTGCAGGAAGCGGGTTATCCGTATCCTTGTTCGAAACAAAAAACGACTGGGCGGAAAACCTGAATAACAAATATAAAATTTTCCCGGATTTTTCATCAGCAGACGATTTACTCAAACATCTGAAATCAAAAATAGAAAAAACATCGGTCTCCAAATTTCTGAACACAGAAATATCTCATATATCAAAAGAGGTTGATTGCTGGAAACTACAAGACGGAAACGGAAATGAATATAAGGCGTCAGCTGTTTTATTCGCTACAGGATACGATGTATTCGATGCTAAACGTAAAGAAGAGTTCGGATTCGGCATATATGACGGAGTGATCACATCTATGCAATTAGAACAACAACTTAAATCACAACAAATAAAAAATAATTTCGAAGAGGCGCCCCAACGGGTTGTATTTCTGCAATGCGTAGGTTCCCGTGATGAAAAAACCGGAAATCGTTATTGCTCAAAAATATGCTGTGTGACGGCCGTTAAACAGGCCATCGAAGTAAAAAAATTAGCTCCGCAAGCTGAAGTTTTTATTTTTTATATGGACTTACGGATGTGGGGGCAACATTTTGAAGAGTTGTACCGCGAATCACAGGAACAATACAACATCCGTTACATACGCGGACGTATTTCCGAAGCGTCTTCTACATTTGACGGACGCATACAAATAAAGGCGGAAGATACGCTGATTGGCCAGCCGCTTAAAATGTCGACAGACCTTCTCGTACTAATGGTAGGCATGGAACCGTCATGCGGGACCAAAAATTTATCAGCATGCTCCGGAGTAAATGGAGAATATGGGTTCGCACAAAGCAAAGACCCTCATATATACGACAACCTGACCGATAAAGAGGGTTTATTTCTTGCCGGAACGTGTAAACGCCCGATGAGTATTACAGATACAATAACCGATGCGCGCTCTGCAGCTTTAGAAATTATAAAATACCTGCGTAATGAATAATTTCGGATTTACCATATCGCAACCACGCTCTATCGAGGTAAAAGACAAGATCCAGGATCAGTTATTGTTGCTCGAGAAAAGAGTTCCGTCCTTCAAACGATGTATTAAATGCGGAGGATGTACAGCCACCTGTACGGCGGGACACTTCACGCAGTTTAATATACGAAAAGTTCATTCCCTCTATCAATGGGGCGAGTATAACGGATTGGAAGATGAATTGCAAAAATGCATGTTATGCGGAAAATGCACGTTAGTCTGTCCACGTGGCGTTAATCTACGTGATTTGATCATTAACTTAAGAAAAATCTTATCCAAACAGAATAAATAATGCCGAGCTTCTATCATCCATTCGTTATCCCTTTTATTATCGGTACAGTCGCATTATTCAGTATAACTGCGATTAAATTTTATCGCTGGATAACGAAATTAGACAAAAAGCAACAGAAAGTCATACGTAAAACTTTCTTTACAATGAAAGTTTTTCCGGCATTATGGAAAATGTTCAAAGAATTGTTCAATGACGTTTTGCTTCACGTCAAAGTATCTAAGCACAACCGACTGCTTGGATATATGCATCGTAGCATTGCTCTCGGGTGGTTTCTCCTTATTATAGTAGGCACACTTGGCGTAGCTTCCTACCTTGACTGGTTATACCTGAATGCTGCGCATCATCCGTTCTGGTTAGGAGTCTTCTTCAATTATTTCATTCGTGATTATCATACGCCTGTAGGAAAAGCTTTCACCGACATCATGGATTTATTGTTACTGTATATACTATCGGGAGTACTATTAGCCATTACAAAATCCGTACATTCACGAATTGTAGGCATGAAAAAACCTACCCGCCTGAGACTGTTCGATATCGCATTAAGATACTCGTTATGGTTGATATTCCCATTACGCCTGACTGCCGAAAGCGTAACAGCAGCTATAGCTCAAAATGGAGGATTCATCACACAAAACCTTGGAAACTTTATAAGTACAGACTTTGCAAAAGCGGCAGAATTACCGCTCTGGACTGCGTATTCCATCGTTCTTGGAATATTTCTTATGCTATTTCCCTTTTCAAGGTATATGCATATCTTCACAGAACCTTTGCTCATTGTACTTCGAAGCCTGGGAGTCCGTGAAAGTGAAGTGCATACAGGCTATACCCGTGTCGAACTCTCGGCATGTTCACGCTGCGGTATATGCATCGACGGATGTCCCCTTGGCTCTGAGTTGGAGATAAAAAATGTGCAGGCAGTATACCTGCTCCGCGACATACGTAACGGTGTATTCCATCGTAAGGCAACAGAAAACTGCCTGATGTGCAACAAATGTGAAACAGACTGTCCCGTAGGTATTGAGATATCTGCGATACGTCGTCAGGAAAGAGATAAAGGTAAATTAAATACAGAAAATAATTATCCTTTCATTGACCCGTTAAAATCATTCAATGCCATCGGACGTGTAGCTTATTTCGGAGGTTGCATGTCACATCTCACGCCGGCAATTACAGAATCCATGAAAAAAATATTCGAATCTGTCGGACAAAAATACTGGACAATGGACGAAGATCGTTCCATCTGTTGCGGACGGCCATTGCAGCAGCAGGGTTTTCATTCCCAGGCCGCCGAACTTCGCAAAAAAAACACAGAGTTATTACAAGAATCTCATGCTCAATTTCTTGTAACATCATGTCCTATTTGTTATCAGTCTTTCAAAAAGGAATATGACCTTCCTGTAAAAGTGCTGCATCATTCCGAATATATCGCCATGGCAATAAAAAACGGAAAACTCCGGCTGAATAAAAGTGAAACGAGAGTGGCTTACCATGATCCTTGCGAATTGGGACGAGGAAGCGGAATATATGACGAACCCCGTGAAGTACTGGATGCCGTATCACAACTCGTAGCGGTAGATAAAGAGCGTAAAGACAGCGTTTGCTGCGGATATAATCTGGGAAACACGGTTCTGACTCTTGAACAACAGATGAAAGTACGTGATTCCGCACGTAATAATCTCACGAAAAACAATCCTGATATAATTGCGACAGCTTGTCCGCTATGTAAAAAAGCATTCCAACATTCATCTTCAGATAAAGTAAAAGACATTGCCGAAATCGTTGCGGGAAATATAATTGCATAAACACCCCTATTCACACGTATGAACCTCAAAAAATTCGAGCATAAAAATATTCTGATTACAGGCGCAAGTTCCGGTATAGGCGAAGCAATTGCTTATCTGCTGGCAAAAGCAAACACAAACTTATTCCTTACCGGAAGGAATATGGAAAGACTATCTGCCGTACAAGACAAATGCAACGTTTCCAATAAAAACACGGCACAGATCTTTCCTGTTGATTTTTCCGACACTTTGTCTATTGACAGTTTCGTTTCAAAAATCGCAGATAAAAACATCATATTTGATTATGTCATTCTGAATGCGGGAATGTCGCAACGGGCGCTTACGCTCGATACGAGCTTTGAGGTCGACCGCCAAATCATGGAAACGAATTATTTCGGGCCGGTATACCTGACGAAAAAATTTGCAGAAAAATCATTATTTAGTCCAACCGTACATTTAGCCGTAACCTCATCGATTTCCGGTTTGTTCGGCTTCCCGCTACGTTCGGCATATTGTGCTTCCAAGCACGCCTTATTCGGTTTTTTCGAATCGCTTGAATTGGAAAATAAAAATATAAAAGTAACCTTTCTCATTCCCGGCCGCATAAACACCCCGATCAGCAAAAGCGCCGTTTTGGGTGACGGTTCGACATACACCAAAATGGACAGCGGACTGGCTGATGGTATGGATGTGAACAAGTGTGCCCGTATCGCATTGCGCGCTATCAAAAAAGAAAAACACCGAAAACTAATCGGCGGCAAAGAACTCCTGATGGTGTATATAAAAAAATTCGTACCTTCGCTTTTTTATAAGCTGGCACGTAAGATTTCAGCAACATAAAAATAACGAAAAATTAAGATGGAATCAGTAATTTGTGGAATACAGCAGGTAGGAATTGGAGTTGCCGATGTGGCGGAAGCGTTCAGATGGTATATTAAAGCATTTGGTTGCGATGTAAAAATCCTTGATGATGATGGAGTTGCCGAACGTATGCTTCCCTATACGGGTGGAAAGCCTCAGCCCCGGCATGCCATACTGGCGATTAACCTCCGTGGGGGAGGCGGCTTTGAAATATGGCAACCGAAAGGACGCGAACTAAAATATTTAGCCGAAAAGCCTCGTCTCGGCGATATCGGCATTTTTGCCTGCAAAGTTAAAAGCTCCGACATCGAACGCTCATACAACCACATCAAAAAGACACACGGAGCGGTACTCACGGGAGAAATAGAAAAAAATCCGGCAGGAAAAAAACATTTTTTTCTCTATGACCCCTACGGCAATCTTTTTGAAGTAGAGGAAGATCATTATGTTTTTTCGAAAATGAACAAACCTACCGGAGGAGCCAATGGCGTAATTTTAGGTGTTTCCGATATGGAGAAATCGGCTGATTTCTATGACAAATTACTCGGATACGACACCGTTGAATATGACGAAACCGGAGTCTTTGACGATCTGAAACATATCCATGGCGGTGAAAAACGTCTGCGCCGGATGATGATCAAACCGTCCGCACCCATACAAGGCCCTCTCTGTGAAATTATGGGCACTTCACACATAGAACTCGTACAATCACCTGATATACTGCCTGTACGATTATACGAGAACCGCTGGTGGGGTGATCCCGGATTTATTCATTTGTGCTTCGACATCCGCAATATGGCCGGTATCAAAAAAACAGCGGAGGAGCTTGGACATCCTTTCGTTTGCGACAGTGGCGCCGAGTTCCAGATGGGCGAAGCCGACGGACACTTTACTTACGTAGAGGATCCCGACGGCACGTTAATCGAATTTGTTGAAACATTCAAAATCCCCATCCTGAAAAAATTAGGTATTTACCTCAATCTCAAAAATAAAGACGATCGCAAGCCCTTACCCCGTTACATTACAAAAGCGCTTCGGTTTTTGAGAGTGAAAGATATTTAGTCTGTTCAAATGAACTTATAATTACGTAAAATCCATGAACAAAACCATTTTATTAACAGGAGGGCTCATTTGCTCATCCTCTTTATTGGCTCAGCAAAAGCCCAATATTATCCTTATCCTCGCAGACGATATGCGTGGAGCAACGTTGGAATTCTTAAATAAAGAAAATGCCCGGACACCGGCGCTCAACCAACTGTCGGAAGATTGTACGGTTTTCACCAATGCCCACATCATGGGAGGAAGCACCGGAGCCGTAAGCATGCCCAGCCGAGCCATGTTAATGACCGGAAAATACCTGTATAATTTAGAACAGCAAGGCGCTGTCATTCCGGAATCCCACACGCTGATCGGAGAAGTCCTGAAAAAAGCCGGATATAATACTTTCCATACCGGCAAATGGCACAATGGCGAAGAAGCGTTCAATCGTTGTTTCAGCTCCGGAAAAGATATCTTTTTCGGGGGAATGGCCGATCATTGGAATGTGCCGTTATTTAATTATGACGCGAGCGGACAATACACGAACAAACGCCGGATAATCAAAACGCCCTTTTCGAACAACCATGTAGAGATACTCAATGGAGAATATATGTACTCCGGTAAACATTCTGTAGATATTTTCACAGAAACGGCAGTCGAATTCATAGAAGAACAGAAAAACGGACAAGAACCGTTCTTCCTTTCAGTTTGCTACATGTCTCCTCATGACCCACGTAGCATGCCGGATGAATTTCTTAAACAATATGACCCCGAAAAGATTGTATTACCCGGTAATTATATGGAAAAACATCCGTTCGACAACGGAGAATTAACAATACGTGACGAAGTTTTGGCCGCTATACCACGTGTCGAAGAAGAAGTAAAGCAGCACATTACAGACTATTATGCAATGATCAGTCATTTAGACTGCCGTATCGGAGATATCATCAAAGCGTTAAGAGCAAACAATCTATATGACAACACTATCATTATTTTTGCCGCCGATAATGGTCTGGCAGTCGGGCAACACGGATTAATGGGAAAACAAAACGTTTATGAACATAGTGTGAATGTACCGTTAATGATCAAACCGACCGGATCGGATACAAAAAGATATTTGACAGACAAGCTCTGCTATCTGATTGACTTGTTCCCGTCAATTTGCGAATGGGCCGGACAATCCGTTCCGGAATCAGTAGATGGTACCAGCCTGCTACCTGTAATAAACGAAAATAAGGTTATTCGTGACCACTTATACTATGCATACCGTGACTACCAGCGTGGTATCAGCGACGGAGAATGGAAACTGATCGAATATCACGTAAACGGAGATAAACACACGCAGTTATTTAATCTGAAGGAAGATCCTTCGGAAACAAAAGACTTAAGCAAAGAAAAGAAACAAGCAAAAAGAATAAAGCAATTACAGCAAAAGATGATCTCCCTAAAAACAGAAACCGGAGACAAGTCCGGTTTCTGGGATTTTTCTATTAACAAATAAGCACGTTCATTCCACTACATACCAATTGTATCCGTCAGCCGGAATGATTATTTTCAGTGTAATGGTATAGTCTCTGCCCAATTTGTATTTTTTTCCTTTGGATGTATCTTTCTCTTTTATGATGGCGACATCTGTCAAACCTGTATAGTACAACGGGATGGTAATTTCTTTTTCTATTGGCTTATCCAACGGATTGTAAACCAGAATAAACGCTTTTTCTTTAAGCTCCGGATTCACATGCATAATACCGTCCCAGTCGCGGCCGTCGGCGCGACGCAGATGGATAATGTCGGAATTCAAAATATCCCTGTATTTTTTATACCAATCGACCACCTTCTTTACCACCGCCTTCGTTTCATCCGTATCATATAATCTCGGGCCGCGGTAACATGCCTGCACTCCCGCTCCATAATACTGTACCATCAATTGTTCATAATCTTTCAGGTGTTCGCTTAACGGCTCTAATACGGCATCTGGACCACCCCCATGATAAGCTGTCAGCGGAACAAATCCCCAGCCCATCGAAGGCGTTTTGAGCCATGTTCCATCGTAAATATTCTGGCGGTTCAGCACTTTCTGACGATCGCGCGGCAGTGCGAAATTCACTTCACGATAACCCAACGCGATTTTATGAGTTCCATCTAAAAAATACCAGTCGGGAGCATTGACATAGATACCATTCTCATTGCACCAATGATACAGTTCCTTTTGCATATTCATCTGCCTCCATTGCGAATCATGCAATCCTTCATGTCCGGGATGTGAAGTCGAAGCGCAAACATCTCCCGGATAAGGGCCATCGTTTTCAAATATATCGAATCCTGTCTGAGTATACATATATTTCAAGTTGCGGATATAATCAATTCCCCATTCGCTTCCCAGACAGGGAGCATTTCCAAAAAACGCACCGCCCGGCTTTCCGGTAAGCGGACTGATTACATCTGTTTCCGGGCCGATCTTTCTGCTCGAAAACAAAGAATAACAACCGATCTGAATATTCCTTTCATGAGCATAATCAGCAAATTTCTTCATTTTTTCCACATTCGTAGCAGAAATATCTTCTATGTTTATATGGCTTCCGAAACTGAGAATTAACGCTTCGTATCCTGTTTCAGCACACTGGTCTATCGCGGTAAATACCTGATCATCCGTACGGCTCACCAAATGCATGAATATCGGATTTTCCGTAACCCAAGGCGCCACAATACGATACATTTTACGTACAGCCAGACCGCTTCGTTCTCTTTCATATCCGTCAAGCAAGAGCTCAAAGCTATGCGGAGACCTAAACTTTTCACCCGGGTTCAACCGCATATTCGGATCCGTGTTGGGATATATTTCCAATATACAGGGAGTATCATAGTCATAATTCACCTGCGAAGTATAATTGTAATCCCTTTCCCAATGTGTCGTCTGATCACTCACATGATAATTCATCGCGTTATTAAACGCATAGTTTGTTTCAACATACAGATAAGAAGGCTTCAGCATGTCTTCCGGTTTACCGACAACTGCGGACTCTTCCTCCACCAAAGCCAAAGATTCGCTGACAACCTTATTGACTACCACCGTTTCTCCTCCCTCATTCAATACTTCCACCCATTTGTTAATCAACGGGATACCATCATATACTTCATAATTGACCACAATTTTTACATCTTTTATCCGCTTGTTTTTTGTAGCGCTATATACAAAACTTACAGTTTTTCCGGTAGGCAAATTAGGATTTGAACTCCAACGATCCGGCTTCCAATTAATAAAAGGTTTTATCTCTGAAATTTTAATATCTTCCAACTGGTATTCCCTCTCGAACGCGGTAAAATCATTGACCCAATCTTTCTTCAGATAAGCTCTTTCCTTTTGTCCGTTCAAACCTCCGATGGGATATTCTATCATATCGATCGTCACGATTGCTTCGGGATTAACCGCACGCAACATCTGCAATCCTGTTGTCTGGTTTTTATAACCGACACAGGCTACGTCCGGCGTTATCCTGAATACACGCTCCACTAAGCCATTCGACAAAATTAGATTTTTTCGTTCGGAAGACGTAAAAACTCCGGCTTTGAATTGTTTGTTATTCAATAGCCAATCCTTAGCATTCGAACTTTCCGACGAATAAACCGGAAGTTCATTCAATACGTTCTCAAATAAGCGGGCCTCAACACCCACAATTGTTGATAATAAAAGCAAAACTGATAATAAAGACTTCATAAATTATACGATTAATGGTTTAATGATTTTTTGATGTATCAATCATAATATTCACGCGCTAAGATAGTATATTTTTCAAACATTTTCATCACTGTTTCCAGTTCGGATCCTTTCGTTACGGGTGTACGGGCTTTGTCCGGACGACTCACAAAATCAAGCTCCCAGTCTGCCAAAGCATTATAAAAGTCATTTGCGCGGAATGCCTGGCGTCCCAAATCCATACGTGCTTCTTTTTCATCATATACCGTATTATTCTCCAAATGTTCTTCCAGCATCTTATAAAACATTTTCCAGCGCTGCAAATAATATCCCTCGATAAGACCACTCCATTCCCTCCATGAATAATCAAATTGCCGGACCTCCACCTGCCCTCCCCAGATCGTTACAAGGGTAGATGCATTTTTCTCGTATAAATCCTGTTCTTCTTTGTCATCTCCCCACCTGCGGGCATCATTCAGCCATTGATCAAAATTATATTCGGTACGGGTGCGTAAAAGAACATCTACATCAGCCAATAATTCAAGAAATCGTTCCGAATGTAGTTTAAATGCCTCCCTGTCTTTTGCTTTATAAGCATTTGCCGCTTTTTTATGAATCTCCTGACCCAAATTAGACATCATCTGGCGTTGTATATCCATCATATCGAACCTGTAAGGTTTCGACATTCCCAATGTATCCGCATCTTCCAACAAGAGAGATTCCGCCTCTATCAATAACTGAGGAGGATAAGGGATATGAAAACCCGCATTAGGGCCGGATTTCTTTACATCAATAGCAGGCCGGGCACAAATAATAGAACTATACTCAACCCCGTTTGTCCCCGGCTGATAAGGACCTTTTGATAATAAATCCCAGGCTTTCCGGGCAGCGTCCGAATATGCTCCATACCTGCGTTTGGCATAATCAGCCAACCAGGCATCCAGAATGACAGAATCTTTATGCAAAGGCATTTCAAATGCAAGGTCATAAAATACCGGATTCTGAACAATGGATTCCATAAACAAGCCTGATCCTACCACATTCGGAGCTTCTCCTTTTGCCCGCATGTATTGATTGGAGGCTACCAACTCAAGATCTCCGTGTAAATTGATTCGTCCTCCGAAATTATGTAAATTTCCAACAACAAAAGAATGGCCTAAAAATTTCTTTTCTCCACCGGTACTTCCGTTTAGGCTCAATATAAGCAATTCATCTTTAGGCACAACCGACGCAATATCTTCCCTGAAACTCCAGGATTGCATCACCCATGTTGCATCAGGATCATAACTTTTAAATAGTTCACCAATGGCTTTTCCTACGTCATTCAGGTATTCTTTTGTATCTACAGGTGGTTCACTTTCATGGAAAGGATCCGCGGCATAATAACCATAAGTGCCAAATAGCTTCTGCTCTTCTTCTAAGAATGCTTTTCCGAACTCATTGAATAACGGATCCAACGGATCTAACTGAGCAATACCTTCAAAGCCATACCAATCAGGCTGCAACTGAATTTTCGCATCCGGAAATTTTTCCATCATTTTCTTCGGAACAGCCCCCGAGAAGCCTTGCTGAATAGGCGTCATCCCAAGTTCTAATTGCCTATTTACCACTTGCCTTCCCAATTCAATATGTTTATCGATCCACGATTTGGGCAATGGCCCCCCGAAACTCTCTATATTCGGCATCCATTGCCATGCAAAATGAGCCGGATCGACCAGGTAGGAGCGCGCTTCTTCATCCGTAAAGCCAAAGCGAAGCAATGTATTATACCATACACCCTCCAGCCCTACGACAGAGAGAGGCATATTGATAGAGTTCATCGCCATATAATCGATCTCCCGCTGCCACCGTTCCCAATCCCACCATGCGCCGGTATAACTTAATGTACAATAATTGAAATACACACGGTATTTTCCATTAATCGTATTACGTATGTTGTCAACCGGCAATGGTAATTTTTCCGGTAGATTTAATTGATCTCCAAACCAGGACACATGTGCGTTACAAGTATATTTCAGGTATTGATTAAAAGCCGTTGCCAATGCCACCGGATTATTTCCTTTCAGTATTATTTTTTTCCCATCGGTGGTAATTTCATAGACATCCTGCCCGTTATCCGGCTCAATTAGTTGTAAATCAAACTGAACGCCATATCCGGGCGTTATTCGTTCAATCAGTTGATAGGCAGCCTCTATCTGCGGATCCTTTGCATTGTGTTGACAACAACACATACTAAATAATATCATACTGAATAGTATGAACATGTTGTAATTATTTTTTCTCATGGTTTCTCATTATTAAAAAAATAGACAGGAGTTATGTTTTAACAAAACTCCTGTCCGAATCATTATTTTTACATACCTTCCAGCGGATCAAAATTTCCGCCCCATCCTTTTGTCTGTTCTAATTTGGAGTTTTTATTCAACTCATCGGATTGCGACAAAGGTAAGAAATAAATCCGCTCATCCGTAACCATCGGTGTATTATCACGGTCAAACAACTCCCATGTCAGGGATTTATCTGCTCCTTCCGTCAGGATCAACGCATAACGTTTTCCTTTACCGGTCATCATTTCATGATAAACCTTCCAACGACGTAAATCCCACAAGCGTTTCCGTTCGAATAACAATTCAATATAACGTTCATCACGCACAGCCTGACGCATATCCGCCTGATTCATTCCCGGATCAAGTCCGTATTCTTTGCCCGCAAGCTCCGGATCACCCGGTACGGTTTTCAGAATACCGGCTCTATCACGGATTTTACTTAATACTCCAAAGGCTTCTGATAAATTATTCGTTTCAACCGCTGCCTCTGCATAATTCAACATAACTTCTGCAAAACGGATATCAATATAATCCGTACCCGAATTGGAAGCATCATTTATCGAATAACTCTGGTTTATAAATTTTTTAGAATAATATCCGGTGCGGCTACCGTTATTCTTGCCATACGCATAACCGTTCTGAGCGTTCTGATTCATTTCCATAGACGGGACATCCAGATAAGAAGAACCATGATACACGACTACCCCATAAAAACGATTGTCCCGGTTCTTCCAGAGATCCGTAATATCCTGACCGGGCTTGATATCCTTGATAGAAAAACGTTTACCTTCTATTGTAGGCCACATATCGATCACCTGTTGAATCGGATGACAGCCTCCCGTTTGACCCTGTGCATGCGTAATCGGACGTATACGGGCATCTTCAACATGTGTCCGTCCCGGATAGATATACCGGATAGAGAAAACAGCCTCTTTATGCATTTCCGTCAGGAAGATATCATTATAATCCAAATCCGTAATAAGGCCATATCCTTTACTTGTCAGATAGTCCAATGTTTGTTTATTGTAGCTGTAAGCCGTATTCCAATGTTCCGCCGTATTATTTGGATTAAACTGCGGACTGGCGCGGAATAAATAAACACGGCCCAGAAAAGCCATGGCCGCTCCTTTGGTAACACGGCCCAGGTCTGCCGCATCATAAGATTCCGGCAATCCATCTACACAGGCCTTTAGTTCATCGATAATAAACTCAAAACACTTCTTCGTCGATTCCCGCGGTACAAGCAATTCGCTGAAATCATTGGGCAAATCCTGTGGCTTAGTCAATAACGGCACTCCTCCATACCATTTGACATGTTCGAAGTAGATAAACGCACGGATAAAACGCGCTTCTAACTCCAGGCGTTTTGCCAGCTTCTCGTCAATCGTCGTCAAACTCTTGTCGCTGATATTCTGAATAAAGGTATTGGCTTCACGGATCTGATCATATTTCCAATACCGCTTATCTCCGTCAAAGGCTAAGATTGGCTGATCCGGACTTAAAGAACCGTCAATCCAACGGCCACCCCCTGTAGCCTCATCGGTCGGATCGGCTTCTACGGTGTTAAATACAGGAATATATGTATAAAGGGTATTTATATAAGCTGTACATAAAACCTCATCTTTCCATACATAATCTTCTGAGATAGCATCCAATTTTGTTTTATTGAGTACATCCATACAAGAGGACAAAATAAATCCCAGAGCGGCGAAACATATTATTATTTTTTTCATAATCAATAATTTAGAATGTCAAACTTAAACCTACATTGAAACTCTTCATCAACGGATACTGATACGCATCCCAATCACTGGAATTTTCCGGGTCATAAGTACCGATATGGTCAAGCACAAACAAATTCGTTCCCGACACATATACCCGCAAACCATCGATGCCTACTTGTTGCAGTACGGCCTTAGGAACAGTATAACCTATTTCCAGGTTTTTCAGACGAAGATAATTACCATTCAATAACCAGAAAGAAGAAGCCTGACCATTAGCATTCGCGGAACCGGTTCCGCCTACACGAGGATATTTACCGGTCAGATTGTCTGTCATATAAGGATTATTGGGTGCGAATGACGAATTAGAATAAGCATCCGACCAAATATCCAGTACGGATTGCTCTGTCCATTTCCAACCGCGATAACCCGCCATAATCGCGCGATGAGCTACGCCCTGGAAGAATATATTCAGGTCAAACCCTCTCCATTCACCTCCCAGGCTGAATCCGTAAATGATCTCCGGTTGTTTGGAATACTCAGATAAGACCACCTGGTCTACACTCGTCACATCGCCATCGCCGTTAACATCGAGAAGCATGATATCCCCAAGCTGCCATTTATTCGCCGTATTCCATGTCGGCAAACCATTCAGATCCGCTTCCGTGCGGGCAATGCCATTCGCCTTATAACCTGTAATAAAATTCATCGGTCGGCCTGTGTTCAACTGATAATCATACGCATTTTCCGCTTCATCGATTTTAGAATAATGATTCCGGGCAAAACTAAAGTTTCCGGTTACATAATATTTAAATTCACCGATCCGGTTATCATGCCGGGCGAGAATATCAACCCCCTGGTTTATCAATTCCGCGTAATTTTCGTTTGGCAGAGACGCACCGAAAGTGCTTGGTATTGTACGTTCACGCTTCTTCAAAATATCATACGTACGTTTATGAAAATAGTCAAATTCAAGGCTGAGCAATCCGTTCCACAGGCCAATATCAACTCCCAGATTAGTAGTTGCCGTTTTTTCCCATGTAATATTTTTATTCGGATATACACCCGGCTTTATTCCGGTTGTAGCCGCACCGAAAACACCACCGGTTGTTGTACTGAACAAGTCTAAATATTGATAGGGATCTACCTGGTCATTCCCCAAAATACCATAAGAAGCCCTTAATTTCAGATTATTAATAAAGCTCAGGCTTTCACTGTCTTTCATAAATTTTTCTTCCGACATACGCCATCCGGCAGAAAATGAAGGAAAAAATCCCCAGCGACTGCCTTTCGGAAAACGTACGGATGCGTCATAACGAAAATTGGCTTCAAATAAATATTTACTGTTATAGGCATAATTTATACGGCCGACATACCCTAAGCGTCCGAATTCCGTAGCGCCTCCACCCGCGTCTTTATTAGCAGCACTACTATTACCGATGAACAGCTCTTCTATCGCATTCGTTAATAACTCTTTGCGTTGGGCAAAGAAATCCTGGCCGAATTGTTCATATTGTTCGTATAGAAACAATACACCCAGATCATGCTTTCCGAAAGAACGGTCATAATTTAACTGCAGATTTAGTGTATAACGGCTATCTTCTCTAAAATCTTTACGAACACCGTCCCCAAGTGTTTCGGAACGATATTTGGTACGCGTAATGGCAGCATCCTCTTTTATGATATGACCGTTTGTTCCGGTCGTCGCATGCTCATATAACGGATACTTTTTACCCACCTGTTTCTGGACGGAATAATAACGTCGGTAATTAAACATCGCGCTGGCGCTCAACCCTTCCACAAACGGCACTTTATATTTAGCGGACAACTGGGCATTAACGGTATTTTTGTCCGTCACGTCACTACCTCCGCTTTTTATTACTTCCAAAACATTCCAACCATAAATGGTTGCGTTCGGGCGTCCGTCAATATATGGTATTTCTGTCCGGGGATGGTTCATCAACGCACGATATAAATCTTTAATAACATAATTATCCGCTACCCCATAATCGTTTGTACCAGTTCCGTTATACGGCCAGTAAGGAGTCGACATCTTATTGGTATTGGCATCTACATTAAATGAGATATTAAAATGATCGTTAATCTTCGCATCCACATTGGAGCGGAAATTATATTTCGTATATTTCACTTTCTCAAAAACTCCTTTCTGATCGTAATAACCTGCCGAAAGAAAATAACGTATCTTGTCGCTTCCTCCGTTTACACTCAGATTATGCTGATTAATAACCGGATTCTGCCAGGCCATCTCCAAGCGGTCATAATCGTGCGTTTTATACCACTCTACTTCATCCGGGGCATAATAATTAGTTGAACTCGGATCGACTCCATTATACGCAAACTGGTTATTCAGATATTGCGTGCGGTTATACGCGTTCATGATTTCCGGACGACGCGTTTCCCGTTCCGTACCTAAAATCGCGGTATAACGGAACATCGGTTTCTGGTCAGCTCCGCGCTTCGTTGTGACCATAACCACCCCATTAGCCGCCCGCGATCCGTACACAGCTGCGGAAGCGGCATCTTTCAATACCGAAAAACTTTCTATTTCATTCGGATCCAAAGCGTCAAAATCGGCCTTTTCGCGAACGACCCCATCAATTACATAAGTCGGATTTGTATTATTCGGAGTGTTTACACCACGAATCGTAATCGGGCTACTGGCGCCCGGCAGACCACTGGAGTTAAAAGAAAATACACCCGGCATACGCCCGGCCATCGCGTTAGATATGCTTGACACAGGAATCGAGGCAATCTCTTTGGACGATATGGTGGCCACAGACCCCGTCAGATTCACTTTTTTCTGTACTCCGTATCCGACAACCACCACTTCTTCCAATGCCTGTAAATCTTCCATCAACGTAATCGTAATACTGGTTTGATTTCTCACCGAAACGTCCTGGGGAATATAACCAATATAGGTAACATGCAGAATAGCGCCCTCTTCCACATCCAAAGAAAATCTTCCATCGGCATCCGTTATGATACCGTTTGTAGTCCCTTTTTCAACGACGTTCGCGCTTATGACAGGTTCACCAAAATTATCTACAACGACTCCCGTTATCTGCTTCTTGGTTGATTGACTCGATATAGCCTTCAGATACTCCGGATGATTGGTCAGTACGATATGACGGTCTTTAATTGTATAAACAATACCTGTTTTCGCAGAAATATCTTTCAGGATATCCTCTATCGTACTATTTTCTTTTTCCACGGATATCTTTTCGTTCTTATCAATATCCCGGGCATTGTAAAAAAACAGGAATTCCGATTGCTCTTCAATCGATTTAAAGACACTCTCCAGAGACTCGTTTTTTACTGAAACAGACAGTCTGGCATTCTGCGCATAAACTGTCGCAGACAACTGTACAAGGCTAACTATCAGAAATATAAACGCAATTTTCATAATTTTTATAGTCCTTTTAATTTGATTATAAGTAACTATATGCTGTTTTTTCATATATTTGTATGTTTTAATAGTTAAACACTAATCCCACGGCAATGGGAGTTTAATTTGAAACACGGTATGAGAAGAGAAGGTCCGGCAAGATTTTCTCTTCTTTTATTTTTATTTAATCAACTGCTGTTCATCGTATTTTTCATTTAAGGTTAAACATTCATTTGTATATTGTCACATGGTGGTCATCTGCTTTATATTGAATCGGTACGGACAGATTGATAATTTCCATCAAATCCCGGGCGCTCTGTCCACGATAAAAAGTTCCTGTAAATTCCGTATTTTTCAGTTTTTCAGATTTGATATCAAATGTAATTCCATAAACATAACTCAAACGATGCAGTATTGATTCTAAACTTTGTTCATTGAAATAATAGTACCCTGTGGTCCAAGCGATATAATCCTTTGCTACGACATGATGTATTTGAGTCGTTTGATTATTGCGGTTATAAATCAATTGCTGATCCGGCTCCAAAACAACCGGTTGAGTCCGGTGTTCCATTGTTAACTGCACAGAACCATTCAGTAATGTTGTTGTAAAAAGAGAATCTCCGGGATACGCCATCACATTAAAAGCCGTACCTAACGCCTCAACCTTCATTCCGTTTATATGGACAATAAACGGTTTATCATTCTGTTTTTTAACCTCAAAATAGGCCTCACCTTCCAAATAGACATTCCGTTGGGTCTGGCCATAATCCGGTTCATAATAGAATGTGGTTTTTGAACCCAAACTTACGCGCGTTCCATCCTGAAGAATAACCACGTCAGCTTCTAATCCGTCTCCGCCAATATAACAGGTAGATGCTGTCTCTATCTTATCTTGTCTGAAAACAAAAACGATTGATGTTATACAAATTGCAATTACTGCAACAGCAGCATAGGAAGCTATTCTTTTCCATAAACCATAATGACTGCTCTGTTTTTGTTTCTTATTCAGCAACCGTTGCCAACTTTCTTCTATATTTCTACTTCTTCCGGCAGATACGCTCGCATCGTAAATTGCTTTTATTTCAAAAAACAATTTTTTATTCTTTTCATCCGCATTTATCCAAAGAAAAAATGTATCCTTTTCTTCTTCAGGCAATCTTTTTTGTAAATATTTTATGATAAGAGATGAGTAGTCTTCTTTCATATTAGCATAAGATTCTTTTTCCATTACAACTATAACGGACAAAAAAAGAAAACTACTCACAGAAAAATATATTTTTTTCAAAAATTTTATCAGGTACCGGAACAGATCGCTGGAACAACTTATCTTCAGGCCCTGTCAGATCATGACAAAAAAATAGAGAAACAAGTGAGATGTTTTTTTTCTCAACAGAAGTAATGAACGATACAACAGGTTTTCGACTGTTCGGGTAGATAGATTCAGCCGTTCGGCAATCTCAGCCGCTTTCAGGCCTTCCAGATAAGACATTTTGAATACTTCACGGCTACGTTCGGGCAACTCTTCGATCTTCTGCAATAAGAACCTAAGCAGGTCTTTTTTCATAAACAATTCATCCGAAGCCTCATAAAAATCAAGCTCATCAAGTTTCAGCTGAATTATTCGTTTATCAATATATTCCTGTTCCTGATTTAATTTCCGCAATTGATCTATACATGCATTTTTCACTGCAACATACAGAATTCGCCTTATTTCATTTTCCGGCAAAAGAAATACCTGTTTATCCCACAATTTCAAAAAAACATCATGAACGATATCTTCTGCATAAAATTCAGAGATAAACTTTTCGGCAAAGCGTAACAACATGGGTGCATACTCCAGATACACTTCACGACAACGGTTTCTAACATCAGTTTCCATGAAAATCATACAAATGTAGATAAATAACCGGGTAAAATTCAAAAATAACAAAATATATTTTAAAACATAAATCTAATTTAAAAAAATTCACCTACTGATTCCTAAAGAATGCTAACCTGGCTTAACATCCCAGCTATCCCGGTCTATAGCGTTTTTCATCAGAATTATTACGAATAAGAACTTTTAAATACCAGACAAGGAGGCTTCTCTTTTCGAGACGCCTCCTTGTTTTTAAAGGATAATTTTACCGGTTTCATATTCTTTCCGGGAACCGGTCCGATCCCAGATTCTTTATTCCATTATTTTCAACACCAAAGATATTTCATTCGGCTTGATCTCCGATGGAAGTTCCACGATTAATCCGTCAGTTGTTCTCTTACAGGATAGCTCCTCATCAGTTCCCAGAAGAAGAATATTCTTGACCGGTTTTTCAAATAAAGGACTTCCTTCCGCCAATGACTTAATGACAATTTGATTACCTTCCGGCCACGCCAGCACATGGGCATATAATACACCTTCTTTTGTCACAAAACGAATATCTTCCGATGTATAAGGCTGATGCTTTCCCTCATTAAATCCTTGTGCATTCAGAGGATTTGAAGATTCGGCCACAGGACCTTCCCCAAAAACTTTCCAGGGACGAGTGCCGAAAACACTCTCTCCATGTATATCCATCCACGCGGCAATATCCTCCAGTATCACTTCCTCCTTATCGTCTATCGTACCGTCTCCACGCATGGGAACGCTAAGCAGCATATTCCCGTTCTTGCTGATTATATCAATCAACATGTGTACAACCGTTTGGGCTGACTTATACCTGTCGTTGTCATATACGGATTTTTCATAATGCCAATGTCCGAGACAGGTGCAGGTCTGCCAGGGTTTCTCCTGTATTTCATCCGGAACTCCTTTTTCCACATCCCAGACCAAACATTCTTTTTGCTCGTCCGTCAATATCTTGGCGAAGATCACAGCTTCGTTTTGTCCGTAATTCTCCTTTATACTCTTATTATAAAAATGAGCCGAGACACGCAGGCCGACATCGCTGACAGGCCACAGAGGCATACCGGTATCATCATAATAGAGCAAATCCGGGTTATGTTTGTTTATCACATCGATATTACGGTCAAAAAAATTCATGAAATATTCCTTCGTAGGAATAGAGGCGCCGTTCTCCCATCCCCATTGACTATGAATGCGCTGCGTATTCTCACTTTCTACGCTCAACGGATGATTCTGTGCGTATAATTCCTGAGGATCATATCCTTCCCACCACTTTCCTTTGCCGTCGGCTTTGGTCAGCTTGCCGTCATAAGGTATGCCGGCCTTGGGGCCTTCTTTATCCGAACGCTGGGATGTTTCATACCAGGTCCATGCATGAGCGGAATGTATACTTATACCGAAATACAACCCATTTGCCCGGGCAGCTTTTTCCCAACCTTTCACGATATCTTTTTGCGGACCCATATTTACGGAATTCCATCGATGATATTTACTATCCCACAAATCAAAGTTATCGTGATGATTTCCCAGGGTAAAGAAATATTTTGCCCCTACTCTTTTATATAATGCCATTAATCTGTCCGGATCCCATTTGTCCGCTTTCCAGCTATTGATCACATCTTTGAAACCAAACTCCGACGGATGTCCGTAATTCGCCACATGCCAGTTATATTGCCGGCTTCCTTCATCGTACATTCCACGGGCATACCAATCTCCCTGTTCCGGTTGACATTGAGGACCCCAGTGAGCCCATATTCCGAACTTAACATCCCGGAACCAATCCGGAGCTTGTCCATACTGTGAAAGGGATTCCCATGTCGGTTGATAAGGACCGCTTTCTGCTTTCTCATGGCTTGCCTCACACGATACGAATGTGCAGCAAGCCATTACTAACATCCATTTCAGACTTTTATTTTTCATTCTTTCCTATTTGTTTGTAAAATCTTATTCCATTCATTTCCAAAAATAATATTTCCCGGCATATAATAAAAATATATACCGGGAAATAATGATTAATTATACCCCTCCTGAGGCTTCAGATTTTTATTAATATTCAATTCGCTTTGAGGGATCGGAAAATATCTGTTATGAGCCGCCCATGTGCGTTTCTCAAACTGATAGTACATATTTTCGTCAACAGGTGAAGCCGAAGTTCCGCTACCTCTGTAATTAGAGGCCTTCGGATCGTCCGAAAGTTTCACTCCGGTAAAGGTATGGTTTAATTCTTCCATCGCCGTACCCCAACGAAGCACATCAAAATAACGGAATCCTTCAAAAGCAAGTTCAACACGCCTTTCTTTACGAACGGCTTTTCTTAACAAGTCCTGGGATGATACATCCGAAAGCATGACCGGCGAAAGATTTACACGATCCCGGACATCGTTGATCGTCAGATCCAGCATCTGCTGTGTCACATCGCCGGGAGTTGACTCATTAACAGCCTCCAGATAGCTCAGCAATACCTCCGCATAACGCATAAGCGGAGTATATGTATAAGTAGAACCCAGATTGTTGGTGATAGACGGATCACAACCTTTTTTAGGGCAATAGCCGTTAAAAAGCGTGTAGCGGTTATAGCTGTCTGTTGTGTTAGATCCCTTAAAACAATTATATACGATATCATTATAGGATGTTCCCGAGAAAGTGCCCAAAGGAGGGAGGAAATAGGAGGCATACAAACGAATATCACGGTTAGCATAAGGATCATTGTCATCATATATACCGGAAGTATGAATATCCTTCCCGTCTATACAGAAATATTCACGGATCAGTTCATTATAAGGAGCAAACTGGTGCCACCCTCCATAGCATGCTTCCGGATACAGATACTGATAACGTGAATTCGTAAATAAATCTTTTATGCCCTGTATACAGAATATCATTTCCGGACTATATTCTCCGCCGATCTGAAATAATTTTTCATAACTGTCGTCGCCATTGCGCCGGTCTAACTGATATTGTCCGGAATCAATGATTTCCTTCAATACGGACGCGCACTCTTTCCATTTATTCTGAGCCATATAAAGCCTGCCGAGAATAACGCGGGCAGAACCTTTCGTGTGCCTGCCGTATTCATTATCCGGCTGCTTCAACGGCAACAGAGTAATTGCATCCTTCAAATCGTTCTCAGCCTGTGCATAAACTTCCGCCTGCGGTGTCTGAAATATTGTATTGGCTTCTTCTACGGTCAAAGTCTTTAGCGGCATCGGTACATCTTTAAAATGAAATGCCAGATAAAAGAAATAATAAGCGCGCAAACATTTTACTTCTGCCGCCCATTGCGTTTTTTTTGTTTCATCCATCGGACAGTTGCCTATATTATCAAGAAATGTATTATAATGAGCAACCTGAATATAAGCATTTTTCCAGAACCACTCCACATTCCCACTGGTTGCGACGGTATTCGAGCTGGCCATTCCCAATGTGGTAAAATTCTCTTTTTCCGTTCCATTCCCCCCTGCAAAATCCAGATACAACAGTCCCTGAGGAGTAGCAAAATCCTCATGAGACCAACCGGTCTGAAACCTGTAACAACCGATAAGCGCCAGCCTGGCATCACCTTCACCGGTCCAGAAATTATTATCCGATATGGATGCAGGAGGCTGCCTGTCCAGAAAATCTTCACAGCCGGATATTCCGATTAGTATACCGATCATAAGCAAATATGCTTTTATTCCTGTCGATTTTATATTTATGATTTTCATATCTTGTTTCTTTTTTGATTAACAATTAAAATTTAAAATTAAACCCGAAAGAATAGATGCTATTAATCGGATAGTAAGAAGGACCGTCACCTGTACCGATTTCATTTTCGGGATCCCATCCCTTATAAAATGAATTAAATGTGAACAGGTTCTGTCCGCTTAAATAAACGCGCATATTACTCAAGCCGATTTTATTGCATAAAGATTGTGGCAATGTATAACCCACCTGCACATTTTTTACGCGAAGGAAGCTGGCGTTTCTTATCCAGTAGTCGGAAACCTGCAGATTGGTGTTGTTCATATTCAATGTTTCCAGCCGGGGATACTCCGCCCACTTATCCGGATTCTCCGTAGTCCAGCGGTTATCTACCTGCCATCTCTGAATCTGCCCTCCGTTATAGAATGCGTATGCCATGTAGGAGCCGATCAATCGTTTATGACCTCCCAAACCTTGTAATAAAGTAGAAAAATCAAAATTCCGGTAAGAAGCGTTTAAAGTCAGACCATAATAATATTTAGGAGTAGTAGAGCCCAATACCGTACGATCGTTCGTTGCATCAACCTTACCATCAGGTACACCGTCTGCCCCACCGATGTCCTTATATTTCACATAACCCGGCTTAAGTCCGGATTTGCCGACCAGCTGTCCCGGCGCGGCATCGATTTCAGCCTGATCCACAAAAAGTCCGTCGGTCCTGTATCCGTAAATTATTCCGAGAGGTTGTCCCACAATCCTGCTATTATTAATTTCTTCCTTTGCCCCGTTTGCCAATTTTTCCACTGCATTTTTCACATACGTAAAATTAGGCGAAACGCTTATTCTAAAATCTTTGCCGATATTTCCATTATAGGTAAGAAAAAGTTCTATTCCCTTGTTTGAGACGGCCCCGACATTTGATTGTCCGACATTTCTCCCCATAATACCAGCTCTTTCCACAGAAGAAAGAATATCGGACGTATATTTATAAAAAAAATCGAACACACCTGTAAACCGGCCATTGAAAAAGCTAAAATCAAGTCCTATATCCGTAATTGCGGTAGTCTCCCAGGTAACATCCGGATTATTAAACGTATTCATTCTGGCTCCGGATTGCAATACGGCAGGATTTCCGATCGGATAGTTTTGACCCAAAGAGTAAGTCTGCTGATACGGGTAAGTCCCGATATTCTGATTACCTAACACACCCCATGAAGCCCGTAATTTCAGATTATTAATAATGCCGCCCACAGCAGATTCCTTCCAGAAATCTTCTTCTGAGACTCTCCATCCTCCCGATACGGAAGGGAACAATCCCCAACGATTATCCGGTGCGAAACGTGAAGAACCGTCATAACGGATATTGCCTTCCAGCAGATAGCGGTCTTTCCAGGAATAATTAATTCTTCCGAAAAATGATACCAGCGCATACTCGCTTAAATCACTTCCGTTTGTTGCGGTCGAAGCGTCTCCGGAACCCAGCTCATAAAGATAATTATTCGGGAATGTATTTCTTGCCCCGCTAAGGTTTCTGTAGACAGACTCTTCCGCCGATGTTCCGGCTAATATTTTAAAGACATGGTGTCCTATTGTTTTACTGTAATTTGCCAGCGCTTCAAATGTCGTGTAGGTATCATTTACGGAAAAAATACTTAAAGCTGCAGGACCGACAGTTTTACTTTTGTCAAAATAGGTATTCGCCCTGTAAGATTTATCATAAGTCGTATAGTAACTGACACCGGCCTTACCCATAAAAGACAGTCCTTTGACCGAGGTATCCCACGTCAGTTGTCCGGATGCGGAAATTTTCCGCGCCAGATTATTTACAAAAGACTCGCTGGCCATCCAGGCTTCAGGACTGTAATTATCCTGATACCCGAATGTTCCGTCAGACTTCCGGCCGGCATAGATAGGTCCCTGACGTACTGAATATCCGATCATGCCGTCTATGCTTTGGGGTTCACCGTTCGGCGCGTTGTAATTATTTGCATATGCGTTCATATTAATGTTCAAGGTTACCCCCCGCGCTATCTCACTTTTCATCGTAAACAATCCGGTATACCGTTTATTGGACGTCTTATCTGTCATACCTCCCTGATACCAGTATCCCAATGATAAATTATAACTGGTCTTATTATTTCCTCCCTGAATACCGGCGGTATGCCTCTGCTGAAAACCCGAACCGGTCTCAAGTAACCATTTCAGATGGTTTACATTGGGATAATTATCCGGATCCGATCCGTCCCGGTATTTTTGTATCTGCTCTGTACTATAAGCTTCCTGTCTTCCCATATTGACCATTGCTTCATTGTAATAAGTGGCATATTCCCATGACGGCAGAAAATCAGGAAGTTCTGTCGGATTCTGCCAGCCGAAGGAATTACTATATGTTATACTCGTTTTCCCTTCAGCGCCTTTTTTCGTCTCAATCAGAATAACCCCATTTGCCGCACGATTACCGTAAATGGATGCGGATGCCGCATCTTTCAGAAATGAAATACTTTGTATATCATTCGGATCTATGTCATCGAGACTACCGGATAAGCCATCGATTAATACCAACGGTGCGTTTCCCGCACTGGAAAAGGTTCCCGTACCACGAAGCCTTACTGTTGCCCCTGTCCCCGGACGGCCGGAGTTTTGCAGGACGCTTAATCCGGGAGCTAAACCGGCAATAGCCTGAGATGTCGAAGCAACCGGTTTATTCGCTATATCTTCTGCTGAAATTGCAGATACGGACCCTGTCAGATTTACTTTTTTCTGCGTTCCATAACCAACAACGACGATTTCTTCCAATGCCCGGGAATCCTCAAACATTACAACTTGCAGATGGTTCTTACCTCTCAACGGGATCTCCTGCGTTATATATCCGATATAAGAAATCTGTAATATGGCATTTTCGCTGACATACAATGAAAACTTGCCATCGGTATCTGTTGTTGTACCGTTCGTTGTCCCTTTCTCCATGATATTGGCGCCGATTACGGACTCCCCGGATTCATCCGTCACAATTCCGGTTATATGAATATGACTTTGATCCGGAATCTCCGTTATATTTTTTTCCGTTACCCGACTGGTCAGTACAATATGGTTCCCAACCATATCATAAACCACGTCCGTGCCATCAAAAATATTATTCAGGACTTTGGATACGGAGGTCCTGGATACTTTTACCGTAGTTTTCCGGTTCACATTTACTGTTTTCTTATTATAAAGAAACAGATAGTCCGTTTGATTTTCTATTTCATCAAGAACCTCCTGAATAACAGCACTCTCTTTATGGATAGAAACTTTTGCATTTTGTGAGTATGTATTCCCGGCCAAAACCGTAAAAACAGACATAAAGAATAAAATAGAGGTTAACTTCATAACATGTAACAATTTACAACTTCTGTGAATAATTAACACAGAAAAAAATTTACAGCAAATTTTTTTCATAACTTTGTAATCGAATTTTTGTTAATACTAAGATAATTAATAGCGTCTTGGATTGACATTTCCGGCCGGAGCGTGTTGCAACCACTCTCCGGCTTTTGTTTTTTACGTTTTTTATTTCATTGGCATCAAGTTTAAAGGTTCATAAAACTACTTTATTATTATCTCGTTCAATTCATGATCCCGTGTATAGGTAAATTTCAGATCTTTCTGCAATACTTTTAACGCATGATCAATTCCGTCACTCTGCCGGAACTTACCTGTAGGAGTATACTCCAGAAGATCCGGATTCTCTATTTTAATATGAACATCAAAGTAAAGAGAAAATTTTTCCATCATTTTCCCGAAAGATTCCCCATCAATACAGATAAGACCTTCTTTCCAGCGAAAATGATCAAAATTATCAATCATTCCGGACTCCAGTTTTCCGTTTATTTCAGTCACTTTTTCATTCGGTTTTAAAACAACAGGCGGAATGTTTTCATGATTATTCGATGAGACCTGTACGGATCCTCTGATCAATGCCGTTTCAAAAAAGGATCTGTCACCATATGCAAACACATTAAAATTAGTACCCAATACCGTCACATTATACCGGGAAGTCTGGACAATAAAAGGTTTTTTTTCATCTTTCGTCACTTCAAAGTAGCCTTCGCCATTCAGTTGAACCTCACGCCTGTCCGAATTAAAAGAAGACGGATATTTCAGCGTTGACCGGGAGTTCAACCAGACAACCGTACTGTCATCCAGTATGACCTGTACACGTTGACCGGGAGGTACCCAGACTGTTTGCCATCTGACCTCCTGCTCCTCCTTAGAAAATAAGGAATGGAACAGAGCAAACAATAGTGCAATGGAGGCTGCTACGGTAGTTAACTTCCAAAAATTGATTTTCCGGGGATCTTTTTTCATCCATGTTTTATCTTCTGTCAGGGAAGGAATATTGACCAATACGGAATTCCACATTTTTCGTTCCTTCAGATATACTTTGTAATTCTCCGGAGAAGCTTCCACCCAGTCTATGATCCCCTTTTCCTCATCCGGAGAGGTACTCCCGGCAAAATATTTATATAAATGTTCTTTTTTCATGTATTACTAAAGTTTTACCTTTCTCTCTAATAACACGCGAAAGATAGAACTACCCTAAACAAAAAAGTGTTTTTTTTAGAAAAAATTTTTCATATTAGGAATCAGGCCTGATAAAATGAGAGGAAAATAGTCTTTCAGATTTACCCGAAGTACTTTTAATACTTTACTGATATGGTATTCTACGGTTTTAATATTTAAATTCAGTTTTTCTGCGATCTCTTTATTCGTATTGTTGCCATACCGGCTCATGAAAAAGATCTGCCGTGTCTGTTCCGGCATCCGGGCTAACGTATCGTTTATTATAAGCTTTATCTCTTCGGAAAATAATTCCACAGGGTCGCAATCTTCCAAAGTGGAAATCCGGAAATTCAACTCCCGCATGCCATAATCAAACAGATGTTCATGAATGCCGGACCGTGTCTGTTGTTGCCGGAGATAGTTAAGCGAACGGTTTTTTACGGCAGTAAGCAGATAAGACGGGATATGTACATCTGCTGATATGTGATCCCGGTTTTCCCAGAAATGCAATATGACATCCATATAGATATCTTCCGCATCATCCATATCCCTGATATATGAATAAGCGAATTGCACATACGGTTTCCTGTATAATTCAAATATATACGAGAAATCCCTGCCCTCTTTGTCTTCCCGAAACATAATGCAACAAATATAGGTAAAATCTCCGTAATAACTGAAAATCACGACTAATACCTCGATTTTGTAAGTCTGTCTGATATTTTTCTTACCTTTGTCTTAAAGTCAACTATAGCTATATTGTTTTGAATTCTTTATGCATACGATGAAAATATGTACTATAACCATCATCTTTTTGTTTTTTTTATGTGTATTGGGTGAATTATTTGCACAACCTGAAATAAAAAGGGAGCATTATTCAAGACAAGATGGATTGCCAAGTAATGCTATCTCGGATATTTTATTAGATAGCCGTGGGTATATGTGGTTTGCGACATGGGAGGGACTAAGCCGTTTTGACGGATTTGATTTCGTGAATTATAGAACCGGAGCCGATAGCAATATTCCATACCTTCACAATCGGATTTCCCGTATTCATGAAGATAAACTAGGTAATATATGGATGATGATGTATGACAGAAAGTTTTTTCGATTAAACCGTAAAACAGATAAGTTTGAAAGTCTGATAGATCATTTTCCAAATAGTATAGATGCACATATAGAAAAACCTCTGTTTACTTCAAATGGTAGTGTTTGGGCTATTGTACAGAATGCAGGTCTTTTAGAGATAGAAACAGACTCATTATCTAACCTCATGACGGTCCGGTTTCATCCACTCACAAATATAAAAGTAAATCAGTTGTACGAAGACGCTTTCTTAACCATCTGGGGTGCCACATCCAAAGGTATTCGGGTGATGAAATCTGATATGCTATCTATAAAACAGTATGAAGAAAAAGAGGAGGCATTAGCTACCACCCAGCTGGACAGTTGTATTTATTGGGGAACAGCCGATGGCAATCTCATAAAATATGATTATGCCAACCGGTTGTTAACTCAAAATATAATAAAGACCGGTGAAAGGATCTTATCCATCACTTCTAACGCCAAAGAATCTGCGCTTTACATCGGCACTCAACAGTCAGGTTTACTTCGTTATGATGTTCATTCAGGAAAAACAAAGCCAGTCGTTCCCGATTTGCCGGAAATAAACAATTTGTATACAGACAGTGAGGGTTTGATCTGGATGTATACCAATCAGCCCGGAGTCGGAATGTACGATCCCCGATCCGACAACTACACGACATTCAAACAGAAAGTATCTATACCGGAAGAATACAACCCGGCTGGAACCATTGATGAGCATTCGGGTACGATTTGGGTGCGTATGAACGGAGGGGGCTTTGGATATTATGATCGGAAAACAAAAAAAATAGATTATTTTCATAATAATCCGGATGTTCCCAATAGTTTGTCGAATGTAGTCTCGGTAGCCGAAATTTCATCACCGGACATGATCTGGATATCAACTTACACACGTGGGGTGGATAAGTTGTCGATTATTAAGAAAGTAACAGAACGGGTGTTGCTGGAAAAAAATGCCTCTTCCATGTTAGCTAACGAAATCAGAGCATTGTATCTCGACAATGACAGTGTATTGTGGATGAGCGCTAAATCAGGAGTAATCTATGGTTTTGACAAGCAAATGAATGAAATACACCGTATTACACACGATGATAAAGGCAATCATATTGGTCGGGTTTATGCTATCACACAAGATCATAATGGTGATTTCTGGCTGGGTACAAGGAATAATGGTTTGTTTAAGATGTCGAAGAGTAAACAGGATAAGTTCCGGTTCGAGCATTTTGCACATGATCCGGCCGATTCCTTTAGTATCAGTGCAAATGAAGTTTTCGATATTTTGACGGATTCAAGAGGACGTGTATGGGTTGCGACTTATGGTGGAGGGATTAACCTGGTTGAGGAAAGAGACGGAAAAATACGTTTCTTATCTGCCGATAATTATTTTAAGGACTATAAGACGATGTCGTCGTTTCATAAGGTCAGAACGTTGCTAGAAGATAAGGAAGGGCAAATTTGGGCCGGAACGACAGAAGGCTTAATGTCTATCAGCTATGATGAAGAAAAGAAAGATATACACACGGTCGTTTATCGAAAAGAAGAAAATGCCACAACCTCGCTTTCCGGTAACGATATTTTGTGTTCTTATAAAGACAGTAACGGAAACCTTTGGTTTGGCACCATTGGTGGAGGACTAAACAAATATGTCGGAAAATCTTCGTCCGGTGAAGCCAATTTTATCTCCTACACGGTGAAGGATCGGTTACCCTCGAATGAAATAAGAAGTATAACCCAAGATCATGACGGCAATCTCTGGTTTACGACTGAAAACAATATTTGCTCCTTCAATCTTTCAACAGGTATATTCTCGAAGCTCTCTATGTTAGAGGGTGTTGATAATACGATGTTTTCCGAGAGTGCTGCTACAGTTACTACTAACGGGAACATTGTTTTTGGCACGGTCAATGGCTATTATCTGATTGATAAGCATAAATTGTCAGATGCGGGTGATGCCGGATTCAAACTGCAAATTACCAACTTTCAGATTAACGAAGAGAATACTTCTCCCCGTTTAAATGCTAATTTCGAATACTATATACCCGAATGTGGGTTTGTAACCCTGCCAAACAGGCACGCTGTCTTTAGCTTACGGTTTGCATCATTAAATTATCCGCTCCAACACCGGATTCATTATCAGTATATGCTGGAGGGCTATGATGAAACGTGGAGAAATGGAGATCAGGATAGAAAAGCGACTTATGTCAATATTCCTGCCGGAAGCTATTCATTTAAAGTCAAAGCTTTTTTGCCGGAAAACCCGGATGTGTATGAATTGAAAAGCCTTCATATTCAGGTTCCCCTTTATTTCTGGGAATCACAAAAGGCTTACATACTGTATGCTTGTTTGCTCATCCTGTTGTGCGCCGGATTTTTTGGTTTTCAATACCGTCGCAAAACGATGCTCAATAAATTGAGAGTACTTAAAATAGGCCCTTCCGAAATTGTGTTTCGTGATGATGATGATCATAAATTCATGTCAGGTTTGTTGGAATGGCTCGAAAGTAATTATTCCAATCCGGATTTGCGGATAGAAGATATGGTAGCTTCTTCCGGATTAGGCCGGACGACTTTCTATAATCGGTTAAAAACGTTAGTTCAAATGTCGCCCATTGAGTTTGTTTCGGATTTCCGGATGAAAAAGGCAAAAATGTATATTGAGAAAACAAATAGTACCATTGCGGAAATTGCATATCAAACAGGATTTAGCGATCCGGTCTATTTCGCAAGACTATTTAAGTCCAAATACAATGAAACTCCCAGCCAGTGCAGAAAGAATGCATCCTTATCCCGAATGGAAAATCAGAAACAGAGCACAGATATGTGATAAATATATTACTCCTTCAGCCACGCCCAGCGTTTCGCCCAATCTGTCATTGCGTCAATACGCCATTTGGATACCGTTTTGAAGCCATGAAGGTCTTTATCAAATAAGTCTTCATTACTTTTATCCGTGAACCAGTCATTCCCAAGTTTATAATCTGTTTCACGAATTTTGCCCGGCCAGATATTCTCTACAGTGATTTCACCCTTCTGAACCGGGAATCCCGGAATATCGGAGACGATAGTATATGGCATTGTTCCAAGCGCATAGGTAGCATGTCTTACGGCATAAATCCCATTTCCTAAATAGAATCCGCCCCAGGTTTGCTTATTAATCGTCATAACCATGCAAATCGAATCCGATGGAATGTTTATTTGGAGACCTTTCACACGAAACTCCATGATCGAATAGATTTGAACGGTGTCTTGTGCCGTTGTCGGCCTGTCGAATATAATCTGTGGGCTATGTGTGAATTTCACAAAGCTACCGCCCCACGATTCTTTTGTAGGATCATTCGGGTCGCCGTCCATCATATAAAGCAAAGACGGCGTATCTCCTAATTTGGTATTTCCGTTCAGGTAATTTTGAAAGTCATTGCCCAGGTTTCCACCGCCACTGATGAATGTATCATAGTATTTTCCGTTAAATTCGTCCATTTGCTTGTAGTTGGCAATAAATCCGCGGTAAGAAGCATTGTTTTCAATGAACCAGAGGTTTGGAAAATTCGCTGCAATGTAGGCGTAACTATTGGTACTCCACTTTTTATTCGGTCCGCCTATCCAGTATATTTTTATTTTATCTTGAATATCCGGGGCATCGTGCAAAGCCTGGGCCACATCATCCAGTCCACCCCACACAAGGACCCATAGTGGTTGCTTGCTTTCTTTCCTGGCACACTTGATAATCCAGTCCGATCCCTCGGTAGCAGTCATATATCCGCAGTATGGAGCTGCTCCAAGCCTTCCCTGTTTGCTAATGGAACGCAAATATTCGGGAGACGGAAAGCTGTTGGAATGTTTTTTCAATTGGGGCAGATCTTTTTCATAAAGATCAATCATTCTCAATATCTCCGACACATTACCGCTTCCGTAAGAAGGGGAAGAAACAAGACCTTCGGTTTCAAACAGGTCGCTGTACATTAAGAAATGAGCCATCGATTGGTTGTCATCCGGGTCTGTGCCTCCAATATCCGTACTTATAAGTATGCGGGGTTTTACCGGAACAGGTGCTTGCGCCATCAGGGCAATAGCATTAAAAAAGGAAAGCAAAAGAAAGAAAACTACCTTAACCATAATTTCATTGTTTCTTGTTAATTAATTCAGATGTATTATTACGCGCTAATCTATCTTACTTATAAGAAAACGCATGGGCAAAAATACGATTGAAAAGAAAAGTGAGCTATTAAAAATTGACAAAAAGAATGGGATTTTTTATCAAAAGCCATTTTGCCGGCTTTTGAGAGGACTTTGATAGATAATCCTACTTTAACCGCAAAAATTACCATGCTTGCTAATTTGCAAATGTTTATGTTTGCATTATTTACTTTTAACTCAATTTATCATGAAAAAAAATGTACTCATCCTCTTTCTCGGACTCCTAATGTCCTTTATCGGTCTTCAAGCTCAGGATCTGAGCAAACCTCGGGTAATCGTTACCACCGACGGTGAGATAGATGACCAAAGTTCCATGGTTCGCTTCCTGATGCACGCCTCCGACTATGACGTCGCCGGTATCGTACAAGTCAACGGAGTACAAAAAGAAGGCCATAGCGTAGAAAAATGGATCGAAGCACAGATCGGGAAATATGCAGAATGCTTGCCCAATCTGAGGATACACAACCCGAACTTTCCTGATGCCGAAGACTTATTGAAGGTTCTGACTGTTGGCAACGAAAACAAAGAAGACCTGCGCAAGGCACCCCCACTCCTATCCGATAGCGAAGGAGCGCAACTGATCATAAACGTTCTACTCGACGAAGATCCACGACCTGTGCACATCTTGGCATGGGGTGGAGCCAATACGCAAGCCAATGCATTGTGGCAAATCAAAGAAAACTACCCGGATGAAGAATGGAACAGGGCGGCAGCCAAAGCCCGATTGTATTGCATCTGGTATCAAGACGGTGGTGGAAAATGGATCGAAGAGAATCTTCCGGAGATCTTCATTTATGAATCCGGAGCACCAAACCGCGATGGTGGTTGGCGCTATGTGTGGGATTATATGAGTGTCGACTATTACTTCAAGAATAGACAGAGCCAGAACCCTCCGGAGTTGCAAGAAGTCATGGACAAGCCTTGGCTCAGCAAGCATATTACTATCGGACACGGACCGCTTTGTGCCGCCTATCCGCAAGATTACACCAGCGAAGGGGATACACCTTCTTTTATGCCGCTTATCAATAATGGCTTGGAACAGCATACCGATTATACCCTTGGCGGGTGGGGCGGACGACCGGTTTACATATCCGGAAACCATCTGCAAGATGGAAACGATTGCAACGAAAGCGGAATACCAGATTCGCATTACACATTCCAACGCTGGCTTGTTGCCGCACAGAATGATTGGGCAGCCCGCGCTGACTGGTGTGTGGTTGATGAGTATTCAAAAGCAAACCATAATCCGATCGCCCGGATAGAGGGAGAATCAATTCGTACAGTCAATCCAGGAGAAAGAATGACGTTGGACGCTTCCGGTTCTTCTGATCCTGACAACAATTTATTGTCTTATCGTTGGTGGCAATACCGGGAAGCCGGTACTGTGGCAACCAAAATAGATATCGAAATTGAAACGGATGGTGAGAAATGTGCCTTTGTGGTTCCTAATGAACCGGGGAAACAGCTGCATGTGATTCTTGAGGTTACTGATAATGGAACTCCTGAGTTGAAATCGTATAAGCGGGTGATTTGTAATATAGAATAAATTACGGTTCATCCAACAAGTACACGTAGTTCATGTTAAAGTAAATTTCCATGCACAAGCGCATGTGTCGTCCGTAACATCCGGAAAACAACTGACGGTTTCACATTCGATACGATCATCAATCACTTTTGCAAAGTCGTCGTGTTCGACATATCCAACCGATTTACAGGGGTGAAACGGCATTCCTTTTCGAGTACGAGCGGTTTGAACACGGCAGTCAACTACACGATACAGCAGGGTATTTCCGTTGCGAATCAATTCGACTTTCGGGTTAGCCAGTGCGGAAAACCGTATAGACAATGCTTGTTCCAGACCTTCAAGTCCAGCCTGTTCCGGTAACCGAAGAAAGTTCTTGATACGCTGCGCTTCCGTTCGGGTAAACCGTTTCATCGCATTCCGGTCGTGACGCATCGCCTCATTCATGTCTTTTTCCTGTTCAATGGATTGAAACCATACCCCGTCCATTGCATAGATATTACGTGCATAGATTTGTATCAACGCCTTTAGCTCTTCTTTTGAAAATTCATCTAATTTCATAATTTTCCTCTATCTTACACTACTTATTTGGCCGGAGAAAATGAAAAGGCCAGTGCAGGCTGATCTGCAGGAAGTCCTTTGGGAACGGATATTTCTATTCCATTTTCCGTTTTTTTCCAGCTAACCGCTTTTCCCGTTTGCAGAAAAATCATTTTACTTCCTTTTTTCGGTTCGTTTCCTTTCCATAGAATCGTTTCCGGCAATGGTTTTCCTTCTTCCAGACAGGAGATTGCGTAAATCTTTTTTCGGTCTTTACTATTTGTAAACCATGTTTTGCCGTCATTATATACGGATGTGTTCCGAGTATTATAGATAGCTTCTCCGTTTTTACCGACCCATTCTCCTATTTTCACCAATCGTTCGGAAACCGCTTCCGGTAGAGTTCCATCCGGTTTCGGGCCGATTCCCAACACAAGATTTCCTCCTTTGGCGACGATTTCGGCAAGGGTATGGATTACCTGAGCCGGCGACTTATATTGATCTTTAGGAGTATATCCCCAATCCCAGCCCAAAGTAATACAACTTTCCCACGGGTTATCCAATTGCGTATCAGGCACCCCACGTTCAGGAGTCTGATAATTTTCAAATTCGCCGGGGACGGTACGGTCTACAACCAATAATCCCGGTTGGTAACGGCGCGCCATGGCAGCTATTTTCGGCATATCAATATCCTGATCTCCTTTATATGAACGCCCCATGCGTTGTGCATCTCCTTCACGAGCGGGACGCACCCAACCACCATCGAGCCACAGTATATCCATTTTGCCATAGTCGCCGTTCATCAATTCTTCAATCTGATTATAACAAAATTCCTTAAATTGATTCCAACGCCAGGGATTCTTGGCTATATCATAATTGTTGTTACGGTTAGGAGTCGCATACCTGTCCCACCAATAATACTGGGAATGCCAGTCAGGTTTGGAATAATAGGCACCAATCATATATCCCTCATTCCGGAATGCATTAAAAACTTCCTTAGCCACATTACGCCGGGGATGATCTTTGAAAGCGCCTTTCGTTATCGAAAAATCCGTATACCGGGTATCAAACAGATTGAATCCGTCGTGATGCTTGGTCGTAAATATCACATATTTCATTCCTGCCTGTTTCCCATATTTTGCCCATGATTCGGGATCCAGTCTTTCCGGCTTGAATTCATTGATTGTATTCCAGTAAGCCCGTTTGTACGCATCATAAGTAATTGTAGAATCACGTGGTATCCAGTCTTCTTCTTCCGAACAGATAGACCAGGACTCGACAATACCTAACTGGGAATACAAGCCAAAATGGATTAACATCCCGAACTTTTGATCCTGCCACTTATCTAATTTCGCCAGGACTTGTTCATCTGTTGGTTTTGTATATGTACCGGACCTGCCATGTGCATAGGTCTGAGCATACAGAACAGATGTAGTAAATACTGACAATAAGCAAAATAGGAGAATTTTGGTTTTCATATCTATTGATTTAATTTGATTTATCTGCACAAAAATAATAAAATATTATCAGAAAATGAGATCTTGCCGATACCATTTCCACCGGATCATAAAAAAATCCGGACTTTCACAAGCCCGGATTTCCGATTTAATACATTTTTGAATCTTGGCTTTGAGCCCTATGAAAATCAACAATAAAATCAATATTTATAAGTGGTCATTTTTATGGTTATTTCTTGTAACTATTGATGGCGCATCTCAAAAACCAGTTCTCCACCATCCAATAATTCATTGAAAGTAATAAATGTACGATCCAGTTCTTTTTTATTCAAAAGGACTTTATCCACATAAATATTCGTATCCGACAGATTCTTTGCCTTTATGACGAATTGTTTTCCCGATGGCAGGTTAATAGTTGCTTCCTCAAACAATGGCGCACCCAGTTCATACCGGCCGGAAACCGGATCCATCGGATAAAAACCCAATGCACTGAATACATACCAGGCGCTCATCTGACCTGTGTCTTCATTTCCACATATTCCTTCGGGAGAGGAGTCATAAAGCGTTTTCAGCACTTTATTAACGTAGTATTGTGTTTTTTCAGGTTCTCCCAATTGATTATACATGTAGATAATATGATGGCTGGGTTCATTTCCATGTGCATATTGTCCGATCAGCCCCGAAATATCACCGGAAACAAGATCACCGGTCAAGGTTGACTCCATGGTGAATAAAGAATCCAGACGTTCCACCAACACTTTTTTTCCGCCGAATAATCCGGCCAGACCATCCACATCATGCGGAACAAAAAAGGTCCATTGCCAGGCGTTACCTTCACAATAATCATCCCTGCGATGTGCGGAACTTAACGGATCAAACGGAGTTCTCCATAATCCGGCCTCGGTCTTTCCTCTTGCAAACAACGTATTCGAATCTATTACATTTTTGTAATTTTTAGATCTGTTATCATAATATTCGGATAAATCTTTATGATTGGTCAGTTGCGCAAACCGGGTGATTGCGTAGTCGTCATAAGCATATTCAAGCGTTCGTGCCACAGACTCCATTTCGATATCACACGGGACATATCCCAGCTTTTTGTAGTTTTGCAGTCCGACAAAATAATTCATCGAATAACCACAGGTATCTTTCATGGCAGAAACATCCATCGCTTTCATTGCATAATCCGTATCAAAGTTCGTAATACCGTTCATATAAGCATTCGTAATGACAGGCATCGAATGTAAACCAATCATCTGGAATGTCTCACCTCCTGCCAGTGTCCATATAGGTAACTGACCGAAATATTTATAATGAGCCAGACAGGTTTTGACATATTCACCGGTGACTCCGGGCTGTAAAACGGATTGTAAAGGGACCGCCGCCCTGAATGTGTCCCAAAACCCCACGACTCCGCCGTAATAAGAAAAACTATCTGTAACATGGACCTGATGATCCGGCCCCCTGTAACGAAAATCCACATCGGAATACAAGGTCGGATAAAGCATTACATTAAATAAATTCGTATAAAAAAGCTCTTTTACATCCTGTCTATCCGTAACCACGTCCACAGCTCCCAGTATGCGGTTCCATTCGTCGTAAGCAGATGTCTTTATTTCATTAAAATTTTTCGCGGAAACTTCCGCCGTATAATTTTTTTCCGCCCCGGTAATATCCACCGGAGATATACCGGTCTTCACTTCCAGTTCGCTGACCGATTCATCAAACAGAATAACCGCCTTTATGTTTTTACCGGCACATGATAAAGTATTGTCCAGTTTCTTATCGTCTTCGTAAACAAACATCTTTTTAACCGGATGTGAAAAACGGGTAAAAAAGTAAACATGTTGTTCCGGCGAAAACCCGGTCGTAATGCGACTCCCGACAATTGTTCGGTCATCTGTCTTCCGTATGGATGACGACAGGATATAATCCTTATCCTGCTCGGGAACGATAGAGCAACCACACTCCGAGCCATGCTCCAGATCAATAATCAACGCTCTGCTGCCTTTCTCTTTAAATTGATAATGCTGAACGCCGCACCTTAACGTAGCCGTCAATTCCACCTTTATTTTTCCTCCGTATAAATTTACGGAATAATAACCGGGCCGGGCAGACTCCGCCTGATGATCCATCATCGAATAAAACTGTCCTCTTTTCAGTTCCCCAATCACTGTCGGATCCACATTTTCTTCCAGAGGCAGAAACAGGATATCCAGAAAGTCACTACATCCCGCCCCACTCTTATGAATATGACTGAATCCCAGAATTTTATCGTCATCATAGTGATATCCGGAAGCACATGTCCTCGTATCAGGCCCTATCTGTACCATACCAAAAGGCAGGGCGGCAACCGGAGTAACTCCGCCATTCGCCCCGGTTCCGGTAAACCGGTTTACATACTGAGCATAATCTTTTTGTTCGGAACAGGCGCAAAACATCAAAGCGATTATAATACATAAGAATATATTCAATTTCATATATGCAAAAATTAATTTTTAACACTTTTATAATATGAACGGGTTAAAAAGTAAAGCCGGTCAACTTGAAGACAAATGCATGTTCACACGGCAGATCTTTTGTTTCAAAGCCGGAAACATCAATAATCAGCTTACCCTGATTACCGGTGCGATAAGTAACCTTTTTGCCAGAGCCTAGTAGTGATACAGTCCCTTTTCCACCTTTCAGATTCAGACTATTCAATTCTATTTTATCCTGAGGCCATCCCATAACAATGGCATACAAATTCTTTCCATCTTTGGAAACCGTATACCGGATATCCTTTCCCGTATATTCCGTAGCCTCTTTGGAAGATTTCGACTGAGCGATTCCTTTTTCCCTCGGAGTCGGACCTTCACCGGTTGTTGTCCATTTCCGTGTATTGTATATGGCCTCCCCATTCACCTCAAGCCAGCTACCCAAAGCCTGCAACCGGTCTTCCATAATAGGAGGAATACGTCCGTCGGCCGTGGGACCTACATTTAATAAAAGGTTCCCGCCACGGCTGACAATATCAATCAAAAGATGTATAACCTGTTTCCGGGTGAAATAATCTTCGACTGATTCATTTCTGTTATAACCAAAAGAAGCTCCGATACCACGACACTCCTCCCATACTCTTTCTTCATTCAACGGAGTACCTTTCAGGTCAACCAATCCGTATTCGCTTGTCAGATACCCTCCATGGTAGCCTCTTGTTTCAGTTCCCCACCTGTCATTCACAATGACATCAGAAGGCGCTTCAGATTCATTATATAACCAGGTTAAAAAATCCTTACTTTTAAAATCATCGGAAGACGCCGTCCATTCTCCGTCTGTAAAAATCAAAGAAGGTTTATACTTGTTAACCAGATCTTTCATCTGTGGCATCATGATTTCATCCACATATTTTGAAATGTTTCTCGGCCCTTCCGGATCTGCCGGAGCATAATCTTTATCAAACCAGTTATGTAAAGAATAATAATATCCCATACGAAGACCCTCATTACGAACCGAATTTGTCAATTCACCCAATAAATCACGTTTTGCTCCGACTTCTACACTATTCCAGTCTTTGCAGCCGGGAGCCGGCCATAAGGCAAATCCGTCGTGATGTTTACTTGTTAATACGACATATTTTGCACCGGACTGTTTGAACAATCCTGCCCATTTATCCGGTTCAAACAACTCCGCGGTAAAATGAGGCGCAAACAATTCATAGGGATAATCCTTTCCGTAAACTCGGTTATGAAAGGTCTTCCAGGGGCCATCCGGCTTATCATTCCGCAATTGCGCCCAGTACCATTCCGAATACTCGCCTTTCGGCGCCCACGAAGGAACACTATAAACACCCCAGTGGATAAATATACCCAAACGGGCATCCCTGAACCATTCCGGAACCGGCCTCGAATCAAGTGAAGTCCATGTCGGTTCGTACTTCTTCTGGGCAAAATTCCCCATAGTAAACAGGCATAAAAATGCTGTAAAAATGATTATTTTCTTCATCTCTTTTTATGTTTTGATTTGTAATTTACCATCTTAATTTATACGAAGCATATCAATATATTTCAATAATGTTATGTATTTCCAGCCGTGGCAAAATAAAATTCACCTGACCTGATTTATATGAAAAATCCAATTTATACCCTTCCGGCTGAACCTTGACATAGGCGGGCTTTTTCTTCATTGCAACCGTCACATTCAGGTCCTGTAAAACCGGAATCTCATCAATCCCTTTCACTTTTGCATTGGCATGATCTCCTGATGTATTGATTAGTTGTATCAGGAGCTTATTGTTCTTTGAAGTCGTAACAAGGTTTACTTTATGGGATCCTTCAACTCCTACCATCAGATCAGGTTGAAGTTCGGCGATCATATCGGCCAGTAAATCCCTGATGACAGGAGATGTATTGGATAAGTATGTTTTTCCCAGATCAACATATATTCCGCCGATACTGCCTTTTCCATATTTCCGGACCGTTGCGACAACTCCCGAAGGATACCTGAAATCATTCGTTCCATAAAATCGTGCCATCTCTTTTGTATCCACACCGCATGTTACTTCCCGGTAGGTTCCGTCAACTACGACAAAGCGGTCATCGTAACCCATCGGCAAAGAGATTTTTACCGGTTCTTTTTTGCGGGATACGCCCAACAGATCTTCAAACTGTTTCGTCGAAGAGGAACCTATGACCAATAACTTCCCCCCATTACGGACATATTCTTTCAATGACGTGACCATATCATTTTCCATTTTTCTCCATTCCGGCACGACAATCAAAGGATAAGAAGACATTTTTTCCTTCAGGTGATGTGTCATCAGGACTTCTACGGATTGTTGTCCGTCCAGAAGTGCATCCATGATCCCCCTGATATCATCGACCCCGAACGGCCTGTATATATCATCGACCGATTCCTTCCAGCCTTCTGTAGAATAGAATAACCCTACTTGAGGAATGATTGAAATATCTTTGCAGAACTCTCTTCGCGGCAACATGAAATCCGCAATATCCTTTATGATTCCGAATGAAGCCGGTTGAAAAGACATATCCTCATTTTGCCGGAAATAAACCTGACATCCTCCTCCCAGACTGATAACCGATGCTGCTTCCTGATTGATTTGCAACGCTGTTTTAGGGATACTGGGACGAACGAAGCTCCACGCCATCAAATCATACGGCAATCCTTGTCCGGATAAACAGCGGGCATTCCAGTTAGCTGTATTCAGGGAATTATCCGGATCATAATCACCGGAAAGAAAATCCAGCTCGATATCTTCGGGTAAAAGCTCCGGCATCATCGCGCTGAAAGCCCAGTTAGAACATATTTCAAAAGATGGGGCTACCTTATGGATCTCATTCGTATAATATTTTATATAGGATAAAAACTTACGGCGGTTAAATTCCAGAAATTCTTTGTAATGGTCATCATCCTTTGTCAGTGGAACGGCCAATCCTGTCTGTGCTTTAAAGTCCTTAATCGCCAAAGGATGATAATCCGGATATACGGCCCAGCTCTCACCATCAATCCAGACGCCGTCAATCCCATACCGGATCGCTAATTCCTTGATCTGAGGAATCAGCAGGTTGTCGGCATAGTTTCCCCATAAACTTGTATTCTGTCCGTCAGGCGATCCGTCAGGCAACCGTCTTCCTTCTTCCGGGTTAAGGCGCACATAATTTATATCCATAACGCCGGAATGATGTACATACAATGAGACCCCTTTCTCTTTTGTTACTTTCCGGATAAGCGCCAGCGGATCCTTATCGTAACTTTCTACTTGTTGCCCTACCGTTGTAGGATAACTCGAAACGCCGGGATGTCCTTTACTATCCACCTGGATATAATCAGGACGTCCCAGTGTTAACAAAGAATCAACCATTCCCTCCGTCAGGCTGGCGCCAAGATGTTTATCCGTCAGCTGCGAATGCCTGTCAAAATGGAGCCCCCAGAATGACTCAGTACGGGATAACTTCTTTTTTGTCTGGGAATAGGTATTGATTGAAAAAAAACTGATAAGAAAAATAAAAATATATTTATGATACATAGTATATGTTTTTGTGTTTATTGATTAATCGTCTCGTTATATTCTTTATAAATATCCACCAATTCCGCCGGAGAGACAACTATCCAATCCGGAGATAATGAACGAATGGTTTTTATTACATCGGCAGGATTCGTATAGACACAGGCTATACTAAAAAATGCAGGAGTTTCCCCGTTATACTTCGTAACATCCCCTATATCCGAATAAGAGTAATTTATAAATATCGGTTTTCCGTTATACATTATATGTGTTTGCGGATAATTCCCGATCTTCGGCCTTGCCGTATCAAGGCCCCCGTATCCGCAAAAAACCCCATCTACACTGGATAAGGCGGTCAACGGTTTTCCCGAATTAAAATCATAACTCATGGTTCTTATGGTTCTGAATTTGGATTCTTTCATATATCTTTCCGTTAAGGATAGATATGCATCAATATATTCATCGGGCAACTGATACTTATAATATCCCGCCCCCGTTACCGGATTGACAAAACAGTTCTGTCCGATATTTTCATAGAACCATTTTGCGGCAACCGGATCCAACCGGCAGAGTGTACCCGGTATTTCCCAGCCAACAGGATATTTTTCCCGGTCCGCAACGCTAAACCTTTGCGGATATACCTGCTGAATAAACTCATAATTATCACCATCGGTTTCCGTAAAACAAATATACTTTTTAGCCGGATCTAATTTCAGGCTTCTGTTCGTTTCACTTTTCTCAGGAGAATATGCCGGAAGTCCGGATGTAAAACTCATATTGAATACCCCCGGATTAACAATACTGTATTTACCGCGGCTATTATAATACTTCTGATAGGTATCTTCAGTAGGTTCCCCGCCTGCAAGATTCCATACGCCAAAAACCGGAGTAGGGCCGGGACAACGGGACACGATCTGATCAGTCAGTTCCTGATCCAAAGGGGTAGGATTTCCTTTTATATTAAAAATAAACATTTTCTTCGCGATCATAAAATCTAATATCGACAAGCAATAATGTGAATTATTACCCATCGCCTCTTTATTCAAATCATTGTCATGGTTTCTGTACATGTACCTGTAACAGGCGACCCAATTGGAGAATTCATCAGTAGTTGTATTGGCTAATATGGGTAGTTCCACCCCATATCGGTCAATAAACTTATGATACTGATCTTCCGTTAAAGCAATCGCATTGTTGATTGCGCACAACATCGCCGTCGTATTCAGCTTCGCCACAATGTTATCAGAGGGTTGGGGATGTTTTGCACCACTGACATAATCACCAAACAGGTCTTTATCATAGATAACGCAACCCTTGATTTTATCCTTGAAATCTCTTACCATTAAAAACGGATCGGCAAACTGTATTTTTTCCCTGTCGGATACCTGGTTTAACCAGAATGTACGATCGACCATTCCGTTATCAAACTCGACAACAGGAGTCTTCAGTACCCAGATCAGGGGAGAAGTCCTGTTAACATTTCCCTGTAAAGACGTAATCATAAAAAGATCCGTTAAACTTTTATCTTCCATGTCTATGTAGTAGAGCTTTCCTTCTTCTATTTCAACAGAAGGCGTTTCATCTTTCTCCGCTTCCGTATCTGATGAGCAGGCAATAAATACAGAGAGTACAAAAGGAAATAATATCTTAATAAAAAACATATTGTTCATACTTATGCGTTTTTTTGTTTTTTTGATTGAAAAGATATCTGATCTTTCCGTTTAAGCAAACCCTTTCCTGTAGAGGGAAGAATATAGTACTCTTCCCTCTATTAGTCCAGGAGTGTTTTTATTTAGATAGCTTAGTTAATTAATAACCGGGATTCTCAGGAGCCAAGTTGGGGTTATTGGATATTCTTCCGGGTGTAATCGGAAAATAATAATGTTTTTCATGAAATGCAGGCAAGGCACCTCCATCCGCACTATTATTCATTTCAATTACATATTTCCCGGTATTGACATCGTAGAAAGTATAGATCCCTTTGAAAGTCCGTGATATGGCATCTACAGCAGTTCTCCATCGTTTAAGATCCCACCACCGGTGTGTTTCGAACGCCAGTTCGACTTTTCTTTCATGCCGGATCAGATCGCGGGTAATGTCATTTAGTTTCACAATACCGGCTCTCTCCCTTATTTCATTTACCGCCTGTAAGGCTTCCGCATTTTTATTCAGTTCAAAGGCAGCTTCCGCATAATTCAAAAGAATTTCGCCATAACGGAAAATGATAAAATCAACCTTGGTCTTTCCCTGATCAACCGGAATCAGTGTCTCATCCAGATATTTCAAAACATTAAAACCTGTAATTGCTCCCCCGGCATATCCTCCCGCACTATATGATCGTCCCTGTGCAGGTTTTCCGTTATAGTACCCGGATATTATTTTGGTTCCTTCAGGAGTGATGATCCCACCCCAGTTTTCAATCGGTTCATTTTTCCATACGACACCTTCATAATACACCGTAGCATGGAAACGAGGATCTTTATTTTTAAAAAATTCCCGCAAATCCCATGGCTGACCGGTCGCTGATTTTATATCAAAGGTTCCCGGTGTTCCATCAATATTCTCAAACTCCTCCACCATTTCCAGGTATACGGAAGTATTACTTCCTCCCCATCCGGGACAGAACTGGAAAGGAGACATGAACAAATCATAATTACTGGAAACATTAACACCTGTCAGCTGCCATGAAAAAATAACCTCTTTATTATTTTCATCTAAAAACAGTTTTCTGAAATTTTCGGCTTTGTTGTCCGGAATCTGATTATATAAACCATACGCTTTCGAATCTATGATCTGTTTGGATGCATCGTAAGAAGCCTGCCAGTAACGACCGGCATCCCCGGCGGGTATGCCGACCAGTCCGTTCAGATCCAGCTTTCCCCAGGTAGCGATACTTGCGGCATACAAAGCAGCACGGCTCTTCAATGCCAGCACCGTATATTTATTCGGATATCCGATATCACTTGTGGTTTTCAAATCATTTGTCAGATCATCCATTTCGCTAAGAATAAAGTCATAGATCTCCTGTTCCTTATTTCTCGAAACAAATAGCTCTTCTTTGGGGGCATCAATAGCCTGTGCCTTGGTAATAAGCGGAATGCCGCCATACCTCTTCACCATATAAAAATACATAATAGCCCTTGCAAACCTCATCTGGCCGATCATTTCTTTCCTTGTATCTTCAGGAAACTGACTCACTTCCATTTTTTCTATAACTTCATTTGTTTTCCGGATCGTTTCATAGCTCCATAGCTCCATCAAACCACCATTCTTATCAAGATATCCCGGTTTCCATGTCGTATACAGGCCATGCCAGCTCCGCCCCTGCCTGCCTTCATCAGCCAGACATGAAGTAGGATCCACTTCTTCAAAACCGCTTCCTTCCCTGTATAAAAACGATAAATCGGCATACACATTGTTAATATAAGCTTTTGCTAAAACCGGATCATTATATACATCATTATCGGAAATGATATCTAAGGGTGATTTATCCATCAAATCGCATGAGTAAAAGCAATTTATTGATAGCAGAAAAAATATAATTGTTTTTTTCATGATATTTCTATTTAAAAGTTAATATTTAAACCTAATGTAACCGTTTTTTGGATAGGATAAGTCCATCCGCGCGTTGCATCAGGAGATTCCGGATCCAGACCATAACTTTGCAGTTTACTTACCGTAAACAAATTAGTTCCGGTCAGATAGATACGTAATTGGTCTATACATATTTTAGATAAAAGATTCGGAGCAAATGTATAACCTAAAGTAACATTTTTAAGCCTCAGATAAGATGCATCCCTGTTCCAGTAATCGGAATTCCAGTTGTTCGTTATTTGTCCGAACTTCTGTCTTGGAATAATTGCATTTTTATCATTATTCTCCGGTGTCCATCGTTCTTCCCAGACAACCTTATAGGGTGTCCGTTCCGAGTCTATATTTACGTTTCCGGGCTGTATTTGTACCGTATAGTTGGCAGCGCCCTGGAAAAGTAAACTCAGGTCAAACCTCTTGTATCCCAGAGTAGCATTCACGCCATACATCCAATGAGGAGTTCCTCCGTTATTGATAATTTCCGTATCCCTCCAATCGATCATCCCGTCATTATTAATATCCAGAATCTTTATATCACCGGGGCTTAATGTCGAATTTCCCTGTCCGTCCATGTCATAAGACAGGTCGTCAATTTCACTTTGTGAGGTAAACAAACCATCGGTTTTATATCCGAAGTTAGCATCTGTCCATTGTCCCGTTCTTTTATAGATACGTATTTCATCAGGATCAGTGTATTCCACTTCGTCAAAATGTTTCCACTTTGAGCGCGAATACGAAACATTTCCGCTTACATCATATCTGAAATCACCGGCGCTACCTCTATAGCCCAATAATAGTTCGAAACCTCTGGTAACCTGGCTGTTTATATTTTCATCCGGCAGACTTGCTCCAAATGTATTAGGTAATGAAGCATTCCTTTTTCCCAGCATATCATCCCTCAATCTTTTGAAAATATCAAATTCACCATAAAACCTATTATCATTAAGTGCAAAGTCAAGCCCGATATTAGATAGTGTTAAAGTCTCCCAGGTTATATTTTTATTCGCCAATCCTGTTGAAGCCAGGGTGACCTCTTCCTTACCATTTACCACATAATATCCGGCAAACTTAAACCCTGTCAGATACTGATAAGCCGAAACCGCATCAAAACCTGTCTGACTGACACCTCCACGTAACTTCAGATTGTTAAGCCACGGCAGGTTTCCTTTTATAAAAGATTCTTCCGATAAGCGCCAACCCAAAGATATACTGGGAAATGCTCCCCACCGTTTGGATTCCGGAAAATTAGGCGAACCGTCATACCGGAATGTACCCTCTGCCAGATATTTTCCCTTGTAACCGTAATTCAATCTCGCCACATAACTGATCCTTCCCGATTCATAGGCCGTACCATCAGATAGTTGATCAGCAGCCCCTCCGGCAAATAACTGATCAATGGCCGATGTTATATAATGCTGCCGGAATGCGGAAAAATTATTGTTGGCATAATCAATCGCTTCGAATAGCAATAGACCGCTTATATAATGAGTATCATTAAACGTCCTGTCATAGTTAACCGAAAACTGTCCGGTAATAGTCTGATTATTAAGATAGGACTGTGTCAACTGGGTTGGTTCCGACTTACCGAACAATGTATAGGTATCGGATTGATAATCATAATCCCACACTTCACACTGCTTTCTCCAAAACTTCCGCTCCTGCGTAAACTGATAATAATTCAATTTTAACTTTGCACTTAATCCCTCAACCTGCTTTACCTTATAATTCAGCGTAAGGGCTCCGTTCAATGTATTATTATACCTTTTATCATACCCTCCCAGATTTGCATGCGTATTAATGATGGCATTGTATGGACCGGGGCCGATATGAGGCACTTTGGTTTTATCCGGAAATGAAGAATGAGCAGTAGGCTTACTATCATAAAAGTCCATCCAGAACCATATATCTGTTGCCGGCCGTGAAGATTGTTGTATATTTTCTTTGATCGCAGATAAATCCAACGATACCGAAAATTGGGATGTGATATCCATATCGATATTGGAACGGACATTATACCTGCCATATCCGGTATTGCCTCCCTTAAACATGCCTTCCTGATCCAAAAAGCCCAGAAACGTATAATATTTAAATTTATCACCTCCACCTGATATGGAAACATTATCCTGAAACTGAGGCGCCCACTTTCTCATGATTACATCCATCCAGTCGGTATTCGGATATTGCGGATCATTTCCTGCGAAATATTTTGCAATATCGGCTTCCGTATACAGAAGTTGTGCCTCCGGAATACCGGAGTTCTTCTGAACCTCACGATATAAAGTCGCATATTGTCCGGCATTTACAGGCTCCGGAAAATTAGTATAAGATTGTCCCGTGAAAGAACTATTGACTGAGATTGCCGGTTTTCCCATAGCTCCACGTTTTGTCGTAACCAGAATAACTCCATTACCGGCTCTGGCACCGTAAATTGCAGCAGATGCATCCTTCAGAATTGAAATAGATTCTATTTCCGTCGGATTAATATTAGCAAACGACTGCTCTATCCCATCAACGATCACAAGTGCGTTTCCAAAATTACGTATATTGATTGCCGCTCCGTCAAATCCAGGCTGACCGCTTGTTTGCTTCATTACCAGACCGGGAAGCCGTCCTGCCAACGTATTGATTGTATTCGCAGCCGGCGATTTTACCAGCACATCACTCTTTACCGAAGAAACGGCTCCCGTCAGATTCAGTTTCTTCTGTGTCCCATATCCGACAACAACTACTTCTTCCAGGGATTGGGTATCCTCAATCATTGTTATTGTAATGAAACTCTTTCCTTTAACCGGAATTTCCTGAGATACATAGCCAATATACGACACCAGCAATACTCCGTTTTCTTCCATATTCAACAGAAATTTCCCGTCAATATCAGTAATGATCCCATTCACCGTCCCTTTTTCTACAACATTAGCACCTACAATAGGCTCTCCCTGTTCATCAACAACGATACCCGTAACGCTTCGTTTGGCCTGCTGAGCCGTTTTTGTTATAATAATATGTTTTCCGTCTATTTCATAAAGAAGATCATTCTTCTTTATGACTTCATTTAAGATTTCAGTGACCAGCTTGTTTTTTACACTGATACTGATATTCGCATTATTATCTATGACATCACTATTATAGAAAAACATAAACTCAGATTGTTTTTCTATCTGGGTAATAACGTCATAGAAGGTTCCGTTTGCTACTGTTACCGATATACGCTGATTTTGTGCATACGTATTCGCCGATAGATGTAAAACTCCTGCTAATAGGAGTAATGTAGTGAATTTCATGATACGTGCGATTTTTTGACGCATTAATATGCCGTCTTCTCGTTTTTTTTTCATACTTTTGAATGTTTTTATTAGTAATTAACTCTCTTCTTTTCAGTTTACCAGACCAGAGGAAGAGATGATTAACAAATGAAAATTTTAGTGAATCGGGAAATGTTCCGGCATTTTCCGATTCTTTTTTATTGATTTTTAAGCATACATAGGCAATCAGATTTAGATGTTAAACATGAGTATTATTTGTTCACAATAAATATTTCTTTCTTTATACGATTTACATGATAGCGTTTTTCGTGGTCTATAATACGCAAAACGTCCTGTATATCCTGGTCAAAGGAAAACGTTCCCGTAAATTTTGTCTGTCTCAACCGCTCATTTTCAATATGTATCTGTACATCATAGTATTTTTCCAACCGTTTTGCAATGACATACAAAGGTTCGTCTTTAAACTTATACTTTCCGCTTGTCCATGCTTCAGCAAGTGATATATTAACGTCTTCAAGGGAAACCGAACCTGACCGGTTATCAGAAACAGCCCGTTGATTCGGCTTAAGGAACATTTTTCCCATCAGTTCATTTTGTTCATTATAAGATTCCAGAGAAACACTTCCGCTAAGCAGTGTAACGATGCTGCTATTTTCATCACTATAAGCTTCGATATTAAAAGTAGTGCCTAAGACTTCTATACTCTGCCTTTTCAGTTTCACGATAAACGGCTTGGTTTCATCCTTGGCAACTTCAAAATAAGCTTCTCCATCCAGATATACGGTCCGGTCGGTGTCGCTGAAATCCGTCGGATAACGAAATGTCGTCATGGCATTCAGGGTGACCTTACTTCCATCAGAAAGTATTAACGAATTACCCCTCCCTCCTTTTTCAACCCGGATCTCATGGTATACAGGATCAATAGCCATCAATGGCTCGTTCTTTTTCGTCATAAACAAACTGGCGCTCCATCCTATACTCAACGCGACCAAAGCAACAGCGGCATATTTCAACAAATAACTTCTTTTCTGCTTTACAGATGAAAATGTTTTCGGTTCTTTCGTGGCATTTATTGACATACGATTGTACATTTTTTGCCAGCAGGCTTCTTTTTCCTCTTCCGACCAGACGGAATAACGGCTGGAATCAGAAACCTCCTTTAGCTGAAAAAAGAGCTTCTTATTTTCCGGAGAACTCATTACCCATGCTTCCAGTTCCCCCAATTCATCCGCATTTATATCTTCCGTAAAATAGCGGATTATCAATTCTTCAATATGGCTTTCTTCTGTCATATAATATATCACTGGTTTTATACATTAAACGACTATCCCCGGTAATTTACTTACGCTACAAAATAAAATTTGATCTATGGACTTTAATAATTGCAAAAAAATATCAGAAGGCATAACGTAAGAAGGGAACTTCTCAGTTTTTTCAGCGCCTTGTAAAGTTGGGCTTCGACAGTTCGTTTGGATAGATTCATCAAATAAGCAATATCTGCCGTCTTGCGCTCTTCGAGATACGACATGACAAATATTTCCCTGCATTTTTGAGGTAGCTTTTCTAATTCTTCATAGATACGTATCAGACGTTCATCTTCTTCAAATAAGGATGGCTGTTCATTATTATAATAGTCAATCTCTTCTATTTTAAGGCGGTTGATGATAACCTGCTGGTATGCCCCTTCTACTTCCTGATGTTTCAGATAATCCAGGCAGGCATGCTGAACCGAACGATATAGATATGCCTTTAAGCCATCCTTTAATAATAAAGGAGTTCGTTTCTGCCATAATCGCAAAAACACATCTTGAACCAGGTCTTCTGCAGTCGCTTCATCTACAAACCTCCTGGCATAAAAAATCAAATTCGGAGCCATACTTTTGTACAACTCTTTGAAATCCAGAAGCTCTTTACCTTCTTCCAATATAACTTACTCCCACGCTTATAAAGTTAACTTATTGCAATCAAATCCGGCTACAAAATAAACGATTTGTCTCCAATATTTACTTACCGGAAAGTTAAAAAAATAATCCCCCCAGCCGGAGACGGCAATTTACAATATGATTACATAATTTTTTTGTCAACTGAACTAGGGATAACATTTCTTCAATCGTCAATACAAACGAAAGGGACAATTAAGACTCTTTATGATAATACTACAAATTTTATTTAATGATTGAGGAACTTTTATTCAAATATATTGCCGGTAACGCTTCTGACGAAGAAAAAGAAACGGTAGTTCATTGGCTGGATGCTTCACCCGAAAATATGAGTGATTTTTTTGCTATGCGCAGATTACATAATATTAGCACTTGGCATCAGCCGGAAAGTTTTCATGAAAATAATATGCTGTCGAAATTCAACATTAAAAAAAACAAGGTAGTCCATTGGGGAACGGAATTGTTAAAAATAGCTGCTGTATTTCTTATTGCTTTTTTTATTTATCATTACTTTCTTCCTCAAAAAAAAGAACTAAAACCCCAGGTACATCTGCAAACTATTTTTGTTCCGGCCGGGCAACGAGCCGAATTAATACTGGCTGATGGCAGCAAAGTCTGGCTGAATGCGAAAACGACTCTTGTATTTCCTGATCACTTCGAAGACGAATACCGGAAAGTTGAATTAAGTGGAGAAGCATATTTTGATGTGGCGCATGATTCGAGACGTCCGTTTACCGTAGTAACGGAAAAATACGACATCAATGTATTGGGAACGGAATTCAATATAATGGCATACAAGAATTCCAATTACTTTGAAGCGGCATTAATCAAAGGATCCGTTGATGTAATATCACACAAAAATGCACAAAAAACAACTCTTCTTGCCAGAACAAAAGCTATTGAATTGAATAATGCTTTAATGGTAAATCCTATACACGATTACAACTTTTTGTTATGGAGAAACGGCATTATTTATTTTGAAGATGAAACAGTTACTGAAATGGCGACTAAACTGGAGTTTTATTTTGATTACAAAGTAGATATAAAAAATAAAGAATTATCAGGAAACAGATTCTCCGGAAAATTTAATACAAAGGACGGTATTGAGCATGTATTCAAGGTATTGCAGCTCAAACATAAATTCCATTATGAAAAAGATGAAGAGGGAAAAGTAATAACGATTAAATAACTTAAAAAAGAGAATGCCTATGAAATAGCCTATAAAAACACAAGATCGGAGGTACCGTCAACGCCTCCGATCTTCGAAAGTCAACACGCGACTTAATCTAAATAAATCCAGTATTAACTAACACATTGCAAAAATATGAAAAATATCTTGTATCAGAAATTTATTAACCTGTTTAGGTCACATTTTAAACATACATTTCGAATCATGAGAATAACCTTTATCCTTTTATTTGTATGTACTGTAGGATCGTATGCCATTGATGCCGAATCCCAGACAGCCAAGGTCAATATTGCCCGTAACAACACTACTGTAAAAAAAGTAATAACAGATATTGAAGAACAGACAGATTATTTGTTTGTATACAGTAAAAAAGAAATTCCGTTGAATGAAAAAATATCAATCAATGTGAATGATGAATCTGTAGCTTCGGTCTTAAAAAGAATGTTTAATAATACAGATATTGTATATGCTATTGAAGGCAACAACATCATGTTGATGAAAAACATAGATTTACAACAGGAAAACAAACGGGTTTCCGGTAAAGTCGTTGATGAAAATGGTGAATCCATAACCGGGGCCAACGTTTCCGTTAAGGGTTCTACGATAGGAACGATAACTGATATCGATGGTAATTTCACCTTAAATATTCCGGTGAATGCTGCATTATCAGTAACCTATATCGGATACATTTCCCAGGAAATTGCAGTTGGAAACAGGGATAATATCACCATAAAAATGATTGAAAATACCAAACAACTGGAAGAAGTAGTCGTGGTAGGTTACGGAGTGCAGAAAAAAGTAAACCTGACAGGAGCGATATCATCCGTATCGGGCGAACAATTGACGAAACGTCCTGTTACCAACCCTGTTACCATGCTCCAGGGCCAGGTGCCGGGGCTTAACATCACTCAGGGTCTTGGTCAGCCGGGTAACGAATCCGTCACCATGCGTGTCCGCGGTCTGGGAACTTATAGTGGCGCCGGATCGAATCCATTAGTACTTATCGACGGAGTTTCCGGAAGTATGAATAACCTGAATCCGAATGATATAGAATCGGTTTCCGTGCTGAAAGACGCCAGTTCGGCCGCTATCTACGGATCGCGGGCGGCAAACGGGGTTATCCTGATAACGACTAAAACCGGGCAGGAAGGTCAATTCAAACTTTCCTATAATGTGAATGTCGGAGCTTATAGTCCGACCAGAATGCTGGATCTGGTAACCAACTCGGCCGATTACATGCGGCTTGCCAATGAAGCAAAGTTGAATTCGGGGATTGCTACTGCGGCAACTACTTATACGGATGCAATGATTGCAGCCTACGAAAATCCAACTGACCCGGCACAATATCCGAGTTTCGACTGGTTAGGCTATGCCTTTAATACCGCATGGGTGCAGAACCACAGCCTTTCGTTGACCGGAGGCGCTAAAGGAACCACTTATAATCTTTCTTTAGGATATGTCGATCAACCGGGTACGATGATGGGCTACGATTATAAAAAATATAATTTCAGACTCAATCTCAAATCTCAATTGAAAGATTGGATTACGATTGGAAGTAATATAGCCCTGGAGCGTGGAGACAGGGAACAACCCAATCAGGGACAAGATGACGCTTTTCTCTCTTTTCTGGCCCAGATGCCAACGTATACGCCCTGGCTGCCGGATAGATCAGGCTATACATCAAGAGCTTATACTTTTGAAACCGGGAATAAGAATATGGTGGCCGGCATCAAAAACGGAGTGTTACAAAACGACATCAATTATGACGCTTCCGCTCAGTTATGGGCAGAAGTAAAGCCGTTCAAAGATTTAACATGGTACACCAAAGGGGCTGTAAATTACACAAACAATCAACAAAAAAACTGGAAACCCACAGTGCCTTTATATAATTTTCACACGAAAGCTTTCATGAATAACCTGGATGTGGGTACGATCGGATTGAATGTAAACGATAACAATACGTTGTACACTAACTTTTATACCTATTTGCTATACAATAAAACCTTGGCGGCGGATCATAATTTCGGATTGCAAGTGGGATACAGCCAGGAGTATTATCGTTACGATATACTGAAAGGATACCGGAAAACGTTTTATTCCGATTTGCATGAACTCGATGCCGGAACGGCTCCGGACCAGACAACAGGCGGAACTGCTTACGAATGGGCGCTGATGTCATTTTTCGGACGTTTTAATTATGATTACAAGGGGCGTTATATGTTTGAAGCCAATGCCCGTTACGACGGAACTTCGCGTATGTCGAAGGATAACCGTTGGGGGCTGTTCCCTTCATTCTCGGCTGGATGGAGATTGTCGGAAGAAAGCTTTATAAAAGACCTGGACTTAACCTGGCTTAATAATTTCAAAATCCGGGGAAATTATGGTAAATTGGGTAACCAGAATGTCAGTGTGAGCGACCAGCCCTACCCATACCAGTCATTGATGGCCTATACGGGGGCATATCCGTTCGATAACAGTGTATTATCTGCAGGAGTAGCCCAAACAGTAGCTGCTAATCAGAATATCAAGTGGGAAACAACGACCAGTACGGATATCGGCGTAGATGTTACGCTGTTCAAGGGATTAAGCATCACTTATGACTGGTATCGCAAAAATACAACTGACATTTTAAGGACTGCGCAGACTTCGGCGCTTTTGGGATTAACCGCTCCGATTATTAATAGCGGAGCTATGGTTAATTACGGTCATGAAGTTTCCGTACAATATGCCGGGATTATTAAGAACGGCCCATTCAAAGAATTCAACTATACTATAGGCGCTTCCTTAGATAAGAATAACAACGAAGCTAAAAATTTCGGTACGGAGGAAATTGATGGCTATTACTTACGCCGTAACGGATTGCCTTATAATTCCTATTATTTATTGGAATGTATCGGCGTATTTCAGACGGAAGAAGAAATAAAAAATTCGCCAAAGCAGTTCTCCGATGTTGTTAAGCCCGGTGATTTGAAATATAAAGATGTCAGCGGACCCAATGGGGTACCGGATGGCGTGGTAGATAATTACGACCGCACGGTGGTTTCCGGAAAATATGAGAAATTCGGCTATTCATTCAATGCTTCGGCTTCGTGGAAAGGATTCGATTTTTCTATCCTTTTCCAGGGAATCGAAGGCCGGAAAATATTTGTACAGGATTGGGGATATACGCCGTTCAGACAGGGAACTCCGCCGACAAAAGAGTGGCTAACTGATCGCTGGACAGGTCCCGGAACTTCTAATTGGCTGCCAAGGATTACGTGGGATTATACCAATAACTCCCAGAACCGCCGCCCCAGTACATGGTTTCTGCAGGATGCTTCGTATCTGAGGCTGAAAAACCTGACTTTCGGCTATACTATACCTAGAAATATTACGGATAAGTTTAAATGTGAAAAACTGAGGGTTTATTTTTCCGGCGACAACTTATTTACCATTACCGATTATACCGGACTCGATCCCGAACGCGCAGGCGACGGAAGGTTTGCCCAGTATCCGCAGAATAAAATTGTTTCCTTTGGTTTAAATGTCGAATTTTAAAACAGTATAAATATGAAATTAAGAATATTTTTGATAATTATAGCGGCCGCATTACTCCACATTTCATGTGATGACTTCCTGGACCGCAATCCGCTGGATAAACCTTCTTCCGGGACATTCTGGAAAACGGAAGCCGATTTTGACCAGGCATTAACAGCATGTTACGGTAATCTGCAGTCTGATTATTTCTCACTATCTCTTCCTATTTGGGACAATATGACCGATAATAGCTATAGTACGCATGACTACGGAACGACTTCTGCTATCGTGCAGGGAAATATCACGCCTACGACTGGAGGTATGATTTCCAGCATATATACCAATGCGTTCAGCGGAATAGCCCGTGTAAATACTTATCTGCAAAATCTGAGTAATTTTACGGGAATGGCTGATGCCAAGAAAAAGCAAAATGAAGCAGAGGCCCGAATGATACGCGCTTATTTTTACAGCTTCCTTTATCGTTGCTATGGAGAAGTCCCGGTAGTAAGGGAACCGGTAACTTTAGATAATCAGTTCCAAGCCAAAAAACCGGCCGCAGAAGTTATGGCATTGATTATAGAGGATTTGGATTTTGCAATCGCTAACCTTCAGAATATTACTTATTCGGCAAGCAAAGGACGATGGACGGTGAATGCAGCAAAAGCATATAAGGCCCGTATGTTGCTCTATGATGCGTATGATAGTAATGGCAGTGCGATTATTACTCAAATGAATGCCATTAAACCTTTGCTATCGGATATTTCAGGCTATACGCTGGCGCCTGACTTTGTAAGTAATTTCGACGATTTAAAACAGGAAACATCGCCTGAGATCATGATGTCGGTAAAATGGCTGGCCCCGAACAATTCTTCCAGCGCCGATCAGTATTATAACGAGTGGGTCAGGGTAGCTCCATTGCCTAATCTGATTAGTATGTATACCATGAAAGATGGCTCCCCGGCTAATCCGGTCCCATATAAGGAAAAAGGAGCCATAGAGACTACTCTCTTCACAAATGACTCCCTCGACACCCGGGAACCCCGCGCCGCAAGGTATTTTTTCATAAACAGGTACAGGGTGGGAGAAAACTCATATCCGTCCCAGACTACCAATGGAGCAGGGTTGTATAAATTCACTTCATCGAGTCAGACCCCTCCTTTCGGATATAGCACTACCAGTCAACAGGATTGGATCATTCTGCGTTATGCCGACGTATTATTGATGCGGGCGGAAGTTGAAAACGAAATCAGCGGACCGACAGATGCGGTATACGCAGATGTGGATGCTATCCGTACACGGCTTGGGTTACCCGGTCTTCCAGCCGGCCTGAATAAAGAGGGGATGCGTGAAAAAATACGCGATGAACGCCGGATGGAACTGGCATTCGAGGGTTCGCGTTATTTTGACCTCAAGCGCTGGAAAATAGCGAAGCAAGTATTGAATAATGTGAAGGACGGCATGATGACATATAAATTTGAAGATAAACATTATCTCTGGCCGTTACCACAGACTGAAATCGATAAAGCTGGTGGTATTCTGGTACAAAATCCGGACTATAAATAAATTGAGAATTAATAAGTATATGACAAAAAATGGTTTACATTTATTATTTAGCTCAATGTAGTCGCTTTATGTAAATAGAATCGCTGCAAACTTTCCGGAGCGCTTTTTAATCCGCTCCGGAAAGTTTTTTTATTTTCAATATTTTACAGGCTTATAATTGTTTAAACTAAAAACATAACAGCATAATACTCATGAAACATCTTATCTATATTATATTACCAATTATTTTAACCGGATTTACCGGAAACTGTTATAGTTCAGACTTAAATGTCTGGTTCGATATTCCCGCCAGACAATGGGAAGAAACACTTCCGCTGGGCAACGGACGATTAGGCATGATGCCCGACGGAGGAATAGAAAAAGAAACATTGGTACTGAATGATATCACGCTGTGGTCGGGAGGCGTACAGGATGCCGATAACCCGGAAGCAGCCAAATATCTTCCTGAAATCCAGAAATTGTTGTTTGAAGGAAAAAATGACCAGGCGCAGGATCTTGTATATAAAACTTTTGTTTGCAAAGGCGCAGGATCCGGAAAAAGAAGCGGGGCGGATGTTCCATACGGGAGCTATGAAATATTAGGCAATTTACATCTGGATTATCAATATCCCTCCGGTGTTGTTAAGCCGGAAAAATATCGCCGGTGGCTGTCATTGGATAATGCAACGGCCACGACTTCATTTGTTTCAAACGGAGTCACTTATACCCGTGAATATTTTGCCGCTTTCGGATACGATATTCTTGTGATCCGTTTACAGGCTTCCCAAAAAGGAGCGCTGAATTTCAAAATAGGAATCGACAGGCCCCAGGCCTACAAAACATCCGTCGAAGGAGATCAATTATTGATGAAAGGGCAGTTGAACAATGGTACCGACGGTAAAGGCATGCGATACAATGCCCGGATTAAAGTAAAATTGGCAGGAAGAGGTAATATTTCTGCGAAAGATAATTTGATTGAAGTATCGGATACGGAAGAAGCATTCGTTTTTATTTCTGCAACAACCGATTATAAAGATGCGGATTTTGAACTGAAATGCCAGGAGCTACTCCAAAAGGCCATGGCTTCCGACTACAAAAATATCAAAGCTGAACATCAAAAAAAATATCAATCTTATTTCAACCGGGTACATCTGAATTTGCAACATCAGGCGGGTAAAGACACCATCCCTATAGGAAGAAGGTTAGAGGCTTTTGCCCAGGATCCGGTTGATAACGGATTAGTGGAATTATATTTTCAGTTCGGCCGTTACCTCCTGATTTCCAGTAGCCGTCCCGGACTTCTTCCCCCTAATCTCCAAGGGCTTTGGGCAAATACAATCAATACTCCCTGGAACGGCGATTATCACCTGAACATCAATGCCCAAATGAATCACTGGCCTGTGGAAATTACAAATTTAGCCGAATTGCATCAACCATTGATACAATTGACGGAAAACCTGGTAGAGCCAGGAAAAAAAACAGCCAAAGCTTTCTATAATACGCAAAATGGCTGGGTGGCACACATGATGACCAATATATGGGGTTTTACCGCTCCCGGTCAACATCCGTCATGGGGAGCGACAAATACAGGAGGAACATGGTTGTGCGCACACTTATGGGAACATTATGATTATAACCATGATATAGAATATTTGAAACAGATATATCCGGTATTGAAAGGTTCAGCCGAGTTTTTTATGGAGATTTTGGTTCCCGAACCTAAACACGGATGGTTGGTAACGGCACCGACAACTTCTCCTGAAAATGCATTCTATATGCCGGATACTCAAAAGGCAGTGAGTATCTGTATGGGATCCACTATGGATAATCAATTGGTTCGTGAAATTTTCACCAATGTTATTTATGCAAGTGAAATTCTGGGAATAGATGAGGTTTTGCGTAATCAACTGAAAGAAGCAGTAGTAAAACTCCCTCCAAATCGTATTGGTAGCGACGGACGATTAATGGAATGGTTGGAAGAATACAAAGAAACAGATCCCCAACACCGGCATGTATCCCATCTTTACGGTTTGCATCCCGGCAACCAGATTACATTAAGAGGAACTCCCGATCTGGCGGAAGCTGCACGCAAAACCCTTGAAGTGCGTGGAGACGGCGGAACAGGCTGGTCGCGTGCCTGGAAAATTAATTTTTGGGCAAGATTAGGCGATGGAAACCATGCTTATTTATTATTGCGCAATCTACTGGCTCCTACTTTCGAAAACGGATTTAATATGAAACGCGGAGGTACCTACCCTAACCTTTTTTGTGCACATGCACCTTTCCAAATCGATGGCAACTTCGGCGGATGCGCCGGTATTGCAGAAATGTTTTTACAAAGTCAATCCGGAGTGATCGATTTATTGCCCGCACTACCGGATGTTATGTCTGAAGGCTCATTCAACGGTATGAGAGTACGAGGTGGTGGAGAAATCAGTGCATCATGGATAGGAGGGAAATTAAAATCAACAACATTGAAAGCGACTGTCGGTAATATTTTTAAACTTCGTATCCCTGAAAATGCTCAGGCTGAATTCAAAATAGGAAATAAAAAAATTAATCCTGTAGTTACGGATGGTATTGCCGATATTCCATTAAAAAACGACGAATTAATCAGAGTTACTTTTAGTTATTAAATTTAAGCCTCTTTGACTTTTTAATTATCCGCAGATGAAACATCTGTGCTTGTTGTTATTTGTGGCGACAGGGATTTTGAAGCAGCATTCCCGGATGCGTTTATCTAACAGATAACAAACCTTGCTAAAAACAGAGCCTGTTGTAATTAACAAATTTAGTCTTTACCTTTGGAAAAAATTTCACAGCAAGTTCGTTTTGATTTATGGATAGCATAGATGATTTTGGCAAATTTTATACATTGTATTACAGAAAGTCATTCCTGTTCGCAAAATCATATGTACACGATGATCCTGCTGCAGAAGATATAGCTTCAGATTCTCTGATTAAATTGTGGGAGAAGTTAAAAGAAGAAGAAGTAAGCATTCCGCAAGCGCTTCTTTTAACCATACTTAAAAACAAATCATTGGATTATTTGAAGCACCGGATAATCAGAGAAAACATCCACCATTCCATGAGTCAATGGCAGGAGCGGGAGTTGGATATCCGCATTTCAACTTTAAAAGCTTTTGATCCTGAAGAAATTTTCACTTCTGAAATTATGGATCTGATGAAAAGAACACTGAACTCCCTTCCTGAACAAACCCAAAAGATATTTTGGTTAAGCCGTATTGAATGTAAATCAAATAAAGAAATTGCTCTTGAAACTGGTATGACCGTAAAAGGTGTTGAGTACCATATTTCAAGAGCAATTAAGGTTTTACGAATAAGCCTCAAAGACTATATACTACTTCTTTCTTTTCTTATTTGGCAAAAGCCTGCTTAAAATCAAAGCTATCTCAAATAACTTAATTAATTTTTTTATGCGTTTTCCCTACTGCTATTCAAACAATTTGAAATAATTGGTTATATTTGTATGTTTTTGGACTTTGGTCGTCTTGTATTATTTTAGAGTTACTCAAATAATCTAATTTACAGACAAGCTTTGTAATGTTAAGAAACAAAGAATAAAACAGTTAACTCTATGAACATTATTCGGAAAGCAAGAGGAACTAAAATACCCAAACAGATACAGCGAATCCTTTTATGTTGCAATCATAGCAATACATACGCCAAAGATAAACTTATAGAAGATTTACTTTCAACGGATGCAGGTATAGATTGCGTAGTTTCATGGCTTGACAAACCAGATAATAATGTCGACATCGAAGCGTTATATGATGAGTTGCGCGAGACACAAGCGTTGGTATTATTGGTCACTGCAGAATTATGCCGGTCTATGGACAATGGAAAAAAACCGGTGGAATTCGAGATCGCACAAAAATTACACATACCAATAATCCCCATTATTCAAGAAGTTAAATTATTTCCCCAATTTACTGCATTAGTAGGTGCGATACATGGAATTGCCATTACTGATAGTGAATACCGCATTAAATTAAAGGCCCAGCTCGAAATATTTTTAACTTCTGAAGAAATAATACACCAAATTCAAAAGGAGGTTTTTTCATCCGTCATTTTTTTGAGTTACAGAAAAATGGACATTCATGATGCACGGCTTTTTATGAAAAAATTCCATGACATTGAAGCGTTTGAATCAATTTCTATCTGGTATGATAACTTTCTGACAGCCGGACGAAATTTTGATTATGAAATTGAAGAATCAATCATAAAAAGTAATGCATTTGTGTTGTTAGTTACGCCTAATTTGGCAACAGAAGGCAACTATGTACAAACCACAGAATATCCTTTTGCAATAAAAAAAGACAAATTAATTATACCTGTTGAATCAACACAGACCGAACATTCCCTTTTTGCGGCTTTATTCCCGGGAGCAGGAAATGTGATTTCAATGCATGATCCTTCTACTTTGCTGTCTACTTTCGAGCCATTACTGAAAAATGATTTTTCAGATCGAAAAACCACACGTTGGTATTACCTACTTGGATTGGCCTATTTGCGGGGGTATGGTGTTGAACGTGACTCTGAACGTGCAATCAAATTATTAGAAAAAGCAGCGAATAAAAACGATGCAGACGCATTGAAAGCTGCCAAACAGTTAGTTTCGATTTATAATTACGGAATCGGGACTGAATTTAATTACCAAAAAGCGCTGGCTTGGCAAAAGAATGTTGTTACACTCACTAAAGAAGTGATTGGGAATAATAAATGTGAAACGATGATTGAATTGTCTGAGTTGGGTCAATGGTATAATAAAACCGGAGACAGCAAACTGGCGCAAGAAACCCTGGAAGAAGCTGTAATGGTTTTTACGCAACGGAATCAGAGTTTAGAAGAATTTTATCCCTCCGGAGATCCTTTATACGCAATCGCCAATTTTGGTGCTGTAGCTGATCATTTGGCAAACGTTTACAGAAAAAACGGTGATTTTGAAAAGGCGGAAAAGATAAATGAGATGGTGAAAATCACTTATGCATACGTAAATAACTTTGTGCCAAAAGATACCATCTCCTCCCGGGATGTTGACAGGGAAAGAGCAGTGACACACCATAATGCCGGATTGATTCACAAACAGAAAGGCGAACATCAACAAGCAATTGATGAATTTCTGAAAGCATTGGATATAATGGAAAAATGCCATGAACCAGATCATACTGATATCGCGGTTGTTTGTGACAATTTAGGGGCCTCGTATACGAGTATGGGGAATCATCAAGAAGCAATGGCTATGTTTGAACAAGCGGTTTCAATCGGAACAAAGGCTTGGGGCAGTGATCACCCGGAGATGGCAATCATATATAGTAATATTTCAGCGATGCTTTTTTCTAAAAAAGATTTCTTAGGAGCATTAAAATTTGCCGAAAAAAGCTATGATATTTTCAAGAAACATTTAGGCGACTCTCATCCAAACACCTTATCAGCACTAAAAAATATGAAATTATCTTACGAAGCAGCTTTCAATACGACAATACCATCAAGTCAAAAGCAAGCCGATAATGAAACAAAAGAAAATAAGAAGAAATGGTGGTTTTGGAAAAGAGATAAAGATTAGCATTATTACAAATTTTATATAGCCGGTAACTGTGTTATTATATTTATAAATTTAAAAGGGAGGATTAACAATGGGAATATTTAGTTTTTTCGGAAAAAACAAGTCAAACAATAAGGTTTCAGCCTATATTGAAAACGCACGAAAGTTCAAAGACATAATTGACAAACAGTATCTTGAAACCCCAGGCATATTCGACAATATTAGTGGTTACATAGCGAAAAGCAGAGGTATAACTTTAAGCAGAGATGAATCAAAAGCAATTCAATTCTTGTTCGGAAACAAAATGGAACAATGCCGTTTTTTTCCGGAAGAATTATCTGTAGATATGATTTGTGCGCTTTATAATATACCCGAATCAAGAGGGACAATTATCGTTGAAATCGCAAAAAACACTTATCCTTAAGGCTGTTGCATCTGTCACAATACGCTATACGACTTAATCTATCACATGTGTAAACGAGTCTACTGATGGCTAATCTTTAAGATTGTTCATCAGTAGCGATTATTCTTTTTATTGCATTCTGTTCATGTGCAATAAGAGATGATAGTTCTACTCCAAACAAACTGGATTTTGCAGGAACAAAGATAAGATTAGGATAATCAACAATTTTCTTTTGTAATATTCTCACCCGTTCAGCATGAAAATCAGACGTTACAACAATCAATAAATTATGGAAAAATTGCCTCTTGACACAATTCCATTAGTAATCCTTTCATTTATTGGATTTTTAAAGTATCAATCTTGATGGTATCCAGTAAAGTTAACTTATCCGGACTACATTTATACCTATGCATCAATCCGTTTTTTTCAACTAAAAATGATTCTCCCTTGTATTTCACTTTCCCATAATGAGTTGTGTTTCTATTGTATAGAAAACAGACACTTACGGCGAAATCACTTACTTTATCGAATATCGGGGGACAAACAACTCCATGTCGTGAAACATATCCGAATTTATCGCCTTTTTTACTTATTGCAACTTCTCTGTAACCTAAGGAACCAATTTCATCATAGACAACCGGTATTATTTCTTTCCCGCGTCCATTTACATATCCGTACTTCCCATTTACGGAAACACGGGTTTCATCAAGTGCCCCAAAAGGACTGATTTCATCATATTTCATTTCAGTCAAAGGAGTTCCTTTTTTATCAATCAAACCCCATTTCTCATTTAGTTTTACCCGGGCAATATCATTTTCGAACAAACAGACATAATCATACTGGGGCTGAATGACAATCGTTTGAGTCGAATCGATATATCCCCATTTATTGTTTTTTTTGTAAGGTATCAAATCCTTAATTTCTTCCTGATTAATCTTTGGAAAGGAATATTCTTCTTCATCCGGGGCGCTTCCGCCCGCAAGGAACAAAAGGTTACCCCATCCTTCATCCCAGTTATAAATCAGTAAATCCGAATCAACGCTTGACCCTACACGAATTCTGTTTATATCAACAGAGGCATATAGTATAGGTATAATGATTTTTCTTTTTGAAAAATAAATCTCAAAAAAGTTATCTTTCAACTCTCCTTTAAAGGATTTGATTTTTAGTCCGGATTCTGTTTCATAAGATAGTTTCAAGCTATCGCCTCCGTTGTATTCAATTGTCATGAGATTCGGGGTATCATCCCAAATATTCAATAAACGGGATAATTTGCTATTTTCATTTAAATAGGTTCCATTGAATGATGCCGGAATTGTGAAGGATGAAAACTTACTTACTGGCAATTTCTTGGAGGAACAGGAGGTAATGATGCTAATAATCAGTGATATTGTCAATAAAAAAAATATTTTTTTCATTTTCTCTTAACTTTTTCTGCTGTTTTTTTCATTTCAGGTAAGATTTTACTTTTGCTTAAATGTTAAAAAACATTTTTACAAAATTGAAGAAAGCCTTTGTGGGCTACGGAACGGGCAAACAAACTATTTTAGACTCATATAAATCCAAGATGAAAGTTTGTTTTTTCATACTGATGTTGCTAAATTACAATAAAAAATTCAGAGAGTTGCAATGTTTCTTGCGCTTTTTGTCGACTTTAACATTCTGTATTATAGAATCATTACAGGTGCACAATATATATATTGATACAAATGATGGTCGCAAATAGCACATTATACAGAGAAAACAGGTAGTATATTTTTTTGATAAAATCTTTGACTATTTTTGTGGAAAGAGTTAATCGGCACGTGCAAAGTCACGCAAAGACTAGTTAAAAGAACCGTTACCAAATCGTTATCTCTTCACCACCCCCCCTATCAACTATCTGAAAAATAGCTAATTAAATCCATTCAACTGCTATTTCTTTCAAATCCACATTGAATAATTTCTTAATAATTGAAACGATAACTTCTTCATCAGCCTGCAAATGCAACACATGCTGCAATGACTCTCCGGACTTCAGTTTGGCTCCCGGAGAAGAAGCTTCCATCTATTTTATGCATATTCAAATGTATATTTCCCATACGAAGTGTATACAAATATAGATTTCCGATTTTCATTTTCCAAATAATAACATTGATCTTTTCAATTTTTAATTATCCGCCTTTGCCGAATCATAAGTCCAGGTACCTTCCGATTCTTTAAACCCATACCAAAAAGTCGCCACACCGTAGTCCAGTTCACAGAATTCATTAACAAAAGCTCCCTGTGTCAAAACTTCCATATCAAGATTCAATGACGTTTTAAAAGGTATGGCATCAAGAGAACGAATCCGCGTATTAACAGTGGTTCCGAAGAATTCCGGTCCTTCCGGTCCACGAGGCTGGGCATGAAAAGGCGCATTGAAAAAACTCGGGTCTCCCCAAGCATATCCGTAATAATCTTCTGATCCGGTTCCAAATTGTGAAGGAAATGCTTCTCCGTCAATAGAGATCTTTTCCATCCCTTCTCCCCACCACCTGGTTGAATAATTAGTAATGCTCAGCGTTTCACCAACATAAACGCCTTGTCCCCGGATAGTAATGAAATTGAAATTCGGTACCGGAAGATTATTTATACCCCGGTCAAATCCCCAGTTTGCATGAAAATACATAGAGCGACTATCCCATTGCCAGGGCTGATAATTAACTTTCACTTTTAGCTTTACGGATTGATTTCCAACGGACTCTACTTTCAGCCTGGCAGACTTTTCATAAGGCATAATCCAACGACAACACATTTCTCCGTTCTTTTTAACCGTTCTCATCCAATCCTCAAACGGATTCAATCCCGCCCCGCTTCCAAAGAAATCGCCAAGCGGACAATTAATCGTCTGAACACGGTCAAATTCCATAATCAGTCTTGTCTTGCGTAAAGCCTCATCCATATCTTCCGCTTCAACATTAACCTCCAGATAATTAATAGCCCGGTTTCCTTCCTTCAGGTCAAAAACAAATTCCCGGGCTGAGTTCAACAACGTATCAGCAATAATTTCAGACGTTTCCTTCTGGGTAGCCGGACTATTTAAAACGGAGCCGACCTCATTCAAATATTTTTTATTTGCTTTATATTGCTTCATATCAAACGTCTTTACAATCGTTCCGGGAGCATAAGCACGGTACTGAATAATATAGAACAGATCAGCAGGTTCCGCCCACCCGCAATCATTTTTATCGATTGTGACTTTGCATTCCCGTTCAAAAGGAAGCGGCAGGTATACATTACCACCTCTTGCCTTCAATGCCGCAAATGGAGGCGAAACAAAATCTTCCCCGTAAAAAAGTTTCATCATGTTTGCTTCGATCGCAGGTTTTTCACTGCCGTCAAAATAAACCCTGAATATCGCATCTTTAGCCATATTCGGAGCCCACATTCTGACAATAGCCCCGGGACCTTTGTGTTCCATTAAGACCCACTCTTTTTTGCCATTACCCTTTTCTTCAATCCGAACAAAATTTCCGATTTCTTTCTGGCTGAAGAACCCTTTGTTATGTCTTTTATCGGTCTTTAACGCCGACGACTGCATATTCCTCCATTCCTGTTGCGGCCACCTTGCCAGTTTTTCCGGAGAAATCATTTCTCCCAGTAAGCACTTAAAATTAATGGCATCGCCAACTCTAACATCGCTTTGCGAAAAAGCATTTCCACATATACCAAAAGATATAAAGAATATAAAAACAGATATTTTTTTTGACATAAATAATAGGTATTTGCATTTTAAAAATTTAGTTTACTTCCAGTTCTTCACGCGAAGGATAAGCAGGAAAAGATGCATGCGGCTCTTTCTGATACCAGAATACGGTAGAAGAAATATCGGAGGCCTGAGGCAGATATCGTCCACCGTAACGCCACCCCATATCCTGCACAGTCACACGCAGGTCTTTTTCGAAACGGATAGGATCCGTTATATGCCAGCGATACATTCCAAAACGTTGCTGGGATTTTTTATACCCGTCAGGACGTATGACTTGATGAAGACCGGAATAGGGAGTTGAGAATGCCACATACTGATCATTATGTGCAAAGTCATGCGAACCACAGATGTAATCTTCCGCCCCGGTACCACAGATCGTAGGAAATTTAGTGTCACCATCCATATAAAACTTGAATTCACCTTCCCCCCACCATCCATTATTATTAACACCCCATGCTAAATAAGCTCCGACAAAGTGTCCTTTGCCTTTTACCCCATCGACCAACGTATGTACTGAATTTTCCGTAAAACGGCTGCGACGGTACTGGGCGTGGAAATAGGCAGCATCTTCAGACACTTCCGTCAAGGCATAATCAACCTGATAAAAAACAGCCTGTGTCTCTGTCTCTTCCAGATTCTCAAGCGTAATGCGGCATTTTTTACGAAATGGCATTGTCCAGTAACAATTAAAAGCACGTCCCGGATTCACACATACAGCCAGAGACGATAACTGCGCATACTCATTCCAACCCATGCAAAAAAAGTCTCCGAACGGAACTTCTACAGAAGGCTCTTTCTCGTCGTCCCAATAAATACGGAGCGTAATAAAGCGCCAGTTCATACTCATAGACGTAATCCATATATGCTGCACGGCGCCGGGCCCCTCCATTTCTGCAATCGTAAAGGTTTCCCCCGGAGCAATACGGATATGTGAATTCACTTTCCAGCCTTGTCCCAAATCGCGCGAAGCCCAGCCGGCATTCGCCACATTTGGTTTATCCATATCTTTGGGATCGGCCATGCCTCCTTTACCCTTTTCTCCGGTAAAATTCTCCGGACTGATTGAACGTGTTTTTGCGTCCGAAAGACGATATAAATTGCCCATATTATTTTCCAGCCCGTTAAAAGTCTGCGCAACAAGACAAATGGGCATTATCATAAATATTACAAAAAAGATCTTTTTCATATATACAAAATTTAATTTTTAACACTAAGGTCTCATGTTGAAGTTCAAAGTTCAATCATTTTGCTTGGAACCTGAAACTTGGAATTTTAAACTGTTTAAATTCCCCACTTTCCAATGACAAGGAATACGGACGAGAATCTTTCGCAGTTCCCCATTTTGATCCGGCAGAAGAACCCATTTCCAGCATAAGGCGGCCCCCATTCTTCATTTCCGAAAACGGAAGATAAGTTTGATTCCATTTCCGGCCGTTCAATGTTGCTTTTTGAATATACCGGTTTCTGTCAGAAGTACCCTTTGCCTGTATCATAAAATCCCCGTCTTTCAGATGAAGGATGGCTGACTCAAAAACAGGGCTCCCGATAACAAACTGACCGGTAGCATGCGTCACCGGATAAAATCCCAGCGAACTCAATACATACCATGCCGACATCTGACCGGCGTCGTCATTCCCGTTCAAACCCCACGTGTCATTCGCATAAAAACGCTCCAGGCATAACCGTATCTTATCTGCAGATTTGGATGGTTTTCCTACATAGTTATAGAGATAAACATAATGTTGATCCGGCTCATTTCCATGCCAATACTGCCCTATATTATGTTTGTTGACTTCACCGGAGAAACATTCGTCCAGCTTCTTTTCAAAAGCGGCATCTCCTCCCAGCTTATTGATCAGATCCTGCAGATCCTGCATTTGATGAAAAAGATATTGCCAGGCGTTTCCTTCCGTATAATCCCCATATTCAAGATGTCCGTTCACATGGGAAAAGGTAGGATCAAATGGTTCATGAACCCATGTCCCGTCAGGATGTTTCCCCCTGAAGAAACCGCTCTCTTTATCCCAGAGATTGTTACAATAATAAGCCCTCTCTTTAAAAATCTTTGCTTCATTGCGCTTATTCAAGACACCCGCAAAACGATATAATCCGAAATCACAATAGGCATGCTGAAGTGTCCGGGTAGTTCCGTTCCATGTGTTATCAATATTACCGTCAATCCACCCCCGCGACAGATATTGATCCACGTTTTCATATCCGCTTACCCCATTCGAATCGTTTGCATCATGATGCATTGCTTCCCAGGCCAGACTCGTATCAAAATCCGTAATGCCCAGCATATACGAATCAGGAATGATGATACATGCCCAGGAACCCGGCATACAACTTGTTTCCCGGTATGCCAGCTTCCATTTGGGAGTCCATCCGGATTGCTTGTAATCGTCAAGCATCGTTTTAATAATGTCTAACGCAACATCCGGCCGGATCAGGTTCAATAAAGGATGTTCCGCCCGGAAAGTGTCCCAGGTCGATAAAACGGAATAATGAGTATGATCCGCTGTCGTATGTATTTTGTTATCCATACCCCGGTACCGGCCGTCAATATCACTCGTCGTCTGAGGATGAAAGAACGCGCGGTATAATGTGGAATAGAAGACTGCCCGCTGGTCAGGAGTTCCGCCGGTTATTTCAATACGGCTTAATTCCCTGTTCCATTCATCATAAGCGTTTTGCCGTACGATGTCAAAATCCCAACCCGGAATCTCCGCATCCATATTCTTTTTTGCCTGTTCGGCGCTTACATAGGAAATAGCAACCTTGACCAATATTTCTTCTCCCTCAGTTGTGGAAAACGAAAGATAAGCGCCCTTGGATTCATCCGAATACTGAAGGTCCTTGCTGAACCGTATATAGAAATAAGTCGTATTCTCCGCCCATTCTTCCGAAGTAACATAACCGGATATTTCCCTGGAATTGATAAACTCGGTATCTCCGTATACAGGTTTGACACCTGTTCCGATCGTACAATCCACAAGGATACGCGCGTCAGCAGATTCCGGAAAGGTATACCGGTGAATCGCCGTGCGTAACGTCGCTGTCATCTCGGCTTTTATGTCGTATGAATCCAACTCCATTTTCACATATCCGGGATCTGCATCTGTCTTTTCCGGAGAAAAAGCCGATACTGCCCCAAAAAGCGCATAACCGGTAGTGGGAAATATCGTTACAACTCCATAACCCGGACAACCTGTTCCCTGAAGATGTGTATGATTAAAACCCAAAACAAAACGACGGCCATATGACAGACCGCAAGGTGTTTTCAGATTATTTACCGGACCCGGAGAGATCATTCCGAAAGGACGGGCAGCCGTAAGCGGACATTGCGCCGGACTATCCGTACCAAACAACATGTTTACTTCATCTGCCGGGTTTCCGGGTTTATTATTTACCCCCCGGAGATTCAACGTCACGATAAAAAAAAGAAAGATAATCAGACTTCTGTTCATATCCGTATTTATTTAAAAATATCAGAATCTCACAGGTATAACTGATAAAGTAGTCAGGCTGGCTTTTTCCGGAGTGCCTTCTTTCAGCCGGACTGTAATCGTGTGTTTCCCCGGTTTGTCAAATTTCACCCATCCTATCGGATATTTCGTATAAATATGAGACGAATTCTGTTGATTTTGTATCGTATAGCCCTCGTCTGTGGTTATGCCCCACACGAAACGTCCCTGACCGGAATAAGTCAGATCAATATGATAGAGACCGGCTTCTTTTATAACAAAGTCCCATGTCACGGATGAATTTTGTTTCCAGTCGCTTACGTTATGCGCATGTTTCCATTCACCAAACTTCTCCATCCAGTCTTTATAATTAACCGTGCAATTTTCAGTTTTGGCAAAAAGCACCGGGATCTGGATCCCTATTTCCGGATCGACCGCTATCGCACGATCAACCACCGGATTTCCTTTCAATGTGACTTCCAACACGGAAATAAGATCATCGGGAGCCTTAGCCGGCACTTTGATACAAGTCCACTCACCTTCTTTTGTAAATGACAGTTTTTGTTTTTTGGATGTCCCGGCAACAGTTACCTCATGAATCTGACTTTGCAGTCCGGGTAACCATAATTCTCCGGTTTCCGGCCATTCAAAAACAGTCAGATACATCTTATGATCCTTCACAATAACATCTCCCCACGGCAGTGCATGATTCCACGGCGAAGCATCCGTTCCGTAAACGACCTGCGGATACCGGGATATCCATTTTCCCGCTGAAAGCAAACTCTGTTTTGCCTGCTCCGGCACACGCCCACGGCCATCAGGTCCGATATTCATCATCAACGTTCCGCCCCGCGCAACCGTTGATAACAAGATGGTCAGTATTTGTTTAGGCGTTTTCCAGTTCTCATCATACCAGGCAAAACCCCACGAGTCATTCGTCACATCTACTCCTTCCCATAAACCTTCTATGTTTTCAAGCGGTACCTCCATATCTCCCAGGGTTTGGTAATCACCCAGATTGTACCCGACACGACCCGCAACCAGGGTGACCGGTTGGTTCCGGTGAACCACATCGACCAACTGACTGGCATACTTTTGAGGCATTCCTCCCGGAGTATCAAACCAGATCAACTCTATTTCACCATAATTCTTTGTAATCTCCTCTACCTGCGGAAGACATTTCTCAAAGAAATAATCATCAAATGTCTTCTTATTCCCTTCATGATCAACACGTGGTCCTCCGGTACCGCCGGGATACGTCCAGTCCTGATTATGCGAATAATAGAAACCGAATCCCAGTCCCAGTTCGCGGCACGCATCCGAAAGTTCTTTCATCGGATCACGCCCGAAAGGAGTAGCATCCACAATATTGAATTCATTTGCTTTCGAATGGAACATGGCAAAACCGTCATGATGCTTGCTTGTTATAACAATATATTTCATTCCCGCATCCTTTGCCAGCCGGGCAATTTCACGGGCATTAAAATCCACCGGATTGAATTCTTTGGCAACCGCTTTGTATTCATCAACAGGAATACCTGCCATCTGAGGATTCATGATCCATTCACCGATCCCATAATAAGTTTTTCCGTCCCATTTATTTGCGATATGTGAAAATAGTCCCCAGTGAATAAACATACAGTAATTACCATCCGCAAAATACCGGCCACGTTTGGTGTTTTGTTTAACATCACTGCTGCTTCCCCACATTTTATTCATTTCCTGTGCTCTTACGAACAGACTGTGTGAAAATAAAATGCAGATAATTAAAAATAGGCTTAATTGTTGTTGCTTCCTTCTCATAATCAATATATTTATAGTTTAACTTATTCCGTTAATTCGAATCTGAACTCTCTTTCCTGTACCTTGTCTTTCGAAGAATCCATATTGACATTATAGGTGATCTCCCATCTTCCGGCAGTCGTATTATAATCCGTCTGCCAGAAATCCTTACCATACCGGCTTTGATCTACCTCTTTCCATTGCCCGCTCTCCTTCACAAATAATTTCGGATTACGATAAGACGTAAGGCCGGTGATCGTCAAAGGTACATAACCGATTCCTCCTTTTATTGAAAAACCGGCTTTATTTCCGTTTGATTCCACAACGACCGGGTATGCAGAAAGAGCCTTCCCATCATGAGCGGTCAAAGTGATATGATTCCCTGCAGCTTCACGCCGGGCCATCTTCCATGTACCGCCCGATTTTTTCAGGGCGTCAAGCAGATTTTTATTGGATCCGTAGTAATCTTCCGCATTCATAGGAAAAATAAACATTTCTACCTCCGCCTCAATATAATCACCGGCAGCAAGAGATTGAATTCCTTCGGGAAGTGTCAGGTTTATAACGGAAGCCGGTTCACCATGATTACCTTCCGTAGTATAATATTCCTGCCAGTGAGGAACGATTTCCTTATTACCTCCGATACTGACATTCCAATTTCTCAGCACAAATCCCCTGTCAGCCGGACGATACTGGTTTCGCTGATCTTCGGCAAAGGAAGATGACGTAAACGCAATCCACGGATCATCACCTTTCAGAGATTCTTTTTTTCGGACAAAACGTGATTGCTTTTCCCCCTCCGTCGTATTCCATGTGCGTATCAGTCCATTTTCATTTCCGACGTGTAATTTTTTGGAAATCGCAAAATGATAAGTTTCCGCATTCAACTGAAAAACGACCAGATCACTAAAGCTCAGATCATTCGTAACATCCATGCGTATCTTAAAAATACCCCGGGTAATATCATCGGAGCGGCCAATGGAAGTAGTATAGTGTATATCAGCTTTACCATCATCCATTGTCCCTGCATAAATAACCTCTGTGAGGTTAGGGCCATATCGTTTGTATTGTGTACGCATTCCCGTATGCCATGCGCGTTTCCCATCCTTTTTTTTCATATTCAGAAAATCTGCTCCACCGACATTGCCCGTCCAGTTCCATTTACCGCCTTTTGGATCGACAACCAACAACGGACGTACATCCAAAACAGGAGCCGATGCCTGATCCAGATCCGGTTCATAACAGATGCTTTCACCCCACGAACCAATAGCAGACTGATCCCATAACTGATTTTGTCCCCATCCGACGAGACACAATTGCGCATGCGAAGCAGCAGGAATATTTCCCCAATGAGCATTGATCCCGGTATACTCCAGTGTAATACTACTCTGTGGAGGCACCTCTATCATTGTCAGGCCGTGAAACCAACTTCCCCTGTACAAATGATCCTCATACTTGTTAAAATCGATCGTATGCCAGTTCTTTGAAAGCTGTACGGGAAGACCTGTCGGATTTCCATCCAGATCCCTGATGACAGCAGATATACCGGTAATAGAAAAAACCTCTTTTTCTTTACTGAAGTTAAGCCTCAGCGGAAGCGGATAATTTTTATCATTTTTAATGGTAAAAAAGACCCTCTCGATATGATCATTATCCTTTTCAGGCACCCCGGATACATCATTACGTAAAGACACCTGGTGCCAACCCATCACCGGATCATAATACACATCCAGGTTCGCAGGTACAGGTTCTTTCTGAGAAGCCGTTACCTCTAACGAGCTCTCTTCGGCAAAAACGATACGTATAAAATCCCTATCTACGTTTTCCGACGGATAAACAACCAGGCCAACATTCACTTTTTCTCCGGCCTGAATATTTTTTTCAGAGGTGAAACGTGCCGTCACACGGTTACCTTCAGTCGTAATCTCCGAAGTGTGAGATGCGGGCAAGAGCAAATACCCTCTTCCCCGATCATCTTTAAAAACCCTGCAATTACCTGTCCTTTCCACCTCACTATATTGATCCGGAACGGTAAAATTTACAGATACGGCTTTCGACCGTAAATCTACAATAGGCTTTATCCGGAGGTTAAGACTCAGACGATCACTCCATGCAACTATATCCAACCCGCTATGATGCGGATCACAACCTGTAAGTTCCGGTATCCAGTTAATAAAACGATGTTGAAGGAAACGGCCGGAATGAATCAATTGACAATCTTCCGAACGTAAAGAAGATACGTTACACGGATAAAGCTTCCCGTACGTCTCTATCCCAAATTCCAACAACGGCTTCTCCACCGGTCTCATAATCTCGTCGCGGGAAGTAAAAAAAGATTTGTCGGCCGACTCTCCTCCGGCAATTGAAAAATTATCAAACTGCAGATGTTCATAATCAAAAACAAAGGAATAACCGGCTGTTTTAACTGCAAACTTCAGCGGGTCCTGTTCTTTAACCGAATTTACCCACCACATATACGTATAATTTCCGGCTGTTTGTTTTACCAGCTCCGGAATATCCTGTGCATTCATATTTACGGATAAAAACAAAACACAACATAATAATCTTATATTTTTTCTAAAATGGATGAATCTGTAAATCATTGTATTCATTGTTGTTGTTATTTATAAGATTTAGCGAACCCGCATGACGACAGACGACTTATCCTGCAAATCTTTCACATGCAGGTTCCATAAACCGTCTTCACGTTTTTCAAGCTGTCCCTTACATCCCTGCAACGAAGCTATACGCAAACCATCCGGCGCCGCCAGAATAATTTTACCGTTTCGAAGAGATACCGGAGTTATCTCTATCCAGATTTCGTCTTTAGCAGCATCAAAAGGAGATGTATTCATCCGGGTAATATTACTGATTTCCATCGTACCCTGCAAAAGATGCAAATCGGTTGAAATAACCTGTATCCTGTTTTTCAGGACAGGCCTTACAGTCAGTAACTGACAGGAATGCGGAGCCTGACCTTTTATATGAAATTCACCCCGGTGTATTCCTTTATAAGTATCTGTCCAAAAATCATATACATGATACTCTCCGGAGGGATCTAATCCTAGTTTACTCAGTTCAAGCGTCCTTGACATATCATTCTCCGACCAGTTGAAAACAGTCGTGATCGCATATTCTTCACCAAATCGATTAAAAGACAAATTAAACAAAGAAGGTATTCCTTCCTCCGGAGCCGTCATATAATCCAGAATGTCTGCGGCATATCCATAAGAAGGTAGTGCCTGGGCCAGCATCTTACGACGCTGTGGAGATAAACGGGCCAGAGAATCCGAAAACATCACATATCCTCCACCCATGAAATTAGCAGTCAGGTGTGTTTGCAATTCAGCTTCGGATAGCTGACTCCCATACTCACGCATATTCAGGCAATCCGGGTCATTCACCCACCAGCGCCTGTGAAACGGGATATGCAGGATGCTTCTGCGGCATCCTTCCAATACCGATTCCCAATTCGGATTCACATCAGGCCCCACCCGTCCGGCTTTAGCATAACCGATACACGGAGAATAAGGAGAACCGGCACAATTGGCAAGAAAAACATCCTGTCCTACAGCTCCATGGATCGTTTTATACATATTCCTCATAGCCGTAAAAGATGTAATACTTCTATCTTTACGATTCGGCCCCGGCTCTACATTGAAATCCAGTTTGAGATATTTAAATCCCCATTCTTTTGTGATTACCCGGAACAAAGAGTCTACATAAGACAGCACCTCCGGATTGGAAATATCAAATGAATGTGTTAAACCTCCCCAGTTAAATTGTTCATGGCGGGGAGATCCGTTATGATTCAGATCAACCCAGTCCGGATGTATGTGTATGGCTTCGGAATTTTCATGAACTAAGGATACGGCGATCCATATTCCCGGCATCAATCCGTTTTCACTTACTTTATCCGTAAGATATTTCATTCCATTCGGAAATGTCGGACGAAGCGTAGTCCAATCCCCCGGCAAAGTAAAATATCCGTCATCCAGAAGCATTACCTGAAGAGGCAACTCATCCCGGTATTTATTTGCTTCCGACGCAAATTCCAAAACGGCGTCTTCCGTGACATCATTGTCTATAAAAGGATTAAAACCATACCAGCTGCACCATCCACCCAATGATTCTCCATCCGTAATGGCATTTACTTCATGTCCCGTGGCAGCTATTAATTCCGCCATACAATTCACCACGTTCCCTTTTTTCATATGCAGAGCCTCCGCGTACATCTTTTGCCTGGGTTTAACATCCACATCCATATATACATCGGCGATCAAACCTGGCGTCCCCTTTTTTGTAGAGACGGAGACACTACCCCAGGCATGTTTTATAGAATATCCCAATACGGCTTCATCACCCGTATCTTCACTGTATAAAGCGATGACTGACCGGCCGGTCAATGCTTCTTTTCCTGCTTCACGTGATTTCCCAATCCACGAAAGTTGCTCACTGGAACCTTCCAGTACCCGCCAGTTATCCGTATTTCCTCCCAGCGCAAATCCTCCCGGAGCATCGAGTAATCGGATCCGGTCTAAAGTGATCATCTTTTTTCCGGCATTTTCTACCCATCCGTTGATAGAAATCCAGTTTGTCGTATCATAGGTAATCGCTTCGACTCCAAACCTGAGATTATCATCAGCCGAAAAAACACATGTATTTTTTAACCCTTTCCCGAAAGTCGATTCTACAGGCTTCGCATACATGCCCTCCAATAGCATATTATCAGCCGAATACGCTATTCCGTTACAGTAAAAAACGACTTTACTACTCTTAATCCACTCCTCGCCCGAAAGCTTATCTGTAAATTTGAATATCTTACTATTCCGGTCAAACATCTTAAATTCAGTAATTTTACCGGAATTTATCCGTTTCTGACAGTTTACCAGTAAAACTGAAAAACAGATCAGAATACTATAATTAATAAATGATTTTAACATACGTCTTCTTTTATATAACAAATCAGATTTTTCCACATCATAAAAACATGACAAGAAACAAATTACGCTTCGTAAACCAACCCCAAGTATCATTTTTACACAATAAATCGGCTGTTGAAATGGTAGTAATCAGGAATTACTATAAAAAAACCTGATCACTACCCATTTCAGTAAATATATTTCTTTTTGTCCGAAACAGAATTTACAATAAATCCTTATTATAAATACCCCGGATTTTCAACCAGTTTAGGATTATTGGAAGTTCTCGAAGAACTTATCGGTAAGTAATAATGACGTTCAAAAAATCGCTTTTCATTATCACCATCTACATTTGGAGTAACACTAATCTTGAATTTCCACGGGCCGCCGGATGTTGTCGAATTATAATCTAATGAATAAACCAGACCTCTGAATGGTCTTGATAAGGCAGTCGTCGCAATCCTCCACCGGCGAAGATCGTACCAGCGATGACTTTCAAAAGCCAGTTCTATTTTGCGTTCATGACGCACTTTCTCCCTGTCAATACTGGTCTGTAGAGCTACTCCGGCCCGTTCCCTGATCGCATTCACCAGAGTAAGCGCTTCACCATTGCGTCCCAGTTCGATACTGGCTTCAGCCATATTCAGGTATATTTCCCCCAGACGAAAAACCATCCAGTCCGTATCGGAAGACCAGTTTCCGGGGGATATTTTTGATTCGTCAACATATTTAAGAACACCAAAACCACTCACGGCTCCACCTTCCAGGTTATTACCACCCTGAGCCCTGATCCCTTCGTAAGAACCTTCCCTGATCACCGTATTATCCGGTAATATCAGGCTCGTATAATAATTGACGATCTTACCCTGAAAAGGAGTATTCTGGGTATAAACCGAAGCAAAAAAACGTGGTTCCTTATTTGAAAAAAGCTCATCCGGCTCCCAAAGGCCGGTCTTATATTTTTCTTCATCAAAAGTACCGGGAGAACCATCTGCATTTTCAAATTCTTCAATCATATCCAGATAGACGGCACAGGATCCCCCAGCCCATGCTGTAAAGCCCTGAGGAGCAGTAAACATGTCCCAGCCGTGATTAAATCCGACAGCATCCTGCCCCACAAACTGAAACGCATGGATAGACTCCGGATTTCCGTTCTCATCTAAAAACAGTTGCCTGAAATTTTTCACTTTATCTTCCGGATATTTATTATACAACGAATGCCCGCTATTCTGAATAAGATTATTCGACGCTTCGTAACAGGCCGTCCATAAACGGTCTTTTTCAGAAGAAGGTATACCCACCACCCCATCTAATTGTACGGAACCCCATGTCGCAATACTTGCCGCATAGAGGGCAGCACGGCTTTTCAGTGCCAAAGCCGCCCATTTTGTCGGATACCCTCCGGCAGCCGTCGCGTCCAGGTCATTGAATGCCTGATCCATTTCATTTAAAATAAAATCATACACTTCCACTTCTTTATTTCGGGGCAGAAATAATTCATCCTTGGGAGAGTCGATCTTCTGTGCTACAGTAATCAACGGAACACCGCCATATCGCTTAACCATCGCAAAATAACACATGGCCCTGGCCCAGCGTGCCGTAGCTGTCAAACGTTTTTTAGCCCCGTCCTCTATTGTTGAACTTTCCATTTTTTCAAGCATTTCATTACAGCTCCGGACAGTAGGATACAACCAGTATTCGTCAAATCCTCCCCCGACATTTAATAACCCACGTCCCCATGTTGCATGAACAGGATACCACGGAAAAGCATGCCTGGCTTCATCACTCATACAGATTTTATCATGCATGCCCCAGAGATGGGAACCAATACCACCCTCCCACGGGGATTCACTGAACATAAACAACATTTCTGATAAGATCTGATCAAGATACGCCTCAACCAGACGGGTATCATTCCAGACTACGGCATCGGAAATAATATCGATCGGCTCCTTTTCCAGCAGATCGCTGCAGGATGAAAAGCCCAATAAAGTCGCTATAATTGTTATAAAGAAAAACCTTTTCATAGTTGTCAGATTTAAAAAGTTAAGTTGATACCGAATGAATATGTCTTTTGTTGCGGATAGTAAGAACCTACACGGATATTGGAAGGGGTTTCCGGATCCAGGCCATACTTTTTAAGTCCGCTCACAGTAAACAGATTTGTACCGGCAAGATAGATCCTGACCTGATTAAAACCAATCAGAGACATCCAGCGCTGCGGCAGATTATAACCCAAACTAAGTGTCTTAAGACGCAGATAATTACCATTTTTAATCCAGTAATCGGAAGTATATTCATTGTTTGCTTTCGGACCCAGATATACACGAGGCACCTTCGCCCATTTATCATTACTATTTTCCTTCCAGCGTAAATCATATAGGCTTTTAGGATTATTGCCGTCATTTGCCATATGGAGGTTTATTAATACATCCCTTCCGGCCGTTCCCTGAAATAATGCTGAAAAATCAAATCCCTTATATGCCAGGTTTATATTAAAACCGTAATTGATTTCCGGATTATCATCTGTTCCGATTTCAACTTTATCTTTCCAGTCCAACACACCATCTTTCTCAATATCAATATATTTTATATCACCGATCTTGATCGTGGCATTCCCTTGGCCGTCCTGATTCAGATTATGATTATTGATCTCTTCCTGTGAAGTGAACAAACCCTCCGATTTATATCCGAAGACCCGGTTTGTCCAGTTTCCCGAAGCTTTATTAATACGAATATCCGCCGGATCCGTATAATCCGGTTCCTCATAATGGTCCCACTTACTTCTTGTCCAGGATATATTTGCGGAAACATCATATACCAGATCGTTCCATTTATTTCTGTAACCCAACAGGAATTCAAAACCGCGTGAATTCATGGAGTTTATATTTTCCAGAGGCAAAGTCGCACCAAATGTATTGGGTAAGGAGCCGATCCTGTTTGCCAGAATATTAGAACGATCACGGTAAAAAACATCAAACTCACCATACAGACTGCTCTTCAATAGCCCGAAATCCAACCCTACGTTATAAATAGTCATTTCCTCCCAGGTAATATTCGGATTTGCCAGACCGGTAGAAATAAGTCCGTTGCGAACCGTATTATTGACAATATAACGGTTCGCAAACCGATATCCTGTCAGATACTGGAATGCGCCGATGCCGTCATATCCGGTAGAACTGAAACTGGTTCTTAATTTCAAATTATCCAGCCATTTGATCTTATCCTTTATAAATGATTCTTCCGAAAGCCTCCAACCGGCTGATACGCTCGGGAAAAATCCCCACCGTCCATCCTTCGGAAATTTCGGAGAACCGTCATAACGCATCGTTGCTTCCAACAGATATTTCGATTGATAGGCGTAATTTATACGCCCGACATAACTGATACGTCCCGACTCTGCAGCACGACCATCCGAATATTGCATATCCGCGCCTCCGGCAAACAAATAATCCATCGCATCCGTTATATATCCCGCACGTCCGGCTGAAATCCATTTTTCTTTGTAATCGATCAACTCAGTCAGGAATAATCCGGAAAGCTGATGATCACCGCCAAATGTGTGGTCGTAATTTAATGAGATCTGCCCCGAAAGAGTTTCGGAACGTGAAAAAGATTCATTCAGCGAAGTCTGGAAAGGACTTGGATGTTCAGTATAATTTCCGCTTGTGGGATCATATTCATACATTTTATATGCTTTCTCCCAGGTCTTGTTCTCCCGGGTATCATACTTATAATTGAAAAGTCCTTTAAGATAAAGCCCTTCTACCCACGGCACATCTAATTTTGCCGTAACGGTCGTCGAAAGCTGATTATTGATGACATCATTATAACCGCTTAAATCACGGTTTGTGCTGGCAACAACAGAAGTAACCTGTCCTGCATAAGGTATTTTGTTGGGATCCGGAAATTTACTCATATAAACCGGCTGATGTTCATAAAGGTCTATCCACAAACTTTCCTGACTACGCCGCAGTCCTTTCAGGTTTGATTTCATATAGGAGACATCAAATCCTACAGACAGGTATTTGTTTACCTTACCGTCAATGTTGGAACGTAGATTATACCGGTCCATCTCATTATCTCCGGATTTATACATTCCGGTTTGTCCCGTATATCCGAGAAAAGCGAAATATTTTACCTTCTCATTCCCTCCGGAAAGAGAGGCGTTATGTTGCTGCAGCGGAGAATATTCATTCATCACCACAGACCACCAGTCTGTACCCTGATATCCAGGTTCGGTACCCGCCTGCCATTTACGAACTGCTTCCTCTGAAAAACGAATTCCGGATCCCGGAGTACCCGAATTCAACTGCGCTTCACGGTGAAGCTCCACATACTGAGCTGCATTCATAGCCCTTGGATAGGATGTATATCCCTGAAAAGCAAGAGAACTATTAATGTTTATAGTCGGCTTTGTCTGTCCGCCTCTTTTGGTTGTTATCAAGATCACACCATTACCTGCACGCGCCCCGTATACCGCAGCAGAAGCATCCTTCAGAATCGTGATGGACTCAATTTCATTCTGGTCGATATAATTCAGGGAAGACTCCACACCATCGACAATGACAAGAGCGCCGCCAAAACCGCGTATACTGATACTTGCCTGATCGTTTCCGGGCTCGCCGCTGTTTTGTTTCGACACAAGTCCGGGCAAACGACCAGAAAGGCTCTGGGTCACATTTGCCTGAGGAGCTTTAACCAGCTCCTTGGCATTCACCGTCGAAACAGCCCCCGTTATATTCGCCCTCTTCTGGGTTCCGTAACCGACGACCACAACTTCCTCCAGACTACGCATATCTTCTATCAGAACAATATGGACGGAAGTTTTCCCTTTTACCGGAACATCCTGTGAAATATATCCGATATAAGAAACCTGTATAACAGCATTGTCGGAAACTGTTATCGAAAATTTGCCATCTATATCCGAGATTACTCCATTAATAATTCCTTTTTCAATAATATTTGCCCCAATAATAGGCTCACCCTGTTCATCGACAATAGTCCCCGTAATATTTATTTTCTGTTGCAACAACTGTTGGGAAGAAGGAGATACAACTCCGGGAGTGATCAGGATAAGATTGTTTTCCGTGATTTCATATTTTACTCCTTCCTTTTCAAAAAGACGACCCAGTATAGATTCTACAGTCTGTTCTTTTGCCTGAACAGAAACTTTTTTATTCAGGTTTATCTTCTCACTTTCATAGATAAACCTGAATTCAGACAAATTCTCTATCTGAAAAAGAACTTCCTTAATGGATTTATTACGTATATCCAACGACAACTTGGTATTTTGGGAGTATATCGTCGCAGAGATATTTAATGAGAATACGATTAGAATAAAGGCTGTTAATCTCATAATAGTTATAATCCTTTTTAAGTCCGGATGCTTTTCCGGCTTTGAAATATAAAATAATTGCATATCTTTGTGTTTTGATTGTTAGTTAACTGCAGTGTTGGACGACACTAAAAAATTAATATTCAAAAAGGTTGGCGGGATTTGGTGCAACATTTCCCGCTTTTTTGTGTATTTCTCATGATTATATTATTTCATAGGCAGGTCTTATTTTGAGGTTATACTTATATTTTTTCCTTTTACATGATAGCTTATATTACTTAAACGGGATAGCGCCTCCAGCACATCTGACAGGGTCTCTTCCTGAATAACCCCGTTGTAGTGAATACTTTCTCCTATTTCTGCCGGAAGACTGATGCGCACATCATACCATCTTTCCAGATATTTGCAAACATCCCTCAGAGACATGTCATTCATATAGAGCTTGTTATGCAGCCATCCGTATGTATGTGACAAAACCCCATTCTCTAACCTCAATGCACCGGTCTCTTTATCAAACGCAACCATATCCCCGGATTTCATTGCCACTTTTTTCTCTTCGTATGTCAGTTCAACGCTTCCTTCCAGCAAAGATGTCCGTATAACCTGGTCTTCCGGATAAGCCTGCAAGTTGAATGTTGTTCCCAGAACCCTCACTTCCGGTCCGTTTTTAATCCTGACAACAAACGGGATATTACTCTTCATGACATCAAAAAAACCTTCTCCCTGAAAACTAACCTCCCTGACATTCTTTCTGCTATTGTACGAATAAGTAATATCCGATCCGGAGTTCAATTTAACGACCGAACCATCGGGCAATGTAATATCCGAACGGTTGCCGTAATCCGCATTCATACGAACCAACACATCAGAATCCTTTTCAAATACTCCCATAAGGGAAAGGACGAGTATGACAAGTATGGAAGCAGCGGCGCCTGACAGTGTATAATAAATACTCCGCCAACGCCTGCCTGCTCTCTCTTTTTTCCGGTTTGTTTCGTTTATCTTTTCCCATGCCGTACCGGAATCAAATGCTGATGTCTCTACATAGTATCCGGATTCGCGCCAGATCTTTCCATACCGGTCAAATGCTTTCCGGTTGGATTCACTTTCATCCAGCCATTCGACCAATACCGGATCTTTCAAATCCTTTTCTTTATTAAAAAAATGATTAATGATATGATTTCCTATATCTGTATTGTCTTTCATATAAATCTTTCTTTTACTTGTAAGACACATCAAATAAAAAAAGGTCCTATTCAGAACCTGAAAAAATTATATGCCTTTTATTTCAAGACACTTTTTTAACTTTTGCAGAGACATCCATATCTGATTTTTAATCGTCTTTATTGATATGGATAACTTTTCAGAGATTTCTTTCTGCTTCAGGCCATTCACACGATGAAGCATAAAAACTTCACGGCTGCGTTCCGGAAGACGTTCGATACAATCGTAAAGCGCTATCCGGAACTCATCGGATTCCAACAGATCTTCTTCATAATAATCAGGCATATTGCTTTGCTTTTCCAAAAGCATACGGTAGTTTTTCGCCGCCCTTATATGATTCAGGCTCATATTCTTTGCCATCTTAAAAAGATAACCGGAAACATTTTCATTTACTTCAATTTTTTTCCGTCCGCTCCATAAGCGAAGGAACAAATCCTGTATAATATCCTCGGAATCTTCTTTATTCTCCAACCAGCCGTATACATATTGGCACAAACGACCGTAATAACGTACAAACAGCCGGTTATAGCTCGCATAATCATCTTCTTTGATTGCGGCTATTAATATTTCATCCGTCATATGCATATCAAACGATTTAAGAATTAAGCTTGTAAACAATATCTGACGTGGCTAAAAAAATCCGATTGGAGATCTTGTCTTCCATGGTGAATGTCTTTAAACTAAATGTGCTTTTCTATTGTTGCAAGAATTTGAACAGACCTTCCAATTGTCTTTTTCAGTATCGCAAAAATAAGTATTAAACATTCAGTTATCAAACAAAAACACATATTTTTTAAATACAAAAAAGGAAAGCACCTCAAAGAGGCACTTTCCCGGATAATAGATCCGGTTTCTTTATCGGAATACCCCCAATAATTAATCAGAAGCCGCTTCCAGTTTCGGCAAACGGTTTTTCACAATACGCGTGTTTTCCCGTCTTAGCAGCTTCGACAAGATGCAAAGCGTGCTAAAAATCCGCCGTACTAATGATAACAGCATCTATATAACTTTAATATTATACCCAATATAATGCACAATACAAATCACTAACAAACAACAAATTAAAAATAAATAGAATAAATACAAACAAAATAATATCAATATTTATTTGTATAATAAATATATACTTTATATATTTGGCAATCATAAAAAATATTTCAATTATACATTAAAGAATTTGGGTGGTCAATGAAAACATAAAATAATTCAAGATTAATAACCAATAAAATCAAAAGCTTATGTTCGGACATAGGAGTTTCTTAGTGTTAGGCGGCGGAGCAGCCGATATCTTAAGTTTAATCAAAGGAGGATATGAGATATCCAAATGCAATTTTTCGTTCCAACAAGGTGTAGATCAGAAAGGCAGAGTTTCAACAAGAGTATATGGCGGTACAATACATATTGTTCTGCCGCAATTACCCCCCATGGATATACTTGAATGGGCCATGGAATCCAGAAAATACCGTAGTGGAGTGATTGTTTTGGTTGACAATGAAAACATTCCACTTGAAAAAATATTCTTTAATAATGCTACATGTATCGGACTCGATATCGAATACACGGAGCAAGGCACCAGTTATTCAACGACAAGCATTGTTATTCAGACAGAAAATATGATTGTCGGAAACGGAACAACTTTTGCCGGTGAATGGATTGTCTAATATAAAAAAAACAGAAAAGATATGCTTAATCTACTGCCATTAGCGCACATAAACGCCAAGTTTGTCTTAGACGGCAAGAGCTATGATGTGGAACATTTCAAAATAGGACTCGTTCAACCTACGGATCACAAAGGACAACCTCAACACGAAATAAGGGGAGGACAAATTAATATTACCTTGTCGCATATTGCCGACGACAACCTGTACCAATGGGCGAAGACCTCCACCTTAACAAAAGGAGGAACAGTTTTATTTCAGACAGACTTAGGGATGACTGTTCTACGTGCTATTTTTGAAAACGCCTATTGCATTAATCTGTCAAGGGACATTGACGCAGTCAAAGGAAGTTCAACTACACTAACGATATCCGCAGAGAAAATCAGCCTCAACGGATTAGAACACGATAATTTCTGGCCGGATAAATAATAAGATCATGAGTACACTTATTTCAATGCAGGAATATCAACGAGTATTAGGAATGAAATGTGATTTTAATGGTCATGTATGGGACACAAACGGATCTTTATTTCGTGTTTCAACAATATATGATCCATTAATATCGACAACTCCTGATCCTCCATATGAAAGACATAGGGGTTATGGTAAAAATGATAAATTCCATACCTCAACTCGTAAGATAACAATTACATTAGAAGAGATTGAAGGAGATGATCTTGTTTTTGATGAAAATGGTAATTATGTTTGCGTTAAGCCGGATAATAATTCAGTTAAAGGTGAAATATTTATAAGAAAACAACTCCATAAATATCCAATGGCAGTTTTCGAAGATATACCTTTAAGTGGTTCGAGGTATGATTTATCATTGACACCGGAGGCTTATTCCAAAATATTTACCCACATATTATCTTTAGATAAAGGTATAAAGAGTAATTTATCAAGAATTAGAAAAGGAGAAGTTTCAATACAATATAAGTCTAAGAATGATATCCAATACCACAATATGACGGAGAGGGAAAGTCACGGATGGAATGATGCTTATGCATTTGCAAACCAAAAGGAAGATGCTGGAATTATTGTTGCGATTATAGATCAAGGATACGCGAATGAAATGTATGCTACATTGTGGAATGTCATGAGTCTTCTTGGAGTACATGAAATGGGACATCTATTACATCCTTGGTGGTCCGATATATATAAAGTACATCATTTGAATTATGTTTATCAAATGGGCCATTACAGTTGGAAAAATACGACTGGTTTTTTTCAAAGAGCAGAGTATCGTAGTATAGAAGGATATTATAAAGATTCTGAATATTATTTTAATAATAACCCTAAATATGAGGGTAATCGTGAACGCTATAGAAAGTATGATTTTTATCCCAAAGCCGGAGAAAAATTAGATGACTTCATTAATAGAACTAAGGGAACGATACAAGACTATAAGTCTGTAAAAGAAAGAAGTCCGTTTAAAAGCACTTATGAGAAAAAATAGATATATAAATTTAGTTTTTCTATTCTTTGTTGTCATTCTCTCCTGTCAACAAAATCAAGATATGACAAGAAAGAATGAAGCACTGATAATAGGTGAATGGTATCCGGTGCAAGTGCAGACTGCGAATTCGTTTCCTACGACGTTCTATATGACCGGATATGAGTTTAAAGAAAATGGCATTTGTGAAAATAAACTGGGCTATTATGAATATGCCAAATCTTATGCGTTTAAATTTTCTACCCCTTATGACGGTCGGAATGATTGGATTTCCACAAATACTAATTACTATTTAGACAATGTAGTATATTCTTATGGACATACAACATGTTATACTATAAATGATAGTATATTGAATATATATAATCCATCTTTACGGCAATATGAAGGATATAAATTAGAGTTTAATAACACTGCGGATACAATGATATTGACCGGTAATTTACGGGAAGAAGTGTATGTAAGAAAGAATTATGAAATTAAAGACAGTTTATTGTTTGATAAAATAATCTTTTTTTACCCATATACTAAATTTTTTAATAAGCCTAAAATATTTTCAATAAGCAAAAACGGCGATTTTTATAAATTTGACTGTGACACAAAGTCAAAAGATATACTGTACACAAATGTATTAAAAGAAGATTTTGAGAAAATAGAGTTTCAATTCAGGAAAGCTAAATTTGATACAATTGCGGATTACTTGAAGAATTACTACAGTAAAAAAGACTTTACAAGGCCTCCCGCAATCTTTCCTGATCAGTCTTCTGCAAGATTAACGATTGTTTCAAACAATAAAATGTTTACGGTTCCAGATGTGTTTATGGATGTTGATTTAGATAAAAATAAAGATTTTTTTTGGGCATATGTGAACGGATTATTTTATTGCGAGCAAATGCGTTTAGAACAGTCAAATGAAAGTGAAATTTCGAATGACCAGCAATCCATTTTTTCAAAAGATGCTGATTTATTTACATTTAGATTCTTAAAAAAAGATTCAATTATTAATCTGTATAATACGGAGGCATTTCATTTAGTCACTTCGTTAAATAATGCTATAGTAACAGATGAAGATTTTATACCTGAATATATACTCAAAGATTATTTGACGTCAAAAAATAATGTAGAAACAGATGGCAGATATTTTCGTTATAGGAAAGATAAAAAAACAATCACTTTAGATCTCGGCTATAATTTTATAAAAGAAAATGAGTTGGAAAAATATTTAAGAAAAATGGATGATTATGAGGAAGATATAAGCTCTTGGGAACACGAATAATGTATTAAATTAAGAGACAGACACCTATCCTCCTAACGTTCAATATATTCAATGATATGAAAATATAAAATAAACATTTATTAAATCATGCGACTCAAAATTACAAAAACAAATCATTCAAATATCGACGATTGGCAATTTATGTTATCGGACGAAAACGGAGAACTGTATTACATTATGAGTAATTCGTTTTACGAAAGACGTAATATGAAATGCCCGGCTTTTCCAAAAGGAAGGGACCGTTACTATAACGGATTGTGGATTACTGCCTATGTGAAGCAGCTCGGAAATAAAAAAGTAGTGATCAATTTTTGAATATAAGGATATATTTCGCACAAACAGTTCCCTTAGATATCGGCTTCAACTTTCTGAAAACGAATGATTGGGAATAATGCATTTCGAGAAAATGCCTTAAAAAAGCACTTTCCCGAAATATATGACAGCTATTCGATAAAATCCGCTATTTAATATTTAAAGACTTTGTCACCAGCCATTATTTGTTGCTTAGCCGGATCATAAGTTACACGTAATCCGGTACGATATGCGGCATTGGCCATAGCACAAGCTATCGTATGGCTGTGGCCGGCCTCGACCGGACAGTTCGTTTTTACATTATTTGCTTTTACACACTCCATCCAGTTTTTCACATGTGCTGAAGTTAAAGGATCTCCACCTGTATTCGCATCGGTTTCGACCGCTTCCTTCGGTAAACTATAGGGTTCCAACAGGTTTGGTTTCAAATCCATAGCTGCAGCTTCACGTTCTCGTAATCCTCCTTCTGACGTGATTTCATTCGTATCAAGGTTCAACATCCCTCCGTTCGAATAATATAATTCTTTTGTTCCTCCGGCAGAATTCGTAAAACGGGAAGAATAAATTACCTGAAAACCCTTGGATGAATTATCTAACGGACCGTAGTCAAATACAGAGGTTAGCGTATCGGCATTGGTACGCCCGTCTTGCCACAAATAAATACCCCCATTAGAAACCACGCTGCGAGGATAAGGAAGCCCGGTAAACCAGTGAACCGTATCGATCTGATGACACATCCATTGCCCGGGAATGCCGGAAGAATACGGCCAGAACAAACGATATTCCAAATATTTACGCGGATCCCAAGGCACCATCGGACGATTCATCAGGAATCGTTTCCAGTCCACATCACCTTCCTGTATTGTCGCACATAACGACGGACGGCGCCAACGCCCCGGTTGGTTTACATTCCAAGTCATTTCGGCAATCATAATATCACCGAACTTTCCGGACTGAATATAATCGTATGCTGCATGATAATTGGCTCCGCTTCGGCGTTGTGAACCTATCTGCACAACAATATTAGCCGCCTTGCAGGCCTTCAATGCCTCATTCGCGTCGTCTAAAGTTTCAGCAAACGGCTTTTCACAATACGCGTGTTTTCCCGCCTTTGCAGCTTCGACAAGATGCAAAGCATGCTGAAAATCCGCAGTACTGATGATGACTGCATCAATATCTTTTCTTTCATAGAGCTCATCATTGTTACGACACAGAGCGACATCCCATCCCCCTTTTTCTTTAATATACGCTTTTCCTTCATCACGACGACGGTTCCACAAGTCGGAAAGAGCTACCATCTCAAAGTTCAGTCCTTTGGCATGATTGATAAAACCGGGTAATAATGAAGCGCGAAAACGGTCGGAAAAACCGACCACCCCAACACGTATCCTGTCGTTAGACCCTATGATCTGACTGTAACTCTTGGCGCTTAAGCCCATTCCACCACCACCCAGCAAAAACGCGGCAGTGCCTGTGGACATTGTTTTAATAAAATCCCTTCTGTTTCCCATGATAAATAAATTTATTTTAATAACCCGAATTGTTGTTTCATATAAGCCAATGCCGATGGCGCCTGTTCTTCAAGATTTACCCAGCGGCATTCAACGGAAAGCCCTCCTTTATATCCGATAGCCTTCAATGCCGCAAAATAAGGCGTAAAATCATCCTGATTCACACCGGGAGCCGTACGCCCCTCCTTCTCGGCAATATGGCAATGCCGGATATATTTTCCATATTTTATAATATGATCCGCCGGTTCATTATCGCACATCATGTGATAAATATCACAGAGCAATTGTATATTGGGATGATTCACCGCCTCAACCACCTGAGCGCCTTCCTCCACCGAATTAATCAGATTGGTCTCCCCCGAATTCAACGGCTCGATCACAATTACAATCTGATATTTTTCGGCAATTGGCCCTAATCCCTTACATAGATCAACAAATTGCAGAGTAGCCTTATCCCGCGAAAACCCTTCAGGTACATGCCTGGCCTTACCGCTACCTAATACAATATAGCTCATGCCTGCCATCTGCGCTCTCCGGAGCGCCGTTTCTCCCCAGGCAAGTAGTTCTTCATGCATGACCGTATCTCCGACAATCCGTAGATGTCCCGGAAAAAAGCCATTACAAGAAACCACTTTTGCCCCTGTCTTACGCTGCTCCTCCAAAATATTCAAAAAATCCGAATCCGGCTTATCGGGCACTAAGAAACGACCAACCCCTTCTTCTACATAACTATAGCCATCTGCGGAAAGCATCGGATAATCGGAGATTTTCGCACAAACCCCAAAAACCGGTTCATACACTGTCGTCTTGCATCCTGTCAGAAAAACCATTCCAAACAGAAATAAAATAATCCACTGATTCTGCTTCATGTGTACATTATTTAATCATTAACATTAAGATTCCCAACCGAATCCCGGCATTCACAAGAAAGTGTATGCTTCAAAGGGAATAATCACAAATATAAAAATTATATTTTGAGATATCAAAAAAAATTAAAATATTCCTGTTGGATATCTGAGAAAAAATAGAGAAGGACTGGTTTTAACCAATCCTTCTCTATTTTGAGCCTCTTGTCGGATTCGAACCAACGACCCCGAGATTACAAATCACGTGCTCTGGCCAACTGAGCTAAAGAGGCAGGTGGGAAAGCTTACTACATCGCACCGCTACAACCAAGTACCCTTGCTGCGGTCAAGCCCTGGGGGAATTCCGAGGGAGCTGATCGTATAGGACTTTCCCATGTGATCAAAAGAGTTTCCTCGTTTTTCGGCTGCAAAGGTAAGAATATTTTCCTATTGCACAAAAATATTTTTGTTTTTTTTCGCGGTAATCGCATCCTATACTATCTATCTAGAGATATCAACCAATGCCATCTTATATAAATTATCAGAAGCGATTAACTGTTCATGATTTCCGCTTACTGTTATTGTGCCGTTTTCAAGAAGGTATATTTTATTAGTATGTTTTGCCAACTGTATCCGGTGAGTTACCAACAAGATTCCCATATCAGCTTTACGCCTATTCAAAACTTCCAGTACAAATTGTTCTGTAACCCGATCCATGGCAGAAGTAGGTTCATCCAACAACAATAATTTAGGCTTCGAATACAAAGCCCTGGCTAACAATATCAGCTGTTGTTGTCCGCCTGATAAATTTACGCCATTTTCACCAACCAAGGTCATATATCCCTGCTGAAAGCTTTCAAAGAAGCGATCAAAACCTTCTCGTTTACAAAAGTTTATTATTTCGCTATATTCTTTTTCATCCTTTATACCAACCTTTATGTTACTGGCAATTGTGCCTACAAACAATTGGGGTTGTTGAGGAACGACAGCAACATGTTTTCTCCATGATTCGATATCTATGTTATTCCAACAATCTCCATTGATACGAATATCACCAGAGTCATACGAATAAAAGCGTTGCAGTATGCCCAATAGTGTACTTTTCCCACACCCGATCTCACCGAAAAGAGTGACGATTTCTCCTTTCTGCAAATTAAAAGATACATCATCCAACAACAAGGAACGTCCGGGAAACCGAAACGAGACTTGATCCACTTGCATGCCATCAAACTCCCAGTCCTTTTTATTTTCATCATCCACCTTTTCATACTCCAACTCACTCGAAGCAAATTCATACATTCGATCAAATGCGACGCGAGCCTCCTGAAGTTGAATATTAGCTAATGCCAAATTCCCGACAGAAGGAATAATCATACTCACGATAGACATCAGAGCCATCATTTGCCCTACACGGAGATTCCCGTTTAATACCATAATCGAACACAATGTAATAACAAATGTAAGCACTACAATACTTATTACCTGCGACCATAGACCAATTTTCGTACCCAACAATCCTATACTATAAATTTTCTCTTGATACGAAGAATAAATTTTCTTCACTAAGGCAGAAAACCAATTTTCTTTATTTTCTGATTTGATTGTAGATATCCCTTGGATTGTATTGATATACGAACTTTCCAATTCAGCATGAGCCGCCATTACTTCACGCTGTTTAGCAATAACTTTGTTATTATTTATGACCGCCAACAAGCCAAAACACGGGATACTGACAAGGGCTATAATACCAACCCAGGTTGAATAATAAAACAAAAAAGCTGACGAAATAATCACCTTCAACAAATCAATAAGCATGCTTCCGGTAATAAATACCAATGATTTCTGGATTCTTTGGGTGTCATTCATTCGGGCGATGAACTCACCGGTATTACAACTGTCAAAGAACGTTTTCGGGAGATAAAGCAGTTTATTAAAGAAAAACGAAATCACCCGGTTATTAAATAACCGCCCTTGCTTTAGGAGAAAAACACCGCGCATATAAGAAACTACCGCCTGTACCAATAAAAATATTCCAAGAACAACAATTGCGATAATCAGCTTATGAGAATCGTGAGCCGGAATAAAATCATCAATCAATCTTTGCGTAAAAACAGCAATCGCCAAACCAAAGACAGCGACAAAGATCCCCAAAAACGAAGCGACGGCAAGTGTCGGAATATCCTCCTTAACAAGATATTTTACCCATTTTTTCTTTTCCTGCATCGTCGATTTCTTCGCAGTAAAGCTCTTATTGGGAGCCAATGTCAATAACATTTTAGACTTCCAGACGCTTTCCATTTCTTCTACGGTATATTGGGTCACCCCCCATGCCGGATCTCCTATGATAAAACGTTCGTCAGAAAACCCGTAACAAACCACATAATGCTCCATGACGCCATCTTTAACAACATGAAGGATGACCGGATCATGTAATTTCATAAGATCCTTCACCCCGCCACATTCATACCCCTCCGCATCTAACCCGTTCTTCTGAGCCGCCTGATATATTCCTAAAAGAGTAGTTCCCTGCAAGGTTGTACCACTCATATTTTGTAATCGCTCCTGTTGAATATCGCCTCCATGATATTTAATAACAGAAGTCAAACAGGCTATACCACAAGTATGTCCTCCATGTTGCTTCACGAATGTTTTCTTAATAAAGTTCAGATCTACGTTTTTATTGTTTACCATTTTTTTTCAGGTTTTCTAAAATATGTACTACTCGTAAAGAATGATTATTCAACTCGTATTTTTGTTTCAACTGCTTTATATTATGCTTAATCCTGTCATATTCATCAAAAACTTTCATTATTTTTTTTCCAATCATGGAGGCTGTATCGCGCCCAATCCGGCCACGAAAGCCCAAACCATGATACAGAACTCGCGCAGAGTTCCCGGGTTGATCCCAATTCGGAGACAAGGGATAAATAAGCATCGGAACTTCATTATAGACACATTCGGTAATTGAGTTCATTCCCCCGTGCGATATCATCACATCAGCATATTTAAGTATATCCGTCTGAGGCAAAGATGAAAAAATAAACATGTTTTTCGGAAGCGGCATAAGCCGTTCGATTTGATAGAAGTCTCCAACCGATATGATGATTCTAAAATCAGGATTTGTCAAACAAACTTTTTTGATTTTCCTGAAAAAGACATCACATTTTTTAAAAAAATTCATTGTAATTGTTCCCAACGAACAATACATAAATTTTATATCCGGATTTTCTTTTCTTTGGTTCACAATCTTATCTATTAAAATGAGATATCGCTCATCTACAATTTTCTTATCCTGAATCAGATCATTTAATGGCCCTACAAAATACCTATTTTCATTTTTCTTACGAGGAAAATCAAATGCCGCAGGAGATATAATCAACTCCGGAACACCCTCGAAATGAACCGAAAAGCAACGATTTGTATCAATATCACCCAAGGATACTCCGCATTGGATAGCAATTTTTTTCGACAATGATTTGCCACTTTTCATATCATAATATGATATTCTCACAAACTCCTGAAAAAAATACTTTCGCCATAGAAACTCCGTATATATTACAGAAAAAAAATTGTTTCGCGGAACAAAAAAAGAGGTAAAGGGAGGTATATTTCGTTCTTTCTTTGTTGCCGGCTTCGTCTGCATCGCGCAAACCTGTATATTATTTCGTTTATAGAAAACGTATTTATGCATTTGTTGTTGGTCAAGTATGACGATATCAGGAGAAAGTTTTTGTATCAGCAAGTCATACGCTTTAATAACTTCTGAAATCTTCTCATCCGTAGTCGAAAATTTCAGATCATCAAACAGCCCGTAAAAAGCAAAACCTTGCTTTTCCACAATTGAAGAAAGATCGGAAAGGCTGCAGTAAGACACGTTATGCCCATGGTCCCTCATCAGTTTGGCCAGCTTCAACGAAGCATTAAAATGTCCTTGAGCCGGAAATATGTCAAATAATACTATCATAAAACTATTTTTTAGCCAGTTCTATCTGATTAATAATCGCTTCGATGTGCGTCTCTCCCGAATATCTTTGTATCAGTTTTCCATTCACATCATAAATCAAAATCGATGGTATGTTCAGAAAGGAAAAATGATCATAAAAAACCATTGCCGTATCTGCAACAATTTTTATTTCTTCCACCTCTTTTAATTGATAGCTGACTGCGAAAGCCTCTACAGCTCCCATCGAATCCGATGAGATCATTACAATATTACATTCTTTCAGTTTTTCCATATTCGATAATAAAAGAACCGCCTCTTTCTCACAATACGAACATTCCGTCCCGAAATAGATAACCAATACTGGTTTATTTAACAAATCATACAAACAGAAATATTCGCCATTTATACCATTCAAACAAATTTGTGGCAACATGCTTTCTTTTTTTTCTCTCTCTTTAACGATTCCCAATCTCCCGTAAATTGCACACGCGAAAAACAGAATGATTACACTCAAAAGAATTATTGCAGAAATCAATATCACTTTTTTCATCGGCTGGTCTTTTCTATGCGTTTAATAAATTCATATACACAACAAACAATGTCCAACAGATCATCACTGAAAAATAAGGAATAAATACATTTTTAACGGCCGTATTTAATGTAGAAACTGTCGTTTTTTTGTAATGAAAAATAAGCAATATTACAAACAGGATCTCCCATATATTAATCAGGTGAAGCGGATACGCAAAATAAAAAGGCACACTGTCAAAAAAACACCCTAAAGAGAGGGAAGTAAAAAAAGGGATATAAGCGCCCTTATACAACATGTATATAAACTCAGAAAAATATTGCAAAACAAACACAATATATGATTTTAACACAATAAAAACAGCAGTCGTTACGGCTATTTTCAAGTTAAAGAATAAGCTACTTATATATAGTACGATTGAGATACAAGCTATTTCCATGATATAACTTACAAGCACAGTTGCAGAAGATTGAAGCAAATTAGAATCTTTCATGCTATATAGTTCTTTTGTCTTCTCTTCTCCGAATTGTTCTATATACAAGCCCCGAAAATAATCATCCGTCAATAAAAACCGATCAGACAAACAATGAATGGTCAGAATAACCAGTAAATAAAAAAGAAAAAAAGATATATTTTTGTACTTAACAAAAAAAGCAAACTGTGAAGAGGTGTTTTTCATAATCGTTTACGGTTAAAATACCTATGGTTTTTCAACCTCCAGTTGAATGAATACATTATATTTTTGTTTTTCCATCTGATAAAAGTTTTCATTTCCTTCAATCGGGAGATAATACATTCCTTGAAATTTTACTCCTGCAATTGCTCCTTCTCTTGATTTTACATAGGCGATAGAAATTTCCCTATTAGCCTTCTTTGGCGTCAGAAGATTGTATTTGTTTAACAAACTATCATCAACCTGCTCATTCAGGATATATCCGATATGTTCAACTGATACAAACAGCCCTTCAGGAGGAAAAATAAGGTTTTCATTTTCAATATCAAATGTGATTGTTTTTGACTTCGTCCGGATAAAGCCCTTAACAATATCTTTCTTATTTACTATTTGAGCCGGTTCATTTGTTTCTATATCTTTGGCATAAAACCTGATCCTAAATAAGGCCTCCAGCTTTTCTTCTTCTTTGGAACATCCTACCACCACCTTTTTTATCCTTACGGGGACGTTTATGCCATTAACAAAAAGATAATCTTCCACATTAAAAGCAAAAGAACCATCTGTTTTAATATCAGCTACAGCACCATTCCACCTTTTATTTCGTGTATTCAACGCGCCCAACCAGATTGTTTCTTTCTTTTCTGTTGAAGGAATCACAACTATTTCCTCAAGATTAATCGTATTAGGTTCAAGATAAATCATATTGCCGGTCGATTGCAGATTCGCCATCTTATTTTGATAGGATACATAACCAATCACCGAAACAATGATTGCATCATTTGGACTATCATATTTTAATTCGAACAGCCCTTTTTCAGAAGCGTAGATTCCGCTTTTAAATGACGATAAATACACGCTTGCATAAGGGATGGGCTCACCCGTCTCTTTATCCAAAACAACACCGCTTACGGTCTGCGCTTTACCCGCGTAAAAGAAACAGAACAAGAAAGATACTACAATGATTAATTTAGAGTTCTGCATAATTTATAGTATTAAATGAAATGTGTCATAAGTACATTAACTACTATCAGTCTACAAATTGCACTTATGACACAAACTCAATTTACTTAGACTTAGTAGCCACAAGAACTCCGCTCAGATCTACCTGAAAAGTCAATCCAAAAAATATAGTAATGGTAGGTACAAGTTCTATAACATTCTCCGTTTGGCATATACCATTCACTTCCACATGATGTAGATGATCCCCAAAACTTACCACCATTTACTTTTTCCATTTGATTCACACTAAGCTTTTTCATAAGAATTTGTTTTTAATTAATAATTTATAGTTAGATACTCACTTCTATAGACTCCTCGAAAAAATCTATATTTCGCATTACTTTTTGCTTCTTGATATCAAAACACAGAATCATTTTTCAAAAATAATACGATTCGTCATAATCGACCATCCAACAGTGTTATAAATTTTATTACATTTGTGCAATATATTTTATTACGATCACCATAAATAGCTTTTTTGAATTTTGATACATTTATGATTCATATGCCTCACGAATAAAATCGAAATCCAAAATATCAGAAATTCTTTGTAATAACTTCATATCAATATACTGACGCTCAAATATATTATATACATTGTTTCTCGCACATGGTATCCGTCGCGCAAACTCTGCGACTGTCATGCCACGCTCTTCTAACTTTTCTTTGACCTTATAGCCGTAATGAATCTCTTTTCGCTCCTCCATTAATATTTGATTTTTAAGGTTATTACACTTTTGAAAATCATAAACAATGATTAATTTATATTTTCGCATAATTTATAGTATTAAGCAAATATGTCATAAATAAAACTTTCTCAACAACATATTTCTTTATTTTTCATGTATAAAAATTTAAGAATAAAACATTTCAATAAATCAAACTCATAATAACTCAAAAGAACATCAATCATTATTGATATTTCATTCTTAATACAACAGAAATAATATTACTAAAGCAATAATTATCAAACAATACACTCATCGCATATATTTACTTCAATGTGATTACAGATTCTCGCATGCGAATATAATAAGATATTTATTAAATAAACAACATTTTATAATATTTTTTTTTATAATTACACGCTAAATCATGATTAATTCAACAAAAAAACACCTTTATACATATTAAGAAGGTAAATAAAGAGCCACAACCCAATACTACGAATATATTTTGTATAGTACAAAAAGGAACATTGTATCCAATACATACAGAAGATTCATCTCAACGAACAAATAAATCTGTTTATTTTGTAATACCTTTGACTTACATTATCTTTACACCCTCGAATTTAAAGACATAGAAAATGAAGATCGGGATCATTCAACAACATAATACGGCGAACGTCGACGATAACATAAAACGATTGGAAGACAGTGTCCGGAATTGTGCAAGCAAAGGGGCGCAACTAATTGTACTGCAAGAACTACACAACGGTTTATATTTTTGTCAGACGGAAAATACGGATCTGTTCGATATGGCGGAATCTATTCCCGGGCCATCTACAGAACGCTTCGGCGCTTTGGCAAAAGAATGCGGGGTGGTAATCGTAACCTCTCTATTCGAAAAACGCGCGCCTGGATTATATCATAACACAGCCGTGGTCCTTGAAAAAGATGGTTCCATTGCCGGAAAATACCGGAAAATGCATATTCCGGATGATCCCGCGTATTATGAAAAATTTTATTTTACGCCGGGAGACCTGGGCTTCAAGCCGATAAAAACATCCGTTGGAAATTTAGGCGTTCTTGTTTGCTGGGATCAGTGGTTTCCGGAGGCTGCGCGGATGATGACTTTAAAAGGAGCCGACATGCTGATCTACCCAACAGCTATCGGATGGGAAAGTAGCGACACCGATGACGAAAAACAACGGCAACAGGATGCCTGGCAGACTGTTCAGCGCGGACATGCGGTCGCAAACGGACTGCATGTTATAACTGTAAACCGCGTCGGACACGAACCGGATCCGTCCGGACAAACAAACGGTATTCAATTCTGGGGACACAGCTTTATTTGTGGGCCACAAGGTGAAATTATTTCACAATTACCCGACAATGAAGAAAAGGTTCTGATAACAGAGATAGATATGAAACGTAGCGAACAGGTGCGACGCTGGTGGCCGTTCCTGAGAGATCGCCGTATTGATGCATTCGAAGGACTAACACAACGGTTTTTAGACTAACACACTATTATATTAGCAAAAGACCTGCATATTGTAACGAAATATGCAGGTCTTTTCATATCAACTCCCTTTAGCGTGCTTCAATCTCCTTTTATCATCATAAACGGAAATCATCAAAAACAATCCGCATACAGATGCGATCATTATGACAGGCACAAAGAAGACCAACGACTGCAAAGCCTCCGTTCCTCTCATCAGAATAACACCTATAGCTACCAACGCAATAAGGGCATACATCACACCAAAAACAGACAACATATTCTCGATCAAAGGGAACAGGCTTTTGCTCTTCGATTTCTTTGCGGAAAGAGCGCTTTCTGTTTCTATCTGTTGCATAATACGATACTTCAGATTTTCGCCGGCTTTTATTTTCGTTCCGGAAAAAAGTTTTCTGATAGACTCGTCCTGCATTTTCATTTCTTTTTCATTCATATGCATAAATTTTTTTTTTTAACACTAAGGTTATATAGAACTCGCTCTTTTGTAAATCGCCTTCAGCGATACATTTATTAGGCTCGTCTCATAATAAATTATAATTTATTGCTTCATTAGATTTGTCATTATATCATACATTCGCTTTCGTGCGCGGTGTAATTTCACTTTAATATTGGATTCCGTAAGACCTATTATCTTTGTAATATCCTTAATGGAGTTATCCTCTAAATAAAAAAGACTGAGTATCAACCCCTCATCATGAGGCAGCATTTCCAATGCTTTCTGTAACATGGCTCTTCTTTCCTCATCTTCTATCTGGCTCATCGTGTCAAAATCGGAATACATATCCGAAGTATCCATTTGTTCATAATCTGTATACTGCACATTATACGAAGAACTTCTGATTTCCGTCACCGCCGTGTTATATATGATCCGGTAAAACCAGGTAGAAAATTTACTGTCCGACTTAAACGTATGAAGATTATGAAACGCCTTTACAAATGAGTCCTGCACTATATCTTCGGCATCCTGCATATTACCGCAAACACGATATGCTATCGTCACAGCCATATCCTGATATGTATCAACAAAGTAGCTGAAGGCGGATGTATCCCCCTTCAGCACTTTTTGTATTTGCAGTTTCTCGTCCATTATTCCCCTTCGTTTTCCATGTTCTTATTCTTCACAAGGAGATAGAACACAATATACGATAAGCCAAGACAAAGAATTGTCGATGAACAGATAACAAGAAACTCTACATAATACTCATAAGCCCTACACGAGGTGAACATGATACCCGCGATAAGCCCGATCGCTATACCGATACAAAGGATTCCGTTCCGCAATGAGCGGTATTTGTTCGGTGCAGGCTTTGAGTTTACCGGCGGCACAATTCCATGACGCGCCAACTCCAGCCGTTCTTTGTTGTTCGAAGTTATTAATTTCACCAGCACAAATGCGATGCACAAAACCGGCAAACCAAATAAGCAGATAATTCCTATTATAGGTATTAACAATGCCATCATTTCTTCCATAATTTTTTCTATTTAAATTGTTATTAATTTGTTTTCGGCTATATGACTAGGAAACACAATGACAGGTTACACTTTCATGAAACTTTTTTTATTCAAACAAAACAAACAAATCATTAACTACTGAATATAAAAGGATTAAATAATAAAACATTTACATTCCGAAATGGAATCAACCCTTTTATATTCTCAACATTCCGGATTCCCCGGCTAACAATAGTTTAAAAATATTACCAATGCAAATAAGGTTGTTTTGCTAACATGGAATTGTAATACTTAGCATCCCCACTCACCTCCTGCCCTACCCATGAGGGAATTTCAAAAATGTCCTCCTCCGATTCTAATTCGATCTCGGCCACAATAAGCCCCTCATTTTCACCATGGAAAACATCCACCTCCCAGATATGATCTCCAACCTTCACATAATGACGGACCTTATCAATCAGACCCGGCAGACAAAGTTTAACCAATTCTTCAGCATCTTTCAGTGATATCGGCTGTTCAAACTCATAGCGACTCCATCCTCGTTCGTTCGTTGCACTCTTAATTGTCAGAAAGCCCTCCTCTTCGCGAATACGCACACGAACAGTACGCTCCGCATCCGAGCAGATATACCCCTGAACGATACGGCGTTTCTCAAACGCCTCATCGATAAAAGAATGATTCTTCACCAAAAATTTACGTTCTATTTCCATTATAACGTTATTCTTTTTTCGCTTCATTGTCAATTGATTACCACCATTGTGGCGCCGTAACCATACTCACGGAACGAAGCGTCCTGAAACCGGCATTGATTTTTGTACGTTGTTTTCAATTCTTTTTCTAAAGCCGTACGCAATACACCTTCTCCCTTTCCGTGAATAAATACGATTTTCTGTCCCCTCTTTCCGGTATTGGCTTTCATTATCTCATGAAACTTCGACATTTGACAATTCAGCATATCGGTATTATTCATGCCTGAAGTGGTCTCCATCAATTGGTTGATGTGCAGATCAACTTCAACCACATTCTTTTCCGGTTTTGACATTTTAACTGCCGGTTGTGGCGTACGACGCTCTTCTTTTTTCCGCTCATACATTGCCTCCTGAATATCAGTCGCGGAAACTAACATCTGCTTTTCAGGCGCATCATTTACCACAAGCGGTATAATCAGGGCGTCTTCATCAAAAAAGTCGTTTTTAGTAAAACAATGTAATTTATAAAACTTTACCATATCCGGACGCAATTCCACCGACAACGCGTTTTTCAATGAATATGACTTTCCATCTTTAAATGCGACCATCTGCACACAAATATGCTCAAGTTCATTCAGGTCGGCTTTCGCAAACTCTTCTATAAAAATCTTCGTATCCGGCTCTATAACCCCATGGTAACGACTTGTCCAGCTATTATTCTTGCTACTCATATAATTGACAAACAAAAAATAATTGCTTTCATTCACAAGATAAGCCTCAAAAGGAGTCTGCATAAAAGACTGTGGCTCAATAGGTAAAAAGGCCAGATTCACATTCAGCCGCTCACCCTGCGGTGTTTCCCGAAAAGTATAATCCACAAGTTTAGGCACTTTGACTTCCTGCTGTGCAGACACTGCCTTTGGAGCTGTTTTCACCGGCGGCACATAAGGTTCCGGCTCCTTATTTTCCAGACGACGGTCAGCCTCACCAACCACGACACATTCGGAAATAAGTACCGGCACGTCAAATCCGTTTTCATCCTCAACCAACACCTGTTCCTTTCCATGAAAAGCAGTGACTCTGCCGCCTCCCACACTATTCAAAAAACGAACCTTATCGCCTATATTCAACTTCTTTTTTTGTAATGAAGAAGCATCATCATAAAAATCTTCTTTTCTCATCTTAATTTTTTTTGTGGAGCAAAGTTAGTATTTTTGCGCGTAAAATAAGCATTAATATGACCGAAAAAGAAACGGACGGACTATCCTCCATACAACAAATAAATATAGATGAATACGATTACCCGTTACCCGACGAACGGATTGCCAAATTTCCGTTGCGGGAACGCGACAAATCAAAACTTTTATTTTATCGCAACGGAGAAGTTAGCGAAAACGTATTCGACAAGTTGCCGGATCTATTACCGGAAAAATCACTGATCATATTCAATAATACACGCGTAATTCAGGCCAGACTTCTCTTTTCTAAAGAAACAGGAGCACAGATAGAAATATTCTGCCTTGAACCGGAAGAACCGCACGATTATGCGATGAACTTTCAATCGCGCGAGCAATGTCGGTGGACATGTCTCGTTGGTAATTCAAAACGATGGAAAGAAGGTGCGCTAAAGCACACTTTAATTATCAACAACCATGAGATAACGCTAACGGCCGAACGTGTGCAAACACATGGACAAACAAGCAGCGTTCTTTTCAAATGGGATGACACACATACATTTGCCGAAATCCTTGAAGCGGCGGGAATACTACCTATTCCACCCTATCTGCATCGCGAAACGGAACAGTCCGACCTGCAAACTTACCAAACAGTCTATTCCAAAATAAAAGGTTCTGTCGCTGCACCTACGGCAGGATTACACTTTACTCCGGAAGTACTGACAGAACTGGACGACAAAGGATTCAAGCGCGAGGAGCTGACGCTGCATGTCGGGGCTGGCACATTCAAACCCGTACAAACCGAAACAATCGGCGAACATGAAATGCATACCGAATTTATATCGGTAAACTATTCTACCATAGCAAACATTCTTGATTTTACCGGTCGCATAATCGCAGTAGGTACCACATCAGTACGCACGCTCGAAAGCTTGTACCATATAGGTTCCATCCTTACCGTAAATCCGGACGCCACGCCCGATATGCTCGTCGTAAAACAGTGGATGCCATACCAAAATAAGTTGCCGCGCATCACTACAGAAAAGGCATTACAAAACATATTGGAGTATCTTGATAAGAACAAGTCGGATAAACTCATTACATCCACACAGATCATGATTGCGCCGGGATATGAATTTCATATCGTAAATAATATGATAACCAATTTTCATCAACCCAAAAGTACGCTATTATTGCTTGTCTCCGCATTTATAAAAGGTAACTGGAAAAAAATATACGATTATGCACTCACGCACGATTTCAGATTCCTAAGCTACGGCGACAGCTCACTCCTTTCGCGTTAGTCAAATTCAATATTAAAAAGAAAACGACCGACCTCGTGTGGTAAGCCCACAATAAAACAACCCTTTCTCCGTTTCCTATTATTATGCGCTTCATTCATTACATAATATGGATTCTATTAATGGGAATATCATTATTCTCATGCAAAACCGTTAAACTTAGCGTTGCCGAAGAAAAGCAAAGCATAGGCGAATATTATGAAGCTGCCAACATGTACCGCAAAATATATTCCAGGGCTAAACCCGACCAACGTGATCTACGGGCTTACGTTTCATACCGGATGGGAATCTGTTACCAAAAGATAAATAACACATCACGCGCGACAAGCGCATACGTAAGCGCCCAACGTTATAATTATCCGGACAGCTTGCTAAATCTGCGTCTTGCCCAGGTATATCATCAAGGAGGAAAATACAATGAAGCTGTCAACTACTATAATAAATTCACAGAACAAAATTCGGAAAGTACCATTGCCCAAAACGGCCTTAAAGGTTGTGCGCTTGCCGCAGAAATGATAAAAAAGCCAACACTGTATCAGGTTCGCAAAATGGATATCTTCAACTCCCGCTATGCGGAATTTAGCCCAATGCTTTCCGGAGATAGTTATGACAAACTATATTTCGCTTCATCACGTGCGAAAAGCGTCAATAAAGATTCCGTCAGTTTAATTACAGGACAACTTACAAATAATTTTTTCCTTGCCGAAAAAGATGAAAAAGGAGTCTGGAAAAAACCGGTAGAACTCGAAGACGCCATAAATACAGTATTTGACGAAGGCACACCATCAATCTCCGCCGATGGCAATACGATGTACTATACCTATTGCGAGAGCGACCTGATAAACTCCCGGACCGCGGAAATCTACGCATCTACCCGAAGCGGAGCATCGTGGGGAGTCGGATCCCGTGTGAACCTCATTAAAGACTCCATAACAAGCGTAGGCCACCCATCCGTATCACCGGACGGCAAATACCTTTATTTCGTATCGGATATCAGCAGTTACGGAGGAAAAGACATTTTCCGGGCGCGCTTAGTCGGCATGAACGACATTGCCGGGATTGAAAATCTTGGCCCTCAAATAAACACGGAAGGAGATGAAATGTTTCCTTATGTACGCGACTCTGTAACCCTATACTTCGCTTCAAACGGACATCCCGGAATGGGGGGACTCGATTTATTCAAAGCGACGATGGACAGTATGGGGGTATGGCATGTAGAAAATGCAGGAGCGCCTATCAACTCGATGGGCGACGACTTCGGCATTACGTTCGAAGGCAACAAGGAGAGAGGATTCTTCTCTTCCAATCGTAACGACGCGCGCGGATACGATCATATCTATTCGTTCGAACGCCCAACCGTCACAATCTTTATCGAAGGGTATGTATCCGATGCCGAAGAAAACCCCATTGAGAGAGCGACTATCCGTATTGTAGGAAAAGACGGACTTAACGAGAAAGCGCTTGCCAAACCGGACGGTTCTTACAAGGTGGAGCTTGAACGAGATATAAGTTACGTGATGATGGCCAGCGCGCCGGACTACCTCAATCAGCATTTTGAGTTGAAAACAGATCCGGATGAAAAAAATGAAATATATTATGTTGACTTTTATCTTTCCCCCATCCATAAACCAACGGTGGTAGAAAATATCTTTTATGATTTCGACAAGGCAACGCTTCGTCCTGAATCAAAAGAAGCACTGGATGACATCATCAAAGTGCTGGATGAAAATCCGAATGTAACAATCGAAATGGGAGCGCATACCGACCGTAAAGGCTCTGACAAATACAATGAAGGGCTTGCGCAACGACGCGCACAATCAGTTGTCGACTACCTTATCGAAGCCGGAGTACCATCAGACCGGTTGACAGCCAAGGGATACGGAAAATCCGAACCGAAAACAGTTACAAAAAAAATGGTGGAAGAAAATAATTTTTTAGAAGAAGACGCCGTCCTTACCGAAGAATACATCCTGACACTCACACCCGAGCAACAAGAGATTGCAGACCAGTATAACCGTCGCACGGAATTCAAGGTAACCGGAACAACCTATAATCTTTATTAATTCTCAAAGTAGCTATGGGAGAAACATTATATTTCAGTCCTCTGTCATTCCCGCTTTATGTAATGACAAAGCCCGTTGGTCCGATATGCAACATGGATTGCGAATATTGCTATTACTTAGAAAAAAGTGAATTATTCGCAGGACGAAAAGGATATAAAATGTCGGAAGAACTCCTCGAGCGTTTCACGAATGAGTATATAAATTGCCAAACATCTCCATTCGTACAATTCACGTGGCATGGAGGCGAATCCCTCCTCCGGGGTATAGACTTTTACCGTAAAGCAGTACGCCTGCAGCAACAATACGGACGCGGACGCGAGATCTCCAACTGCATACAAACAAACGGTCTGTTACTGAATGACGAATGGTGTCGCTTTTTCAAAGACAACAATTTCTTAGTAGGCATATCCATCGACGGGCCGGAAAAACTTCACGATCATTACCGCAAAGACTGCGGTGGACACGGCACATTCAAACGCGTTATGCGAGGCGTTGAGTTGATGCAAAAACACGGTGTCGAATTCAATACCTTATCCGTTATAAATGACTACAACGTAGGTCATCCCGTTGAAATATATCGTTTTTTCAAAGAAATAGGAAGCCGGTATATGCAATTTTCACCGATTGTGGAACGTCTCGGAACACGCGACGATGGACTCGAGCTACTTACGGCAACGGATAATCCCGAAGATACGGAAATCGCATCCTGGTCAGTACCGCCTTTAGCTTATGGAAATTTTTATATCCGTATGTTCGACGAATGGGTGCGTCAGGATGTCGGCAAATATTACGTACAATTATTTGACGCCACGTTAGCCGGTATGGTTGGGGAACAACCCGGCGTTTGCATCTATGCAAAAACATGTGGACATGCGTTAGCCATGGAACATAACGGGGATGTATACGCATGTGATCATTTCGTATATCCGGAATATTTGCGGGGAAACATACTGCGCGATTCACTTGTCAGCATCACACTTTCCGGAGATCAAAAACGTTTTGGCAATGATAAACGCGACTGTTTACCTCTGCAATGCCAAGATTGCAAATTCCTGAATCTTTGCAATGGAGAATGCCCAAAGAACCGCATCATGACAACATCCGACGGCGAAAACGGACTAAATTACCTATGCCCGGGATTAAAGCTATATTTCGAGCATGTACACCCTTACATGAAATTTATGGCGGAAGAATTACGCAACCAAAGACCACCGGCCAATATCATGCAGTCTGATTTGGTATTAAAAGCCAAATAAACTCGCGCAATTTTTAACTTTCAACTTGGATAAGGCCTATTTTCGATTCAACTTTCTTCCTCTTAGAATCTCCCGCTTTCCGGGAGGCCCCGGTAAACGCTCCACGATAAATCCGGCAGACTGCATCGCTCTACGGACAACACCTTTCGCACAATAAGTAGTAAGAACGGCCTCTTTGGCCGAATGCTCATAAACAGCTAAAAATCGCTCTTCCGACCACATCTCCGGTTGTTTTTCCGGAGAAAAAGCGTCAAAATAAATCACATCGTATACCCCCGGCAGCTTATAGCTTGTAAAATCCACATTCACCTTTTGTATTGTAAAAAAAGAAGTTATTTCCGTCGCTTCATCCCACGGAGCCTGATGTATGCTCTCAAATAAATGTCTGTCACCACCCGTCATTTCCGAATAATTAAGCAACAACGCGTTGTCCATAGCCAACGGATACAATTCAAGGGCTGTATAGTGAATACGCCGCCTCAACACTTCCGCCTCCATCAAGGTCAGAAAAGCATTCAGCCCCGTACCAAAACCTATTTCCAATATATTTATTATGGATTTATCAAATGCCCCCTCACTACGACCATTCCTTTCTTCAGTAAGCAGGAACTCCTTCAATCCGTCATCAATAAAAACATGCATCGATTCCTGTATGGCCCCATGAGTCGAATGATAACATTCATCAATCCCGGGCACATGCAACGTATGCGAACCATCCTCCGTCAATCTTATTTCCGTTTCCATCCCATAAAATCTTTACGCAAAAGTAACGCAAACAAACAATAACACAAAAAAACAGGAAAATGTTTGCAAGAAGAAAATAAAAAAGTTAGTTTTGCACCCGCAATTGATTAAGAAAAGACTCCGTAGCTCAGTTGGTAGAGCAAATGACTCTTAATCATTGGGTCGAGGGTTCGAGTCCCTCCGGGGTCACTAAAGATTACAAAAAAAAGAGAACTTCTGAAAATTAAAACATTCAGGAGTTTTCCGTTTTTTTTATCTCTACAACAGGTATTTATATTTTGAAAATGACAAATTAGCATCAACCGAATATTAACAACATTAGAATGTCTGACATTATTTTGACGAAAAGATTGGACACAACAATGCAATTTTGGCCAGTCTCTGCACCTTATTGGAGCATTCTTATTCCGAACACCACAAGCCGACAGTAGTGATGCAATGGATAAGAATGATACTACTTTATTTTCATATTAAGATATCATTTACTGTTTACTTTCACTCTTTTTTACTACAACTGCATAATTCCTCACTAAACAATATCAAAAAATAAATAAAGCAAGCCTTCAATAGAATAAGTTATTATAAAATCAATATCTGTACCCATTCAATGCCTGTATATTAAATCATAACATTGTATTGTTTACAAAATTGTATTGAATCCAATAAGTATACTTTTACCCACCCGTCTTTTAATATTATAATGTAATAATAGATATAAGGATATTTTACATTTCAAATATAAGAAATATAAATAAAAATTCATATAATAACATGAAATAAATATTTAACTCAAATATATTATCATAAAAAACTACCAACAAACAACTTACCCACATCATATATGTATGTTATAAAAAAAATATTTATTAAAAGTTTGCATTATTAAAAATAATTCGTAATATTGCAAGAAATTTAATTGAAGTATCTTCTTTAGTCTGTCAATATAGTAGACTTATTCCCAAGGCAAAAAGTACCAAATATAGACTCTATAGAATAAAAAGCCACTGGGAATAGTATGTCAAATAGAAAATCAGCAGAAGAGGATCTATTTTTTTAACAAATTAAAGCGGGAGGGATTATGGAAAATGTACAACTACTTAGTAAAAGGTTACTACAGACCATCAAAGAATCGGAAAATGGTAATATACCATTAAAAGATCGAGTATTATTATTAAATATACTTGACAATCCTGACTCCGTTAACAAGCTGTTTCTTGAATGTCTGAAGAAAGTATACCGCATTTGGGATCGCGAATATCCCAATCACACAGCAATGATTGAAATAATAAACAAAGCAAACTCATTCCTTTACCATAATGTAGGCGACGAAAAAGTCTTTAAACACCTTTACGATGTGTATCACTGCTACTTTTTATCTAAAAACGGCACAGCCGGAGCCATAGGGATGACTGCTTTAACATTATGCAATTGCATCGCCTGCAGATCTGGGTTAACCGCAGAAAACTGTGAATGTGAAGAAAACAACATATTTGACTGGGAAAACTGGAGACCGGACTTCCATGCGTCCATTGCATATTCTGGAGGCAACCCTTTCTTTATGGAAGGAGATACAAATAAGCGAAAAGAGTTCTGGCTCTGGTACATAGACACAGCCACCCAACTTTACGACAATCCAGAAAAACCGGTCATAGACCTTAGTGCAGGCAACATCAGAGCTGTATACAACACTTTCACTCCGAGAATTCAATCACATGAAAATGTTTTAATAAAAGAAAAACTCGACAAAATCATCGAAATGACATTCGAAGATATGTTATATCAGGAAAGCAATTTAAATTTCAACAAAATAGAAATAAACACAATTTGCTTAGAGCTGGCAGGATTTTTTCACGAAGCATTCTTCTATGACAGACGAAACAACAAACTCAAAATAGCGGATATTCGCGAATGGCCAAGCGAAAGGCAGTGGGTCATCATGAATAGCATCAAGCAGGATATGTACAAACAAAGGCCGGAAGAAGGAGCATGGTTCGAAAGCCAAATGATCGTCCATCCGGACAAAACATATAATATACATTTCATCTACGATGAATACGACCTACTGTCAAAAATCACCCGAAATCATGAAAATGTATTGGAAGAATTCAAGGTATATCCGCGAAGCAAACAATATACCCCGGAGTGGTGTCATAACATTTTAGACAAACAGTCCCAAACAGCAGGCGACGAAAATCATAAACCCTCTTACTTTTTCGCATAGAAGATAATAGTAAACAAAAAGACACTGGAGAGGCGTCATCCGGAGAGTAATTGCGATTTCCAATCAAGACCCGCAAGCGGAAAACGGAAATGGCAAAAATAACAGAGGAGCTATCGCTTTCGCGATAGCTCCTCGATCCTATTTAAAAGATTTTCACTTTTTTACAAAGATTCAATTTCCTCTCTGCTAAGTCCAGATAGATCTATTATCTTATCTACACTATCTCCATATTTCAGAAGTTTTCTGGCAATCTCCTTCTCCTTTGTCTTTTCGACTTTTTCAAAAACCAAGTCCGAAATCTGATTAATACCTTCAAGCAATTTGTAATTTCCCATATGACCCATCAGATCCATACCACAAAAAGTCGCTTTCTTTTTATATGCCGATATATAAAACACGGCACCAAGCAATATCGCAGTTAACAGACGAATATCATAAGGAGAGTCCCCAAATTTTTCCACATAATGACTCGTTAAGGCACTAACCGCTTCGTCCATGTCCTTTGCCATAGAATCCGAAAACGCGGATTCTTCCGTTACCTGCCATGCAAGAATCTGTTGAATCGCCTTCTTCTTCCATACTACATCTAAAACAAACTCAAGCGCTTCCTGATAAGACTCTTTGGTACCATCTTCTTTAGCATCAGGAAAGATTTCCAACCAATAATCATAGCGGCGTAAAAACTGCTCAATTACATCGTCAATATCCTTAAATCGCTTATTAATCGTCAAAGGATTAATTCCCGAATATTCGGAAATCAGGTTGATTGACAAACTGGTAAATCCTTTTTCTTTTACGATTTGAAGAATTGCATCAAAAATACTCTTCTTAATCTCTACATTTGTTCTTCTGTAGCGCTTTTCTTTGTTCGCATCTAAATCTAAATCCACATTACTCATAATAAATTCCCTTTCTTTAATTCACTTTATAGTTTATTCAAAAAATCTGTAAATTCTGCCATAGAACTGAATCCGGATTTCCTTCTCAGTTTACATTTCATCGTATCAGCCGATTCGCGACTATATCCCAACAAATAAGCGATTTCATTCGTCCGGAAGCCTGCTTTTGTCAAATAACACATCTGCTTTTCTTTCTCTGAAAGATTCGGATAATGCCTGTCTAACTTCACCCTGAATCCAGGGTACGATTCATCAAGCAATTGATATAGGTTTTCCCAATCCAATGCGTTTCGTAAATTCCGATCGAAGAGTTTGTCGTATTCCGTTATTACTTTTTTAGCCTTATTCGAATCTGTCGCATGTATATAGGCTATTTTCTTTGTCAATTCCAATTCTTCCACAACCCTCTTTCTCAGCAACTCGTTTGATTTATTCGAATCTGACAGCAGGTTATTTAAAGTTTCAATGGTATCTTCCGCTTCTAACTTTTTCTTTTTATTATTTTTATAAATGGCTATAGAAACAACTGTTGCAATCAGAACAAACAAACTGCTTATTACAAACCACAAATGCAACCGTTGATTTTTAATAACAGTCTGATTATATAAATTCTCAACTTTTGTCCTATTGTACTTTTCCTGAATTTCCAATATCGACTTCTCGTTGTTCTCTTCATATATCAGACTAAGATACTCCTGCGATTTTTTATAATAATCTAACGCCGTTTTATAATCACCCTTATTTTCATATACACTATACAATAACTTATTGTAGTAATATAGATCATGGTTATTCCGATTCTTTTCAATTATTTCAGAGATAGAATTTAGAAATATAACCGCGGAATCCAACTCATTTGTTTCCAGAAAAATACTTGTCAGGATTGCATAGTTCCTGAGAACAAACTCTTTCTTTTTATCCAACAAAATTGATTCTTGTATATATTTTTTGGCGTTGCCATAATCTTTTATATCAAGATAAGCAACCGAAAGATTATTCAAACATGCAAACATCTGCATCGTATCCTTCTCCTGTACAGCGTACTCGTATGCTTGATCATATAATGAGAATGCTTTTTCAACCTGCGGTGGTTCCATGCACAAATAAACGTTCCCAATCCTGTTTACCATAACGTTTTCATTTTTCTTATTCCCCGCCTTCGAAAAATACGCCCTGGACAAATTATAATGCTCTATACACTTATCATAATTAATCTGCTTTCTGTAAATTGTTCCGATATCATCATTAATCAGACCCAGCAGATTATCATGTTGCTCCTTTTTCGCTAACTCTTCCGCGAACAACAAATCTTCAATAGCATCTTTATAATTCTCCTGATACATCTTGATTCTTCCCTGATAAAACCGGGCAAGAGCGGCATCATGGCTATCACCGGCCTTTGTAAAATATTCCGCGGCACGTCCTATGATTGTATCTCCGGATATATCTTTATAATTTTTATCTTTCGCCTGAACCATAAGCAAAATATACTTATAGTAAAGAGACTCATTTAATATTTCCGGATATAGAATTTCATCCAAAACCTTCAACGCGCTATCCGGATAGTTTTGCATAACACTCTCCGCTTGTTTCAACAAGCGTCTTGTCTGATCCGCTTTATCCGAACAGGAATAAGAAATAGCAGCAATATATGTAAATATCGCAACTACTATAATTTGAATTAATTTACATTTCATTTCTTTCAATAAACTAAAACATAAAAGTCTTTACCATGATATACGCAATAATCCACGCGACAAAATCCGGCTTCGATCTTTAATCTGAAAATTATTTTTTAATCATTTGATAAATACTATCAAACGCCACTTGAATTTTTTCCACCTCGATGCCATCCGGTAAAAATATGCCGTTATAGGAAAAACCGGAATACAACTTATGGAATATATTCGCGTAAACATCCGCGTCTATCGTACCACAAATTTCTCCTGACAAAATGGCACTCGCCACTACTTCCTTCCAGACTGCCAATTCCTGCTCCCCCTTCTCAATCGCTATTTTGATATACTCCGGATAATAATAAATGGCCTGATTGGCTATATTAATGTATGCGAAATCTGCATTCTTAATTCCCAACAAGAACATCTGTTCCTTATACAACTTTATTTGCCCGATAAAGCTTTTGATAAAGGCAGAGAGGCTCTGCTTGTCACAATTAAGAATCAGATCCTGATTGAACACATATTTATCCAGCACTTTTTTAAACAAATGCTCTTTGTTCTTCAAATAATAAAAAATGGATCCGCGGGTCAGTTTGGTCACACGCTCCAAATCCGTTACTGTTACTTGTTCATACCTTTTCCAGGCAAATAATTTAAATGATTCTTTTAATATAAAATCTTTAGTATCCAGTTTCATTTTCCCCTCCTCTTTATTTTTTACGCAAATATATAACTTTTTATCAAAACAAAAACACCCGAAATTAAGATTATTTATTTTTAGTTCAGTTATAAACACCCGGATTTTAGAAAAACAAATATCATACCAAACATAAACATCACACAACAAGCCTCTTAAGAGTACCCAAATTAAGATTTATGAAAATTAAATTAAGAATGGAGGGGTGGTAAATTAATTTACTTTGACTTGATTAATTTAAAACCATACACAATTATGAAAAAGAAAATTTTATTACTTTTAGGTATCAGTCTTGTAACAATTGCCACATTTGCTAATCGAAAAATAGATTTGGAAGCACTGTTAATACAAATACAAACCCGCTCCGGAGACACATCTACACCACCAACAACACTAAACGCAAGTGAATATATTTACGCCGACATTAATAAAAGCGTATTAACTGTAGGATTTTTACAATTATCCGGATCGTATGTCACAATGGCAGTTTACAACAAAGCAGGAAGGGCTGTATTCAGCAAAAGTACAGTAGCAGGTTCTACCCCGGAGGTTATTAATCTGAGTCAGTACGGAAGTGGAGAATATACGCTTGAGGTGGTCAGCACCAATGTCTACATTCAAGGTATTTTTTATGTCGACTAAATAAATTCTGTATATAAAACATTACTTATAGCGATCCCGCGCTTATTTGTTTTTAGAAGGTATGCCATCTATTTCGGCATACCTTCACTTTTTTATAGTACGCGAAAAAATATTACTTTTGTCATCTTAATTGATTAATGTAATAAAAAATGGATCCGCAAATAGAACAAAAATTAAGAGAACGCGTCAAAATAAACCCGTACGTTAACTATTTAGGTATTGAGTTATTAAAAATAGAAGACGGGCTTGTCGAAGCCGTCATGCCACTCACTGACGAACAAAAACAATACAGTGGAGTCAGTCATGGTGGCGTATTAGCAGCGTTGGCCGACACAATCGCCGGATATGCGGCCTATACGAAGACGCCCATAGAACAGGACGTATTAACGGCGGAAATGAAAATATCCTATCTGCGCGCGGCATGGGGCAAAGTATTACGAGCTAAAGGATATTCTGTCAAATCAGGCCGAAAACTACATTTCTGCGAATGTGAAATCTACTGCGACGAAAAACTCGTCGCAAAAGCTTCGGGAACATTTTGTGTAGTGGAACCGCAGGTATAATTTTTCTATTTAGCGCCGGACGACCGGCTCATCATAAATCCATAGCACGACCGGCTTCTTACTGTCCTTCAGCAAAGAATCCGCTTTACGCATTGCCACGTCCGAAACAACAGGACAGCCCAAGCTATATCCCATCGGCAAGTGATAAGGATAGATGTCCCGGCCCGGAATCGGGCTATGCGAATGAAGCACAACGATGCGATTAAAGGCATTACTATTCGTAGAATCCTGTCCATGCAATTTATAATGGATATGGATTCCATATTGGCTATACGACGAAACACCTATTTTATATCGTCCGGGCGAAGAACAATAACTACCTGCGTCATTACTGTACACCGGTTTTTCGGGAGTACTCTCCCGTCCCATGCCGTGAGCGCACAAACTGGAAAACGAGACCGTATCCTGTTCAAAATCCCATACAAAGAAACGTTGCTTTCCGGAATGGATGTTAAAATTCACCAATATACAATACCGTTCGCTGCATCCTTTTGACTTGCAGTATCCTTTCAACGAATCCGCCTTCAACCGTAAATGCTCCAACAACAACTCCTGATCCGATTTTCTGTCAGAATAATCCGCCGAAAGAATTTCTTCTTTCGCATCCTCCTTACCACCCGCAGGCTGCTGTCTGAAACAGGAAACCCCGGCAGTCATAAAAAAGCACGATATAAATATAAGTACAACTTTCATTCTTTTCTTTTTATGCAAACTTAATTAATTGACGCATATATACACCATTTTCCACATATTTTTCCAAAAATCTCCTCTCCAATGTTAAAAAACACGTATATTTGCGATAGACTTACGCAACACCCGGGCATAAAAACTGCTTCATAAAAAAGGATGTGGAGATAAGAGTCAAATAATACTCAAAAATTTTACAACACCATGGATACTAAACATTTTATAGCAAGAGCTATATGCTTTTCGATAAGCGCTTTTGTCGGTATACAGACAGGATCATCACAGGAGGTTTCTTTAGAAATTCCACGTGATACATCGTATACCACATATCAGACCTTTATCAAAGAACGCCGGAACTTTCCACAGATAGAAATAGCGGCTCCGGAAAAACCGGATAACATAAAAGCATACGAAAACGTGGTTTACACAACACTTGCAGAAACTCCATACGGAAGCAGAGATCTGCATCTGAATATTTATCGTCCGGACGACCAAAAAGTCTATCCGGCGCTCCTGATGATACACGGAGGAGGATGGAATTCCGGAAATCTTTCCATGGAGATTCCCATGGCTTTAAAAGTTGCGGAAAGAGGATACGTCACGGTTCCGGTAGAATACCGCCTTATTCCGGAAGCGCTCTATCCGGCGGGACTTCACGACATCAAAGCCGCTATCAGATGGCTACGCGAAAATGCAGATACTTATGGTATTGATACATTACACATTGCTGTTTCGGGCACATCCGCGGGAGGACAACTTGCCAATCTGACCGGAGCAACCAACAGATCACCTATTCATGAGGGGGGATTCAAAAACATGGACAATTCAAGTTGTGTTCAGGCTGTCATTAATATTGACGGACTATGCGATTTTGCAGCCGAGACTATTATGAACAGGGCACAGAAAGCCAAAGATGATGGAGATAAGATGCCGATTGATGCCGTATGGCTCGGAGGTGCATTCGAAGACAATCCGCAAAACTGGATGTCGGCCTCTCCCATTTATTGGGTATCACAACAATCTGCGCCGGTGTGTTTCATTAACAGTGCGATTCCTCGTTTTCACGAAGGACGCGACCGACAGGTCGCTAAGATGGACGCATTAGGTATATACTCGGAAGTACACACGATCGACAGCACCCCACACACATTCTGGCTGTTTCATCCGTGGTTTGAAACGACAGTCAGCTATATGGCCAATTTTCTTGATAAAGTATTAAAGCAGGACAAATCCGAATACTCCATCGCAAACATCAGTTCATTCAGATGGAAACAGATCGTACATAACATGCCCGACCAGTGGTACGGTAGCGAACAGGCTATCGCTATCGCGGACAACGTAATCTTGTACCAGCGTAACACAGGCGGATGGCCTAAAAACGTAGAACTGCATCAGATGATGAGTGACTCGTTCAAAAAGAAGATTTTGGAAGAAAAGGACAATCAGGATGATAGTACAATTGACAATGACGCGACAACTTTTGAAATGATCTACCTTGCCAAAGTTTATAAAAAGACAAGTATTCCCGCCTACAAAGACGCTTTTTTGAAAGGACTTGATTATTTGTATGAAGCGCAATATAATAATGGCGGATGGCCGCAGTTCTATCCGCTAAGAAAAGGATACTATTCCTGTATCACCTATAATGATGACGCGATGGTGAATGTGATGCAGCTTCTTAAAAATGTTGCTGATAAAGATCCGGCTTACGATTTTGTTCGTAAAGACGACCCTTTGAAATCCTCAAAAGCATTTAACCGCGGAGTAGACTGTATCCTAAAAACGCAATACAAACAAAACGGAGAACTGACCGTATGGTGTGCCCAATATGATGCAAAAACGCTGGAACCGGCAAAAGCGCGCGCCTATGAATTACCCTCTTTGAGTGGATCGGAATCCGCTGATATCGTGTCGTTACTGCAAAGCATCAAGAAACCCTCTCCGGAGGTAAAACGTTCAATTGAAGCCGCGATAAAATGGTTCGAAAAAGTACGCATCGACGGAATTAAGGTGGAAACATTTATAAACGACAAAGGGTTAAGAGATCGTCGTGTAGTACAATCTCCCGGCGCCCCTCCTCTATGGGCGCGTTTTTACGAATTGGACGACAATAAGCCTTTTTTCTGCGATCGTGACGGCATTAAACGCTATTCCATGGCAGAAATCGGATACGAACGCCGTAACGGGTACGGCTGGTATACGGATAGACCTTCAGGTGTCATTGAGGCCAACAATAATTCAAAAAAATAACAGATAGATATATTAACTATTAATATCCAGCAACATTAGTTTTTCGTAAATATCATCCGAACCATCTATGCCATAATGATTCAGCAGTATGCGGGCTGCATCATTGACATCAAGCGGAGGATAATTCTCACTATTATTAAATGTATTCAAAAACTTTACAATAAAAAAAGCGTCGAAATTATCATACATACGCTTTATAAAAGCTTTGGATGAAGATGAGTATCTTCTGCATTCCGAAAGTATTGTATCAAAAGTCTCAGAGCCAACATAATCCAATACAGCAGGGGGAATCCGCTCCTTCACGTCTTCGTGCTCCATTGCCGAAAAAAGTTCGTAAAAGGCTTTTAGCTGCCCAAACAGATCAAAATTATACACTGTATATTCTCCTTTTTCAAGAATGTTCCGAACAGAAGGGCCGGTACCAAAAGGCACGCGATCCGAAACTCGCGGAGATGGGAAAACAATCGGTTCCCGGACTTCGTACACCGGATGCATCTTCACAGCTTTCTGCAGGAAATAAAAATCCTCTCCACCCTGTCTCGGAGGCATTCCGCCAAGTTTTATATAGGCTTCGGCACGTATGGCAAAACTGGAACCAATCGTATGAATAGCAAATGGAAAATCAATGCTTTCGTTAAGCAGATGAGCAGAAGCAACATTTACGTTGATTATGCCGTTGCGAGAAAACGACTGACGAAATTGAAACGTTTTCAACGCGAGCCGGTAGTAACGGAGATATATTTCATACAATCGACAAGCATTTATCACATCTTCCGGATAAGCCGATTTATCATAATTATGCTGAAACTGGAATGTATAGCATTCGGCCGACCGGTCATTCATGGCATTCACTATTTCCTGAAAATAACTTTTCGCGACAAGTGAATCCGCATCCAAAGAGACGATCAGACCATCCGGCTTACCAATAGAAGCAAATCTCCTCACAGCCTCGTCCATTGCCGTTTTCCGAGCAAAACCCACACCGTTTTTCTTCTTTACTGTATCCTCAACAAGCATAGGCATCAGTCTGAATTTCTTATAGAAATCTATTTCGGCCTTTTGCTTCAATCCGTCATATATAATCCTGTTTCTCCCAACAATTTCCGGAGGCGTATTTTCACCGGAATTTACATTTACAATCACTTCGATCTTCACCGGAACAGCATTTGTACACTCCAATGAGTCTAATGTAGTAAATATAAATTCATCATCAAGACATGGTATAATAACGATTATTCCCAATCCCTCATCCGGATTTTCATTAAAAAAGGAGGGTAGTGATTTATAACGAGTAAAATAATGAGCGGCAAAATTCATATTTATTTTTGATTATAGAACAAACACAGATTCGCAAAAGTACACAAAAAAAATATCCGGGCAAGCCCTTTAGGGGCAAGCCCGGATACAACACCCTAATATTCTCAATGTTTACTAACGTTTATTTCACTCTGACAGATGAATTCCATTCGATATTTTTCAACAAACTTTCATTAGTGCCTAACGTATTACCCAATTCAAACGTATCGGAACCCGAACAAACTAATGGTTCATAGTTATCTCCGTATTGAGTCCACGTAAGTTTAACGGGTTTCGAAGAAACACCTTCCGGGAGCAGATCCGATATTTTAAATGAACATCTTCCGGCTTCTGTGTTTAACGACAGACCTTTTCCCGGAACTTCACCATACGCATTATGATATAATGTAAGATAAATCGTATCCGCATTCGCACGTGTATCATCATAAACAAGATTGATCAAATGTTTTTCATTCGAATACTGTTGATGCCACAGTTCAAAATTAATATTGATAAAATGCCCTCCGAACCATGCGTATATACGGCTAAACGAATCATGTCCAATACTGTCTCGACGGGCTTCTTCATCCTGAAGAATAAATGATTCGTTTATTAACGGCTTCGATAGTAAATTATAAAAACCGTTTACACGCACTTCATAAATCTTTTTATTCTTATCCTTAGACAGCACCTCATAATTCACAAAAACGCGCCTATCATTCTCAATAGCCTCATTCGTACGAGATTCTGTTACGACTAAAGTATTTCCTTTATCGGTAAGTATCTCATAATCAGCTGAGGATTTAACATTCTGTATAACACCATAAGAAGCGTAAGTATCATCACTACTATCAAGACATGAGAAAAATAAAAAAACAGACAATAGTCCAAGGCTCAATTTCAAAATATTCCTTTTCATATAAAAACTCCCTCAAACAAATATTTATAATTCTCTTAAATTTAAATTTTTATCTACATATAATAGATGCGGAAATTTTCATTTCGTTGCATGACCAACTAAAAAAACATCCAACGACATCATAATAAATTAAAAATCAACATCATCAAGAATAGGTTAAAATAATTATGACTCCGTCCACCACAATTCTCAATTATTTTAAGTAACTTTGCACGCAATTATTTCCGAAAAAAAAGACAAGCTATGGCTAATTATTTGAATGATGTATCCAGAACTTTCGGGGAATATTTGCTGATCCCCGGCCTGACAACAAAACAATGTATCCCAACGAATGTATCGTTAAAAACCCCTCTTGTAAAATTTAATAGAGGTGAATCGTCGACTATCAATCTTAACATTCCGTTTGTATCCGCAATCATGCAGGCAGTTTCAGGACCGGAACTGGCTATTGAATTGGCACGTAACGGAGGTCTGTCCTTTATATTCGGATCGCAGTCGATAAAAAGCCAGGCGGAAATGGTACGCAAGGTGAAAAAATTCAAAGCCGGATTTGTAGTCAGCGACTCAAATCTTACTCCTGAAAACACCCTTGACGACGTCGTTAAAATAGTTAAAAAGACCGGACATTCAACAATTGGAATAACTGAAGACGGCACATCCAACGGGAAGTTATTAGGCCTTGTAACAAGCCGCGATTATCGTATAGAAAAGGATGATCACAAAATGAAAATAAAGGATTTTATGACGCCGTTTGAAAAGCTGATCGTCGGAAAATCCGGAATGGGCTTGAGCGAAGCTAATCAGATCTTGTGGGAAAATAAACTAAATTCACTGCCTATCATAGATGAAAAGCAAAATTTAGTCTATTTTGTTTTCCGTAAAGATTACGACAGCCATCGCGAGAATCCAAGTGAACTTTCCGATGCCACCAATAAAAAACTACTTGTTGGAGCCGGAATCAATACACGCGACTACAAAGAAAGGGTACCCGCTCTGATTGAAGCTGGTGTTGATGTATTGTGTATAGACTCTTCCGATGGATATTCGGAATGGCAACAGGAAACACTTAAATGGATAAAAACCAACTATGGTAATAAAATACCTGTGGGTGCCGGAAACATTGTTGACGGAGAAGGGTTCCGTTACTTAGTTGATGCCGGCGCAGACTTCATCAAAGTCGGTATTGGAGGTGGTTCTATCTGCATCACACGTGAGCAGAAAGGTATCGGAAGAGGACAGGCCACATCGCTAATTGATGTAGCAGAGGTTCGCGACAAATATCTAAAAGAGACAGGAGTATACATTCCGATATGCAGTGATGGCGGACTTGTTCATGATTATCACATGGTATTGGCTTTGGCGATGGGTGCGGACTTCCTTATGATGGGACGTTATTTCGCACGCTTTGACGAATCGCCGACCAAAACATTACGCATAGGTAATAATTATGTAAAAGAATATTGGGGTGAAGGCTCAAATCGCGCTCAAAACTGGCAACGTTACGACATGGGAGGTAATGAGTCACTCAAATTTGAAGAAGGTGTGGACAGCTATGTTCCTTACGCGGGAAAGATGAAAGACAACTTAGACGTAACACTCGGAAAAATGAAAGCGACCATGTGCAGTTGCGGCGCCACTACGATCGAAGATCTGCAGAACAATGCGAAAATGACTCTCGTATCCTCAACAAGTATTGTTGAGGGAGGTGCACACGATGTCATCCTGAAAGATCAGGGATAATCGCTTTGCGCAAATTGTCAATTGTCAATTGAATATGGTAAGCTTTTTACAAATAGATAACCTGACAAAGCGATTCGGCGACCTTGTTCTTTATGAGAACATCTCTTTCGGTGTAGCCCAAGGGCAAAAAATAGGACTCATCGCCCGAAACGGCGCGGGAAAAACGACCTTACTGAATATCATAAGCGGCAAAGAAAATGCGGAAGAGGGAAATATTGTTTTCCGTAATGATTTGCGTGTCGGCTATCTTGAACAATCACCGTCCTACCCTGAAGAATTAACCGTTTTGCAAGCCTGTTTTTATTCGCAAAACGAGATGGTACGCCTTATCGCGGATTACGAGGCAGCTCTATTATCTGATGACACGGAAGCCTTAGAAAGGCTCCTTCCCCGGATGGAACATGAAAAAGCTTGGGATTACGAGCGTAAAGCCAAACAGATTCTTTCACAACTGAAAATAAAAGATTTCGGTCAAAAGGTCGGCACACTTTCCGGAGGACAATTAAAACGCGTTGCCCTTGCCAATATCCTGATACTTGAACCGGAACTCATTTTATTAGATGAACCTACCAATCATTTAGATCTGGAAATGATTGAATGGGTGGAAGATTACCTGAGACGTTCGACAATAAGCCTGCTGATGGTCACTCACGACCGGTATTTTTTAGACGAGGTTTGTAATGAGATTATCGAAATCGATAATAAACAGATCTATTCATACAAAGGAAATTACAGTTACTACTTAGATAAACGCGCCGAACGTATGGAAGCCACGCAAGCCGCTATCGATCATGCAAGCAATCTGTATCGAAAGGAATTAGACTGGATGCGCCGTCAGCCACAAGCACGCGCGACAAAAGCAAAATACAGGATTGACGCATTTTACGACCTCGAAAAAAAAGCCAAACAGAGGCAAGATGACAAAAATGTTTCTCTGAACGTAAAAGCATCCTATATCGGGTCGAAAATATTTGATGCGGAACACGTTAGTAAAAGTTTCGGCGACCTCAAAATAGTAGAAGATTTTAATTACACATTCGCACGATACGAGAAACTTGGTATTGTGGGTGATAACGGAACAGGAAAATCGACCTTCATTAAAATGCTTACAGGTGAAATACAGCCGGATAGCGGTCTTTTTTCCATCGGCGAAACCGTTCGCTTTGGATACTATAGCCAGGATGGATTGCGGTTTGATGATAAAATGAAAGTAATCGATGTCGTTCAGGAGATCGCGGAAGTCATTACATTGGGCAACGGCAAGTCGCTGAGTGTTTCACAATTTCTGAACTATTTTCTTTTTACTCCCGAAAAACAACACAGCTATGTTTACAAGCTAAGCGGAGGCGAGCAAAGGCGGCTTTATCTATGTACCGTCTTAATGCGTAATCCGAACTTCCTTGTTCTTGACGAGCCAACCAACGATCTGGATATCGCAACATTGAACGTGTTGGAAGAATATCTGGCGGATTTTAAAGGATGCGTGATCGTTGTTTCGCACGACCGCTATTTCATGGATAAAGTTGTTGACCATATATTAGTTTTCCACGGCAACGCGGACATTCAGGATTATCCCGGAAACTACACAGAATACCGCCTCTGGAAAACACTACGTGAAAAGGAAGAAAATAATATGAAGGTCGGGAACAATTCGGTGTCAGGTCCTGACAATCAGACAACCTCATCCGGCAAACAAAACTACCGGCAACCTTCAGAGAAAAAGAAACTTACTTATAAAGAGCAAAAAGAATTAGAGGCGTTGGATAAAGAAATTCCAGAACTCGAATCCGAAAAAAAAGCAATAGAAGAAGCCCTTGGAAGCGGCTCTTTATCCATCGAAGAACTAACTAAAAAATCCGCACGCGTTGGTCAACTCATCGAAGAAATCGAAGAAAAAACCATGCGTTGGCTTGAATTAAGCGAATAGGAAGCCTTTATAAATTCATAATAATCATGCAAAAAATACGCTTTGGTGTTGTCGGCACAAATTCCATTACAGATTGGGTCATCAAAGGAGGCCGTGAGGACGAACGATTTGAACTCACCGCCGTCTGTTCGCGTTCGGAAAGCACAGCGCAGGCATTTGCCGAAAAACATCATATTCCGAACATCTACACTTCATTGGCGGAAATGGCCGCAAGTCCGCTCATTGACGCTGTATATATAGCTTCTCCAAATGCTTTTCACGCGCAGCAAAGTATCCTTTGCATGCAATACGGAAAACATGTCTTATGCGAAAAAACATTCGCATCGAACGCATGTGAAGCCCGTCTGATGATAGATGCAGCGATTAAACAGAACGTTGTACTCATGGAGGCAATGAAGCCGACACTAACCCCTGCCTTTTCTGCCGTAAAAAATAATCTGGAGCGGATCGGCGCTATCCGGCGGTATTTTTCGTGCTATTGTCAATATTCATCGCGATACGATAAATTCAAAGAAGGAATCGTTTTGAATGCTTTTCTTCCGGAATTAAGTAATGGCGCTACAATGGACATCGGTGTATATACCATATATCCGATGGTCGCGCTTTTCGGACGGCCGAAGAGCATTCATGCCGCCGGCATGAAATTATCAAGTGGTGTAGATGGGCAAGCAGCGGTCAACTTTGCGTATGATAACGACATGGTTGCCACCGTTTTGTATGGAAAGATTGCCGACTCTACTTTACCGACTGAAATACAAGGAGAATCAGGCACAATAAAATTAGATCGCATAAATATAATCGGTGAAGCGACACTCATCCACCGGAATGGCACGATGGAAAATATACGACCGGAAACATGGCATAACGAATACTATTACGAAGTAGCCGAATTTATAAACACGATTCAATCCGGCCGGAAAGAGTCAGCCATAAACACCCTCAGCAACTCACTAATAACAATGGAAATTTTAGATGAGATAAGAAATCAGTTGGGAGTACATTTTCCGGCAGATCAAACGGAATAAGCATTCAGTTTCAGTGGATTCATTCCAGGGTCTTAAATGATAAGATATGCCAAGTTACACCAACAACTACGCATCCAAGTAAAATCTGAACCCAAAGAGGCAAGCCTAAACAGAGAATACAATAACCGATTGTACCCCATAATAATGTCACAGAGACAATCTTCGCCCGCATAGGTATCGCTTTATTCTCTCTGAAATTACGGATGTAAGGCCCCAGATACTTATGGTTAATCAGCCAGTTATACAATCGTGGAGAACCCTTAAAATAGGCGGCTGCAGAAAGCAACAGAAAGGGAGTTGTCGGCAGTAAAGGTACAAAAATACCGACAATACCTAACACTAAGCTAATTGTACCGGCTATAATCAGGAAAACTCTCATTCGGATATTTTTTACAGTCGGTTATTCATCATCTTCCGTACCTTTATCCCAGTATTCATCCCAATCAAAACTCAATTCCGGACTATCCGGCACATCCGCATCTGTTTCACCGGTAAAGACGTCTAACTCACGCCGGTCTTTCTTGGTAGGGCGGCCCAATCCTTTCGCACGATTAACAAATCCGGAAATTTTATTCATTTCAAGAATTTCATATTCTTCAGGAGATGTGATATTTTCAAGATACTGAGGAACAAGTTTCGCTCCCATCCGTTTTTCCGTTACATCAAGTACACGAAATGAATACGTAACAGGAGGTTTTCGAACAGACACAACATCACCAACCCTGATCATTCTGGAAGGCTTAACACTTACACCTCCTACCAATACACGATTTTTTTTGCACGCGTCAGAAGCAACCGTACGTGTCTTGAAAATACGCGTCGCCCACATCCATTTATCAATCCTTACTTCATTCATTCCCCAATCACTTATGATTAAACTGGTTCATTGTTATATTTATTCCGGCAAGACAAAAACTCTTTATCATATCGAGAGCCAACTTCATCCGTTCCGGCATTTTTTCCATCTCCTCCGCAGTAAATTTGCTCAACACAAAATCAACTTGCCTTCCACAGGAAAAATCGTCACCAATCCCAAACCTTAAGCGAGGATATTCCGCCGTAACTAAAATTTCTTCTATATTCCGTAATCCATTGTGGCCGCCATGGCTCCCTTTGGGCTTCATTCGCAAGCTTCCGAAAGAAAGCGACAAATCATCAACCACGACAAGTAGCTGTGATATGGGTAAATCTTCTTTCTGCAACCAATAACGTACCGCATTTCCGCTTAAGTTCATAAAAGTATTCGGCTTTAGCACTACCAACTCCGCATTTTTAACACGCATACGTGCCACAGCGCCATATCTCTCTTCCCGAAAAGATACATCCGCAGAATCAACTAATTCGTTAACGATTCTGAATCCTATATTATGGCGTGTTCCCCAATACTCCTCACCGATATTACCTAAACCGACAATAAGATATTTCATATCTACAAAAATTAATTTTAAACACTAAGGTCACATGCTGAAGTTCAAAGTTTCATATTCAAAGTTCAATCATTTTATTTGGAACCCGGAACTTGGAATTTTAAACTGTTTAAAAGTCAGGCTCATTTCATTCCTGCATTTTTTATTTAAAAAGGGAGAATGTATAAAACATCCTCCCTCCTCCTATATTGAAAGTATTATTAGTCTTTCCTATTATTTTCCGGCAGCGGCTGCGCTTTGAGAAGCACGCGTCATCTTAACAATACAAACCACAGCATTCTTCGGATCAACAAGCTCAACATGATCAAAGCTAAGTTCTCCAACCTTTATAACCTTACCTAATTCAAGATGCTCGACATTAATAGTTAATATCTCAGGAATGCTACCTGCCAAACCTTTCACCTTCAACTTACGCATGGATTGGTTAAGCTTACCCCCTGCTTTCACTCCGACAGGGTATCCTTCCAATGTAACAGGAACCTCCATCACAATTGGCTTGTCATCAAACACTTCAAGAAAATCAAGATGAAGAAGATCATCGGAAACCGGATGATACTGAGAATCCCGAAGGATAGCTTTCGTCGTTTTGCTGCCTTTAACTTCTATATCCACAAGATATATTTCAGGAGTATAGATCAGTTTGCGCACGCCATCAAGCGACACGGTAAAATCTGTTACAATAACGCCTTTATTATCACCTACCTCTACTACTTTCTCTCCGGCATTCAACTTACCTTTATAAGGCAATTCTACTGGTTTCTGACCATACAAAATCGCAGGGATCAAGCCTTGCTTACGTAATTGTTTTGAAGCTTTTCTGCCGATAGTTTCTCTCGGAGTCGCTTCTAATTTAAATGTTTTCATCTTGTTAAATAATTTGTGTTACTCAAAATTAGTTCTTTGCTTCCTAATTCCCCATCACACTACGATAGGCTAAAAAAGCGCGGCAAAGGTACAACAAAAATTGATAAATCACTTTAATCCATGAGTTTTTTTCTGTATTGTATTATACCACATTCAATATCAACCATTTTGCACCTTCGATTGTTGCACTTTTTACTTATATGACGAAATACATACAAAAATGTTACATTTTCGACTTTTTTATTTTGCTTAAATAATTAATGTGTTCAGATTTTTTTCATATCTTTGCGGAAAAATTTCATTAATTATTTTAATACATTTTATACTATGGAAATTTCGCACATTGAGCATCTCGGTATCGCCGTAAAAAGTATTGAAGAACAACTGCCATACTATGAACAGGTATTAGGCGTCAAGTGCTACAATATCGAAGTGGTAGCCGATCAGAAAGTAAAAACAGCTTTTTTCAAAATCGGACAAACAAAGATTGAATTATTGGAACCGACAAGTGAAGATAGCACTATCGCTAAATTCATTGAAAAACGCGGAGAAGGCATTCACCATATCGCATTTGCTGTGTCCGATGTACAAAGTGCACTCAGCGAAGTTGAAGCAAAAGGTGTCCAGCTTATCGACAAAGCGCCCCGCGGAGGAGCGGAAGGCCTCAAAATTGCATTTTTACACCCTAAATCCACTCACGGTGTATTGACGGAACTCTGTATGGAATAATTAAACTAAAATTATTTTTAATACAGGTAAAAAAGTCACTTTCCCGGCCAGATGCGCTTACAGCTCTTACAGGGAAAGTTTTTATATTAATTAGAGATTCATTTTTATTAATACTAAACAATTAACATAATGGCAAATCAGCTTGAAAAAGTAAAAGAATTAATCGCCCTACGTGAAAAAGCACGTCTCGGAGGTGGAGAAAAAGCGATAGAAAAACAGCATCAGAGAGGGAAATACACAGCCCGCGAACGTATTTCCATGCTTTTGGATGAAGGTAGTTTCGAAGAAATGGACATGTTCGTAGAACATCGTTGCGTAAACTTCGGACAAGATAAAAAGAAAATCTTAGGTGACGGCGTTGTCACCGGTTGCGGTACAATCGACGGACGTCTGGTCTACGTATTTGCACAGGATTTTACCGTTTTCGGCGGTTCTTTGTCTGAAACCATGTCCCAAAAGATCTGCAAAGTGATGGATATGGCTATGAAAATGGGCGCACCATGTATCGGCATTAACGACTCGGGGGGTGCACGTATTCAGGAAGGTATCAATGCGCTCGCCGGATATGCGGAAATTTTCCAACGCAACATCATGTCATCCGGAGTAATACCTCAGATCTCTGGTATTTTTGGTCCATGCGCAGGTGGCGCAGTATACTCACCGGCTCTCACAGACTTCACGCTGATGACGGAAGGTACATCCTATATGTTCCTTACAGGCCCTAAAGTTGTAAAAACAGTTACAGGAGAAGATGTTTCCCAGGAAGATCTGGGAGGTGCAAGTGTTCACTCAACCAAATCCGGAGTAACGCACCTGACGGCTCCTACGGAAGAAGAAGGATTAGCAATGATCCGCAAACTACTTAGCTATATCCCCCAGAACAACCTGGAAGAACCCCCTTATGTGGAATGCAACGATCACATAGATCGCCTAGACGACAATTTGAATGAGATCATTCCGGACAGCGCTACCCAAGCGTATGATATAAACGAAGTGATTGCTACAATTGTTGACAATCACGAATTCTTCGAAATACAACCGCATTACGCGAAAAATATTATCATCGGTTTTGCACGTTTCAACGGACAATCTGTCGGTATCGTTGCAAACCAACCCAAATACTTAGCAGGAGTTCTTGACAGCAATGCTTCACGCAAAGGAGCCAGATTCGTTCGTTTCTGCGATGCTTTCAATATTCCACTTGTAACCCTTGTAGACGTTCCGGGCTTCCTTCCGGGAACAGGACAGGAATACAACGGCGTTATTCTGCACGGAGCTAAATTGCTTTATGCGTATGGTGAAGCGACTGTTCCCAAAGTAACTGTTACACTGCGTAAATCTTACGGAGGATCACACATTGTGATGAGCTGTAAGCAACTGCGCGGAGATATCAATTACGCATGGCCGACAGCAGAAATTGCTGTAATGGGAGGTTCGGGCGCCGCCGAAGTATTATATGCGAAAGAACTTCAGGAAGCAGCAGACCCTGCAGCATTGATGAGCGAAAAAGTGGAAGAATACAACAAACTTTTCGCCAATCCATACAATGCGGCAAGATATGGCTATATCGATGATGTGATCGAACCACGTAATACACGTTTCCGCGTAATACGCGCATTGCAACAGTTGCAGACAAAGAAACTCGTTAATCCGGCTAAGAAACACGGAAATATTCCTTTATAATCTTAAAACATGAATCAATATGATAAGAAATAAAATAAGAATAATTCTGCTGTTTACCCTGCTCTTCTCGGCAGGAATATATGCACAGCGGGTTACTTCCATGCGCATTAATGAAGTGTTAGTCATTAATGAAAATAACTTTGTTGATGATTACGGAAAACAGAGCAGTTGGATTGAATTATTCAACAGTTCCGCCGGAACCGTAAATATCGGTGGATGTTTCCTTACAAATGATCCGAACAACCCGCGTAAGTATCCAATTCCTAAAGGAGATGTACTGACAAAAATACCTCCGGGACAACATATCTTATTTTGGGCCGACGGAAATGCAAGCCGTGGCACTTTTCACCTCAACTTCGAATTAGATCCGACAAAGGAAAATTACATCGCTTTGTACGATGCGGATGGGAAAACATTAGTCGATGAAATCAAAATTCCGGCAGGACAAAGACCGGATGTTAGCTTCGGTCGTAAAATTGACGGGCAGGAAGAATGGGGCATACTTACAAAAGTAACTCCCAGCACAAACAATCTGACATTAGATTCCAACGAAAAGATAGAAAACTTCCAACAGAATGATGCAATAGGTCTTGGAATGACAATTACAGCTATGCTGGTGGTGTTTTTAGGACTTATTCTTCTTTACGTTGTTTTCAAGTTTGTAGGAAAATCTGCAATCAGAATGAGCAATCGCAGAGCCCAGAAAGCCGGAGTGGAAAATATCCCAACAAAGGATTATACCGAAGAAGGAGCCATATTTGCAGCGATTGCGACTGCACTTTACGAAGTAACGGAAGATGTTCATGACATGGAAAATACTGTGCTTACAATCCATAAAGTCACACGCCGGTATTCACCATGGAGTTCCAAAATATACAACATGAGAGAATTCTCTAAAAAATAATCAAACAATAATTTTCTGATAAATCTTATGAAACAATTTAAATATACAATCAACGGTAATGTTTACAACGTTACGGTAAACAAAGTGGAAGATACCACAGCCGAAGTTGAAGTAAACGGGACTCCATATAAAGTATTAATGGATAAACCGGCAAAACAACAGGTAATAACAGTAAAACGTCCGGTACAAGCGCCGACTACAACATCCGGAGCGCCGGTTGTTTCACGTCCTGCCAGTACAAGTGGAGGTGGCGCAGTTAAATCACCGTTGCCGGGAGTTATCCTTACAATTGATTGTAAAGTCGGTGACACAGTAAAAAAAGGCCAAAAACTTCTTGTTCTGGAAGCAATGAAAATGGAAAATACAATTCCTTCGGATCGCGACGGCGTTGTGGCTGAAATTAAAGTAAATAAAGGTGATTCTGTTCTGGAAGGAGCCGAATTGGTAATCATTAAATAAACCATTATGCAAGAAAGTTTTTTAACGTTTCTGGGAGAGAATTTGCAAACATTCCTGTCATATACAGGGTTTGCAAATGCTACATGGGGACATGTAGCGATGATATTCATAGGGCTCTTTTTCATATTTTTGGCAATAAGATACGAATTTGAACCCATGCTTTTGATTCCAATAGGCTTCGGCATGCTAATGGGTAATATTCCTTTTAAGGACGCCGGACTGCAAATTGGTATATATGAAGAAGGGTCTGTTTTAAATATTCTCTATCAGGGGGTAGTAAAAGGATGGTATCCGCCACTCATATTTCTGGGGATTGGAGCAATGACGGACTTTTCGGCATTGATATCTAACCCCAAACTAATGCTGATTGGTGCTGCCGCCCAGTTTGGTATTTTCGGAGCATATATCATCGCTCTGCAAATGGGATTTGAACCGAATCAAGCAGGGGCAATCGGTATTATCGGTGGTGCTGACGGTCCGACCGCCATATTCTTGTCATCCAAACTTGCACCGAACTTAATGGGAGCTATCGCGGTGTCCGCCTATTCCTATATGGCATTGGTACCAATTATACAACCGCCATTTATGCGTTTACTGACCACCAATAAAGAGCGTGTAATACGCATGAAGCCTCCGCGTGTTGTTTCTTCTACAGAGAAAATAATTTTCCCTATTATCGGATTATTACTGACCTGTTTTCTGGTACCTTCAGGCTTGCCATTGTTAGGAATGCTTTTCTTCGGAAACCTGATCAAAGAAAGCGGTGTTACACGCCGTCTGGCAGAAACTGCCCGTGGACCAATGATTGACGTAGTAACAATTCTTCTGGGTATTACGGTAGGCGCATCGACACAAGCAACTCAATTCCTGACGATGGATTCAATAAAAATCTTCGGATTGGGAGCCTTGTCTTTCGTTATGGCTACATGCGCCGGTGTTTTATTCGTAAAATTCTTCAACTTGTTCCTCAAAGAAGGAAACAAAATCAATCCGCTTATCGGAAATGCAGGAGTATCAGCAGTTCCTGACTCTGCGCGTATTTCACAGATTGAAGGATTAAGATATGATCCAAGCAATTATCTGTTGATGCATGCAATGGGGCCGAATGTAGCAGGTGTTATCGGCTCTGCAGTAGCAGCCGGTATCTTGTTAGGCTTCTTAGGATAATTTATTATAATTTATATTACGGGTTATGTAGCTGAACGGCGGACATAACCCGTATTTTTTATTCCTTCACCTGTTATTTGGATTTATAAAAAATAATGCCGACTTTTGTATTTGAATCAAAGACAAACATTCAATGAAACGTTTTTTTTCATACTGCTTATTAACAGCAACACTTATTTTAAGTGCTGCTACGATAAACACAAATGTTTGTATCAATGATCTGACGATCTGGGAACATGATCGGACAGATCTTCATAATGAAATCTCTGTTCCTTCGGAAAACAGTCACTTCATTATGAAACCGAATGCTCCGGTGAATCCGGTAGCGCTGAACAACATATTAAATGCCGGAGTTCCGATAACCGCAACAATATGGAGCAACTATTACAACCTGCTGAAGTCTTGTTTTACATCATTGACTAACCAGCAGTTATATAGAACTAAATCTGCCTATATCTCACTTTATGCCCAGAAGGTAAAAGACGGATATTATATTTACGCCCTTCGAAAATTATTAATTTGATATTTATCTAAATGATTTTGGATTTGCCGTATCATGCGAATCCGGTTTCAGGGTATTTCCATATATCCTGACATTTCATCTATTATTATCATTTAAATTTACACAATATTAGATGTGCTTTTTTTGATCAGCGCACATTTAATTACTTGTATAATAAAACAAATATTAAAATAAATTTTCATCATGGAAAGTAAATCATCAATCGAACAAGTCCTTGAAAATAAGGATAAAACTTTAGTATACAAAACAAAGCCATCCCTTGTATTTAGCATTGTATTGATCGTATTAGGCGTTCTATTCGTCGCCTTTAACAATAAATTTTCCGATTCTCCGGGCAGTATCATACCACCGTTATTTACAGTTATAGGACTAGGACTTTTGGGATGGGGCATTGTCTCTATTTTCGTAAGAAAAACGAGATATAAATTGGTACAGAATAAAAAAGACATTTTCTTTTATGATATTTTTTTCGATATAAAAGAACGTGACAGATTAATTAACATCATTAGAGATAGGAATATTACGGACCTGAAAAATTTAAAAACATCCGGAATTGACTCCCTGAAGCTACGTGTAGCTGCAACATCCGATGGTAGCTTTTGCTATTCTCAGGTATTGAATTATGTCCCATACGAATATATCAATATGAATGATGCGTGCCATCATACGCCGGAAGAGGCCAAAATAATTTTGGAAATCCGGAAAAACCGAGCGTAAAAAAAATCTTTTTAAAAATTTCAGCAAAATCCCCTGATGGGGATTTTGCTGTATTATGCCGCTTATTTTTATTTTTTCTATTACTTTTGCAGATATTTTTATTATAAACTGCAATGGATTACGTCTTAATTGTTCTTGGATTTATTCTACTAATCTTCGGTGCCAATTATTTGGTTGATGGTGCCGCCGGAATTGCGAAACGTTTTAACGTACCGGATCTGATTATCGGACTTACTATTGTAGCTTTCGGAACTTCTGCACCCGAACTGGTCGTAAATCTGATCGCATCAATGGACCCCACGACAACAGATATTGCTTTAACGAATATTATCGGTAGCAATACAATCAACACGTTCGTCATACTTGGTGCAACGGCCTTCGTTTTTCCGGTAAAATCACAACTTGATTCGAGAAAATTCGATATTCCGATGAGTTTGGCCGCTCCCGTTGTACTTCTTTTATTAGCCTGGTGTTTCGACCACGAAATATCAAGAATAGATGGTATCATTCTTTTGGGTATATTTTCCTTTTTTATGTACGTCACAACCCGAAAGGCTATAAAAGTAAGAGCTATTCTAAAACCCAAAGAAACAGAAAATACCGGAAAACAGAAAAAAATAGGATTACATTGCGTCATGATAATCGGAGGATTAGCCATGCTGGTAATAGGCGGACAATTGATTGTAAAAAGCGCTACCATCATAGCAGAATCTCTCGGAATAAGCCAGGCTATTATAGGATTAACAATTGTCGCATTGGGAACCTCATTACCGGAATTAGCAACGTCCGTTGTTGCAGCTATGAAAAAAAATTCCGATATTGCGTTGGGAAATATATTAGGCTCCAATATATTTAATGTATTTTTTATACTGGGAATAAGCGCTATTGTCCGCCCATTACCTGCTTATGAGAATATGGCGGCGGATCTCTCAATTGCGGCATTAGGCAGCCTGCTGGTACTTATTTTTGTATTGACAAATAAAAGACATGAAATAAAGCGTTGGGAAGGTCTTTTATTACTCTGCATTTATATGGCCTCTTTAGCCTGGATAATCTCCAATATTAGTTAGTTTATTTATTTTGTACATAATCATATCAAAATATGTTGAATAAATTATTTAGCACCCCAAAGAAAATCGGAATAGCATTAGGCGGAGGAGGGGCTCTCGGCTTTGCACACATCGGTATTCTGAAAGTATTGGAAAGTCATTATATCTATCCGGATATTATCTCCGGCACAAGCATGGGCGCCATTGTAGGTGCATTCTATGCGGCAGGAATAACTCCCGAGAATATGCTGCAACTGATAAAAGATGACAAACTATATAAACTGACATCGATAATCAGTATTCAACCATGGGCCAAGACCGGACTATCCAATCACTCACTCATGCAAAACCTGATTAAAGAAATAATTCCACACAATAGTTTTGACGGTCTGAGCAAACCGATGTCTGTATGTGTAAGTAACCTCACCAAAGGGAAAGCGGAAATAATTAAAAGCGGAAACGACTTGGATTTTTGGGTGGCAGCCTCAGCCAGCATACCTGGAGTTTATGAGGTCATGGTACGAAATGAACAATCCTATACCGACGGAGGACTGCTGAAAAACTTACCTGTCAAGTGCATCCGGAAAGAGTGTGATTATGTCATCGCTTCAGATGTACTCCCCTATCGTATGTCAGACCAGCTAAAATCTCCCAAAGACGTATTATTATCCTCTATCCGGTTAGTTCAACACCAAAATTCACTCCCGGAAAAACGACTTGCAGATTTCTATATGGAGTCTCCAGGTATACAAAAATACCATGAATTCAGCTTTGAAAACTACAAAGAAATCTACCAGGCCGGTATAGCGGCAGCCGAACTATACATCCACGAAAATCCGCAGATTTTACGATTGGCTAAAAAGGATAATAAATAATCTACTCATCTCAATATTCCGGCAAAGCCGTTTTGTTCGAATACCAGAAGTTGCGCACCAAGGCGACACAAAAAATCAGTGCGCCGGATTTTCTATCGCTTTTGTCACAGGATATTTTTTCTCTTCTGAAAATTTAATATCAATGGCCTTCTCTTTCCGCGCCGCATTTACGATTTTGGAACCCGGCATTTCAATTTTTCCTTTGATAAATTCGGGAACATTATAAGACTTCATCAATTTTTGATAATAATCCGTATCCTTTTGCGGCAAAACAAATGGTTTATGCGCTTTTCCGTCGGCGTCGATATAAGAAAAATAGAGTCGGGTGTATAATCCGTCTATGCGACGACTACTGAATACAATCCAGCGACTATTACTACTCCATGAATGATAACTTTCCGCAAAATCACTATTTGCTTCAACCAGAGGATAGTGCTCCCGCGTCCCAAGATTTATCATATATAGGTCGGCATCTTTATGCCAGATAAAAAAATTGCCATAGGAAGACAACGTGTATAGTAAAAATCTCCCATCCGGCGACACACGCGGAAGCGACACGCTTTTATTCGCATCCATCGCATTAAACAACGTATCGACCAATTCGCCGAACGTTCTTTCCTCGGGATCAAATGAGATAGAACACAAACTATATTTCACCTTGCTAAAATCATCCGGCAAATTTTGCACATCTGCCGAACAAAAAAACAAAGTCTTGCCATCAGGCGAAAAAGTAGGAAATGTCTCAAACGATTTTTTAGAAAAAAGTTTGGGAACGGTTATCAATTCTTTCTTTTCGACATCATAAACAACCACATCCGAGGCCATATCAAATACTTCAATCCGATTCGGATCGTTCACGTGAAAACCCTGCCTTGTATCATTTACCGTAAACGCCACATATTGGCCGGAAGGATGCCACGAAGGATACACCAATGCGGAAATTGTACGGTCAGTTTTTGTGTTCAGCTTCTCAATCACCTCGCCTTCAATCACATAAGTCCCAGGGTACGTTTTTCGCATGTGAAAGAGCATTTTATCCGGCTCTCCATTGCAAAACGAATGGCAATTCATGCAATTTCCTTCCGTCATTTTATTTTCTATGACAGCGCTTTGTTTATAATTTTCAATATTCCGCTGATAGATTCCCATTTCATTCCACAAGGCATAACCGGGTTCTATCAGACGATATGCAATGTAAGGATCGGACGGATCAGGCGCGACGTGCCAGAAAAAAGGCTTATAGCTCAACCACATTCCTTCATTCTTTATGCATACCGTAACTTGCAAGTCTTTTCCTTTGGCATGTTTCAACAAACGTTCCCATTTGGAAACGGGAATATCGAATGAACCGTTCCGACCTTTTATTTGAACTTTCCGCCCATCACTCTCCAACAGAAGACAAGAGGCCGGATAATCATTTTTTTCAAGTTTAAAATTTAGCGGAGAAATATTTTCGGGAATGGTCACATCCACGTAGTCTGGAAAAATCGATGGCACTTCATCAATTTCACCCGCAACCTGCACAGAGTCCGAACACCCGACAAGGAACAGCACAGTTAATAATAAATACTCTCTTACTCTCATGGTTCTACGATGATTTTTTAAACATAAAATAATACCAATACGTATCTCCATACATTTTTTTCACTAACTCAGGTAAATTGGGCCTATTTTTATTCTCAAGAATAAGTTTCCGATATTGCTCAAAACGCACGATAACAGCCTCGGATACACCCTGTTCTTTCCATGATCCGGCATCGCTTTCAGTCATTACGATAACTGCTTCCTGAAAAGATAAAGGAAGAACCGGCAAGATCTCTGTCCCATAATATTTATCGATTAATCCATTGAATAAATTCAGGTTTTTCATGAGAAGATACATGGATCCCATATATTCTATCAGGGTGCGGTTTTCCGGATTGCTTTCGAAAAGACGTGAAAATTCCTTGTCACTAAGTTCTGCCGTAAACAGAAAATCTTCTTTCGACAAAGATTTTCTCCGCGTGTTAAATTCCGGATTTTTGCGTACTTCGTCTTCATTATACAAATACCGACGCATTCCTTTTGCCCAATCGGAGTAGTAAAAACTTTTTTCAAGTATGGCAATATATTTTTCTGCCACAGGATATTCGCCGTAAATCAGGTTTGTTTCGATGAGGTATTGCAACATACGTCCCGACTGATAACCCGGGACACTTATATTTGCTTCAAAAGCCATATTCATGGCGCCACCGGTATGTCCGATTGTATAATAGATATCACAAAGCAGCACAGTCGACAAATATGTATTATTCATCCGGAGTAACAAAGACTGAGGCCCATTCTGCTCAAAAGTAAAAACCCGGTCAGCAAGCTCCCCTTTCTTCGCCAGCGAGAGATTCAGCAGACAACCATAAAGATAGTTGGTTATCCGGCCTTTATTCATATCGATGATCTTATCAAACTGTTTTGTCCGGTAATAATATTCCATCTCTTTGTATTTTAAGGAACGAAAATCGCCATAATGATTGACACCCCAAAAACAGACTGCCCCTATAGTCAAAAACTGAATACACAGGCCGATAATCTTTTTTTTTCCTATCAAACGTTTCTTCGAACGCAAAAGATATGCAGCAGCAATCACAAAAGGAAAAATGATCCATGACAAATAGATAATACTCGGAGGCGTCAGGGAGAATTGGAAATACAGATCCGGAAGTAAAGCCAAACGATATTCCCCAATAACCCCAAACTGCACGCTTAAACAAGCCAGAAGAACCGCTTCTGCGCAAGGGATTAAAAACAAAAGGCTTTTCCGGAGATTCTCAAAAAACTCTTTTACAAACACAAGAAGGGCTAATAATACCGCAACAGATCCACACAGGTAAAAAAGAATAAATACCGCAACCACAGAATAAACCAGACGAATAACTATATCCTTAAATAAAAAAAATAAATTGAACAAAAAAAGCATCAGCAGATAAGATACCGTACCTTGCGTAAAATAATTGAAATCAAAGTGCATAAACAGCAGACTTAATACCGGCAATAAAGATAACAGATAAATCAATCCCGAATCGGGATCAATACGCTTAATCAAACGAAATGTCAGTGCCCCCACCAAGGTCAGTAACAACGACGTGACCAAAGCTCCCGCATAAGGATAAATAAAAAACTGTAGAAGAAATTCCGATATTAACAAAGCGAATCCTCCCACTTTCATCATATTTGCACGAAGATAATCACTGTCGAATAAAAACAACTGATATTGTTCGATATGGAAAAAATGAAACTTATATATTACTTGTAAAAAGAACGACAATATAAGCCACAACAACAGGCACAATAGTATTTTTTTATGTTTAAGGTTCACGCGAATAATAATTAATAGGCACAAATATAGTGCAAGCAACTGAAATAACGGTAAAATTAGGAGAAATTAATTAAGATCGGAATCACTCTATCTTGCATAATCCTTCAAAACTGATATAATGCCGGGTAATTCCCTGTTCTTCCATCAGCTCACGTATTTCCACAGTTTTAAGGATTACCGATGGTATTGATCTGCGAAGGCAACTGCCATAGGGTGAAAGTGTTTTTGGCAGCTATGGCCGGAAAGATGTTATAAAACAGAACAATAATAAAACATATCCTTTTCATAATAATGATTTTATTCATTGATGTTATTTTTCCATATATATATAATTGAACCGTCCGCCCGGCGCGGTATCGCCGTTAACATACCAGTCCATCGGATCTTCGGCCTGCATGTTGTCGGCCCATTTGAACTCGAAATTAAGTGTAGGCATAAGGTGCAGAAATGACCTTGGTACAGCAATCATCATCTTGTTTTTCTCGATCGTATGATCGAATGCTTTCTTATTCACATTCTTCCATTCACCATCGATGTAACGTTGAAGTGTGGCGCCGCCTACGATCCGGTAGTCGTAACCCTTCCAGCCGGTGGCGGCATTCCTGTCCGCGTCGATGTACAACCTCATCCAGTTGTCGCCCATGTCAGGCGTGATATCATTCACGGTTTCCACATAAAAGAAAATATTCTTCTTATTGTGCGCTACTTTCAGGATGTAAAAATCATTGCGGCCAGTGGTGTTGGTGTAAGTGGTTGCCGGCTCGGACTGTGCCCCGGGGTGGTTACGATGCTGCGCATCGCCGGTGTAGTCGGTATATACGGCGTCCACCCTGTCCCAGCCATTCAGGTTTGTGACAGGCGATTGCAGCGGGCCCGATGCAGAGGTTTTCTCCACTCCTTTGTAACGCCTGATATTGTTCACCAACTGCATGTAATAATGGTCCTTGAGGCCGGCGGTAAGACTCGGCTCTATATCGCGGCTGTATTCGGGACTTGCCTGGTCGCAGAACCACGAGTGTTCCGGGTTTTTGTCTTGGCTATCCCAACGGCCTGCAATCCACTCGTTCCAGCCTGTAACAAAGATAAAGGGCACGTCCTCCTTGAGAGCGTAATCCCACTGTTCCTGGAAATTGTATCCGTAAAAAATATCAGTTTCGGGGTTACCGTGCGAATTATTACGATAGCTGCGTCCCCAATTGTTCCTATTTCCGTAGAAAGCCGAACCACCCATACCGGCCGCAGGGTTGGGATGCTGCGCCACCGATACGTTGATGATCTCTTTCTCACCACGCGCATTATAATGCACTTCGGGTTTGCGGGTGAAACTGATCCACGGCCAACCATTGACACGTTGCGACTCCGTAGGCCACTGCGCTTCCCTGATGGTGAAGAAATCAAGACTACGCGGGTCTTTCACATTTTTTATTGAACCGATGATCAACGGTTTTCCATCTAAATGGAACCAACAACCGGGATGCCGGTATGGTGCACCTTTCATGTAAAACTGTTCGTATATCTCCTTGATGGCTTCCCCCGAAAGGGTGTTGGTGTAAAACACAATGCCGGGAGGAATTTTCCCTTGCGCCCGCACAGCATCCATCGCTTTCATCAATGCTTCGGATTGTGTGGAATAGATGAGCCTGTTGGTAGCGTCGATCACCAATAAATCGACTCCGGCATCGGTAAGTAATTGCAAGTTCCGCAGATGCACCCAGTAATCATCGCCACGATAATAGCCGTAAACGGGTTGTCCCCAGAAATAATATGTTCCTTTCTGACCACCCCAGTAAAGATTATCGCAATCGTCAAATACCTCGGGGTGAGTGGTGTATATCTCGTGCAAATCCCAATACTTTTGCGATGTGGGTGAACCTTTGTCACCTTGCCACAGGAAATAGAACATTGCCACGTGACGACCGGGCTTAGGATTGCCTACCGCATCATTTTGCAATAGTGTACGCCCCAGCTCGTCGGTTCCGGCCAGCGCCTGCGCATTGACGGTTGATGTGACTTGTAGGAAAAGCCAGGTAAAAAGGCTCAAAAAGATGATTTTTTGCATATCGGATGTTTTTTATATGATTTAATTGATGACAAAAATCAACACATCGCCGGGATCGACCATCAACTGACCAGCATATTTGTCAGCCGGTACGATTGTCCCGTCTTTCAATACCCGCTGAAGTTTCGGATCTCCCTCTATTTTCACCGTTATGCTGTTTTTAAAATCACGGTTCACAATGACCAAAAACGATTGATTCTCTTTTTCCAATACCGATACCACAGCTCCGCCTTCCACCTCAAAAAACTTGATCGCATCCGGAAGTTTGCCCAACCGGTTGGTGCCTTTGGGAATGTCGGCGCCCGTATGTCCCACCGAAACGACCCTGGAATTCATGAATACGGAGGATAGATTTTTGATCTCCGCGTTCAACAGCTTGATTTTATCGTATACTTCCGTTCTTTTCTTCGTATCGAAGTCGATAGGGGCATGATGGAAATCCCAGGTTCCTGCTTCGGGCGTCCAATAGGTGAAATACTGGATTCCCTGCGCTCCGTATGCGAGGTTACTGTACACCTGAAGTCTGAGCTCGGCCAGCGTGGGGATAGGATAAGGTTCATGCGCTACAGTGAGTGCAAATGCCCAGAAAGGCTTACCGGCTTTGCGGGCTTCGTCCGAGAAAATCTCGAGGTTTTCGTACCACATATCGCGCAGGCTCCGTTCGCCTGAAGCGTCGGCAACCACAGGATAATGATCAAACGACAATAATTGCAGAGGAACGTCCTTGATGAACTGCTGCACATATTCCCTGTATGTTTCCGTTCCGAGCATCTCCGGCAAAGCATAGTTGGGAAACAAGTTCAGGTAACAGAAATGCTGATTATCCACGGCCTGTATCCTTTTTGCCCATTGCCCAAGTTCGGCGAATGCGCTGCACCCGGGTTCATCGCGCAGGAAATAACCGGCCAGGGCGGGATGATCCTTGAACCGGTTGACGATCCGCTCCGGCTCTTTTTCCAACTCAGGACAATGGATAATCATCTTGATACCTGCTTCCTTCGCTGCATCCATGGCTACAGCCAATTCATCGACGCTTGAAAAGAACGTAAAATTGTGGGTGATACCCGACTCTTTCAACTCCCGGTAACGTTCTACCGTGCTTTCCCCGGGCGAAACGCCATACCAAGCAAGGATGGGCAGTTGATTGCTGCCTGTTTGTACAACAGGTTGACTGCAAGCGGCGCAAAATAATGCGACCATTAGTATTTTACAAAGATTCCAGAATTTCATACGATAATTTATTTTTTATTAATCAATCATGCGGATTATTCCTGGTATACAAAATTAAATCTTCCGCCCGGCGCAACATCGCCATTCACATAAAAATCCATGATATTGCCTTCTTCCTGCATGTTATCCGACCATTTGAACTCCATGTCCAGATTTTTGCCGTTGGCGCCAAATATGGTTCTTGGTATTTCGATCTCCAGTTTGTTGCCGTTTACCGCATATTTTATTTCGGCAACTTGTTCCCATTCCCACCAACCGCCTACATTTTTGGCGATGGAAGCTTTGTTTTTCTGCGGATTGGTGTAATTCACAATATAATCGTACCCGTTCCAGCCGGTAGATTTGTCGCGGTCGATGTCGATAAACAACATCATCCAGTTGCGGTCGGTTTGCGGGCTGAGTTTTCCGGCCGTTTCCACATAGAAATAGACGTTGCCGGCATCGCGGGCGACCTTTGCACCCACAAGGTCGTTGCGGCCGGTCGTGTTCCTGTAATACTGGTCGTAACGTCCCCGATGATCACGATGCATGATATTGCCTTTGTACGACTTGTAAGACGGAGCCACATCCGCCCAACCATCCGCTTTACCGATTCTGATGGTTTTGGGCGCAGATGCTTTTTCGAGCACCGGTGTTCCTTTGAACTTGCGTACGTAATCGATCAACTGGTAGTAGTATACATCCCCTTTATCGCCCCAACCCTTGTTGGGCTCGATATCACGGCTACGGGCCCAGTCGAACTGGTCGACAAACGAAAACGGGTCGCCGGTCCAACTGTGTTCCGGCAGCCATTGCCCGGCAGTAAATTCATTCCACCCGGTAACGAACACCAATTCCGGATCGAGTTCAAAAGCGCGTTCCCATTGTTCCTGGAAATTCCACCCGTACAGGTAGCCATCCACCCGCGGGTCGAAGCCATAGCGCTGGCTGAAATTACGGCCAAATGATCCCGGCAGGTTGAAAGCGCTGCAATGTCCATTGGTAGCCGGGCAGGCATTCTGGGCTACTCCCACGGTAATCTGTTCAAACTTGCCATTGGAATCTTTCACATAACCATGTTGCGGATAGTTCTCAAGCCATCCCCACTGGTCATTCCTTTTGGGGCCATCCACATAGTCGGGCTGACCGGGACGGAAGGTAAAGAAGTTGGCGATCTCACGGTCTTCGGCCGAATCGGTGAGGTTGTCAGGATAAGCCATGATACAAGGCTTTCCTTTCCAGAAGAACCAAAGGTTTTTGTACCGACCCGGTTTATATACATCGCGATAGAGCTGGCGAAGCGAGACCAATGAATGTGGCGCTGGTCCGAAAGGAAGCATGTAGGCGATCTTAGGTGCATTCACACCATCTTTCTGCGCCTGATCCCAGGTTTTCAGCAAGGCTTCGTAGGAATCTTCCCAGGTCAGACTACCATTGGTACAATCGAAAAAAACAGCATCGACACCGGCATCAGCCAGCATCTCGGCATGCTTGCGCAACACCCAGGGATCGGTGGTTTTATAGTACCCAAGTAATGGTTGTTCCCAAAAGAAGAAACCCGGTTGCTTAGTTCCCCAAGCCGGGTGGTGATAGTCTTTCAGAGCTTCGGGATGTTTTCGCAAAATTTCGGTAATGTTTTTCACCTGGTAGGTAGTGTCATCATTCCCTTGGTGCCACGTCCAGTAAAACATGGCGATGTATTTATCCTTTTTGGGCGCACCGGCATCACCGGATGTAGCCACTTTCCGCCCGAGGGCATCGGTGGCCGGCAAGCCGTTGCCGTAATTGATTTTGGCGGACTGGGCAAAGACGCCAGACACGAAACTGAAAAAGATTACAATACAGATGGTTGTTTTCATTTTTGTTTTGTTTTTTTGTTGATTCATACATAAAAATCGTTGTCGCTACCGACTTCAGCCAAATTCAAGTATTTAAAACGGCTGGAAATCAGGATTCGCTATTATAATACTATTTGCCGGATTTCAATAAACACTCTTCATAATATTCCAGTCAGTGATACCAATAACGGACAAATATTTTTGAAAAAAATCGCTTTCATTAGCTGTTCCTGCTGCCTGGTAAGCATACCATACGTCTTTACGTTCGAGGTTTTGCGATCCGAATTTACGCAAGCCGATCCTCAAACCGAACTCGGCTTCGTTATCCGCCCAATTGTGCCATTGTATGGCATCAATGCCGTCGAGTTGCCTCAACTTGGTCCATCCCCAGGCAAAGCCCGCCGCTTGTTCGAGAAGGTCGGTTTCACCGTACGTTCTCGAATTGGTACCGTTTTCCGATAACCATACCGTGCGTTTTTCCGCACCTTTGTACAGATTTTCGGTTTGTTTGGCCCAGCGGTCAAGCACTTCGAGGTTTTTAAAGGTGATAAGCGCCGAAGAAGTCGAATAAGTGGCACCGGCATCGTTCCAGGTCTTCGGTTCGTTCAAATCCTGCGGATAGCAATGATATGCCAATGCCCATTGGAAATCGCCCTCAGCCTTACAATAATCGTTAAACGCATGGAGCATATCGAGTGATGCATAAGCGTCTGTAACAGCGTTATCGGCATTTTTCCACGAATGTGTGAACGACCCGAACACTTCCGAATACGGGTCATACTGACGGGCGATATTGTAGCACATCCGCATCGATTTCATGTAGGCGTCCGTGTATACCAACATTGGCTTGTTGTGCCCCATGTTGGTCCATTCGACACCTGCATCCACTTCGTTATGCATGATCCAGTGGTGAATACGCCCGAACCGGTTATCGGCACGGCAATAGCGGCCGGCAAGGAAGTCGAGCGCCGCAGCATAGGTGTTCACACTCTCCGGATTGCTCATGTCGGGCATGGTATAATATCCTCCGGAAAAATCGGGATGCTGCAACAGGTTGCCTATATCCTTATCGGGACAGCTGGCTGCCGGTTGTACCAGGATGATCGCCGCCACCACAATGCTCCGTTTCTGACATTCGGTAAGCGCCGCATCCAGCGCGGTGATCTGGCTCCTGTCGAAATAATAGCTTTTGCCGCCATATTTATGTTCGATGTTGTTGCCGCTTTGCCGGCTCCGCATGTAGGCCGTGAACGGCACATTAACCGTCACACTGGTGATCCCGAGGTCGTCGAGATCCTGACATTGCACGCCGTGATTGAAATATCCGCCCAAACCCTTCTTGCCGGCAGGTTTCGCTTGCGTAGTAGCTTGGGTAGCATATATCTTGTCGGGGTAACGAGCATGCGAAACAATCATATCGCTGTTTCCGCCGGTTCCCTTCTTTGCAATTACCCATTTGGACAGTGTACGATCGTAACGAAACCCGTCCCGCTCCACAAAGCGTTCGAAGGTTTCGGTGAATGCCGACGAATTTAACGGGCGGCTCAGTGTAAAATCGTTAAGTTGTGCTACATCCAGGTAAGGCGGTATTTCGCAAAGGACGAAGCTGCCATCGCCCATGTAATTGCCTTTCACCGTGACGGTGTTTGTCCCGGCATCCACCTCGGTGATGGAAGAGGTGTATTTTGTATCCAGGTATTTTCTGATGTTTTCGCCAAACTGCCTGTCGGCTGCTGCTTTATCTTCCTTCGCTTTCTCTTCCTCTTTTTCGGCCGCTGTCATTCCCCTGAAATGAATGTTCCGCAGCTCTATTTCGTATCCGGCATCATTGCCGAAGTCCAAACGCAGGTATTGCCCGGAATTTCCCCACGAAGTTCCGGCAAGAGACGCTTTCAGTACCATCGCCCATTCTTTCCACGAACTTGATACCGGGACTTTCCCGCTTTTGATGGAACGTTGTTCCGTAATCGGATCGGCAAAGAAGACCTGTATGAATTCCAGTTCCTTGTTGCTTTTGTATTCGAAACAAAGCACCACCGAGTCGGCAGGATTTGCCTTCGCCAGTTTGCCGGTCGACACATAAGGATCTTGTCCTGTGGTTGTCGCCTTAAAATGGTAGTCGTCCGACATTTTGGTGACAGTCATATTGTTAACCGTTTCAAGTAATAGTTTCAAATACTCGTTTTTTTTCACCGGAGGTGAAGAAGGAATAATCGGGATTTCCGGCTCTTTGCCTTTCTCGCATGAGGAGAGTCCCGATAAAAGGAGAAATAGGACAACAGACACAGAAACGAATGTGAAGGTTCTTTTTGAGAAAAACCGACTGTTTTTCAATGAGATACTTGTCATGTTATGATTTTTTGCACATTTTACTATGATAGCCAGCTGCAGCCATATTTTATATTTCTACAGTTAACCATTGACCGGAAAGCGCTGCGTCGATATTTAACACAAGTTTGCCCCCGGTTACTTCGGAATTTACGGATTTCTTACCCCATTTAACTACAGGCTTTTTGCTTTTTAACGGAAACGGGAGCGATACACGCCCTTTGCCTGCTATTTGCACCTTATAGGTGGACGAACCTTCGGCAGCAGGAATAAAAATAACTTTGTCCAAAGGTTTGTCGGCAAAAGTATAGTTGGTGCCATCGAGCGTGACGGCATTACATTCGTTGCCGATGAAGGCCGTCAGCCGGTTTTGGGTATCGGTACGAAACGCCAGCCACAATCTTCCCTGATAGCTGATTTCGTGGCCGTTGATCTTTGCACTATTTAACTCAACCCTGTCCGAAGGTAAGGGATTCTTAGCCAATGCTTCGGCATCCTTCTCTACATTGCGTGAGAACCCGCCTTCCCAACTTTCGGGATGCGTGCGGTAATGGCGAACAATCATGGTGGTGGTATTGGGAAAAGTGGTGACGAAATAGTCAGAAGTACGCGATACATACGAAGGATTGTCGTTTACGCCTAAGAAACGACCGGTGGCAGGGTAAGCGCCGGCAGCGTTCAGTACTTCGAACATGGTGCGTGTTTCGTAGCCAAGGCTTTGCGATTGGTCGTCGCGCGGACGGAACCCCAAATAGTAGAACGCGCCCTTGCCTTTCGCGGTCATCACACCAATGGTCTTGTCGCCACATTTGGCTATCGCCTGGCCTCCGGATATTTCCACAGGGTATATCCTGTCCACCAGGAAGTCGGTCAATACCGTCTGCCGCGGTACGGCTGCAAATTTGTTGACGAAGGATATTTCTCTGCCTGCGGCGATTTCGCCCATAAAACGATCGTGTTTATATTGAACGCCGAACATCCGTTGCCATTGTGCGGTACAATCCTCACCTGTGGAGGTGAGCATCGGGGGAGCGCTGAACCAGACCACCTTGCCACCGTTCTCCACGAAACGTTCCATCATATCCAGTAATCCCTTTTCGGGCAACAGTTCAAACATCGCGACCAGCGTCCCGTATGTCTTTTCTTTTACCTTTATTCTGCCGTCGGGCAATACTTCGCCCAATTGCAAGAGTTTTTCGGCCGTCAGGTAATTGGCATAGCCATACTGGTTCATCCAGCTACCGAAACGTTCTTCGACAGCCACCAGATTCATCGGGTAGAGTATCAGCGCATCTACATCACGGTGTACCCCCCCGGTGATGGTCGCAATGGGCATGGGAGGCTGCGCCCCGAAGGCATAGTTGATGGCCATCCGCCGTTCGAGTACTTCGTTGGGCATACCCCACGCTGCAGCGTAGGCATTCGGGTATTTGTTGATGACACCGATAGAAGCAGCCATAGCAGCGCCGTAATAGTCGCGGTCGTTCCACCCGCATTCGGCAAAGTCGTTGCCCGTAGATTGAAGGTAATCGCTCCACTTGAAATAATCGTAACAAGCGGCCGCAGCCTGGTGTACTGTGTTGCTCCACACGAAATTGGACGTGTATTCGTACAGGAGGGCGTTGCTGTAAAGCTTTTCGGTATTCCAATAGTCGATGGTCGGGCTTTCGGCCCACGAAGCATGCGCCCCGGTCTTCAATTCCCTTTTAAACAGCGACTCGGCATAGTCTTTGGCATCTTTGAAGAGGTCGACTACACCGTTGTTGAGCATCTTGTAATAGCGGTCGCGCAACAGAAAGGTGCGGTGTATATCTTCCGGCTTGGGGCCCATCACATACTGTACATTGAGTATTGATGAAGCGAAAGGCTCGAAATTGGGAGCGCCGTATGCGAAATAGAGCATATATTTGTCGTCGAACGGCTGATTGTACTTTCGCGCATAGGCTTCGGCCATACTCTTAGTGAGGTAGCGCTGTGCAAACTGCCCGTTTTCGTGATGGCTGAAATACGACCAGTCCTGCTGGATATGCATTTCATCCGAATATAACGCAGTGAGGTTGACGCCCTTCTCGTGGTATTTCTTCATCAGGTTTTTCAGGAACCCGGGTGCATCGGTATTGAAATAATCCATTTCCTGGGTTTCGTATTCGAGCATCACCATTACACGGTCGTATCCGGGCAGTCCGGGCTCATCGCCGTACACCCGGATGCTGCGCATCTCAATGTCAAAGGTCAACGTGTCGGCAGCCTCATATTTTACGTTTTTGAGCCGGATGATGTCATCCGGATTTACAATACGGAACGGGTTGTTGCGCGAACCGCTCTCCTTGAATGCATACGCTTTGACGTCTTTCAGGAGCACGGGTGACTTTCCTTTGTTGTTGGTCCAGTAAAGCTGATGCCAGATCGGAATGCTGAATTTGCCGGTACGGGCGTCGCGCAAGCCGACCTTGTAGGCAAGCCAACGACCGCTGTTCCCGGTCTGCTTTTTGTAAGCAGATCCCAATTCCAACGGACTGAGCAGGCTCAAACAGAGGCCAAGGTCGTATTTCTTGGCAAAGTCGCTGATGATCTTGATTTTATCCACGTATTCGTCCATATCGGGCGTCAATTTGCGTTCTGCACCCGTATCGCCACGATATTGCCTGAAGAACTCGTCAAATGCAACAATCATTTCCTTCGACCCGCTGCGTTTACCTTCTTCGCATACCTCGCGCAGGCTGCGGATGTACTTGTTGTACCCCAATGACATGTCGATCTTTTTGTCTGGATCGGTAAGGTCGTTCAACTGCTGGTCGCTGGTAAGGATAACAGATTGCGCGAAAAGCGATTCCGTGGCCAGCATGAGACATAAGAAACCAACCAGGTAAAAAAGGTTTTTGAGCTTTTTCATGTGTACAAAATTTAATTTTTAATACTAAGGTCGCATGTTGAGGTTCAAGGTTTCATGTTCAAAGTTCAATCGTTTTGTTTGGAACTTGAAACTTGGAACTTTTTAAAAATCATGCTCGTTTCATGTTAAGAAATAAGAAGAACAAGGAATTCCCTGCCCCTCTTATTCTATAAATCTATTTCAGAGAATCTCCCAGGAATCAAATCACCGGTTAATTACAACATTCAGACTGTTTATGATAGTAAATTCCTGATTGTATTTGAGAATATGACCATCAGTTCGAGGTTTTAATATTGATCTCCCCGATGTAGGAATACGGATCGCCACTCCAGGTAGACTTGATTTCGATCTTCAAATAACGGCCGGTTTTCGGAGCGGAAGCGTCCAAGGTTTGCATGGTACGCAGGTTGGGCAATTCCGCAACATCAAGCAACGTTTCCCAGTTTTGCTTGTCATTACTCACCGAGAAAATGATGTGCTTGGGCGACGAACCGACATCACCTGCACCACCCTGACGGCCGGTAAAATAGATACCCTTCATGATCGTTGCTATCTTTAGGTCAATGATGGCCCAGGGTTGGCCATCGCCCACATTACTGTGCCAGGGGCTATTGATATCATTATCAATCAATCGTTTGGCATCAAGATCAGCAAATGTGGATGATGATTCTATTACTGTCCAGTCCGTTTTATGATTGGGATTGGGTTCGGGCGCCTGTCCGTTATAAATGCCGACATCACCTATGTAAGTATACGGAGCGTCGTTCCAGGTGCTGTATATGGTGATCTTGAAATACCGTGCCGTTTTCCGTTGCGGCAGGGGCAAAACCTGTTGCCGCAACAAATCGGGCAATTCTGCCATGTCAAGCGCCGTTTCCCAGTTCGTCCCGTTATTGCTGACTTCAAAGACAATACGTTTAGGATGCGCAAACTGATCTTTAGCCTGACGGTTGGTGAACAAAAAACCGTCGATATGCTTCATGGCGCCCATATCGACAGCAATCCACTGGGGCAACGACAATGCGGGATCGCTGTGCCAAAGGTTGTTAGGATTACCGTCGATAGCGTCGGCCACGGTGGTATTCCATTCGCTGGAAGCGTCCAGTTTCTTCCACAGCTTCTGTTCGTGGAGGCTGGGATCGTTGACTTTGACCGTCATCTGCCTGGAAGTCCTGCCGCCCTGTACTGTAATGGTGGCATTCCCCGGGGCGACTGCCGTCATCAAACCGGTATTCGACACCGTTACAACGCTTGCATCGCTACTTTCATATCCAAGCACAATACCGGGTACGGCTTCCGGCACGGTAACCGCAACAAGCTGTTGCATACCGCCTATTTCCAGCAACGCGGATGCAGGCGTCAATACGATATCCTGAACAGCATCTACAGTAACCGACACCGAGGCTACAACACCGCCGGCCATCACCTTGATGACCGTAGCGCCTCCCCTGAGAGCGGTCACTAATCCTTCGCCCGACACGGTTGCAATGGTTGGATTTTCCGACTGCCATTCCAATACGGCGTCGTTCCCTGCCGGATCAGTCGTGGCGGTCAATTGTTGCGTAAATCCTTCCGTCAGGGTTACCGTTGCAGGCGTTACCGTAACGGATTCCAGACTGAACCGTGTGGCATATTTTTGTTCGTCGTCGCATCCCGCAAAGACGAATGCCAGCATCAGACATCTCAATAAAATATATTTTGATTTCATATTTACAAAAATTAATTTTTAACACGAAGGTAATATAGAACTCGCTCTTTTGTTCATCGCCTTTGGCGATACATTAATCATGCTCGTTTCATATTACCTATTTCTTTAATACTTAATTATATACTTCTATTTGGACTTTCCTGATAGAAATCTCGTAATCGGCTTCAGTTGCAGGGTCAAACCGGAAAAAATGTTCAGCGGGTTCTTTACCGCCTGAATTGTTGACACCAAATCCGAAACTGTCTATGGCCGTGCTTAAATCGAATTCAAACCGTGTCCATTCGGAAGCCTGCGGGATAGTAATTGTTTGCTTTGATGATTTACCACCTTCCGGACCTCCGGCTACACAATAAAAGAGTTCGGCTTTTGTCACGGTTTTATTGCTCTTGTATTCAAATGTAAAAACCTGATTAGCCCCGTCAGACAATGCGCTACCTAATTTTGATGTTTGAATATACGGGTCGCCTCCGGTACTCTTCAATGTAAGAAAGTCATCGCCTGTTATTATATCCATTTGGTTTTTTGTGTCGGGGAGAAGCGTCAACGGGAAAATATCCTTCTGTACCGGGCGGGCGTCGCCACTAAATACAAAAGCCCAGTAAGCGGTCTTTTTTTCTTCGTTTACCGCAATATTTCCCGTTGCCGATTTAATCACCACCGGCAGCAAGTACTCCTTATCGGCATCCAGTTCGCCCGGCACCAGAAACAAGGTTGAGATACCGGAATAACTATACCCGTTTTCAATAACCAGTTTGGTCATGTCGAAAGCAAAACTTTCATCCGGTAATGGTTCATAACTAGTTTTATGATCTGTATTGTACGACTCAACCAATGAGAAATCGGCAGCGATTTCCACGATGATATTCCCTTCTCCAAAATAGGTGGTACCGCCATACGCAACATTTCCGAAAACGAATGAGGTATCCCTTGTGCTTTGCAGCGCTATGGTTTTGGCATCGTCATTCGCAGCCGATAAATACAATTTCTTAAACTGATCGAACTCCAAATCTACCGGTATCCCGTCGTCACAAGCACATAACGCGGCAACCATACATACTATACTGAAAAAATTTCTTATTTTCATAATCTTATTCGTTTTATCGTTCATATATCACCATCCCGGATTCTGCCATTCCACACCTGTTGCGTCTTCCATTTTGGCCGCTTCGTTCTGACCCAGCGGGAAGAGCAGGTATTTGTCGGAGTTGGTATGGCGTTCGGAAAGTTTGAACCGGGTGTAAGTGTAATTACTGCCTGATTTCGTGATACGCATACCTGTAACGAAGTTATCCGTTTCGTTCAAAATTTTCCAGCGGCGTACATCGAAGAAACGATGTTCCTCGAAAGAAAATTCCACGCGACGTTCGTTGCGGTAACGTTTTTCAAATTCGGTTTTACTCAAACCCGTTGGCAATGGCGGCATGGCGGCCCGTGCGCGAATCGCATTCACAGCTTCGCAGGCGGTCAGGTTACTACCACCGGCAGAGGAAGTCACAGGAACATCAGGGCCATAAGCCTGGTACGCTGCTTCGGCAAAATTCATGTATAGCTCACCCAACCGGAAAACTTTCATCAACCCATCAGCATCTACACTGACATTGGAACGGTAGTTATTGAATTTACGCAGGTAATAGCCTGTCCGCGTGAAACGGGTGTCGGTTACCTTGTCGGAAATACCACAATTGCCGCCCACAAACGTTTCAACCGGTGTTGCAGCTGGGGGAGGTGTAAATACCTCAATCTGCATATTGCGGATGGAGAGTTCGTATCCGGCGGATCCGGAGGTTATATCGAACCTGAAGTTGTCGTCGACTGATTTACCAAAGTTAAAATCATTGTAAGGCCCGGTAATATCTAATTCAAACCTCGTCCATTCCGCAGCTTCCGGTATCTTGATGCCGCGCGTAGTCCTTGCTTCCGAAGGGCCGGGGTTACACCAGTAGATCTGACCGTCGGCCACCGCCCTGTTGCTTTTGTACTCAAAGGTAAGAAGCCGTGTTGAACCGCCGGACAGCACTTTACCCAGATTCTTGGAGTAAGTGTATGGATCTCCTCCTGTCGTCACCATCTTTACATAACCATCTTCCTGGGTCATGTTTATGTCGTGCGGATTGTCGGCATAGCGTTTGTTATCGAAGTCGATTTCCAGAGGGAAGAGATCCTTTTTGAGTGATCCGGAACCTGCCAGTGAGCGCGGAGCATTATTATAATATACGGATGCATAGAAACGCGGATCACGCCCTTCGTAAGGGTTAGACGGATCATAACCCGAAGCAGTATTAATAATCGGTTTCAAGCGGTCGGCATCAGAATAACCAAGGATGGGGAGCTCACCGGTTGCTGCCATTTCGTAACAATCCACCAGTTCCTGTGAAGGACCGGCGCCTGCTTTCGACATACCGTCGGTAATCGGGGTGCCGGCATAACGCCATACGTTGGTCCTGGCCGAAGTCGTTTCATAAATGGTTTCCTTATCTGTTGAACGGCTGGGATCCGACTGCTGGATAAAATAATACGCATAAGGATTTTGTGCTACATCTTCGGCAACAGGTAGATTATAAAGCTCATAACCATGGGCAAGACATTGGTCCAAGGCTTCTTTGGTGATAGCGGCCGCGTATTCCCAGGTATATTTGCTACCGGCAGTGTTCCATAAAGGACTGGCGGCATACAAGGCAGTCTGCGATTTCACTGCCCATGCAAATCCTCGGGTTAATACCCCTCTTTCGTTATCGGCAATGGACCACCTGAAGCCAATAGTCGGACTTGATGATTCGGGCATTGCCAAAGCAGCATCACAATCTGCAATGATAAAGTCGGCGCATTCTTCAAAGGAAGCGCGTCTATCGCGCGAAAAATCATGAGTTACATCATAGGGGGTATCGATAAGCGGAACTCCACCGTAACGTTTGATCAATTGCAGGTAATAGAACGCCCGGGCAACACGTACTTCGGCTATCCAGCCATTTTTCTCCTCTTCGTTGATAACGGCAGTAGTCAATTCAGGGTCGTTGATCGACGCCAGGAATGTATTACACTTTCTGATACCCTGAAAAAGTTGACCCCACCAGTCGTATGAATAAGTCAACGGATTTTTGAATGGAGAAGTGCGGTTATTATACCAGTCGTTTACCCCGGTTCCGCTTTTGTTGTCGCCGGCATCGTGCGCCTCATCACAATAGGAGGCCAACGGGGTATTGTCGTTATAGACCAATCCGTATTGCGGAATGTATGACCGGCATGTTCCATAGAAATTCCGGGTCATGGTATAATTCGAAAAAATCTCTTTGAAGGTAAGACGCCCGTCGGACGGCAAGTCCAGATCAGCGCAGGCGAACAGTAATACCGTTGCTGCGATGATGGAAATTGTTTTATTTAATAATACATTTTTCATATCTACCAAAATTAATTTTTAACACCAAGGTTATATAGAACTCACTTTTTCGTTCATCGCCTTCGGCGATACATTTATTATGTTCGTTTCATGTCGGATTTCAATTAAAAGGTAATACTTACGCCGAGATTGTATACACGATAGGGTTGGAAGCCATTCATGTTCCTGATTTCGGGATCAACATATTTGGTACGTAACTTGTCGAAAGTAAACAGGTTCATCCCGGTTAATGCAACCCTGATTTTTTCGGCACCGATCTTCCGCGATATATTCGCAGGCAATGTATAAGCTATTTCAGCATTTTTCAGACGCAGATAAGCGCCATTTTGAAGAAAATAACTATTCGACGTATGGTTCGTCGATTGTTTGAGTGACAATGCCGGGAATGTGATCTCTGCTCCTGCTGCGTAGCGTTCGGGAGTCCACGCGTTCATGTGGATATCGTTGAATATACCCTCCGACTGGTATTCGTAGGCGCCGACACCGCTAAACATGAACGATGTGCGGTTTACACCCTGGAACAATAAACTAAACTCTAAGTTTTTGAAGTTCACTCCTGCCAATAAACTGTAATACTGTTGGGGAAAACTGGGGTATCCGATAGGGGCATAGTCTTTTTCATCAATCACTCCATCACCGTTCAGGTCATAATAGATGAAATCGCCGACACGGGGGGTTCCATGGGAATAGGTCAAGCCATATCCGGCTAATTCTTCCGCAGAATTGAACATGCCGTTGCCGTTGCTTTTATTGATCATCAGGCCCCAGAGTTGTCCGGCAGGGTAACCCTCAGAGTGGTAACGATAGGGATAGTCCTCGGCATAAGGAGATTCATTGACTTTGAGCACTTTATTGACGGCCTGGCTGAATGCGGCGGTTGCGAATACCGATAAATCCGGCGTAAGGCGTTTATCATAGCTGAATTCAATTTCAAAACCTTTATTTTCCATTTTACCATTGTTCAGTTTCGGATAATTGTTCAAAGGTATTCCTTGATAAACAGGAACTGTCGAACCGATACTCACCAACATATTGTCGGTACGGTGGTGGAAATAATCGAATGACAATGTGATGGAATTCAGCAAACCCAAATCAACACCGTAATTCTGCATTTTGATCTGTTCGGCCGACAAGTCAGGATTGCCTTTCAGGCCTTCATTTCCGCCGGCATCAATGTAATCCAGGTAGAGGAACCGGTCGCCGCCCAGCTGGTCGTTGGCTCCCAGAGCATAAGATGCCCGCAGTTTCAGCAAACTCAACACCGGCGCGTCGGCAAGAAAATCTTCTTTCGAAACGATCCACGAAGCCGAAACGGCCGGTGTAGCGATGTAACGGTTGTCAGGGGCAAACTGTTCTGATCCCGAATAGCCGAGATCGCCTTTCAGATAATACCGGTCATTGTATCCGTATGTCGCGGTGACGCCCATACTTTGCCTTTTGTAAGGGAGCATCCCGGATCCGGAAGCAACTTCTTTTTCCTGTTGCTGATAGAAGATATATGCCATTGAGTTCAGGCTGTGGAGGCCAAAACGGCGATTGTAATTAAGCTGTCCCAACAAGTTGAGGTGATAAAAGAAGATCGATCCTTTGCTGTAGGCCAATGGGGTATTCTCCGCGCTTCCTTTTTTGGTGAAAGTCAATTCATTCATCGGCCCGGTACGCATCCAACGCTCGTAACTCTGAGACGTGGTCGTGGTATTCCTTATATAGGTTTGATAAGCCATGGAACCGCTTGCAGAAAGCCCTTTGATGAGAAAATCCAGGTCAAGTGTCAATCCGGCCTGAGCGATAACGTTGGTTTCGATTACCTGGGCAAAGCCCGAACGGTTAATCGAACCATACGCAGGGTCATCGGTGGTTTCGATGGTTACAACCTGATTACTCGCGTCAGGATCATCTTCGATAATCGGCGTCAAAGGACCATACATGGTTGGAGGCAGGTTGAGGATCCTCGAATAGTGAGTCTGATTTTCTGAGGAACCGGCCAGCATTTCGCGTTTCACATTGCCGGTAAGACGCATGAAACCGGTCAGGTAATTATTCAATTTAACGTCAATGTTAGAACGAAAGTTGACTACGTTGACATTCGGATTCGGGTCGTATTTACGGTCGGCTTCGTCGGCTACGATGATCGGCTCTCCCTGGTGCAGGTAGCTGATGTTAGAAAAATACCGGACCTTTTCGCTCCCGCCGGCGATGTTAACGCCGACCCGTTGCCGCATCACCAAGTCTTTGACAAACATATCGTACCAGTTGTTGTTCGGGTAATACATCGGATCCCCTGTACGGAAACCTTCCATGTCGGTTTCACTGAACTGAGAATAAGGCGACAGGCCGTCATTCACTCCTGCCTGATTTCGAAGTCCGGCATATTGAAGGGAGTTGACAAACTTTGGCCGCCGGATCATCTGTTGTATGGAATAGTCGGCATAGGCCTCTATTTTCTTTTTGCCAATGTAACCGCGTTTGGTCGTGACCACGATCGTGCCGCTCGCTCCCTGTATACCATAAATGGCATTGGTCGCGCCATCCTTCAATACCGTTACGCTTTCCACTTCTTTGGGGGAGAGGAATTCCCAATATTGGTTCGGGCAAATAATCCCGTCAATGATAATAGTCGGCGTATGTCCGTTATTCGTATTCTGTCCGCGAACCATCTTGGATACGTTCGTATAGCCGAAGAAGGTCAATTCGCTCCTATCCTGCTTCGTGTACAGACCCGGCAGATGACCGGCTAAAGTTTCTGTAAACACATTGGTCGGAGTTTTATCCAATTCGATGCCGGTTACCGATACCGCGCTTCCTGGAAAAGCGTTTTTGGGTAGGGAAAAATATCCCACATCCACATATCCCCCCGTATGGTGGGGATCAAATTTGAGCTTTATTTCACCGTTTTCAGCGATGTCGGCTGGGGTTATCCTCTTATTTTGGTATCCTTTGGCAGATATCACAATATCGTCTTCTCCGGCATTCAAGGTATATGTGCCATCTTGTGCTGTGGCGTATATATTACCGTTTCCGGTCGTAAATACGGCACTTCCAACAGGCTGTCCGTATTCATTGATCACAGTACCCTCCAGCTTTATGGCAGTCGCCTCCTGCGCGTATAGAGAGGAGCCAAAGCCACCGCATAGGCATACAACGATAGCTACGATGATATTTTTTATGATTTTTTTCCGATTCATATTATCTGTATTCAATTTGGTTATCTGTTTTACTTGTTTTCTTACCATCCTGGATTCTGCCATTTTTGTCCTGTCAGAGGCTCCAGGCGAGACACTTCGTCCAAGGGGACCGGCAATAACAAATCCTTATTGGAGTGGCCTCCGCGAGGGTTTTCCGAGATACTACGGCGGGTATAGGTGAATGTCCCGTCACCTTTGGGTGTAATGACCATTGCGGTTAAATATTTGCATGTTGCGCTCAGGTCTCCTGTTGGAGATTGCCAACGACGAAGGTCAAAATAACGCTGCTCCTCCCATGCAAGTTCCACACGGCGTTCGTTGCGAATACGTTGTATTAGATCCGCTTGTGATAAATTGCCGGGCAATGCGGGCATACCGGAACGGGCTCTCACCTCGTTCGCAGCGGCCTGCGCCTCAGCCAGATGATTGGCTTCTGCAGCAGCTTCCGCGTAATCCAGCAACAATTCGCCTAAACGGTAAAATTTAAAGTTGGCATTGTTGATCTGGTTTGTATTGCTGGCGCCCGGGGTGACCATCTTTTTATGATAGTAACCGGTACGGGAGTGCGCGCGGTCGCTTACGGCCCAACTTGGCGCATGTTGACCGCCGATGGAGGTATTCACGGTCTTTTTTACACCGTTATTCCAGATAAACTCGGCTCCGTTGTATAAGGCCGTGATAGACATGCGCGGATCACGATTTTCATACGGAGCGTTGGGATTATACATTGTATTGGAGGTATTGTAATTCGGTTCCAGGTGTTTTTCATCGTTATACGGCTTGGACAGGTTTAGTACCGGTACGCCATCGGCCGTCTCGAATGCGTCAATCAACTCCTGGGTGGGGCAGGTACTGCATTTGTAGGTACCGTCCTCACCACTACCTATATAGCCTATGTGCCACACGAAAAGACTTCCTTGCTTGTGCTGGTAGATGGTTTCCTTATCACGGGGAGAGGCTGAATAGTCGGCCGACTGACAAGACAGTTGATGCAGGGCGGCGGCTTTTCCCGTGCCGAATACAGATGGATTCGTACAGGTGGTAAACAGTTCGTAACCATTCGATTTTAACTCTTGTACGGCGGTTTTTGACACCTGATAAGCTTCTTCCCAATATTCGGTATGCCCTTCGTTGTGTAACGGACTGGCAGCAAAAAGGTAGGCTTTGGCCTTAAGGGCATGAGCCAGGGCCTTCGTAACACGCAGTGCATCGCTGCTTACGGTGATACGCCATGGCATTCCGGAGGTGTTGATCGCCACATCACAATCGGAAGCGATCAGTTGTACTACTTCGTAGACCGGTTGACGGTACAGTGTCGAGTAATCGGCATCAAACTCCATTGTGTGATCAAGAACAGGGACTTTTCCAAACCATTTGATCAGTTCCATATAGAAAAACGCTCTTAACAAGTGTGCTTCCGCTTTGAACCGGCTCCGGTTTTCCTCGCTGCTCACAGCCGCTTTATCTATATTTTCAATGAACTGGCAACATAAACGGATTTGAGTCCAGTAACGATTCCAGTAATCATTGTTAAATTCGCCATTGGCTCCATTGGATATATTCGTCAAATAGTGAGCCTTGGCCGTATTTTTGTCATTGTACATGTATTCTACGGGCGTACCCTGACCTTCTTCAGATGACCAGGCGTCATCGGTACAGGCAACTACCAGCGGGTCGAACCAATGGTAGGAATAAGCCTTGGGAGGTATATTATTGTAACACGTATTCAACATTTGTTCTACCATTTCGGGATCGGCCCATACTTCTTCCATGGATAACTTCCCATCGGGCGCCTGGTCAAGCGCATCAGTACACGAAACCAGTACAACAGTAATTATTGTGTATATACAGGTTCTTACTGATTTAATGATTATTTTTTTCATATGCACAAAATTAATTTTTAACACTAAGGTTATATAGAACTCGCTTTTTTAGTTAACTCGCCTTCGCTCGTTGACCTTCGGTTCATCGCCTTTGGGCGATACGTTTATTATGCTCGTTTCATTTTCAATATCGTTTTGCTGATTAAAAAACTACATTAAACCCTACATTGACCATCTTCGTGATGGGATAAGTCAATGTGGCAGTGGTCTCGGGGTCTATCGTGTTCACCGGGTACTTTTTCCACGTCAACAGGTTATTTCCGTTTACATAAACACGCACGCGGCTGATTTTTAGCGGCTTTAGCCACACCTGCGGCAAATTGTAGCCTAATTCCACGTTTTTCAGGCGGAGGAACGAGCGGTTCAGCAGGTAAAAGCTATTTCCTCCCGTGGGCTGGCTGCTGCCTGCACCCATCCCTAACGCCGGGTACAATATTTCGTCGCCGTTCGCGTATCTTTCCGGAGTCCAGGCCTTCATGTGCCAATCGCTATAAAAACCCGCCAAGGCAAACTCCGTCGTTCCCCACCCCATGTACATCCGACTGGTTTTGGCTACGCCGGAAAGAAGAAATGAAAAGTCCAGGTTCTTGTAGTTCAAGGAGCCGGATATCCCGTAAGAGATCCGGGGGACCTCGCCGTAGCCCATGGGGACTAAATCACGGTCATTAATGATACCGTCACCGTTGGCGTCAATGTATTTCAGATCTCCCATACGAGGGGTACCCCCTACATTGTAGGTACGTATCGCTTCATCCAATTCTTCCTGTGTATTGATAAATCCATTGCCGTTGCTGTAATCTACCTGGTAGCCGAAGGGTTGACCGCTGCTATAACCGGTTCTCCGATAGCGATAGGCATAATCCTCACTGAGCATTGGTTCATCAACCATAATCTGCTTATTTTTATTATATGCATAATTACCTTTTACTGTGAAGGACAGGGAGGGATTTACGATCTTCTGATAGGTCAATTCTATTTCATAACCTTTGTTGTCCATTTTACCCATATTCACTTTCGGGATATTGCTCTGAGGTACTCCTTGCAAAACTGGTACCGTACCACGGGTTATCAGGATTTTATCCCGCTTTTCCCAAAACATATCCACATTCAGTGTCAGCTCTTTGAACAGCTGGACATCCAAACCATAATTCTGTTTGAGCGCTTCCTCCCATTGTACACGTTCATTCGCCATCAATCCTTGACTGATACTGTATCCGCGACCCAAGGATGATATCACACCACTGGTACGCTTTATGTCGCTTTGATAGAGGAAACGGACATCTCCCAGTTTATCATTCCCGACTTTACCATAGGAGGCTCTCAGTTTTAGATTGCTCAATATCCGATTGGCTTTCAGGAAGCTTTCATTGCTAATTACCCAGCCGACGGATACTGCGGGAAAAAGACCAAAACGGTTGCCTGGAGCAAACTGCTCGGTACCGTTATACCCAACATTAAATTCGCCCATGTAACGTTCGTCATAACCGTAAGTAGCACGCCCTACAAGACCGATTACATTATAGGGTAAGGTGGCTGAATAGTCACTCTTTTCATAATTGTCGCGCTGGAACAGCGCCATCGCGCCTACATCGTGCAGACCGAAGCTGCGGGCATAGTTCAACGAACCCTGAAAGTTCATATAATAATAAGTGTTCATATCTTTGATCAGGTGAATGGATACATCCTGATTGCCGCGGATCAAGCCGTACGAACAGGTCTCATCCGCCGATCGCGCCACATTCCAGGAATAGGTATCGTATGCGCGGTACCCCTGCAATATGGTACGAGCCTTGGCATCGAAAGCGATCATCGCCTTGGCGCTCAATCCTTTCGTTATAAAATCTAACCCCCAATCAAGCGACAGAGAGGAATTCAGCATCGTGTTGGTTTCCTGACGGTAACCACGACGGTTTATTTCTCCGTAGGTGTTGCGGTCTTGACCCGACTGGTTTAGTATTTCGCCTGCAGGAACACCATAACCATCTACAGTCATCGGGCCGGGATCCGTGGGAGGAGTTGCCCAGGAATAAGCGATCATGTTTTGGACCATCGCATCAACCGAATTACCAAACAATTGATTCGTCTGCGGGGAGTTCATCTTTTCAAGATAGGAGCCGATATTTAGAGAAACTTTAAGATTTTCGACAATCTTATAATCTACATTGCTGCGGAATGTGTAACGGTCCATGCGGTAACTGGGGTCATATCCGAGGCGGCTTTCGGGTTCCGTTTTGAACTGGCCGCCCTGACCCACGTAGCCGACATTGAGGAAGTAACTGATTCTATCGGCGCCGCCATTCAGGTTAAGGTTGGCGCGTGTTTGGGGGGTCCAGTCGCGGAAATAATCGTGGAAGACATCCCTATCAGGATAAAATGCCCGGTTGGCGCCGCTTTTATACATGTCAATCATATATGGCGTATAAGGAAGATCCGAATCGGGAGAGCCAGGATGATCATTGAGATAAGCCTGGTTGCGTAGTTCCGCAAATTCCCACGAATGAAGGCGGTCGGCTTGTGTTGTGAATTGCTGGAAACTCTGGTCGAACGACAGGCTTAGTTCGGTCTTTCCGGGAGTTCCACGGCGCGTAGTGATCAGTATGGCGCCATTGGCTCCGCGGACACCGAATACGGCAGTTGCGGAAGCATCTTTCAGGATGGAAACTGAAGCTATTTCATTGGGGTCTAACACACTGATATTTGTGCGAGGTACACCGTCTATCAAGATCAAGGGAGAGGCATCGTTCGTGGTGCCGACACCGCGAAGATACAGATTCACCACATCATTTCCCGGCTGACCGGACGACTGCAAGGCTGTTAAACCGGGTAAACGGCCGGCTAAGGCGCTCGACAGGTTTGCGGCCGAACTCTGCCTTAATTCTTTGGTCTGCACCGTAGAGATGGCCCCTGTAACTGATACTTTCTTCTGAGCGCCATAAGCGACCACGACCACTTCTTCCAGTTCGGTGGACGATTCGCGAAGTGTTATCTTCATAAAACGTTGATCGGAAACCGTTAGCGTTTGTGTTTCGTAACCGACATAGGAGACAACAAGAACAGCAGTTGATTTAGCTACCGGGATTGTGAATTTTCCATCCGGATCCGTCATTGTTCCTTGTGTCGTTCCTTGCACTACGATGTGTACTCCGGGGAGTGGCTCCCCTTCCGTATCCAGAACTTCACCCTTTATCAATAGCGATTGCTGCGTGCTTTCAGCAGATGCATTACCGGTAAATTGTGATAGTCCGCATAAAATTATTACAAATAATAATAAAAATTTGGAATTTTCCATATTGTGTTTTTTATAAAAATATGAATGGTATTACAGTTGAACAAAATTTAATTAAAATAAAATTACTACGGTTTTTTTCTCTTCATCGGCATTTCATTTTTAAGATTAAAACATTCTTGTATACACAAGTTTTGACACAAAAGTATTTCTAATCATGAAAGAGTATGTCTTGAATCATTCCATTCTTTTTCGATTTTAGTCCAATTTTATACAGTTGTTTGTGTTTTCCGGTCAGTTATTTTTGTTTTTTGATCATTATTTTTAATAACATCTTAATAATAAATAATATATACATTTATTAACAATCAAAAAAGTACTCTTCACATGTATTACTTTTAAAGTTTTCGGTTATGACGCCTACCATCGAACCAATAGTGGCATATTTGTCTTTTCAAAGTGACAATTATTGTAAATTTTGCCCATAATCCCTGGGCGAGAAACCAAAATGTTTTTTGAACGCCACTGAAAAGTAAGAATATGTGCCAAAACCGGTTTTTTCGGCCACTTCATTCAGCGGCATCGTTCCTTCACGGATCATTTCGGCAGCGCGCCTTAAGCGGTAATTACGAAGGAAATCAAGTGGCGACATGTCTGTTAACCCTTTCAATTTACGGTAAAACCCAGTGCGGCTGAATCCAAGTTCACGGGCTATCGAATTGATGTTCAACTCCGAATTGGCCAGTTCTTCTTCCAGCAATTGTGTCAGTTTGTTCAGGAAGACCTGGTCGATTTCGTTCAGTTTTACAGGAACCGTTACATCAACCTGGCTTTGTGGGGTAGAGAAGTATTGGCGCAATGTTTCCCTGCTTTTCAGAAGATTGGCAATCGCCAATAGCAGGTAATCCACATGGAATGGTTTACAGATGTATGTGTCAGCACCTTGTTCAAGGCCTTCGATCTGGTCGTCGATGGAACTTTTGGCTGTGAGCAGGATCACCGGGATATGGCTGAGGGCAGGGTGTTGTTTCACCTGCCTGCATAACTGATATCCAGAGATTCCCGGCATCAATACATCGCTCAAGATTAAGTCCGGCACTTCGCTTTGGGCAATTTCCCAAGCCTCATCACCATTCGTGGCACAAACAAGTTGATAAAGTCCATCAAGTATTGTACGAATAAAAGCCATCAATTCCGTATTGTCTTCAACAACCAATATTGTGTATGGATACTTGCTTGAGTCGTGGACAACGGGCGCATCCTCAATGACCGCATTCTGGTTTTTATCAGGTAATACAATTTCTTTTTTTGTACTTTTTTCACTTTCCGGGTATATATCTTCCAAAGGAAGAACAAACGAAAATATCATCCCGCCATCAGGTTGATTGGTAGCTGTTATCGCTCCACTATGCGCTTCAACCAAACGCTTGGTGTAGTATAGACCAATACCGCTACCACCATAGTCGGGTCGGAGACCCGATGGTCCTTCGATCTGACGGTATTGGACAAACAATTCTCCTAGTTTATCGACAGGTATGCCCGGACCGGTGTCCGCCACAGTTACTTCTATGTAAGCGCCGCATTTTGTTTCTTTCAGTTCCGGATATTTTGTTTTAGCCTGTTGAACCGGCAACTCTTGTGTAAAGATATCCACAAAGCCTTTTTGTGGCGTATGTTTCAATGCATTAGACAACAGGTTATGCAGGATTTTCTCCAATTTGTCCGTGTCAACCCACATTTCCTGCCAGGCTGTATGAGGTTCAAATGATAATGTAACTTGTTTTTCACCGGCTTGGTAGAGAAACGCTTCCCGAATATATTGAATATAAGAGATCATGTCGGTAGACACCACGCGCAGGGCTAACATCCCGCTTTCCATCTTCCTGAAATCAAGTAGCTGGTTCATCAGCCGAAGCAGGCGTTGCACATTACGCGAGATGGTGAGCAGCAGTTGATGACCGGGCGCGTCTAATGATTTTTGTGTTAACAATTGTTCCAGCGGTGCGGATATCAGTGTGAGGGGAGTGCGTAATTCATGCGAGATGTTGGTAAAAAATGTCATTTTCATCTCGGCGACCTGCTTTTCACGTTCACGTTCGCTATGTTCCATATCCAGCAACTGTTTGCTCAGCTTGATCCGGAACCATAACCGGAACAACAGGAATGTCCCGGTTACCAGGATGACAAGATACAGGGCAATTGCCGGCCACGAGAACCAGGGAGCCGGTTTCACTTTGACATGAAGGGTAGCCGGATGCAAACTTTCCACACCATCGCCATTGATGGCTTTTACCATAAAGATATATTCGCCCGGGGCAAGGTTTGAGTATGTTGCCCGTCGGAAATTATCCACATAATTCCAATCCTGATCGAAACCTTCCAGCTTGTAGGCATAAGTAAGTTTTTGCGGCGCAAGGAAATCAATTCCTGAATAATCAAACGATACGACCGACTGCTTGTGGTTTAAGGTGATATCGTTGGTAAAAGCGATGCTTTGTTTGAGTACGGAGCCTTTCGGAGCCGGCATCACACTCTGGTTCATGATTTTCAGATCCTCAAGATGTATGCGGGGAGGATATTTATTAGGCAATACAGCCGCGGGATTGAAGAATGTAAGTCCATGGTTACCGGTAAAAAAAATGCGACCATCGGAATGCCTCAATCCGGCTTTTTCGTGGAACTGATTTCCTAAAGTACCGTCGTTGCTGAAATAATTGACAAAAGTGGTATCGGCCATCCGCAGCCGGGATATGCCGTACGAGGTACTCATCCATATATCACCTTGCCTGTCTTCGCGAAAACACAGCACATCGTTGCTTGGCAGCCCGTTGCTCCGTGTAAAGATGTGCTGTTTTCCTTTTGATAAGCATAACAACCCGTTACCGTAGCTACCTAACCAAATGCGTTGATGTGAGTCTTCGAAGATCGTGACACAATGAATGGTAATCGCTTTGGTATCATCGCGCGATAGGGTAAACTTTTCAGGCTGTTCTCCATTGGCCGGTATGCGAAAAATACCTTCGTTGTATGACGAAAAAAGGATATCGCCGGACGACAGAACGCAAATATCAGGTACATTCGTCTTATACACCAGCTCCAATTCCGTTTGCCGGTTATCGGCAGTCAACCGATAAAGTCCGGATATTGCGCCTACCCACAACTGTCCCGTTTTATCCTCAACCATCGTACCTACGCTCTTTATTCTCTTGCGTTCTCTAATAACCAGTTTTCCGTCACGCGTAAAGTCACCCATGAGCAATTCATCGTTTAGCCCGATCCAGATGTGGTTCTTTGAATCAATGAAAAGCGATTCAATCAGGTAATTATTATCTTTAAACAGGTTTGAATTTCCGACGTTGTATTGAGTGAGTTTACCCGAAGAAGTATAATGGAACAGTCCGTGATACCGTGTGCTGATCCATAAGTTACCATATACATCTTCTAATATACGTGTTACAAACTTGTCTCTGAACGTATTACTCAATACCGGATCGGGATTGAAATAGTCCAGATAACGTTTCCAAACAGAAAACCCTCTGTCGAAAGATCCTATCCAGACATTCTCCTGACTGTCTACATAACAGGATAGCAACTGATCTGAACCCAATACGCCTAATTGTTGAGGTTCGTTATGTAATAAAGTCTGGGTAATAATGTCATATTGGAAAATTCCCTGCGATTCGGTACCTATTAAAAGCCTTAAGGGGCTGATTTCTTTGATGAAATTGATATGAGTGTTATTGAGCAGGGGATTTTGGCTGCACGTTTCAGGGGGATCCTTGAATGTTTGCATTGTCGGCTCAAATAACACAAGACCGGTGTTGGTCCCCAACCACCATATTCCCTGGGGATCCCGGAACATACATGTTACCCAGCGCTTACCGGGAACAGCCATGTATTCCCATGAGTCCTCTTTTTTACAAGCCAACCCAAGGGTGTCGCTCAATCCCATCCATAGTCTTTGCGATTCATCTTCCATGAATAAATTAACAGGATATCCTCCACTTGAATTCATGACTACCACGTGTTGTGTCGTATCAATCCACCCGGGACCGGTAGATGTTGCAGCCCATACTCTTTTGGAATGGTCTTCGAAAAAAGAATAAATATATGCTTCTCCCCGTGTGGTAGGATATTTACTGAATGTGTTTGTGGCAAAATCGTAGAGGTTGACCCCCGTAGCTGTGCCAATCCACAGGCGATGTGAAGAATCGAGGAACAAGGAGATGATAAAATCATTACCTATTGATAAGGTATCATCTTCATCATGAAAATATTGGATAAATTCATAACCATTGTAACGATTAAGCCCCCGGAAGGTGGCAATCCACATATAGCCCAGCGAATCCTGACAAAAAGCCCGGGCATTCAGGTTTGATATCTGGGAATTGACAGTTTGTTCTAAGTCTATAGGGTTAGGCGTATCTTGCAAAGAATATGCCCGAACCTCAGTTGTGAGGCATAGAATAAGACATATGATGCATACCAGTTCTTTGGGCATAAGAGTTACAAAAATTGTTTTGGCAAAAGTAGAAAAACATATTGAATAGATATGAAAAAAAAAGATGCAAATTATTTCTTTACGATCTTCACTCCTTTCGGCGCCTTCACATCTGTTTTAACCTTACCACCTGCCTCTCTTGTATGCTTGATATGCACTATACCATGCGGTGTCGGGAAAGTGCCTTCCACCCACTGGAGGTCGCCCAGGTGGGGTTCGATACACAACGTTTTGCAACCCGGCTCCAGTACCTGGACGCCCAGGACATGCGCAGTCAGCCATGACGTGGGACCGGAAGCCCAACCATGGCAAAGACTGTGGCGCAGGTTCTCATAACAATAGGCGCCATAGTCGGCATGAATGTCTTTCTTCCCGGAAGGAACCAGCTCGTCGATACGGGCGGCGTTTATGGTCCAGTCAAGGTCAAAATCTTCCCAGAAGGAGGTTGCACCCATATCGAGCATACCGCCCCAGTATTGGCGGATATTGTCCATGGCGGCTTTGTATTCACCGGCTTTGGCTTGCGCTTCGAGCATGTAGTAACCGTAGAAGGTCGAAAACCCTTTAGGGCCGCCGACCTGAATCACTTCGTCATTGGCTTTTCGGGCGGGGATCAGATCGGCCAGAGCCATCAGAGCCGCGGCCTGTTTCAGTTGGTTATGATCCGGGACACATTTTTGCATCAATGCGGCTGTTTCCGAACATTTGATTGCCAGCGCCTTGTCGCCAAGAATGTTGCACAGTTCTGCTCCATCTTGAAAGGCAATCACCATCAAAGCTTGCAAGCCGGCATCAACACCCTTTTCGTTGGGGCTTGACGGCCAATCCAGGAAACGGCCGCCGCCATCGAGTTTTTCCTGCCCCGTCGCATCGACCTTGGTAAACAGCATGCTAAGCAAATCGGTGAGGTATGGCTGTTGCTCTTTCAGATAAGCCAGGTTACCCTGGTAGAGGTACCAGTCGTGGTGGATGATCACCCACCAGAGCGAATAGGAGCACATGCCGTTCATCCAGCCCGGGAGCGGAGTGATGTCGCGTGCCAGGTCGAGGCTTTTGGGAACGACATCGTTGTAGCCGAAGACAGTGCTGATGGTCATCACTTCAGGATGCAGATCACCCAGCCATACCAGCCGGTCGCGCTTAATAGCGTCCCAAATGTACTCCTGCATGTTGAGGTGTACCGTGTAAGCGCCTGTCATCCAAATTTTATTGAGACACTCGTCGTTACTG